>CAVYJC010000011.1:0-905986 GCA_963768715.1 uncultured Bacteroidota bacterium
TCCTCCAACCTATCGTACCAACTCACCTTCAGGATGACCGTGGAAACCGCCGCCAGGCCCACCGCTACCCACATCGCCGTCAAGCGGAAGACGATCAGGAATACGGGAATCAGGCGCAGGGATGTCTGCCAGACGATCCCTACGAACACGTTGCTGAGATCTCGCGCTGCCTGCGTGTTCTTCTTGAACGACGGATCGACGGCGACAACCTTTTCATAGACCGGCTGCCAGAATCCCCACGGTCGCACCTGCTTGTAGAAGGAGATGAGGGTCTCTTCGTCGTCCGGTTCCGTCCACAGGCATGCAAGGACGCTCGCGATGGCCGAGACCGCCATGATCAGGGGAAAGCTGTTGACCGCCGAAATATCCGGAAATATCAGTCCGAACGTGATGGCGAAGACCACCCCGCTCATCATGCCGTAGAAATATCCGTACCCATTGAACCGCCACCAGTGCCAGCGCAGGATGTTGGGGGCGGTGTACCCACCGGCCAATCCGAATACGATCCACTCAGTGATGGAGTTGATCGTGTTGGGCATGAATCCAAAGACCATGCCGACACCCACCAGCAGGATTGAGGCGAGATAGCTGGCAACGACGTACTGTCTGCTGGTCCCATCCTTGTTGATGTACTTTTTGTAGATGTCGTTGACGACGTAGGCGGCCCCGCAGTTGACGACGGAATCAAAGGTCGACATGAAGGCCGCCAGCAATCCGGCCAGCAACAGTCCCATGATTCCGACGGGGACGAACTCGCGGATGACAAACGGCAGGACCTGCTCGAAGTCGATACCCGATCCCATCGCCTTGGCCTCCGGTCCGAAAAAGACCAGCCCGAGCACGGCAACGGCCGGCACCATCATCCATCGCGGAATGATGGCCACGGAAACGATCCCATTCATCAGACCGGCTTCGCGCGGCGTCTTGGCTGCCAGCATGCGCTGCATGTCATAGGTCGGCACGGGACCGGCCATGCTGTTGAGGATGCCTTTCAGCACGATCATGACAAAGAAGATCATGAAGAGCGAGTAGCCATCCGACGCGATCTGGTCGTTGACGGCAGGGATGACCTCCGACCAGTCGAGACCGAGGTGCCATCCGAACGACAGGTCGAGCCAGCCGTCGGGAACTGCGGCTGCCAGCATCTCGGGGGATACCTTTGTCAAGGCGATGATGCCGATGACGATGGAGGTGAAGCTCAGGAGGATGAACTGAATGATATCTGTCAACACCACGCTGTACATGCCGCCCAGCAAGACATAGATCAGGGTAATCCCCATCAGGATCGCGGCATAGGCGTTTGGAGGCAGATCCCACGGCAAGAAGATGGTGGCGAACTTCCCGATTCCGACAAACGTGTAGGTCAGGAGGCCGATTACGCTCACCACCGCAAAGACCGTGACGCTGAGGGCGGAAAGCTCGCTGCCCCGGCCCGTGCCAAAGCGGGTTCGGATCCATTCCGCCCCGGTCAGGACGTTCGACCGACGGACCCAGATCGCGATATAGACCATGAAGAAGATCTGGTTGAAGGTCGGCCACATCCACGGCATCCAGATGCCCTTCAAGCCGTAAACGAACACCATGTAGATGAGCCACATCGTCCCGGAGATGTCGAACATGGAGGACGCATTGGAAATGCCCAGCAGATACCAGGGGATTGATTTGCCCCCAAGGAAATAGCTGTCCATGTCGCGGGATGCCCGTCGGGAGAACAGGACACCGGCCGCCACCACGAGGAGCAGGTAGATGAGGATGATGGATTGGTCAATCGGATGCATGCGTGCGCCTCGAGTGTGCAGCGAAACTAAGAGAAGTCAAGCTAATCTTTCCGATCCCTGTTTGTAGGCTTCGAACTCGTCCGATGGCCTGCCCGGCGAAGCGCCAAAAGCGCGAAGACGGGTACCGCGCCGGTCCGCAGCGATTTGCCTCATGGTTCGATAATTGAGCCATAGGTCGAGCCGAGATCGAAGCTCGCTTGGCGTAAGTCGGGCGAGCCTTTCGCGTGTTTGGATGTGGTACGCTGCCGGAACTGCGTGCCACGTGGAACGATATGCATATTATGTGCATAACAATGCATATGAGAACTACTTTGAATATTGACGAAAAGCTCCTTCGGGAGGCCTCGCGCCTGACTGGTGAGACCGAGAAGACCTCCCTTGTTCGGGAGGGCTTGAAAGCGCTCATCGCTCGCGAGAGTGCCAGACGCCTGGGACGTCTCGGAGGATCTGAGCCGAATCTGGAACCTATCCGGCGACGACGTTGAATGCATCATGCGTGCTCGTCGATACGTCGATCTGGGTCGATCATCTCCGCAGATCGCATAAGGGGCTTATTGACCTCCTCGAGGACGGCGTGGTCGTTTGCCATCCGTTCATCGTCGGCGAGCTGGCCTGCGGGAATCTCTCGAATCGATCCGAGATCCTCAATCTGCTCAAAGCCCTCCCGTCGCTAGAGCCCGTTTCAACAGAAGAGGTCCTGTACTTTATCGAAGTGAATGAGATTATGGGCTGCGGATTGGGGTATGTGGACGTTCATCTGCTGGCATCCGCCCAGCTGGCAGAGGCCCGTGTTTGGACAAACGATCGACGACTACGAGAGGTGGGAAGGGACCTGGGGTTGTCCAGGTAGCACCCGTGGTGTTTTTCGCGTTCAAGGAGATGGAATTCAGTCTGGCGCGGACGGCATGCCCAGCGACGCCCAATACGGTGCGCAATCTATCACGCTGCGAGTGGCCATGGCTTCGTTCATGGCGAGGGCGGTGACGGTGGATCCAAGGGCCTCCTGGATCGAGGCGGCCGGCTCTGTGCCATCCAGCATGGTTCGGGCAAGATCTCTGGCAAGCATCGGGTCGCCACCGCCATGCGATCCAATGGCATCGAGTTCGACCCGCTCCGTCTCGGCATCGAATCCAATCCGGCGGAATTCGAGCAGCCCGCTTATCACGTCAGCGCGGATTGCGCCCTCGGTTCCGAGAAGGAGCATGCGCCGTTCGGGAAAGCCGGCGACACAATTTGTGTGGAATGTGGCCCGCACGCCGTTGGCGAACTCAATTATGCCGACCTGGTTGTCGACGATGTTCGCGTCACCGGTGAAAGGATTGACGCGTTCACCGACGGTTGGCCAGCAGACCCACGGCTGCCGGCCATCCGGATGAGCATCGATCGTGGTCATCATTTCGGCGTTCTCCGGAATGAAGATGTCGGTTCCTCCGAACGAAGCGACGAAGCGCGGGAGGCTGTCCGCCATCCAGATGGCGAGGTCGAGATCGTGGCAACACTTCTCGAGTAAGTGCGATCCGCCCAGTTCCGACCGCCGTCGCCAGGGATGGCTGTGGATGTGGCCGCCGTGGTTGAAGTCAAGCGTCTCGTTGAACTCCATGCTCACGAGTTTGCCGATGCGCCCCTGCGTTATCCAAGATCGGATGGTTTGATAGTGCTCGGAATGCCGCAAAGTTAGTCCGATCACGAAATGGCGGCCGCTGCTACGCAAGGCATCCTGAATCGCCCGCAGTTCGTCGAGCGTCGTGGCCGCCGGCTTTTCGCAGAACACATGCTTGCCGGCCGTCAGTGCGGCGATCGACTGGGCGGCATGCAGGTGGTTTGGTGAGGCGATCAAAACCCAGTCCACATCGGGGTCGGACGCGACCTCCTCGATGGAGCCATAAAGCCGTCCACCGGTTGCTGAGTCCGCGATGGCAAGACGCGCCCGCTCGGGATCGGGATCGAAGACGCCGATGTAGTGGATCGCTCCGGAGGCATTTTTGAGATGCCGGACGATTTCCGGGAGACGGGTTCCGTATCCGATCAGTGCAGCGTTTACGTTGCGCATGGAGGCCCTCAGGATTTGGTTCGGATATTACGGCCCCGCCCGCCTTTCATCCGCTTCCTCAGCCCATTTCTGCATGGTCTCGACATCGTCCATGACGGGCGACTCAGACAAGGCCTCCCAGTTGAACTCCGCATCGAATGGATTGAGTCCGGGAATATATGGGACTTGGATTCGCACGTTCGGCCGCGCTCTGGATACGTCCAAGCATTGAGTGTGGTCGTTACCCTTCTCGAGATCGCCGGAACTCGCTCGTTCGGTCCTCGGAAACCGGTTGTTGGATATCGGACCTCGGATCCCTTGCCGCTAGGCGAAGGCGCCGGTTGATCCCAGGTGACAGAGACTTTGTGTATATGGGTTTTATTCCCCTGACAGGGCTGCTTGGTTTTGCCCAAATCAGAACCTAAAATGCGGGGGAAAACCTCAGCTCGCGTAGGTGCTGACAGCAAACCGGGTTCGCAGATCACTTCAACTTCACACGGACAAATGAACGTAGCACGATCAATTTCAAGAGCAGTTCGCCAACGCTTTAACGCCTCTCTCGTGATATCATCTCTCGTGATGCTGGCATTGGTAAACACCGGCTGTGACAGTGCAATGGTTACCGAAACTGCGGCTACAGCAACAGAGAATAGCGATCACGCATCGTTGGGCAAGAGGGGCGTCAGAGCGTCTGGTTCGGGGGAAATAGCCGTCACGTCAAATGGACGGACTTTTGCGTTTACTGCGGTCGAATTACCTGACGGACGCGCGACCGGGCAGTTGAGTCTCGATTACAAGCAAATCGATGTGCACGGGCATGGTGTGATCGATTGTCTCGCTGTCGATGGCAATGTCGCGACGATGAGTGGGACGGTTACCACAGGCAGCTACTTTGGCGAAGACTTACGCGGTCTGGAACTTGCCTTCTGGTTTCGCGCAGAGGATAATGGGGAACCCGGCATAAACGCCGATCGCATGACGGGCCTTTGGGTTGAGGAAATTGACCTTCCCTCTATTCCGGACTGCACGGGCGAACTTCCGTTCACGCCTACGCTCTATACCATCGCTACCGGTAATATCAACGTAGGTGAATAGTTAGCTGGTCATCGGGGCAGCGTCGGTTAGATCTCGTCCGTATAGCTCTCCACGAAATACAGAAACCCGCTCAGTACCAACGCGACAATCGGGATGAGCGGAAGGCCAAACTGCAGGGGAAGCAGCATGGGCTCGGCGACGACCAGATGGAGGTAGGTCAAAAGCGCCATGATGAGGACGCAGACGAAACTTGCGAGTCTTACCAGGTAGCCTCCAATCAGCATCACGCCGACGATGCCCTCCAGCGTCGGAAGGACGACCATCGTCAGTCCCTGGAGTGGAATATGCCCCGCGTCTAGCTGATTCATGAACGCGACCTTCAATTCCGGAACGAAGAAGGTGACGACGCCCAGTCCTAGAACGAACAGGCCGAGCAGCACACGCGCTGCAGAAATAAAGGACGTATCACTCCCTGCAATGACGTCTTGAAACTCTCTCATCTTTCGATCGCCGGTTGATTGCAGCTCCACCTCGATGGGGAGTAGAGCCTTCCGTGGTTGCTTGTTCAGCGAATCGGTGCCTCCGCTTCTATAAGACGCGTAAGGATTGTTCGGGAAGGATCTTCTGTTGGACGTCCGTGGTCCGTGGTCCGTGGTCCTGTGTCCAAGATCTTCTGAACGGCCTGCTTTCCGCATCGCCCCGTATTGCACGATGTACGGATACGCCGGCTCCCGACGTTGTCAGAATCGGCGTGTCCCTACGAAAGACAGGTACACCGGACGACTGCGGACTAGAAGACTAGAAGACCAGAAGACTAGAAGACCCGACGACCGAAATTGCTTCTTGCATCCGTCACGACTAAACTCGCGCATCTTGGATGCCTTTCTCTCACCACACTACACTGGTCCGCCGTTCGAACTGTTCGGCGCGTCACACCTCTGGACGATCCTGGCAATGGCGATCGTCGGGGTCGTGATCATTCGTGCGGGTATGGCAGGGGGTGAATCGCTGCGGCGAGGCCTCCGGTGGACGATGGTCGGGATCTTCCTTTTTTGGGAGATCGAATGGCAGGTCTGGTACGTTGCAACCGGATTGTGGACCGTCCAGGGCCAATTGCCGCTGCACCTGTGTTCCATCATGATCTGGGTGGCCACCTACGGACTCGCGATGCAGGATGAACGCGTCTATCCGCTGATCTATTTCTTCGGCATTGCCGGATCTTTCCAGGCCGTGATCACTCCCGACGCCGTATTCGATTTTCCTCACGTCGAGTTTCTGAATACGATGATTTCGCACAGCTTGCTCGTCATCGTCGGATTCTGGATTGTGCTCGTCGAGCGATACCGTCCAACTTGGCGGGACATGGCGATGGCCCTGGTGACCCTGAATGTCTATGCACTGGTGGTCTATCCAATCGACGTGGCAATCGACGCGAACTACTTGTATGTCGTCGCCAAGCCCGCCACGGCCTCCCTGTATGATTTGTTTCCGGACTGGCCGTGGTATTTGTTGATCACCGAAGTGATTGCTGCGGCGATATTTGCCGCAATGTGCTGGCCGTTTAACCGTGTCAGCGTCACCCAGGCTGTGCAGAGAGTGTCCTCAGAGTCCGACTAGGAGGCCAAGCTGTCCATGTCCTCCAGCGTTGGACCACCCCCGGCTTACGCTCCGTCAGGCTTCACTTCGTTTCGCCGAGACTTCGCTTCAGCCGCCCCCTCCCAAGGCGGACAGTTGTGCCTTTCTATGACGCCGGGACCCTAATTGAACCCGAAAACCGCCGGAAACGCGATCACCACAATCGCCGCCCATGCTGCGTAAACGGGCAGATAAGACGTCTGCCAGCGTTCAAGGGTATCGAAACGGCGCCGACCCCGTAGGAATCCGACGCTGAGCCAAGCCGACCACGCCAGGTTGACCAGGATGATCAGGTTGAGACCCAATGCGGCCGTCTTGTTGGCACTGAATCCGAACTCCGAGATTCGTCCGGCGATTGCCGCGAGCGCCAGCAGATCTACGAGCAGGGCGGAGACCAACAGGACTAGCTGAAGACCGTCGAAGACACCCGCTCGTGCCTCGAGATCACGCGACGAGATCGTGTAGAGTGACAGTCCGAGAACGACGACCAGCAGCAAGTCGAATCCGATCAGTACGTTGCGCTCAATGTTGATCCCATTGCCGGTTACGACCATTGCAACCAGAAAGGCCAGCATCGCCACCGCGAACAGGGGAGTGAACAGGCGAGTGAGGACCGGCGCCATGTTTTCCATTACGCTCCGCTTGGTTTCCACCAGCCACGACGCGATGATGAAGCCGCCCGCGGCGCCGCAAGGCAGCAGCCACTCTCCGAGAAACGATTCGATGTCAACGCCGATCGCTCCGAACAGGAATCCAGTCAGGAGGGTCAGCAAACCTCCGCCGAGCGCGATCAGCACGTAGTAGACAAACAACTCGCCCGAGAACCGAACGAAGTTCATTCGGTGATCGCTCGAGTTCCATCGGCCGCCCGTGTATGCGACCCCGATCGCCAGCCACAAAGCGATGGGCAAGTGGAGCGCCGTGAGACCTTCGGTTGCGCCGCCCGAGACAAACGGGAAGACGTTGACGATCACGCCGGCGGCCACGAACGATGCAGCGATCCAGGCGCCGTGCGACCGATCGAGTCCTCGCTTCCATCCAAAATAGACCGCCAGCAGCGGCAGCACGAAGAAGCTGAGGTTGCGCGCATAAAACGAATTTCCGCTGCCGAAGAGCGCGTAGCCGAGCAAATCCGGTAGCTTCACCGCGATTGCGGCCACTGCGGCCAGGCCGAGAACAACGAGGGTTTCATTGCGAAGACGGGAGGTTGATTTCTTCATGTTCGGTCGAGATAGCCGGGCTCAGATGCAAAAGGGTCCCGGCGTGCTCGTTCATGAAGCGGCGCGTTGGGCCACTCGTCTCGGCGAGGCGTCTGACGGCGACAAGGAACGCCTCCTCGATGCTCAGACCGGCATTGGAAAGGGTCGCGATCTCGGCTCGCAGACCCGCCTCGAGACCAGAGGCCTCGTTTTCGCCGGCTTCGGTCTCGTGACCGATCGTGTCGCGCCAGGCGGCAAGTTGCTGTTCGAGTCGGTCGTTGGTGTCGCTCATGGGGGCCTAGCATGTTCTCATGCCTACGTTTCGGCAAGACGGTGGATGCATTCTAGGTTACGAGGATACGATCTTGGAATGGAGGGGATCAACCGGTCAACGTGACCGGTATCCTATCTTAATGTGCTGCAAACGCACATGAGGCAGCAACATCCTGATGAGAACGTCACTGATCATCGCCCTAAACCTGATCGCGGCCTTTTCGTTCGCGCAGGCGCCAGACACCTCGGTCGCCAGCCCCGATTCGACCTACTTCTACGGGATGGTAACCGCCAAGGAGTCTGGTGCACCTCTTGAAGGCTTTTCGATGGAGTTGTACCCGTCAACTGCGGATGGCGCTGATAGACATTCCGCCAAACTACTCACAGGACTCAATGGCAAGTATTCCGCCATGATACCACGTGGCCACTACTGGATCCAGGCATTTCAGACACGATACCGAGACGTGTATGGTACCGCCACATTCGACAGGGACACGGTTTCCCTGAACTTCCAGCTTGAGTTGGATTCCCTTGGAGTGGACTGCGGACTCGAAAGATACGAAGGTCGTCTGATCGATGGCGAACAGGACGGGAGGATCACATATCCTACGTTGGACGCCCGAACACAGCTTGAAGAGTATGCGCGGGCCAAGGGTTTTTTCACACCGGACTCACTCCTCGATCTCATAGGGCCGCAAGAGCTACAATATCCGGGGTTCCCACACGAGTCGCCCTGGCGCTGCAGCGATTCCCCGTTCAGCCTCTATAAGGATCTAAACGGTGATGGTCGCAAAGATGCAGTGATGTTGGCAGGTGTTCCCAACTGCATCCGCTTCGTGCATTGCTTTACCGTTGCCAAGGGCGTCGAGTGCGCCAAGAGCTGGGCTTCGTACAACCCCGACAAACCACCTGACATGGGCTTCGCGGAAGCATGCTTCATGGACGCGCGGGATTCCCAACGCAACAGGTTTTGGGTTCAGTATACTCCGTCAGAATTAGCTGCGTCGGGTTACGAAGTCAAAGGCAATCGAATCTATGACGACGGAATGATCGTGTGTGGGGTTGGAGCGTCCCCGACCGCATTTCCAGAGGTTCCCGAGTTGGTTCCGCCGGCATCTCGCGGTGAAAGGTGATTGCTTCCGAGCTACCCGTGAATTGGAGCCCCAGACCCCTCGACTTATTCTCGGACGCGCGTCGCCCCCGACCGATTCTCCTCTGCTTCAGTCGGCTCTTCCGGAACGTCGAGAAGCGTCGATTTCGGCGCCGGCAGTTGCGCTTCGCTGTCGTGGAGGACTGACTGACGTCCGACCCCTTTCGACTTGAGAACTCGCGCTGCGATCGCTTCCATCTGCTTCCTTCGCGTCCGAGCCCAGCTTGGCAGCGTCGACGCCGAGTAGCCGGCGACGCCCAGTCCGATCAGGGCCATCATGATGGTGAACAACACCTTCGGATCCAACGCGAAATCGTTCTGAGCCATCTTCATCAGCGCGACCATGAGGATGAACAGAAACCATCCGAATCCTGCGATGATCGCGTAGCGGGTCTCCACTTTTCTCGTGCCGAAGCGGAGCCTTGCACCCGACTTAGTCGGTTCGACCATGGCAAACAGATTTCCGTTTCGCCACTCGCGAAGTGCGCCGTCCAGAGTGATTTCCCCTCGCGCCTGAAACGTGTGGCGGAGGTCTACGACCAGGCGGTCCCAGTCATCTTCCGTGAACGGTCCTGGAATGTCGACCGTATGCGAAGCACTCACGGGAAGTCCCAGGAACGTCTCGGGCGCAACCTCGGGGATGTGGTCATCCAATCCCGCTGCAGCCCGTGTCACGAACTCAGAGATCCAACCTGGCTCCGATCATCTGCAGCTCGTCGAGCGTCAAGCCCTCGCTGGCGGACGGATGGTCACTCGCTGCACGTTGGGCTGAAGCAGCGTGCTCAAAGATGGACGCTATCTCCTTTTCACTGTATCGTCGGTCGGTGGACATCCAGACGGTTGTTCGTCGTTAGGCTCCGGGCGATGCTCTAGGGCGGACATCGCAAACGTGAGGCAGGCCAATTAATCGTTAGAGTGCGTGCACTGGTTCCTTGACAATTGGACTTCGGCGGCGCAGGCCGACAAACGCAAACGTTGCAATGAGCGAAGCCAGGAAACTCCACAGCAGGATGTGCCGGATCCAGTATGTCCGCGCACCGTCCGTCGGAAAATTCGCCAGGGCCAACGGCGGCTTGAACCAGTACCGCTCGAGGTTTCCCCAGAAAAACGTACTGTTCTTGAAGAGCATGCTGTAGTCGTACCGGATATCCTCCACATTCGGCGGCCGCCGCCATTTGTAGATCGAGCTCGTAACGAACTGCCGTTCGACGATCCCGTTGACGTCCGCGAAATCGGCGTTGACGAACGTGCCGTCCTCGCCTTCGAGTTCCGGCCACCCCAGTCTTTGTAAACGCGAGCCGTCACCCGTCCCATGCGTCGTGCTGTCGCAGTTCTGACAGTTCCACCGTATTGAGAAAGCGTCCGTTTTTATCCTTGGCGTAGACGAGACCATAACTCGGGTCCACCCATGCCCAGCGCCCTTGCTCGGGAATCCAAGCCTCTACCCATGTATGCCCGGTGAGGACGAAATCGTTGCCTTCAAGCCGAGCTCCCTGGATCAGTCTTGCCTGAAGGCCGGCCCGGTTCGCGAAATAGGTGAACATCTGGGCATGCTGCGTGCACCATCCCTGCGACTCACCTGAGTCCATTTCCTTGTAGATCTGGAAGGGCGTCTTCCAGCGGAAATCCGGAGGGGGCGTGCCGCGGCACTTTTGCCCGAGCTTGCTGCGGAAATGCGCCATGAGCTTCTCGAGGCGCTCGGTGACGGTGTCGTCGGACCGGATGCCGACCTGATTCTTCAGGATGTCGTCGGTTGCTGCGAGATCGTCCCGGCTCATGTAGCCGTAATCGTCGACCCAGGCGCTGACAGGATACTCTTCGAAGCGTGCTGTGGGCACGTCCGTTCGGATGAGATACGTATCCGGCCGGGGCAGGCCGCGGTTCGTATGGAATGCCTCGGGGAGAAACCGGATCTCGATTTCAAGCGGCGGAAAGAGTCCTTCCGGTTCCGGGATCGCTTTGTAGAGGTGCATCGCTTCATCGCCGACCGGAGTAGGGAAGAAGGGGTTTGCACCCTGGTTCTGCGAGTAAGGCGCGCCTTCTTTGAGAATGCGCCAACCCTCGACAGGGGCGTTCCAATTGAGCACGGCCTCGATGCCGCCGTCGACCTCTTTCCAGTCGGAAATCACCGGCCGGTCGGTCGAATAGTAAATGGTCGCGTAGGTGGTCGGATAGTAGCTGTCCTCCATGTCGCGATTCAGGAAGAAGGCGATGTTTGCAGCCAGGAGAAGGAGTGTGAGGGCGCCCAGATAGGGAAGCCATCGACGTCGATTGACAGAGTCGGACACAGGAGTAGCGGGTAGATCAGGTTTCCAGTCAGTCTATCTATCCAATATCCTGATTATCGGACGGGTTATCCAGTGGGGTGTTATATCAAGGATCAATCGTCGACGCCCGCACGGGAATAAATCCCCATGTTCCCCACGCCCGCACGGGAATAAATCCCCGTGCTACAATGAATCACGCCCGCTAAAGCGGGCTGGGTGCGAAATGCCTTCCGGGTTCCAGCCGCATTACGATAGGGGCAATCCACAGCCCTGCGGCAGCAGGGCGGGACGTATTGTAGCACGGTTGCTTCAGCGCCGTGCGGCCATGGCAGACGGCGCGACCGTCGAGGAGAGACGACAGGACCTGCAACCCCAACACCAGCTACCCGTGATTCACCATCGTTCCAGATCGTCAATGAGTCTGCCTTTGCGGTGATGCGTCTCTTGATTCAAGACGTATTGCACGGTCCTGCCAATCTCCTGACGCCTGATGGTGAATGCTCCGTACTCTGATTGCCAGGCGAAACTTGTTGGGCGAAGCATCCGACTCATCTTGAATGATGTGGCCCCCTTTGATGCGATCCACAAATGTCGCGACATCCAATGTTGGCGGAAGCGAAACCACCACGTGGACGTGGTCTTCAATCCCTCCTACGGCGTGCACAACCGCATTCAATTCTCGCGATTGCTTCCGTATTTCTGCATGGAGCGTCTCGCAAAGCGACCCCGAAATAAGAGGAGCTCGGCCCTTCGTTGACCAAACAAGGTGGTAATGCAGCTGGCAATATGGCATGGGTGTCGTGCGTTTCTGAATAGACACCTGGGGGCTACAAACGTAACCTGGATGCAATCGCAATCTCACCACGTGCGTCGATGACCCCAACACCCGCACGGGAATAAATCCCCGTGCTACAATGGGTCAACCCCGCTGAAGCGGGCTAACGACAGTCGAAATCGCCAGGAAGTGCCGAAAATTGAGGACAACCCAGCCCTGCGGCAGCAGGGCGGGACGTATTGTAGCACGGTTGCTTCAGCGCCGTGCGGCTGGCGTCCCAATCGCCAGGAAGTGCCGAAATTTGAGGACAACCCAGCCCTGCGGCAGCAGGGCGGGACGTATTGTAGCACGGTTGCTTCAGCGCCGTGCGGCTGGCGTCTGAATCGCCAGGAAGTGCCGAAATTTGAGGACAACCCAGCCCTGCGGCAGCAGGGCGGGACGTATTGTAGCACGGTTGCTTCAGCGCCGTGCGGCCATGGCTGTCGCGTTCTCGCCAACGACTAATGACCAACAACGACCATCAGCCTCGACTGCGTGAAGTCGCCCGATCTCATTTCCAGGACATAGGTCCCGCTCGTGAGGCGGCTCGCGTTGAATGCCACGGTGTGATTACCGGCGGTGAACTGTCGTCGGCCACGGTTTCCACTTCACGCCCGAGCATATCGAAGATCTTCATCACCACATGCGCATGTTCTGGAAGCGCGAAGCCGATAGTCGTCGATTCTTCGAACGGGTTGGGGTAGTTCTCGAAGAGCTCGAAGGATTGCGGCAGCGTTTCCTCCTTTTCGGTCCCGATGTTGGCTACGGTGACTCGGCCACCGCCCACAATAGGTTCCCGTTCGGTGACTTCACCTTGCCCGTGATCTGGTCGCTGGCGTTGACCTCGAGTTGCCAAACGACCTCGGCCGTCTTCTTGTCGTCCGGGTCATGAACGAACAGCACCGCCTTCTTTTCCGAAGAGGTCGCATAGCCCGTAACGGTCACCCAGTCAGATCCGCCGCGCGGCCATCCGATCAGAGCTCTACGTCCTGTCCCTTGGGGACTTCGTTGCGGATGAACTCGAATGCTTTTGCCCCCTTGGCATTGTCATCGGTATTTCCGCCTTCTACGACCAACGGAAGGTTGCGGGCCTGGATGTATGTCTTCTTGCCGTCGTGCAACTCGTCTCCTTGCAGGCCGCCGAACGGTCTCGTCTGGTTTCCGGCCATCGCCTGCATGAGATCGAGGATGAGTTGGTCTTGATCTACCTCGCCATCCTTCTGCGGCAACCGGTCCGAAAAGTTGTGCTTGTTCGCCAGCCAGATAAGCGAATTTGCGGTCGACGTCGGACCGCACTCGTTGTGTTTCTGGGCGATGTCCGGCATCCCGTTTGGATCGTTCGGGCCCGGAATGAAGTCGACGAACGTTATCTCAGGAAAGGGCACAGTTGCCGGTTCCGGTTCCGGTTGATCGGGGACTTCCTGTCCATTGGGATCGTTATCGCCCCACTGGTTCTCCTCAAGCGGTACCGTGCTGACCAGATCCGCCATAATCAGTTCGATGGGTGTGTTATCGGGCACGTCGATCAGGTCGGAAGTAAGCCCGGCGACGAAGGGGATCTCCGTTTCGGCGCCGATCGTCATGTCAGGCAACGGAAACCATGCACTAAACCGCGGAGTGCTCAAGAGTCCGTTCGTACCGGGGAGCGGAACGTTTCGAAGAACCCACTCGCTCTGATCCGAGTCTTTCGAGACCGGGTAATCGGCGATCATGCCGTCGCCGTTAAGATCTACAACGACGTTCAGGTACGTGTAGTCGTATTCGTCCGAAACGCTTGCCACCTTGAAGTCGAACGTTCCATCCGGCATCGGGTCACCGAATCGGTCGATGACCCGGTAAAGGGCGGATCCGACAGCATCGCGACCGGTGCATAGAGCGGAATCCGGAAGTTCCCGAACAATCCAAGAATCCCTGACCCGACTGGGTCAGCTCGACCGAGTAGCCGCTGAATCCATGCGGCTCGGTGATGACCCAGCCGTCGCGCATGAATTCGATCAGATTATACGTGCCGAGCGGCACGTTCTCAAAAGTGGCCATTCCCGATGTGTCGGTAGAAGCGACACGTTCGCCTTCGTCCAGCTCGCCGTTGTCGTTCTCGTCGAGGAAGAAGTCCCAGCCCTCCATGTAGGGCTCTCCTTCGTCCATCGTCCCGTTGCCGTTGAAATCGTTGTACTTCGCGGCATACACGGTTCCCGACGGCGGCGTGACCTCGATATCGCAGCTCTCCTGGCTTTCGCCACTGTACTGGGAGGTGAGTGTCGCCGTGCCGAGGTCGACCGTTGAGATCAGGAAGGTGAACGTGACGACCACGCCTGGATTTACGGTACCCATTGCAAGGGATGCGTTTTGCGCTCCGGGCGTCCAGGTCCCCTGGGTCGTCGTGAAGTCTGAGAGTGACAAAAGGTTCGTTACCGTAACGGTAAACGAGACGTTGTCTATGGCGACCTCTCCGTCGTTGGTGTACGTTCCCGTGAACTGAATCGCGAAGCCGAGGGGGAGCGATTCGGGACACTGAAGCTCGAACGCCTTTGACAATGCCGAGGAATACTCGACATGCATCTCACGCGTAACGTTTTGCGCGGTCGCGGGAATCACAAAGCAACAGAGCAAGGCAGCGGTGGCGCCTGCGACGGAGAAGGCTCGCGTCGCAAAGTTTGTGACGTTCATGGCTCGGAAAGGGCGGGACGGTGGATTGGGAGGGACGCTTCCCAAATAAGAACTTTGAGGAATATTCCAAGAGACGTCCGTCGTCCCGAGTCGGTGCTTACGCCACACGGTAGCGCAATTCGGCGAACCCCTTCCCAAGCGGCCGCGCCGATACGAGCTCAAACGTTGCGTCTCGCGGCAGGAGCGCCTTGCCTGCACCCAGCGTCCGGCTCGCCACCGTCACGACCAACTCGTCTAGAAGTCCCGCGTCCAGGAACTGCCCCGCCAACTCCCCTCCGCCGACCACCCAGACGTTGCCATGCGAGGCCATGTCTGGGTACACCGTCGCTACGTCCCCTGAAACGAAGGTCACGCCCGCGCGGCTCGCGAACGCACCGTGCGTAAACACCCACACGGGACGGTCAGGATACGGCCAGTCGTGACCCTGCGCCACGTGTCGGAGCAAGAATTCGTAGGTGGATTTACCCATCGCGATTGCCCCGATACTCTCCAGGAACGGCACATACGTGTCCTCGTTAGGCGGCGGGAGCCGATCGAGCCAGGAGACGTCGTCGTCCAGCGTGGCAAGGAAGCCGTCGAGCGACGTGGCGGTGTAGAATGTGACCATGACCCGGGATTCAAAGAGGATTCATACGGCTCGTTGCGGGGAATATATGATGGATGCCGTCTGGCATCGACTTAGTCTATCCGGGACGCATCCCGATCAAGAATGGCAACCGCCATCCTGTACATCATCTTCTGGTACGCAATACATTCACAGTGATATCGTCCGTCGTCGAAATTAATCAACGAACCGGAAGTGGCATCAGATAATCGATACGACAATATGCAGTATCGCCGAGCCGGCCGAAGCGGCATCGATCTGCCCGTTCTTTCACTGGGATTCTGGCACAACTTTGGCGAAAAGGCTGACCCTGAAGTGGCTCGGTCACTGGCCCTGCGTGCCTTCGATCTGGGCATCACCTATTTCGACACTGCAAACGAGTACGGCCCGCCTGGGGGCGCCGCCGAAATCACGCTCTCCCGAATTCTCAAGTCGGACCTGTGGGCGCATCGTGACGAGCTCTTCATCGCTACGAAGGCCGGCTTCCGGATGTGGCCCGGTCCCTACGGCGACCACGGATCCCGCAAGTACCTGCTGGCCAGTCTCGATCAGAGTCTTCGCCGCCTTGGACTCGAATATGTCGACGTATTCTATCACCATCGTCAGGATCTCAACACGCCCCTCGAAGAGACGATGGGAGCGCTCGATCGTATGGTGCGCTCCGGTAAGGCCCTCTACGTGGGCCTGTCAAACTACGACCCTGACCGAATGGAGCAGGCGATCACTATTCTCCGAAGCCTTGGTACGCCCTGCCTGCTGAATCAGCCCCAGTACAGCATGCTGCAGCGGAAACCCGAACATGGCCTGTTCTCACTCCTGGCGAGGGAAGGGGTCGGGTGTGCGATCTTCTCGGCGCTCGCTCAGGGCGTGCTGACGGGCAGGTATCTCGACGGAATTCCTGACGACTCGCGTGCGGCTGATCCCGACGGTTTTCTGACTGTCGACGCTGTCCACCGGCGGCACGCGATCGTCCGAGCGCTGAACGACATCGCCGTGGCACGCGGACAGACGCTGGCACAAATGGCGCTTACCTGGGTGTTGCGTCGCCCCGAAGTCACGTCGATCATCATCGGGGTGAGCAAAGTGCAGCAGCTTGAAGACGACGTCGCGGCACTCGCGGCATCCCCACTGAGCGAAGAAGAACTCGCATCGATCGATCGGGTGCTCGAAGGGGCCTAAGGCACAGCCGGAGCCGTCGACCGGCGGCGCGATGTGGGCAGGCTATTTCGTTGCAGTGAGGAGCGAATCGAGCTTCGTCTGCATTTCCGCGAGCGTGGAAATGGCGGAGGGATCGCTGATCAGATTACGCACTTCGTGCGGATCGGCCTGCAGGTCGTAGAGCTCGTCCATTCCTTCCAGGTCGGTGTAGCGTATGTACTTCCAGTGCTCGGTGCGGACCGACTGCCAGGGCCTGGCGTTTGGCGCGACCTTTTCGAGGAAGTATTCGGTCAGCATCGACTCTCTCCAGTCTGCATTCGGATCGCGCAGTAAGGGAACGAACGAACGACCGTTCACGGGGGTTATGGGAGTGACTCCGGCGATGTCCAAGAGGGTCGGGACAACGTCTACGTTCAGGGTCATCGCATCGATGATGGTTCCCGGGGTGACCAGGGGCGGGTATCGAATGATGAACGGAATTCGGATCGATTCGTCGTATGCGAGCCGCTTGTCGTTGAATCGACCGTGCTCACCGAGCAGGAACCCGTTGTCGCTCGTGAATATCACCACGGTGTTGTCCAGTTGTCCGGTTTCGGTCAGTACGTCGAAAAGCATGCCCAAGCCTTCGTCGACCGACATGAGCGTGCGCATCTGATCCCGAATGATGGAACCTGGGTCTTTCCCGCGACCGCGCCGAGGCTCGCCCGGTTCCGGCGCTATACTCTCCAGCTCATACCAAGGCACCGTCGGCAAATTGAGATGCAGCGCCGGCTTTCCTTTGATATCCGCATCCGTTACTTCCGGCGGATGGTAGGTTACATCCGTGTAGAGACTGTCGAATCGAGCAGCCGGAAGGAATGGGTTGTGAACCGCCTTGTGGGAGAGGTATAGAAGGAAAGGTTGTGACCGAGGCTGGCTGACGAATTCGACCGCCTTTCTGTTAAGGTAGTCCGTGATGTATCCGGTGAGTTGCAGCCGGGTACCGTTTTCGTTGACTACTGGATCGATGTATTGTCCCTGGCCCTTGAAACTGACCCAATAGTCGAATCCAGGTCTCCGGGAATCATCGAGCCCCATGTGCCACTTCCCGACAAAGGCCGTTTCGTAACCTGCCTCTCGTAGTCGTCGTGGAAAAGTGTAAAGCGAGTGGCCGATGACGTCGATTCCCAGCCGGTCGTTATTCGTGACCAGGTGTTTGTGGGCATACTGACCTGTCAGGAAGCTCGCTCGACTGGGCGAGCAAAGCGGGGTCGTCACGAAGAACTCGGTGAAGCGCGCACCCTCGTTGGCGAGGCGGTCAATGTTCGGCGTCCTCAGATCCGGGTGTCCGGCGACGCCGAGCCAGTCGGCGCGTTGATCATCGGTGATGATGAAGACGATGTTCGGCCGCTGCTCTTGGGCGAGCAGCTTCCCGGAAGTGACGATTAGCAACAGGAGGATCGGGACAACGCAGCGCTTCATTGCACGTATTACAGGGAGAGGTGGGGTATGGCGAGCTCGCGCTCTCAAGGCGCGATATGGGATACGCCAGAATTCACCCGCTTGCCGCATTTTCATGGCGTCAATATATGGATCGTCCATTTCTCAACTCGCAGGTGTACGTTATGCCTGGACCGACAATTCGGAACCTGACCAACCGGAAACGAAACCGAAGGTTGTAACAATGATGACATCAACTCGGGCCCGCCGCTGGGGCGCCCTCCTGACGTTTCTCCTTGTTTGCGCGAGCTGCTCGAGCGTCTCAGCTCAATCGGACGCGTTCGTAAGGGTCGAAGACGGTCGCTTCGTGCTGAATGGGCACTACTACTATTTCACAGGGGTCAACTTCTGGTACGGGATGAATCTCGGATCGGAGGGCGAAGGCGGCGATCGGGCCCGGCTGGTTATGGAACTCGATTCGATGGCGGCGAGGGGCCTCAAGAACTTGCGCGTCATGGCGTCGAGCGAAGGTCCCAACACCGAGCCCTTCCGCGTCAAGCCGACTCTTCAGCCGGAGCCACGTGTGTACAACCAGGATCTCTTGAAAGGACTCGATTTTCTGCTCGCCGAAATGGGGAAGCGGGACATGAAGGCGGTGCTGGTCCTCAACAACTTCTTTGACTGGTCCGGCGGGATGGCCCAGTATGTTTCGTGGACGACCGGGACTCCCATCCCCTATCCATCGCCAGGGGAGGGAGGCTATTCGTCTGATGACCTGCAAAACTACGCATCCCAGTTCTATGCAGATTTCGACGCGCAGCGATTGTATCTCGACTTCATATTCGAGTTGATCCATCGTAAGAATCACATAACGGGCCTGCTCTATCGCGACGATCCGACCATCATGACCTGGGAGCTGGCGAATGAGCCTCGTGGCTCCGCTCATTCGGATGAATACGTGGAATGGGTGGACAAAGCGGCGGGATTCATACAGCTGCAAGATCCAAATCATCTCGTCTGTTTGGGAGGCGAGGGTAAGCTCGTCCCAGGCAACGGGACGCAGTTCGAATGGGTCAGCACGTCGCCCTATCTCGACTACATAACCATCCATATCTGGATCGAGAACTGGGGATGGTTCGATCCGAAGAAGTCCGACGAAACGTTCCCGACGGCCGTAGGTCGCGCCATGGGGTATCTGGCCGATCACGTCAGCCTTGCGCGCGCCATCAACAAGCCGATGGTGGTAGAGGAATTCGGCGTGTCGCGGGACGGCGGGAGCTTCGAGATCTCTGCCGGCACGGCGTACCGCGATAGCTACTATCGAGTGGTCCTTGAGGCGTTGTACAGGCTCGCGCAGGAAGGCAACGTGGCCGCCGGAAGCAATGTCTGGTCGTGGTCGGGTTCGGGACGACCGGTCACGCCTGGCTCGCTGTGGCAGAAAGGCGAACCGTTTACAGGAGATCCCCCAAACGAACAACAGGGACGGTACTCGATCTACGACAAGGACTCGTCCACTCTCGACATACTGACGGAGTACGCCGGATTGATGAGCGACCTGGACGCAACGATCGAGAATGGAGCGGAGACGGGCGACGTCAGGGAGTGAGCGTGAACGTAGTGAGAGGACGGAAATGCTGAGGAGAATCCGATTTGTAAAGGTCCTCCTGGGTGCAAGCATGCTCGCGGGAACGATCTTTGCTGTTCCACCCGCATACGGTCAGAAGTTCGAAGAGCTGGCCCTCACACCTCCGATGGGCTGGAACAGCTGGAACCACTTCGGCTGTGACATGAACGAGCAGATTGTTCGGGATATTGCGGACTCCATCGTTACGACCGGCATGCGTGACGCCGGCTACGTCTATTTGAACATCGACGATTGTTGGACCAAGTCGAGAGACGGCGAAGGAAACCTGCAGGCCGATGCGGAACGATTCCCTTCAGGCATGAAGGCGTTGGCGGAATACGTGCACAGCAAGGGTTTGAAATTCGGGATCTACTCGGATGTCGGGCCGAAGACGTGTGGCGAATGGCCGGGAAGCGGCGGGAATGAATACAGGGATGCGATCACCTTTGCCTCATGGGGTGTGGACTATCTCAAATACGACTGGTGCTTTTCCGATGGGCTGGACCCCGTTGAGGCATACCAGACCATGAGTACGGCTCTGGCCGAAGCGGGTCGACCCGTGGTGTTCAGTATCTGCGAATGGGGCCTCAGTAAGCCGTGGGAGTGGGCGCGATCGGTGGGTCATCTATGGCGCACAGTTGGCGACATTACGGTTTGCTTCGACTGTGTCGTGGACCACGGAGATTGGTACTCATGGGGCATCATGCCGATCGTCGATCGACAGGTAAACTTGCGGGCGTATGCCGGACCGGGGCACTGGAATGATCCGGACATACTCGAGGTCGGCAATGGGATGACGCCCGCTGAGGATCGAGCCCACTTCTCACTGTGGAGCATGCTTGCAGCGCCTCTGCTCACAGGCAACGACGTCCGAAACATGTCCCGGGAAGCGCTTGAGACATTGACCAACAGCGAGGTCATCGCTGTAGATCAAGATTCGCTGGGAATCCAGGGTTTCCGATATGCGCAGAGCAACGAAATCCAGATCTGGTTCAAGCCGCTGATGCACGGGGCGTGGGCGATGGCGGTTGTAAATCGGTCGTCGCAAACTCGAACGTTCAGGTTCGACTGGGCAAGAGAGCGTGTCGTTGACGCAGAGTTCTTTCGCGACGCCGCCTTCGATGAAATCGAATACAACGTGCGAAATCTCTGGCTGCACGAAGATCGGGGTACAACAACAGAGCCCCTTGTCGAAGATATTGCCTCTCACGACGTTCTGATGCTGCGACTGGAGCCGATGGGTGCATTCGATGGTCAGGTCGCAGAACATGGCTCGGACCGGATGATTGTTGGCATCTTTCCGAATCCGGCCACGGTGTACACGAGTGTTCGTTTTCTATCCCTGGATTCCGGAAGGATGGCAATAGACGTCTACAGCGTTCTCGGTCGCCACGTTCTCCATGCGATAGAACGAGAACTACCGGCCGGTCTCCACACAGTCAACATCCAGTTAGATGCCCTTGCGCCCGGTAGTTATTTCGTACGAGTGGAGCACGCCGGTAGCGTCAAGGTCAAGCCACTGCAGATTGTCCACTGAACGTACGTGGACGACTTGCGATTGCCGGTCATTGTCCAAGAGACATCATTGCTCCGGTAGCCCGGTACGTATTCCCGGACGCTCCGAAGAAGACCACTCGAAAGTAGTAGGGGCCGCCGGCCTGCGGCGAGAAATCGAGCCCCGTAACCTGTTGGTGCACCGGAAGTATCGTGCGAACCTGCACGCGACCGAGCGCGTCAACAATCGTCACTTCCGCTATGCCACCCTCGGGCCGTTGAATGAGCAGCGTGGTTTTGCCGAGGAATGGGTTGGGAAAGTTGTTCACGGCGAAGCCCTGAACCTCCGCAGGAGGCTTAGGCTCTTGCAGAAATACGTTGGTATCTAGCGACAGGAGCCAGTCGGACCCGTCTGGCGGCTGAACCGAGAGTATCCCGTCGACTGGAACCTGCGTGAACTCGGTTGAATCCCCCGTAGAAGGATCGATCCAGCAATAGCCTGCTTCCGGCCCAAACGACGATACCTTGAACGCAGCCTTCTCAGTGTTTGCAGGGAAGTAGGCCAGCATCCTGTCTTGAGACTGCGCGATCGGAACGTGGATGTCAGGTGTTACGCTGACGAGTAGTTCCTGATTAGGCTCCAACTTGTACCAGTCACTCTCCTCCATGAGACGCCTTAGCAATCCCATTTGGACGGACCCGGGCAAGCTGCTTGCTTCCCCGACAAGGTACCGCGAACCGAATCCGCCAGGAATCGATGGCGTGGACCACTGCCATACTCCATTCGCTCCATAAATGTATCCAGCGAGTCCTCCGGAAAAGATCGACTGGTATGCTGCTTCCCGTACATCGACTGCCCTAATACGGGGTACTCCGGTGGTATCTTCATGGTGTTCCCAGAAGTGATCCAGGAGATCTTCGTATTGGGCCTCACCGCTAATGACAGGTTTGGTCGGTCTCGCCGTGTAGCCGGCAATGGCGCCCTGCCAGCTATAGGCAAGCGGTTCGGCGTAGTGCCCGACCGAGTACATGTAGTAATCCAGCCACGTGGCATCTTCACCGTAGAAATCGAACGATCCGGTCCATCCGGTTGAATGGATGGTGGTGAGATGAATGTCCCCACCGGCAGCCTTCAGTGTGCGTGCGAACGTAGCCCAGAACTTATTCTGGTCGGGATCATCATATTTCCAGTCTCCTCCAGCGATCCACATCACGTTACTTCCCGCGTACCGAGCGGCCGTGTACCGGGCGAGGACGAGTGCTTCCTCAACTGTGACGGGTGTACCATAGCCGAGCTCCGTAGCAACGAACTCGATGAGTCTTCCCCAGAGCGGTACCATGGAAACGACCATCCCGGCATCGTTCGCCTTCTTGACGATTTCGTCCAGGTAGTCGAAATACCTTGGATTTGGCAATGAAAAATCCGAGTCCAGAACAAACCGTTCGCCGAACTGATTCTCGATTCCCCACGGATATTCAAACTGGTGAGACTGCGTTACCAACTGAATGACGTTAAATCCTTTGGCCTTTCGATCGGCCAAATACGGTTCGAGATCGTCGTCCGTGGACTTCCACGTAATTTCCCACGCCGTATCGCCCAAGAGGAAGAGAGGGGTGCTGTCTTGATACGTGATGTATCTGCCATCAGGCGAGACTTTCGGCCAGCCCTTTCGTTTGAAAATTTCATCGCCTTCATATTTCGACGCCAAGATGGTCCCCTCTCTGCCATTCAATCCGGCATTGGCGGGATCACTTGCCGAGACTTGAAACGTCCAGGTGCCCGGTAGCGGCGGGGCGAAACGTACCCGGTATATTCGACCGCCGTCCCAGAATCCGGAAATGGAGATTATCGAGCCGTCAGGACCATGGAAATCCGCGTTGACCGTTACGTCGGTGACGGGCTGTGCGTAGTCGCGCGATGAGGTGAGCAAGATCTCGACCAACTCAAAAGTCTGCGTATGAAGAGTTTGAGCTGAGAGTTTGAGTCCGGACGAGGCCACCATCAGACAGCATCCGAGAACGAATCCGATGTAATGGATCATGCCGTCGCTGCCGCCGCCTAGATTTTCGATCACTCTTGAGCACGGATCCTAGCCTGCACTGAGCATCAGTCCTTACACTGGGCTAACATTATGGGACAGTTATCGCCAACCCTACTCTAACTGTCATGTTCCAGTTCTCCAGCCAGGGGCCACTTGAATCTCGTCGTGACGTCTGCGCTGGGCGGCACCGGAATGCTCTGCTATGCGGTGACTCTCGCAGGTTCGACGGTTTGCCATGCGCAGGAGTCCGTGCGGTTATGCCCCGACACGACGATCTCCGACACCGTCAAGCAGGGAGAGCGATTCGAACAGTGTTTTCGGAGACAGCCTGAAATTCGTCCTGGATCCGTCGAAGAGCCCGCCCAATCCTGACGGCTGGACGATCCGCGTCGTCGGCCCCGATTCCACGCATGACTATCTCCTGGTCGCTACACCGCCGTATCGGTTCTCCAATCCGCGCTACCTCGACACATCGTACGGTCACTCCGCTTCGGAAGCCGTTGACTGGACTCCCCGCACTTTCCGTTTCGTCGTCGACGAAGCATCGTTCCAGAAGATGAACGAAGCCATCGGCGTCCTCCTCTGGCCGGCGGATAAGACTTCGGATGAGATCGATGAGGCGACCGCTACGCTGGGGAAGACGAATACTGCGCGTGGCGAATTTCGGATTTTGTCGGCTGAAACATCGGATCCGACGAGCGACATGCCGATGGGAAGGATCGAGAAGCTTTCGTTCGAGGTGGAGCTGTGCCGTGGGGAGTGATGGACGTCCGACGTCCGACGTCCGACGTCGTCTCGAGAAGGTCTGGAGCGCTTGCTGAAGGCGTCGCCGCTGGGAATGCTCGGACCTTCTAATGACTAATGACCAATGACCAATGACTAATCCCCAGCCTTCCTGCTCAGCCTATCCACCTGCTCCACCTCCCCAATGACGACGAGCATCGCCCCTGTCTGGATGACGTGATCCCCTGAGGGATTGTAAATAAACTCGTTTTCCGGTTTTCCGGGCTCATGGATGGCGACGACCAGGAGACCGAAGTCCTCGTGGATGCGGCTGTTGCGCAACGTCTTGCCGACGAAGTCGGACATACCGGCAACCGGCACCTCCGAAACCCTGATCTGTCGCTTGGGATCACGCAGCATGCGATCCAGGAAGGAAACCACCGTCGGGCGAATCATCTCCGATGCCATGCGCATGGCGCCGATCTGCCAGGGGTATACGACGGAATCCGCCCCAGCGCGAACCATTTTGTCGCGACTCTTCGGATCCGCCGCGCTGCTCACGATGCGAATCTTAGGATTGAGCGCGCGCGCCGTGATCGTAAGAAACAAGTTGTCGGGGTCCGAAGACAGATTGCAGATGAGCCCGGATGCCCGCTGGAGTCCCGCCTGGGAGAGCACGGCTTCGTCCGTTGCGTCGCCGTGCAGCAGCACGACGTCGGACTCCGACTCCTGCTCAACGAAGTTCAGGCGATCCCTGTTCACGTCGATCACGACGAGGGGTTTGCCGGTCTTGGCAAATTCGTCGATGATGGGGATGCCCGTCTGTCCGAGCCCGCAAAGGATAAAGTGATCTTCCATCTGGGTAGCACGACGTTGGTGTCGTCTCCGGAACAACGCATCGGAAAGCGTTCCTTCGACGAAATAGGCCACGACGGTCGACGAAGTCCAGACGACGACCCCGTAGGCCACGAGAACATACACGATTGTGAATATCAGCGCGACGCTGCGCCCGGGCTCCGGCAGCAGGAGGAGCTCCATATTGTCGGCATACCCGACCGTGGCGAGCGTGATGACGGTCAGGTAGACCGCGTCGAGGAACGAGTGCGCCCCCGGATTCGGACTGAACAGCATCCAGATGGCGTAGAATCCGATCGCACCGGCCGCCATGACCGCGACCAGTGACTTCAGCGCCACAATGGTTCGTCCCACCCATTTCTCGTGTCTTGCCAGGGCGGGATCTGCGATTGACCCCTTCATGCTGCCACGTTAAAGCTGACGCGTAATCCGCGCAATCGAGCAAATGTACGATTCCGTAGAGACGTGCACGCGATCGAGTTCAGATCGCCAGCTTGCGGAATACCCGCATCCGTACGCCAGGACGCGGCTCGAGCGTTGCCCCCATGTGCGGGCGGACGTCCCGGTCAATTAGCTCAAATTGAAACGAACTGAGAAGGTGGGCGAGCACGACCTTCGCTTCGATCTGGGCATATGCGGCGCCGATGCAGTTGCGCGGACCTCCCCCGAACGGGACGTAGGCGAGACTCGGCCTCCGATCCTTTCCGGGTTGGAATCGCTCCGGAATGAAGGCCTCGGGATCCTTCCAGATCTTGGGATCACGATGCGACAGATAGATGGAGTACATCACGCGTCGCCCTTCCTCCAGCCGGTGTCCTCCGAACTCAATGTCCGTTCGGACGCGTCGATTGCCTACATGGATCGGCGGATACAGCCGGAGCGCCTCCTTGATTACCCAGTCGACATACTCCATATTCGCCAGGGACGAAGTGTCGATTCCATTCTCGCCTACCACGTGATCGACCTCGGCCGTCGCCCTTTGGAGTGCGGTTGGATTCGAGCCGAGAAGCCACAGAGCCCAGGCGAGCAGCGCGGTACTCGTATCGTGTCCGGCGATCAGCATCGTGAGCAATTGGTCACGGATCAGATCGTCGCTCATGCCATCGGTCTGGATGAGCGTGCCCAGGAGATCCGACGTGTCCGCCCCGGCGTCGGACGCTCCAAGTTGCTGCCGGCGCTCGTCAATGATCGCGTAGAGGTAATCATCGAGCGTGCGTAGCGGAGCCATGAATCCAAAGCGCGGCATCTCGGGCCAGACAATCCAGGGACCGGGCGAGATGAATGCAATCGAGCGCAAAATGGGATGCCAGAGGCGATCGAGATCCGGGCGGAAATCGATCTTGAAGAGCGTCCGCATCAGGATTACGAGCGCGATCTTCCGCATCTCGACCAGCATGTCGACAGTCGCTCCATCCTTCCACTGGTCCGTTACGAAGCGCGTCTCTTCGAGCATCAGGGGGATCTGATCGACAGCCTCTCGTTTGTGAAGCGACGGGTTCATGCACTCCCTGAGCGCGGCGTGCCGCTCACCGTCTTCGACGAGCAGTCCGTGCCGGAGCAGTTTCGTGACCGCATCCGACTCCGTACGAAAACAGAACTGCTCACGGTCCGAAACGAGGAGGCGGCGGTTGAGCTCCGGGCCTACGACGACCACGGGATCGAATCCCGGGAGCGAGATCTCAAAGAAATCTCCGACCTGTTCGTGCATGACCGAAAGCGCGGCGAGAAACGATCGCTCTCTGGCCAGTGCTCGCAATACATCGAGCCCGGTCTTTCGATCGGCAACCGGGACGTGGGGTAGTCCTTCAAGCGTCGATGCGGGCACCTTCAGTTCGTCGACGAAGCCTCCCAAACGTTGTTCGATCGGTCGACGTCAGGCATGAATTGGTCGGGATCGATCTCGACCTTGGTCACGCTTCCAGCGGGGAAGGTCAAGGTGGCCTCTCGATTTCCGGCGAGCCAGACCTTCACGTCGACGCGCTGGCTTTCCTTTTTGCCATCCGCATAGGTTACCGTGACAGGAGCGGGCATCGTCGAAAGGCCCAGGTCGCGGATCGTAACGTTGACGCCGTCATCGCTCGAATCGACGGAGGCCACGGCCTGATCAAGCGTCCACGTTTCATAGAACGCGGATCGCCAGAACCAGTCCATGTCCTCTCCGGTCACGTCTTCGAACGTATTGAACAGATCGTACGACGTCGGATGTTTGAAGGCCCAGCGGCGGGCGTATTCCTTGAACGCTTTGTAGAAGAGGTCTTCTCCGAGCAGGCCGTTCAACGCGTGCAGCATGACCGCCGGTTTGCTGTACGACGCGATGCTGTAGGCCTCGGTACCGAAGGGATACTCGTCTGAGTGGCGCATCGGGGCGACTTCGTAACCGCTGCCGGCTATCCGATAATAGGCTTGCCGTTCGGGGTCCCAGACGTTCGGATCGTGGTTGAAATCCACGTTTCCGTTGCTCTGATTGAAGGAGGTCAGGCCTTCATCCATCCAGGCATTTTCTTTTTCGTCCGACCCGACGATCATCGGAAACCACATGTGCCCGATCTCGTGGTAGGTGACGCTGAAGAGTCCGCTTTCAGATCGGCCTCCTCCGATGAGCGTCATCATCGGATATTCCATCCCGCCCCGGATGATGCCTTCGACGGTGGTCATGTGCGGCCAGGGGTAGGGGATGACGTCCTTCGAGAGATTCTCGATGGAGAATTTTCCGAACTCCGCCGAACGATGCCAGGGTCTCGCCTGCGGACGGTAGAATGCATTGATTGCGACGTGGTCTGATTTCCCGTCGTTGTCGCGATCGGGAACTACGGCGTGAGTGGCGTCCCAGACGTAGGCGTCGGACAGACCGAATGCGAAGTCACGGACATTGCTCGCCGTGAAGTGCCAGGTTGCGTTACCGGTATTCGTCGGTACGAAGGCGGAGTCGCGATTATCGTCCGTCACGATATTCACGACATCCGAATCGGTCGCCGCTTGCGCGAGGCGCCCCAGCACTTCCGGAGTCAGGATCTCCTCCGCATTCTGGAGGACGCCGGTTGCCGGTACGAGGTAGCCCTCAGGCACCGTGACGCGGACATCATAGTCGGCGTAATCCATGTAGAACTCACCGGTACCCATGTAGCGATCGAGGTCCCATCCGTCACCAAATCCTGGGCCACCCGTAACATCATCATATACAGCGACTTGAGGATACCAGTATCCAAGATAGAAGACCTGGCCGTCGGTGCCCATCCTCATATTGGAGGAGGATGCCGGGATGGGGAAGTCCCAGCAGAATCGCATGTCGACCGATCCGCCGGGTTCAACGGGATCGACCAGATTGATGACCATTTTTGTCCCGCTGATCACGTAGCCGTCGAGCCGCGGGTCGCCCTGCTCGATGATCGGCTTGTCGTTGACGGAGGCGCACGAGAGGTTGATGCCTCCTGTCGTGACGGTGTTCCGATCGCGGATCTCGCCTTCACGGTAGAGATTCTGGTAGAGGTTCAGCACGAGACGATGGAGGACGTCGGGGGAATTGTTGTGATACGTGACTGACTCGGTGCCGCCGAGCTCAAAGGAGGCCGGCGATACGGTCACGTCGATGTCGTAGGCCGCGGTGTTGGTCCAATAATGCGGACCGGGTTTCCCGTCGCGGCTGCGGGTGCCGTTCTCGACGGCGCGCTTGAACTGGGGTGTTTCGAAGACGGGATAGGGGAGCGGGCGGGTGCCCTGGCCGAAAGCGGTTCCAGCCGTAATCAGCAGAACGGCCGCGGAAAGAGAAAGTCGCATGTGTCCAATTCCTCCGGAATGCGTGCGCGAGGGGATAAATCCATTCTTACCAAATATCTGGGTAGGAGATACACACGCGGGGATAAGAAACTGTGAAAGAAGAACGTCCGGGGTCCGAAGTCCGAAGTCCGAGTGCGAGACTCCGCCCGTCATCCCCGCGGAGGCGGGGATCCAGGGAAGTGTAATGAGGAATGCGGAATGATGAACGCGGAATGGCTTCCGCCGGCTGAGCAAGTCGCTTCGCGTCGGGAATGACACCAACTGTCATCCTGAGCCCGACTTCAGTCGGGTGAAGGACCTAAGGGTGCAACTCGAAGAAGTGTGTGCCGGGCGATGCAATGGCGCTAATGTTGCGTCATCCCCAAAGAGGTCCCTCCTTCCTCTCCCGACTACGTCGGGATCGGTCGTCGGGATGACAAGCGCCGGCCCTAACAAACGCGCGGGCACGACGGTTCAGGCCGCGATCGTTGCCCGCGCGACAGCGCCACACGGTCCCCCTCCATGAGGGGGCGGCTAAGGCCGAATTTATTCGGGTGCAGCCGGGGGAGGTCGCGTCCGGATAAACCGCCACACGCAGCTGGGGGAGGTCGCCACCGCCACCAATCTCTGGGTCAGCGTCAGGCGAACGGCCATTTGATCCGGCTCCGCCCGTCGTCGTATCACCTATATTCGTTAAGGCGGCAATCGCAAGAGAACGAAGTCCGCCGCATTGGAAGCAAGCCTATTGACATCGGCTATCGGATAACGCCACCAGCAATCACTATGAACGTCGACGCCATATTGGAACAGGATATTTCCCGGCTTTCCCCTGTCTGGGGACGCATAACCGATCTCGTCGTGGAGCGAGGGGAGGGATGCTTCGTGTATACGGTCGACGGCGAGCGATACCTGGATTTCACGAGCGGCATAGGGGTCACCAATACAGGCCACTGCCACCCCAGGGTAGTTCGTGCGATTCAGGAACAGGCGGCACGAATCATACATGCCCAAGTCAACTGTTACTTCCACCCAGCGCTCATTCGACTGGCACAGGCGCTCGATAGCGTTACGCCGGCTCATCTGGACACTTTCTTCTTCTCCAACTCCGGCGCTGAAGCCGTGGAGGGTTCTGTAAAACTCGCGCGCCACGCCACCGGACGCACCAACATAATCGTCTTTCAGGGGAGTTTTCACGGCCGTACCAGTCAAACGATGGCAATGACGTCCTCGAAAACAATCTATCGCGTCGGCTATCAGCCACTGCCGGGGGGCGTCTTCGTGGCGCCTTTCCCCGACCCGTTCCGTCATCGTATGAGTGAGGAAGACGTCAGCGCATGGGCGCTGAAGGAGTTGGATCTTCTCCTGCATTCGCAAACGGCGCCGGGAGAAACGGCCGCGATAGTGATCGAGCCGGTCCTGGGCGAAGGAGGGTACATCCCTGCGCCGGTCCCGTTCCTCAAGGGACTGCGCCAGGTATGCGACGAGCACGGCATCCTCCTGGTCATGGACGAGGTCCAGAGCGGATTCGGGCGTACGGGATGGTTCTTTGCGCACGAATACGCAGATGTGAAGGCCGACGTGGTCGTCATGGCTAAGGGGATGGGGAGTGGGTTTCCGATCTCGGGGATCGCCTCTACCAAGGAAATCATGGGGAAGTGGCAGCGCGGCGCTCACGGTGGCACCTACGGAGGCAATCCAATCGGCTGTGCTGCAGCGGAAGCCACAATCGGCGTTCTCCTCGACGAAGGCCTTATTGACAATGCGGCTGCGCGTGGCCGCCAACTTATCGAGGGACTGCGCGAGATACAGGCACGTTTCCCGGCACTCGGCGACGTGCGCGGCCTCGGCCTGATGATCGGCTGTGAGTTTGTCAATCCTGACACAGGCGAACCTGATGGGCAACTCGTGAATACAATACTACGTCACGCTCGCGAAGAAGGCCGCCTGCTACTACTTCCATGTGGAACCTATGGCAACGTGGTCCGCTGGATTCCGCCGCTGGTGGTCACCGACCGTCAGATCGCCGAGGCACTCGATACCTTTGAAGAGGCTATGAGCGCTTCCGTACGGCCGTGATCGCGATTAAAGTAAGTTCTGAACTCAACACGTATTTTGTATGACACCTTTTGCGATTGCAGGCGTCCAGATGAGGGTTTCGGCGGCGGAGCACAATTTGCCGGCAATGATCAGGCGCCTGGACACGCTGATGGGGCTCTATCCGTGGGTTCAGATGGTGGTCTTCAGTGAGCTGGCTATCTGGGGTCCGATTCGTGCGAAGGCGCAGCGCATTCCAGGTCCCGCGGAAGAGGCGTTTCGGAAGATGGCCGCCAAACATCGCATCTGGCTGATCCCGGGCTCCCTGTACGAATACGTCGGGAATCGTGTCTACAATACAAGCCTGGTCGTCAATCCGGACGGCGAAGTGGTCGGTCGATACCGAAAGATGTTCCCCTTTCGGCCCTACGAGGTCGGTATTACTCCGGGAGACCAGTTCCTGGTTTTCGACGTGCCCGACGTCGGCCGGTTCGGTTTGTCGATCTGTTACGACATGTGGTTTCCCGAGACCACCCGCACACTTGCTGTGATGGGCGCCGAGGTCATTCTGCACCCATCGTTGACAGGCACCGTCGACCGTGATCTCGAGTTGACAATTGCGCGTGCGAGCGCCGCGACGAATCAGTGTTATATATTTGATATTAATGGACTTGGAGATGGTGGCATTGGACGTTCGATCGTTTGCGGTCCCGAAGGTGCCGTCGTCCACCAGGCGGGCGATAACGAGGAATTCATCCCAATCGAGATTGACCTGGACCGTGTGAGGCGCAGTCGCAGCCACGGCATCATGCGGCTTGGACAGGTGCTGAAGAGTTTTCGCGACCGGTCCGTCGAATTCTCAATCTATCAGCCAGGCGTCCGCCATCCGTTTCTCGATGAGCTTGGACCGCTGGAGGTACCCAAGAGGAACGATCGCAAGGAGGTCCCCCAGGACCTGCTGAACGCCGACGGCCTGTAAAGTTGACGCCGCCACACGCGGGCGCAAGACCGCTTCGAGAAGAACAAGGATAACGCTAAACCATGCTTGACAATAAGACCGGCACCGGCACCGCCAAGGTGCGCAGCCTCAGCCGCTATTACAACGCTTCACAACTCCGAATCGATACCTGGAACCGCTTGAAGGATGCAGCCAAGCGATTGGGTGATCGACAGAAGACCGGGGCAGACGTCTCAAGCCTGCGGCGATCCGTTGCTGAGCTCTTCTCGATTGTGTCGCCGATTGAATGCTACTGGGCGTTTCCCGGCAAGGACATACTCGATCAATTGCAAGAACTGTTTGAGCAGAAGGACTATGGGCCGTTCGCGACTGCGGTTGGGACCGTCGTTCGACAGTTGGTCAGCGAGTCCTATCGCACCCGGACGGGGGGCTGGCACGCGACCGGTTCCGACAAGGTGGGCGGGCGCGTCTTGTCCGGTCGGGGTGAGGGTTCGGGCAATGCGGCGGACCACCATTATTTCGAGGTGCTTTTCGTCGACAACCTGCCGGTCGACGAGGAGCGGGCCCTGCGCAAACGGATGCGGGAGATCGGCGACCCGGACGACCGTTTCGTTTATGACATCGTCGTCGTCAAGAGCCTTGAGGATGCGCTCATGGCGGTCATGCTCAACTACAATATCCAGAGCTGCGTAATCCGCCAGAATTTTCCGTTGAGGTCGAAGAACCGCCTCGAGATCCTCCAGCCGTACCTGTCGGAGATCGAAAAGGCCGGTCTCGATGCGACGAGCGAAGTCGACCTCGGTCCGGCTCTTGCCCGGATTATCAAACGACTGCGACCCGAGCTCGACCTCTATCTCGTAAGCGACGCCGGCGTCGAGGAGGCTGCCAGTGAAGGGCACCAGGCCTTCCGTCGGATATTCTACCGGCAGGAGGACTATTTCGAGCTGCATCTCAGTATTCGGCGCGGCATCATGGAGCGTTACGAAACGCCCTTCTTCTCCGCTTTGAAAGCGTACAGCCAGCGGCCCACCGGGGTTTTCCACGCGATGCCCATTTCACGGGGGAACTCGATCTCCAAATCCCACTGGATCCAGGACATGGGCCGGTTCTACGGCCGCAACATCTTCCTGGCCGAAACATCCGCGACGACGGGCGGTCTCGATTCGCTTCTTCAACCCACGGGCACGCTCAAAAAGGCCCGCGTGATGGCCGCCCGCGCGTTCGGGGCGCAGCAGACTTTTTTCGTCACCAACGGCACCTCCACGTCGAACAAGATCGTCCTGCAGGCGCTCGTCAAGCCGGGCGACACGGTGCTGGTTGACCGCGACTGCCACAAGTCGCATCACTACGGACTTGTCCTATCGGGAGCGCTGCCGGTCTACCTGGACTCTTATCCTGTCGCCGCGTATTCCATGTACGGGGCGGTTCCCCTCCGTGAGATCAAGAAGAAGCTCCTCGAGCTCAAGCGGGCCGGACGGTTGGACCAGGTCAAAATGCTATTGCTGACCAACTGCACGTTCGACGGCATTGTTTATAACGTCGAACGGGTCATGGAGGAAGTGCTCGCCATAAAGCCCGATATGATCTTTCTGTGGGATGAGGCCTGGTTCGGCTTCGCCCAGTTTACGCCGACCTATCGCCGGCGAACCGCCATGTCGACCGCCGCGCGCCTGCAAGAGCGGTATCAGAGCCAGGATTATCGCGCGCGCTACGCCAAGTACAAGGCGAGCTTTGACGAGCTCGATCCGGACGACGATGCCACATGGCTTGACCAGCCATTGCTGCCTGATCCGGATCGCGTGAAGATCCGCGCATACGCTACGCAGTCCACGCACAAGAAGCTCTCGTCATTGCGCCAGGGCGCGATGATTCATGTATACGACGAGGAGTTCAAGCGGAAGGTGGAGGACACGTTCCACGAGGCGTACATGACCCACACCTCGACCTCGCCCAACTATCAGATTCTGGCGTCGCTGGACGTCGCTCGGCGTCAGGCCGAGCTCGAGGGTTTCGAGCTGGTACAGAAGAGCGTCGAAATGGCTATGACGCTGCGCGCCAAGATATCGGAGCATCCCGTGCTGAAGCGATATTTCGAGGTGTTGACCATCCGAGACCTGATTCCCTCTGCCTACCGATCTTCCGGGCTGGAGCAGTACTTCGACCCGGAGGAAGGCTGGAGCCGGATGGAGGAAGCGTGGCGGACGGATGAGTTCGTGCTGGATCCGACACACATCACACTGGCTGTGGGCAAAGCGGGGATCGATGGCGACACGTTCAAGGGCCGGTACCTTATGGATCAGTTCGGAATTCAGGTCAACAAGACCAGCCGGAACACGGTGCTGTTCATGACGAACATCGGCACGACACGGAGTTCGGTCGCCTACCTGATCAGCGTACTGGTCAAGATCGCCGAGCAGCTTCGCGCGGAAGAGCTCTCGTTGAATCCGACGGAAGCAGACCTCCACAAGCAGCGAATTGTATCGCTCACTGAGAAGCTGCCGCCATTGCCCGATTTCAGTCGATTCCATGCGGCCTTTTCTCCCAATCCGGGGACGCCCGAAGGGGACCTGCGCTCCGCCTTCTTTATGGCCTACGACGAAACAGCCTGCGAATATCTCAAAATGGACGGCTCGATAAGCGAAGCGATCGTATCCGGACGTGAAGTGGTATCGGCCTCGTTCATCATCCCGTACCCTCCCGGATTCCCGATCCTGGTGCCCGGACAGGTCATCAGCGAGGAAATTCTGGCCTTCATGCACGCACTCGACGTCAAGGAAATCCACGGCTACCGACCCGATCTGGGACTTCGAGTTTTCACGGAGGCGGCAATGAGAGCGGTTTCCGCAAAGCGCGCACATGCCGGGGAGCGCGGCGACGGCAATATTGAGCCGGCCGAGCCTGTGCTCGCCCCTCCGCGCAGGCGTGGCAGCAAGGCGGGCGCCACCTCCGACGTAAACTAAACTGATAACTCATTTTATGATGGCTTCCAAGCCCCTTCGCGGCGTATCCGACATCCGCCGGTTTTTCTATCGTAACGAGACGCCTGTCTACTTTGTCAGTGCGACCAATTTCAACCTGCTGGGGGCGGACGAGTGGGTTAGGGGATTCAGGTTCATATCCTACATCGACTGCTTCGACGGGCAGCATCCCAGCGTCTTCGTTCCAAAGGAGATGCCGCATGACACGTTCGAAAGCATCGAAGACATCAATCGGTACCTGCTCGAACACAAGGAGGTGGCCGACTACATCGGCAGGCGGGGTGAGGGAGGGAAGGTGCTGTTTTTGATGTTTGACGAGCAGACGGAAGACCTGGCCCGCGATCTTGGGCTCGAGGTTTGCTTTCCACCGGCCAAGCTGCGCCAGTACCTCGACGACAAGGTGACGACGACCCGCGTAGCAGACAAGGCCGGCGTACCGAGCGTCCCGAACGTCCTGGCCAAGGTCGACAGCTACGAAACCCTGCGTCGTGTTTCGGCGCCCCTGGGCAAGGACCTCGTCATACAGACTCCTTTCGGAGACTCGGGCCACACGACCTTTTTCATATCCGACGAGGACGACTGGAACGAGCACGCGTCGGAGATCGTGGCGGAGCCCGAGGTCAAGGTGATGAAACGTATCCGATGCCGCGGCTCGGCCATTGAGGCCTGTGTGACCCGCCACGGCACCATCGTCGCGCCGCTCATGACGGAGCTTGTCGGCTTCAAGGAACTCACGCCGTACAAGGGAGGCTGGTGTGGAAACGAGATCTTTGCGGATACCTTCACGAGCAGTATCCGGCGTCAGGCGCGCAAGTATACGCAAGCGATGGGGGACCAACTCAGGGAGGAAGGCTACAGAGGCTATTTTGAGCTCGACTTTCTAATCGATGAGGACAGCGGGAAGCTCTATCTGGGTGAGCTAAATCCCCGTATCACGGGAGCGAGCTCCATTACCAACCATGCCGTCTTTGCATTGGCGGATGCACCCCTGTTCATGTTTCACTTGCTGGAATGGTTCGACGTCGATTACAAGCTCAGCGTCGTGGGGATCAACCGACGCTGGGCGCGGCCGGAAAACATCGACACCTGGAGCCAGCTCGTGATCAAGCACACGGAAGACACCGTCGACGTCATCAAGAAGGCGCCGCCGACCGGTATATGGAGCATGGAAAGGCGACGGGAGCGTCCATTTCGCACGCTTCGACACGCACCGACGGGCGGTCGAAAGCGAGTCTGAGGCTTTCTTTTTGCGCATTGCGGGGGCGGGCGACTATCAGTATGAAGGCGCAGATCTGGGCATTCTCGTCACGCGCGGGCGCTTGATGACGGATGACTTCCAGCTGAACGAACGGGCGCAGGCGTGGATTCGAGGCATCAAGGGCCATTTTGCAACGGGCGAACGCAGCAAAGTGGAGTACGTACCCGCCGAAGTCGGCAGTTTCAAGATGCTGTAGCAGCGAATGGATCTGCGTTTCGTATCGATATCGGAGGCGAGGCCGGGTCCAAAGTGGCAGGCGGTTTTTGAGCGTCACTGGCCGGCGTACAAGAAATGGTTTCTCTCGGAGGGTCACCGTGCCCGTCCCGGATACCAGAGCTCGCTGAAGGCACTCCGAAACCACATGCCCGAGCTTGTACCGATTTACGAGTCGCTCGTCGAGCTTGCCGGAGGCGGCGACCTCGAGGCGAGATTTCTGAGCTTGTATTGTCCGCCGCCTTACCTCTCGGGCTGCTCGCAGGCTGTGTGGTCGCGGGATCGGCCGGTCCTCGTGAGGAACTACGATTACAGTCCGCGACTCTTCGAAGGGCGACTGCTCCGCACCGAGTGGCGTCGGCCCGTGATTTCGGTGATCGACTGCCTCTGGGGCGTACTCGACGGTATGAACGATGCGGGGTTGGCGGTGTCCCTTTCGTTCGGAGGTAACAAGACCGTCGGGGAAGGCTTCGGCGTCCCGCTCATCCTGCGCTACGTGCTGGAAACCTGTGACGACGCCGAGTCAGCGTCCAAAGTCCTGCAGCGCATTCCCACGCACATGCATTACAACATCACCGTGGCAGATCGGGAGGGGACGTTCTTCACCGCGCACCTTGCTCCCGACCGACCGGCAATCATCAGGGCTGAACCCGTCAGCACGAATCACCAGGACCGGGTCGAGTGGGATGACTATGCTCGGATGACGACGACCGTCGAACGGAAGGAACATCTCCAGGCGCGGCTGGCCGATCCGGAGGAAACCGAGCAGACCTTCCTCAACCGGTTCCTCGAACCGCCGCTGTACAGTACCCGGTTCGACAAAGCATTCGGAACGCTGTACACGGCTGCCTACTATCCAGAGACCCTCGAGGCCGAGTACCGCTGGCCCGGCGGCCGGAGCCTGCGGCAGTCTTTCGAGAATTTCAAAGAGGGGACGACGGTCATCCGGTTGAAGCGGGCCGCTTGACGAACATCTAATACCGAACACCGAACATCGAACACCGAACACCGAACACCGAACATCGAACATCGAACATCGAACATCGAATACCGAACATCGAATATTTATCATCCAGCATTCATGATTCGGCACGGGGAGTCGGTTGCGGAACCTTAGAGGATACGCGTACCTTAAATGCTCGCTCGTCAAGAGCCTTCGTAGGATGATGCCGGGGGCCTGCCTCGGCGTAGCCGAACGGAGTGAGGCGAAGACGGGCCCAAGTGGCGGAATTGGTAGACGCGCTACGTTCAGGGCGTAGTGGCCTTATGGCCGTGGAGGTTCGAGTCCTCTCTTGGGCACCAGAAAACTGCAGACACCAAATTCAAACACCAAAGTTGGGGCACGCCGACGGCGTGCCCTTTTTGGTTGTTCGCTGAACCTGATCGGTCTGCCTGCCGGGATCTAGCAGCACCCCCGTTGCTCAACGTCGGTAGCCAAAACGACAACCCGGCTCCATGCTTACCTAACCCAGCCCCACGGCTCTACTCGGAGCGAACAAAACCTGCCTCCGTCGGTCAAAACAGCCTTTGGACCAGTGCGCGTTGGCTGAGACCATGGAGAAACAAGCACGGATACGAAAACAGGTCGGCTCGAACAAGTCGCTGACTCCATTACAGCGGGCCTTCCTCCTGAGAACACTGATCCTTCCGTTCACAAAAGCAGATCTTGAGCGAGAAACCAACTTCGTTCGAAGAGTTGTTGGCCGATCTAAGTCGGCACGGCGTTGAGTACATCCTCGTAGGAGGGTTGGCAGTGGCACTGTGTGGTTTCATTCGCGCAACGCTGGACGTAGACATTCTTGTACAGGCGGCAGAGGGAAATATCCGCCGGCTGCTGGACCGACTCGCTCTCTTCGGAGAAGGTCACGCCCGGGAACTCAAGGTGAACGATTTCACGCTGGAAGAGGGTAGTATCCGCATAGTCGAAGATTTTGCAGTCGATGTCTTCACTCTGATGAGTGGCAACACCTACGAGGATATGTTGCCGCTTACGGCGCGGCACAGGATTGAGGACACAGAGGTTGTGTTTCTCAATGCTGAGGGTTTGATCATGCTCAAGGCCGACTCGTTGCGCCCACAAGATCAAATTGATGTGCAGACCCTCAAGGACATCATGCGAGGTCAGGACAGTCAATAGGCCTCAAATCTGATCGACGGCTCTGATCGAGCGGATCATGTTTTTGTCCAACCAATACCACGATCGCTCGTGAGCGACTGGGCGCCAAGATGGCCGCCGGATAACTTCAAACACCGGATCTTGGCCCCGAGCGGGTGGGGCTTCAGGCTGCAAACTTAGGGTGCGCCGGTCGGCGCGCCCTTTTCTGTTTGTGCCGGCTAGCGGCCGGGGGGCAAAGTCTTCGTCACAGAACGCCCGACTCAACTCTGATCCTGACTCTCCTTCTTGCTTCCGATTCCGACCAACCTCCGCGTTGGCGAGTCTCGGCCATTTCAACCGGATCGTGCCGGTGTCGGAAGATCCGGACTCGTGTTCGTCCGGCCAGTGAACCGCGAATCTCGTCAGGGCCTCGGGCGCTGGGTAATCCGCGGGAGAGCAACCAGAAAAGCGGGGTCCAGTCGAGCGTCTAATCGAAATCAATGCGCGAAGAGCTCACCGTTGTGCTCCCTCAAGTAACTTAGACGAACGTCCACCGCTCGGAGCATCGTCTGCAATTCCTCGACCTTCAGCATGTAGGTTTCACCACCGAACTCGAACAGCGCATACGGCTTGTCAAAGACAAGTCCAAACCGCAGAGTGCCCTCACCAAGATCAATGCTTTTCGTCTCATGGACCCTGCCGTCCGTGCCGAAGGGGTCGCCTTCGACCAGGTAGGAATACAAGTTCCTAACTTCATCCGGAGTGAGCCTGAAGCTGACGACGCTTAGGCTCGGGTTTTCAAGTGACTCGTACATGCGAAGGACCTTCATTTCATCCTTCGCATGAGTCTGTTCCAAGGTTACCGTTGCATAGTACGCAGTGTCACTTGACGAAGCCGGGGCGTGGTCATGCCATGCTTCGATACTGGGATACTTGTGAGTCACGTCAACATGAGCCGAGACTTGAAATTCAAGAAGCGGAATTTCGCCGAGTTTCTTGTCGAAGTACTCTTCATACCTGCCGTCTTGGTCGGCGCCGGAAGCAGCACGGCCGAACGCTTGGACGAACTTCCTGAGGAAGATGTCCTCTTTGGACAGAACGCGTGATTTGAACTTGTGAAACGGGAAGGAGATGGTCTCCGTTCTTGTCACCGGCGTAGTCCGAGAGTAGTCGGCATGTCCCTGTCCGAGTGCGACATTTGCGCTAATCAGATTGAGGACGATCGTCGTGGCCGTTGCGAGTCTGACAATCATTTCGGTCACTCTTGGTTGATCGGGAACAGCCGTCAATATAGTGGAGCACCAAGGTAGTCGGATTCGGGCTGCCGAGGTCAACCAACATTTCGATCCCACTGTCGTGAGGTCGAGTCCTCATCGAACAATCGTCATCGCTCCAGAACGCGTTCCCAAATCACTGACCAATTCGTAGAAGAATACTCCAGCTTGGCAACGAACCTCGGCACGATCCGATACGAATGAGATACCGGCGTCAAGCATTCCCAGTGATTCCTGGCGCAATCTCCGGCCGAGCGGATCAATGATCAACAGACTAACGGTTGTTCGGCGTGGCAAGCTAAATGGAATGCTTGTGCTTTGATTGAATGGGTTCGGGTAGTTGCTATCGACAGTGAACCTTTCCGGGACTTCGAGTTCATTATCGGTCGCGGTTCTTGTCGGATAGCCTTCGTCAAAAGCTTGTCTCACCTTCGTGGCTGAAGTGCGCAAGCTCGCAATGGAGTCGAAACGATCATTTCCTTGGGCCCAGATGATTGCCAGCGTCACATTACGAGTTTGTCCAGGATGCAGCGAGAAGGGTCCCAATGAAGCAACGAAACGCCTTTCGCCCGGCTGGTTCCTCGTCCCGGCACCGTCAATGTTCGCCTCACTCCAAAAGTTTGGCGGTATACCTGTGTACATGAGGGTCGTCGGCGTCCCGTCTTTCCCGTCACCGCCAAAAGTCAGCGCTGAACCGTCTCGCCATTTCCCGCTGAGATACTGGTAGGCTTCTTGACCAGACGTCGGGTTGCCGAACGACGAGTCGTCATCACGATATGCTATGAAGCGGGTCAAGCCGATCGTCTCATCGGCCTCGTCCACCTCCCCGTCATGATCGTTGTCAACCCCATCATCGGCGACGTTTACGCCTTCAAGTGCAACTACTCCCACGGCACTGGGTGTGTCCCCATAACCGTATTCGCCTCCATCGAAGTTGTCTCCATTCCAAACGAATGCAATTCCGTTTGTTGAATCAAATCCAACGTAGTCGTCGGTTGGGTCACCGAGAGCCGCGTCCACCCAGAGTCCGAGAAACACTGCGCCCACGCTCGTTCCCCCTTTGTGCTCCAGAACGAGGTTGAGGAGAATCGAGTTGTTAATCGCAGATTGTTTGCTCAGCGAAGCATACGCAGTGCCCCTCACCTCCAGTCCAATCGGTGAAGTCCCTGACCAGTCATGTTGATTTCCGGCATCATTCATCACCCACCAGATTGTCTGGTCGCCCTTGAGCTGCGGTCGATCACCGTTGGCAAGATTATAGTTGTTCGGGTTACCATCTCGATCAACCACTGGAGCGCCCAATTGGTAAGGCCAGTCTGCAAGATCTTGCGACGCGGCACCCGATGACTCGTATTGGCGTAGATCTTCCACGCTGACTTTGAAGATTCGGTCGTATGATGAACAGTCATCCGACGGCTCGCCGTCCGAATCGAGCGGACCGGGGAAGAACTCCCATGGCCCGAAATCTGAGGCGGCAACTCGAAGCTCCTTTTCAATCAAACCACCTACCCAGATTCCCCCGATCGATAACGCTTGGTGTCCTGATCCGACAGGAACCTCGAAATATGGTGGTTGCAGGGAACTGTTTCCGAACAGACTGCCGTTGTTGAAAATGGTGGTTTGGACGTTGTTTGCATCGAGTTGATGACTCGCGGTCGCGGGCTCGCAACTCCCAACTGGCACTGGCGTCGGCATGCGATTTGGCACTCCTATAGTCTGCAAGCCGATGTCCCACGCTCCAGCGCCGATCCCGTCGTCGAATCTCGAGAGGCTCCGGCCGGGAGGCGCTACAACTGCTGCCTCCCCTTCGATCCACAGCCCTGCAGCAGTGGCTTGTTGCTCTCTCGAATGGGCGCCCTCACCGTAGGCCAGGTAGTCAACAAGAATCCCGGGTGACTGATCCTCGTTTCCCTCGTACAGAGCAACCTCGTCGCTCTCAGAGTCGAGCTGGTCGAAGATCGAGACGAAGAATCCACCGGGGCTGACGAGCATCGAATTGGTCAGCCGGCCGAGATCGCGAATTCGAGAACAGTCCGAACCATTGCATATCCACCACAGGGAAAGATCGATTTCGCCTGTCCCTGAGTTGAGCATCTCGACATATCCGTGCTCGATGTCGATTTCATTAAGTTGCATGATCGGTACCGGCCGCTCATTCGCGGAGCCGAGAGTAGGCAAACCTTTGCTCCAGGAAGCAGCGCCCGGTGCAGTTGCGAAACGCGACATCGTCCAACCAAAGCCAGGTCTTGCGACCGACTCGCCAGTTGTCCAGAGTCCCGCCTGGGCGGCAAGGGGTTCTCGTGTGTTTGTGCCTGCGCCGTAGCGGAGGTAGTCGGCCAATGAGCCAGAGTCAGAGAAGTTGGGTCCGACGTAAAGTGCGACCTCACCGTTTGCTTGCAAATCGGGGAAATCGATCACCACGAACAGGTCGGCAATGATACTCGTCGAACCCACGCTAATCGCGAGTGTCCCAATCTGTCGGCAATTGGAGGAGTTGCAGAGCCACCAGTTGGCGACGTCTTGCGTGGTTGCTCCAGCATTTCGTAGCTCGACCCGCTTCTCATCCAGACTGACCTCGTTGAGAACAACCTGGGCTCGAGCCAGACGTACCGATCCCGCAACAGAAAGAATAACGATTAGGACCGCGACGCCTCTCATATGACGTGTGGTAATGCCTACAGAGGTCCCACGAACTTACGCGACGGTGATCAGAATCCCCATGTATTTGTTCGCGACCTTCGTTCCGGTCTCCCTAGCGCCATTGCCTCACATACCCCTGTCCTCCCCGTCATTTGTGTCATTTCTCTCTGGGGAGGAAAATGACACTTGGCGAGGGGTGCCAACCGATCTCTTCCCGCAGCACGAAGCAAAACATCCGCTGAGCGCAGCGCCCGAGTCACTGAAGCCGGAGTGACGCAGCCCTTCCGACCACACCCCGACAACAACGACAGAGAATCCCCTGTCATGAATACCGCGAAGTTCCGTCACGCGGTTCGATCCCGTTTTGTTCTGTTGGTACGTTTCGCAAATCACGTTGCAGCGCCGGGCCCACATGGTCGGTCCGGTGCAAGACATGAACACGAGGTTGGTCATTACGCAAATGGGAAATCAACTATGAACCTGAGCCTCATCGGAAAATCCATAAGTGAATCGGTCACCCTGAAGCTCAACGAGACGGCGGCCATTCTTCGGGCCAAGGGGGAACCGGTGATTCATCTCGGCGGCGGCGAACCCAAATCCAGGGCCCCGCTCGACGCCATCGTGGCCGCCGCAGGGTTGATCAATAGCGGGGAGGTACGCTATACCCCTGCGGATGGCACGCCCGCATTGAAACAGGCAATCATTCGCTACACGGAGGAATTCTACGGTCGGAAGGTGGAGCCCGAAAACGTGATTGCTTCAGGCGGGGCCAAGCAGTCAATCATGGTCGCCCTGCAGGCCATCCTGAATCCACAGGAAGAAGTGATCTTCCCGGCCCCATACTGGGTGAGCTACCCGGAAATGGCGAAGATGGTCGGCGCGGTCCCCGTGCCGGTCCCTCCCGAGGACGGTTCTTTTTATCCCCGGCTGGAAGACATCGAGCGGTACGTCACGTCCTACACGAAGGCCGTGATCATCAATAGTCCCAACAACCCGACGGGGGCGATGTATCCCGAGCAATTCATCGCCGAGATCGTGGAGTTCTGCGAAGAACGCGGCCTGTTTCTGATCATGGACGATATCTACCACCGCCTCGTGTTCGACGGCAAGCGGCCCATCAGCTGCTACAAGTTCTCCAAGGATCTGAGCGATAACTCGAAGCTCATCGTGATCAACGGCGTATCCAAGCAGTACGCCATGACAGGGTTCCGAATCGGCTGGGCCGTAGCCAGCAAGCGGATCATCAGCGTCATGACCAACATCCAGTCCCACCAGACGTCCGGGCCTTCAGCCGTCATGCAGGTCGCCGCTGCGGCCGCGCTCAACGGCATCCAGTCAAGCGTGGAAAGCCTGCGAATGACACTGGAGAACAACCGCAACGTCATGGTGGAGCGGCTGAGAGCGTTCGACGGCGTCAAGACGGTCGTGCCGGACGGCACCTTCTACTGCTTCCCCGACTTCCGGGCTTATGAGAAGGATTCGACCAAGCTGAGCAAGTTCCTGCTGGACAAGGTCCGCGTGGTCACGGTTCCGGGGGTTGAGTTCGGGATGGAAGGCTTCCTGCGCCTGTCCACGTGCGGTACGATCAAGGACATCACCGAAGGCATCGACCGGATCAAGTGGGCGCTCGATCCCAATGCACCGAACGAACTGTTTATTGGCGAGAGAAAGTTAGTGAGGGACTGGGTATGACCAAATATCTCGAATTCGACACGCCTGCAGGCAAACACGCCGGCGAGCTGGCAAGCGATTTCAAATTGAAGAATCACGGGCTCGCTTATCTGGACAGGGTCTTCTGGAACCTGCCCTCCTCGGCCCTTTACGAGGAAGCGGTATTCCGCGGCGAGGGCCACATGATGGAGGGCGGGCCTTTTCTTGTGCACACCGGAAAGTGGACCGCGCGGGCGGCCAACGACAAGTACATCGTCCAGGAACCGACCACCGCAGAGAAGATCTGGTGGGGCATATACAACCGCCCCATGGCGCCGGAGAAGTTCAGCGGGCTCTTCGGGCGGCTGCAGGCCTTTCTCCAGGGTGAAGAACTCTTCGTCCAGGACTGCTACGTGGGTGCGGATCCCGAATACCGCATGCCTATCCGCGTGATTACAGAGCACGCCTGGCAGAGTCTCTTCGCGCGGAACATGTTCATCACGCCGAAGACCCGCGACGACTACAGGCGCCACATTCCGGAATTCACCCTCATCGCCGCTCCCTCCTTCAAGCTGGACCCGAGCGTGGACGGAACGCGCACGGAAACTGCCATCGTTATCAACTTCGCTCAGCGGCTCGCGCTGGTTTGCAACAGCAGTTACGGAGGAGAAATCAAGAAGTCGTTCTTCTCCATCATGAATTTCCTGCTGCCCCTGCAGAACGTGATGGCGATGCATTGCTCGGCCAACGTCGGCGATGGGGGAGACGTGGCCCTGTTCTTCGGACTGAGCGGTACGGGGAAGACCACGCTTTCGGCCGATCCAAAGAGAAAGCTCATCGGCGACGACGAGCACGGCTGGAGTGACAACGGCGTCTTCAATTTCGAAGGAGGATGCTATGCCAAGGTGATCCGGCTCTCGGCTGAGAATGAACCGGAGATCTACGCCTGCACCCGCAGATTCGGCACCATTCTCGAAAACGTGGTCTGGGATCCCGCCACACGGCACATCGACCTCGACGACGACAAGGTGACCGAGAACACGCGGTCTTCGTATCCGCTGGAATTCATTCCGAACGCCATGCCTGAGAAGATGGCTCCGTCGCACCCGAAGAACGTCATCTTCCTGACCTGCGATGCCTCGGGCGTCCTTCCTCCAATCGCACGTTTGAACATGAACCAGGCGATGTACCACTTCATCAGCGGCTACACCTCCAAACTCGGTGGCACTGAAATCGGCCTCGGCGCCGAACCCGAAATTACTTTCAGCGCCTGTTTCGGCGGTCCCTTCATGGTCCATCACCCCTCTTACTACGCCAATCTGCTGAAGCAGAAGATGGAGAGGTACGGAGCCACGTGCTGGCTCGTGAACACGGGCTGGGTGGGCGGCAAGTTTGGCGTGGGCAAGCGCATCAGCATCCGCCATACGCGCAACATGCTGGATGCCGCCCTGGAGGGCAAGCTGGACGGCGTGAAGTATCGCAAGGACAAGCTATTCGGCTTCGAAGTGCCGCTTACCTGTCCCGACGTGCCCTCCGACGTCCTGGAACCGTCCAATGCCTGGGGAAATAAGGAGGAGTACTGGATGAAGTACGACGCGCTCGGCGCCCGCTATATCGAGAACTTCAAACTCTTCGCCGGCGAATGTTCCGACGAAGTCGTCAAGGCAGGCCCAAAACGGCTCGGCAAGTAGCGATTTCGGATCGATCGTAGCGAGGCAAAGCTCATGCGGAAGCATAGGACCGAACAAAACCTGTGTCTGTCGGTCAAAATAATCTTTGGACCAATGCGCGTTGGCGGCGACCATGGAGAAACAAGCACGGATACGAAAACAGGTCGGCTCGAACAAGTCGCTGCCTCCGCTACGGCAGCGCCTTCCTCCTGAGAACATTGATCCTTCCGTTCACAAAAGCAGATCTTGAGCGAGAAACCAACTTCGTTCGAAGAGTTGTTGGCCGACCTGAGTCGTCACGGCGTTGAGTACATCCTCGTAGGAGGGTTGGCGGTGGCACTGTGTGGTTTCGTTCGCGCAACACTGGACGTAGACATTCTTGTACAGGCGGGAGAGGGAAATATCCGCCGGCTCCTGGGCCGACTCACTCACTTCGGAGAAGGCCACGCCCGGGAACTCAAGGCGAGCGATTTTACCCTGGAAGAGGGTAGTATCCGCATAGTCGAAGATTTTGCAGTCGATGTCTTCACCCTGATGAGTGGCAACACCTACGAGGATATGTTGCCGCTTACGGCGCGGCACAGGATTGAGGACACAGAGGTTGTGTTTCTCAATGCTGAGGGTTTGATCATGCTCAAGGCCGACTCGTTGCGCCCACAAGATCAAATTGATGTGCAGACCCTCAAGGACATTATGCGAAGTCAGGACAGTCAATAGGCCTCAAATCTGATCGACGACTCTGATGGGGCGCGGAATGTTTTCTTGTCCAAACGACACCACGATCGCTCGTGAGCGACTGGGCGCCAAAATGGGCACCAGATAACTTCAAACACCAAACCTGGGGCGCGCCGGTCGGTGCGCCTTATTTGTTTCAAACAGAGGATTCTTACTCCTTGCCTGCACAACCCATCGCCGGCGCCCGTCATCCCCAACCTGGTGAGGGATCCCTCCTTCGCTGAGGCTCGTTCGGGATGACATATAGCGGATCTCGTCGCACGTCTGGTCGCCGTCAGCCGCCACGCACCACGTCGTATCTTGCCCGGGCTATCAAAAGGACGATCTCAGAGGCTTCATGAAAGAGTTTAGTGAAAGAGAAATCGGCGCCATTCTAAAACGGGCTGCAGAGAACACGAGTCGGGACGATCCGGATTCTATCGGTCTGACTGTTGAAGAATTGCAGCAACTAGCGTCCGATACGGGGATCGATCCGGACCAGATAAGAAAAGCCGCCGCGGAGCTCGACCTGGAATCCGAAAGCGTCGACCGGTCCCTCTGGGGCGGACCCTTTTCGTTCGACAGGCAGATGGTCCTGCATAGGGAAATTACCGCCGGGGAATGGGAGGACATGCTCATTTCGATCCGCAAGTGCTTCAAGTCCGAGGGCGTGGTCAAGATCCGGGATTCCGTTTTCGAGTGGAGCTCTCCATGGGGCGCCACGAATTCGGCGCATGTAACCGCCGTAAAGGAAGACGGAAAGACCAAGATCAGCGTCTTTTGGAACGGGCCGCTGACTGCCCTTCCGTTCTATGTCCCCCTGCCGCTGACCGCGATCCTGTCCCTGTTTCTCGCGCCTGAATTCCTGGGATTGAGTGCCGTTCCGGGCTTCATATTTGTGCTGCTTATGATGGCGCTGACCTTCATGGCCGGCCGGTGGGCGCTCACGAGACACATGGACAAGCTGTTCGCCGGCTTCCGGCAAATGACGGCGGAATTCGAGCATCTGTCGACTAAGACGGAGGCAGAATCCGGCGCCGTGTCGAATCAGGCAGGCGCACTGCAGAATGAGGCTGACGGTCGCGGACCGCTTTTGAACCTGGATGAGCCGATGGGCGAGGACGAATCGCGCACGATGTCCGGAGGTCGCGATCGTTCCCGAGGATAACAGATCGACTGCGCCGCTATGATTTGACCACGCCCGCTAGAGGAAGAAAAAATAGTGGGGTGAGAGGGTTGTTTTACTCGGAGCAGGCGTCGAGATTTGGTGGCGAATCTCGTATTCTTTCCCTCAATTCAAGTCATCTGGCGAGACACGTGTCTCACGGGAGGATCCACCATGTTTCCGAGAAGACTCGTGTTCGTTGTCGCCGTTCTGACCTTCACGGTCGTCAACAGTGGGGCCCGGGCTCAGGCGCCGCGCGTAATGTCGTTTCAAGGCCTGCTCACCGACGATCTGGGTGTGCCCATCGACGGAACGCGAGACATCACGTTGAAGATCTTTGACGCGGTGTCGGCAGGTACGCAGAAATGGAGCCGAACCTACGCCGGCGTTTCCGTGAACGACGGTGTCTTCAACTTGGCACTGGAGGCCGGGTCACCCCTGTTCTACTTCGTTGAATTCGAGGATTCACTGTGGATCCAGGTCGAGGTGGACGCCGAGGTGGTCGGCCCGCGTAACCAGCTCACGGCGTCGCCGTACGCTATGGGGCTTAGCCTCCCGATTTACGCCTCGACGCCGGAGTCATCATATGGGCTCGAGATTGAGAACACGGCTTCCTCAGGAGGATCCGGAGTAAAGGGGACGGCCAACGCGCACGACGGCGTAGGCGTGTACGGCCTGTCGAAATCAGAGGTCGGATCATCCTACGGCGTCTACGGGAGGAGTCGGTCGGCGATCGGGCGAGGCGTTTATGGCGAGGCGACATCGGCGACCGGCTCTGTCCAAGGCGTCTCTGGGACCAGCTACTCGACCGAGGGAACCGGCGTTTTTGGCGAGGTGCTTTCTGCAACAGGAGCCACCGTCGGAGTCAGCGGATACGTAACGTCGTCGGCCGGCTGGGGCGTGTACGGTTTGGCATCTTCGGTGACGGGGGTCACCAACGGCGTCAGGGGGATTGTCAATTCGCCAACCGGCTGGGCCGGCTATTTCGGGGGCGGAAACGGTACGTTTACGAGAGGCGCGACCAACGACTCGCCGGATCTCATCCTTGGCGGGTCGTCAACCACAGACGACGACGGACGAATTTTCTCCGATCCGGACTATCCCGACTCAGACATCTGGCTCCAAACCAACGATGCTTTGGTGGTTGTACTTGACAACGATGGAGGTGGACTGGATGCCGATTTTGAGGTTAGGAATAATGCGCAGGCAGTTCTCTTCGATGTCGATGAGAGCGGGGCGGTCTCGATCCCCGGCACACTCAGCAAAGGAAGCGGCACTTTCAAGATCGACCACCCGCTCGATCCAGAACACAAGTACCTCTACCACAGCTTCGTGGAGAGTCCGGAGATGAAGAACATCTACGACGGGACCGTCATCCTGGATCAATCCGGATCGGCGATGATCGAGTTGCCGGCGTATTTCGAGGCCCTCAACCGGGACTTTCGGTATTAGCTAACCGCGATTGGTCAACCCGCGCCCGACTTGTACGTCAGCCGCCGTGTCGAGGGCAACCGGTTTTCCGTTGCCGGAGGCAAACCCGGAATGGAAGTCTCGTGGCTGTTGACCGGTGTTCGCAAGGATCCCTTTGCGGAGACGCATCCCGTCCAGGTAGAGGTGGACAAGCCCCCAGACGAAATCGGGACTTATCTGCATCCTGATGCATACCGCTCGATCGCAAAGAAAAAGGAGCTCGCGGAGCGGTAGTCGTTCCCCGATTTCTTGCTGACCGGTATCGAGGGATGCGAGTCGCAAATTGGGTCGCAGCGGTTGGCGTGCCTTTTTCTGCAGCGCCGTCGCTGTCTAGACTCCGCCGTACTGCGCTCGCAAGGCTACATCCGGCCGACTTCCCGGCTCCAGTGGTTCGCCGAAGTACGGAGGCACCTTCCCCAGCAGCCTCAGGTACAATGAGATCTGGGCGGCGTGATGAACCTCGTGCTCGAGCAATGCCCAGAGCCGGGATGCCCTCGTTGATGGAGGCTCGCCAAACGTCTCGAATAAACCGCGGACATCCAGCCCGTCCAGCTTGCCCCGTGCTCGCGCGTGAGCATCCTCGAAGGACATCCTCAGCTTGTCGATGTCGCGGACGCGTTTCGGCAAACGGGCCCGGTCGAGATCCCAATCATCCTCGAAGAGCCCACGGATCATGAGATCCTCAGCCTGTGCGATGTGTACGAACTGCTGACCCAGATTCATCATCTCTGGTAGAGGACGCCAATCGAGATCCGGCTCCTCGACCTGATCAAGCATCTGCAGTGTGACGGCGCGATATCGTTCGAAGTGCTCCCAGTAGTCGCTTAACTCGTCTATCATGATGTTAGTAGCTTCTATGGGATGCCGTGCTGGATAACGTATGAATGTTCGGCATCGTTTTCCATTCTTACATGAATGCCCGCCTGAACCTGAGGTCGAGTGAGTTCCCACGCACAGACGTTGAGAGTCTGGGATAAGGATCCCGCGTGAAGGGCACGGACCTCAACCGGTTTCAGCATGCGGAGTTTGCGGCGGCGCCGTATTTTCCATGCGGACACTCGCTTATCCAACCCGAGCGTTTCTTTGTCGGCGCATATGCTTGCATGATCGGGTCGCGATCGTGGACGCCTTCTCTCGGCGCTGCGCGACCGGCATTTGTACCTGTTGATTCACCGCCCCTCATCGGCGGCGGCGAACTCCCACACCTCGGAGCCAGGCTGCGCCGTGCTGGAAGCACTCGAGACAGGCGAACTGGACGAGGATCGGTACCGGAGCCACCAGAAACTGAAAAAGGAAGTGGCCTATCTGGAGCGCCGGAAAGACGAGTCGGCCGCGTTCGCACAGCGGGAGCATGACAGGAAGCTCACCCGCCTGTACAGGAGAACGATGAAGCAGAAGCGAGACGGGAGATAGGGGGCAGGGCGCACCGATTTTGCCTGGCGCCACACTGTTCCTCTTTCGCAGGGTTGGCGTCTCTAATGACTTGCCCCCGCGTGAAAGACTGGAGCCGGAACTCTGTACCTAAGACAAGAGTTGACATTTTCAAGTATAAACTTGGGAAACAGTTATGGAAGCAACGGCGAAAGACCTTCGTTTTCATTCGAAGGAGCTTCTCGATACGGTAAAACGAGGAGAAGAGGTCCTGATCACGTATCGCGGCAAGCCCTGCGCGAAGCTGATCCCGATAGGGGAGGAGGATACCGGAGCAGACGTTAAGGAGCTCTTTGGCATTTGGGCCGATCACGCCGAATCGGAATCCGTGCAGGACTTCGTTGACAAGGCGCGGGAACGGAGGCAATGATGCTCGTCGACACGGACGTTCTCGTCTGGTATCTGCGAGGCGACGAGCGAGCCCGAGCGGTCATTGAGCGCCTCCCTTCGTTCGCTGTGTCGGTCGTTACGTACATGGAACTCGTCCAGGGAATGCGCGACAAGTCCGAGCTCCGCGCGCTGCGGCGGGCGCTGCGGGAATGGAATGCGCGCGTCCTCTACGTCGACGAAGAGATTTCGATCAAAGCCATGTTTCTCGTCGAGCGGCACTTCCTGAGCGATTCCCTCAGGCTGGCAGATGCGTTGATTGCGTCTACGGCGCTCGCGACCGGACTCCCAATCCTGACAGCCAATCGGAAGCACTACAAAGCGGTTAGCCAACTGGAGATCAAGCGTTTTCGGCCGGGGTAGGTTCGGGGTTCGGCCTGCCGGGCTCCAGATTTTGTCCCGATGTGCCCAGGCATGCTTATCGCGCGACCCCGTGGGCGCGTGCAATCTCCGAAAGCTTCAGAGGGTCGACGATGTCGCCCTTGTGGAGCGCGACGGATTAGCGTCTCGCACGCGATTTTGGGGGCACATTCTCATCCCGATAGCGCAGTCACGGATACAAGCACGCATCCAATATCGCCAGCACCTCGTCAATCAGGCTCTTCGGGACCTCGCCAACTCTCTTTGCGCGTCGCGCCCTGAAATCAACGGAACGGATCTGGTCCACCATCACGAGGCCCTCCATGCCGTCCACCGCGTCGAGCGACACGTGAAACGGATAACCACGATCAGCACGGGTGATGGGGCAGACGATCGACATACCCGTCCGGTCGTTGAAGAGGTCGTTGCTGATCACCAGTGCCGGTCGCCATCCCCTTTGCTCCGAACCGGATGTTGAACCGAAGAAAAGAGAAACGACATCGCCCTTCCTTGGCGTGTATGCCATCCTACCAGACCTCCTTGCCCGCCGAATCGCCCCATGCTTCCTCGCCCGGCTCGTAATCCTCAGGGATCTCCCTGACCAAGTCCTCGAGCTTGTACTTGCCCCTGCTTCGGGACACAGGCTTGACTATCAGTATGCCTTCTTCAACCGATATCACGACCTCCTCGCCGATCGTGATACCGGCTTCCCGGAGCAGATCCTTCGGTATCCGGATTCCCTGGCTATTGCCCCAGCGCTGGATCTTCGTTGTCATGTGGGCCTTCGATTGTGGTGATATACATGTATATACGTATACTCGACGAGAGTTCCGACCGGTATGCGTGTCGTATCTCTCCAGTTCAATGTCGCACTTTGAAGTTGGCGGTCCGACGCACTCGTCATATTTCTGACCTTCGCCATGCTCAATTATCAGAAGTTCGTGAATGCCCGTGCTAGTCAGGTTCCTCTCGGTCGCTCCGATCTATATTCGACTCGGCGCGATCACCGAACCCTCCGACTTACGACCGATCGTCATGGATATTCTGACGCTGCACCGACTCCATTTCGCGTTCACCATCGTCTACCATTACATCTTCCCGCAGATCACGATGGGTCTGGCCCTGCTGATCTTCGTTCTTAAGACCATGGGCGTTCGGGGGGACGAGGCGGCCAATCGTGCCGTACGCTTCTGGGCAAAGATCTTCGGAGTTACGTTCGTGATGGGCGTCATTACGGGCATCCCCATGGAGTTCCAGTTCGGTACGAACTGGTCGCGCTTTTCCGAAGCATCAGGTGGCATCATCGGGCAGACGCTGGCGATGGAGGGGGTCTTTGCCTTTTTCCTCGAGTCGTCGTTTCTGTACGTGCTCTTGTTCGGAGAGAAGCGTCTCGGTCCGCGGGGTCATTGGGTCGCTTCGCTGCTCGTGTTTATAGGCACCTGGCTGAGCGCCTTCTTCATCGTTTGTACGAACGCGTGGATGCAGCATCCCGTCGGCTATGCGGTCGGCCCTGACGGGGTCATCCGACTCGAGAGCCTCACCGCATTGTTCACGAATCCGTGGGTGTGGCCGCAGTATCTGCATGTCATGGTCGGCACGACGATAACGGCCAGCTTCCTGATGGCTTCGATCGGTGCGTTCTACCTTCTTCGTGGTCGCCACGTCGAGACGGCGCGGCGATTCCTGTCCCTCGCTGTCGTCGTTGGTTTTGTCGCCAGCGTGCTCGCCATCTTCCCGACGGGTGACATGCACGCCAAGCTGGTCCACGACCATCAGCCTACTGCCTTCGCAGCGATGGAAGGGCAGTTCTACGCGGAGGAGGGCGCCGGTCTTGTCCTCATCGGCCAGCCCAATATGGACGAGCTGCGGCTCGACAATCCGATCGTGCTGCCGAACGTGCTTTCCTTCCTGACCCATCAGCGCTGGAAGGCCCGCGTCATTGGCCTGACCGACTATGACCGGGATCTGTGGCCCGACAATGTGGAGCTGCTTTACTACGCTTACCACGTTATGGCCGGTCTCGGTACCATGTTCATTCTGCTCATGGCACTCAGCGTGCTGTTTCTTTGGCGCCGGAGTCTGTACGGACGTCGCTGGCTGCTCTGGGGATTGATGCTCGCGTTGCCGTTTCCGTTCATCGCCAACACCGCAGGGTGGATGACTGCCGAGCTCGGCCGGCAACCGTGGATCATCTACGGCCTGATGAGAACCGCGGACGGCTATTCGACGAACGTCTCTTCGGGTAACGCCCTGTTCACGCTCATCGGATTCGCGGGCATGTACGCCCTCGTTTCGCTGCTGTATGCCTTCCTGACGGCCCGAATCATTGCAAAAGGACCGGGTCCCAACGATTCCGTAGAGGATATGCTCGCGACCGAAACATCCAGGGAGGCATAGTCTGATGGAGACCCTCTGGTTCTGGCTCCTGACCTGGGTTATTGCCACGTACGTTGTGCTCGACGGGTTCGATTTCGGCGTCGGCATCATTCATTTGTTCGTGGCGCGGAACGAGGCCGAACGCGCCCAGGTGCTGCGATCGATCGGGCCCGTATGGGATGGAAACGAAGTCTGGCTCATCGTCGCGGGAGGGACCATCTTCTTTGCGTTCCCCAAACTCCTGGCCGTCTCGTTCAGCGGCTTCTACCTCGCGCTCATGCTCGTCCTGTGGCTCCTCATGTTTCGGGCGCTCGGCATCGAGCTCCGGCACCAGGTGGCCGATTCGCTCTGGCGACAATTCTGGGATGTGGCATTTGCCTGGTCAAGTGCATTGTTGGCGCTCTTCCTGGGAGCCGCGCTCGGAAACCTCGTGCGGGGCGTGTCGATGAACGAGGACGGGACCTTTTTTGCACCCCTGTGGACCGACTTCACTGTCGGCCAGAACGTCGGCATTCTCGATGTCTTTACGATTCTTGTGGCGGTTACGGCTGTCGCGTCCCTGGCGCATCACGGGGCCCTCTGGTTAAGCGCCCGAACCGATGCGTCGGTGGAACGTCGCGCACGCCGAGCCGCATCGATTCTCTGGCCTGTCGTGGCGCTTCTGGCGATCGCAACCACCGTCGCAACCTTCTTCACTCAGGAGAACGTCGGGTTGAATGTCTTCGAGATGCCGGTCGGCCTGATTCTCGCGGCCGTTGCACTGGTAGCTCACGGCGGCGCATTGGTCTTCAGAATGCGTGGAAAGGCGATGTGGGCCTTCCTTTCATCGGCCGCGTATCTGTACGGGATGGTAGGTTTGGCGGCCTTTGGCATGTATCCATTCGTGCTTCCCGCCAGGAATCCCGCTTTTGGGCTCACGATCCAGGATGCGGCGGCGCCCGCTGCCGGACTGGAGACAGCACTCTTCTGGTGGATTCCCGGGATGCTCCTGGCGTGCGCCTACGCCGTGTACGTGTATTCGAGCATGCCGCGGACGTTCTCAGTACACGACGGTGACGGCCACTGAACACGCTCTGATCTTAAAGAGCGCTGCCGCTACCGGCCTCATCATGCGGAGTTTCCCGCCGCGCCGTATCTTTCCGCCGGACATTGCTCACCTAAATCCAGAGCGTTTTTTTGTCAGCGCATATGGTTGCCTGATCGGGTCGCGATCGTAAACGCCGTTGCCCGGCGTCGCGCGACCAGCATTTCTATCTGTTGATTCATCGCCCCTCTCGGCGGCGGTGGCACTTTGTGCTGCTCAAACGTTATTCAAGCAAGCAATGTCAATTTCCAATTTGGGCTGGACTCCGTTCTTCAGCCAGACTCTCGAACAATTCGACGCTCCCGGATTGAATCCGGCCCGCGTCTTTCGACAAGACAAACACCGATTCCTCGTTCACACAGGATCCGACATCGTCCCCGCCATACTGACCGGTTCGCTGACGAGCCGGCTCGCTGCAGCGGGCGACAGTGTCACTGTAGGGGACTGGGTCCTTGTGACGGCAGACCTCAACAGCGAGACACAATCCATTCACGAGCTGCTTCCGCGCCGAAGTGCTTTCAAACGAAAAAGTGCGGGTGCTGCGACGCGTGAACAGGTGGTGGCGGCCAATCTCGACATCGTGTTCCTTATCAGTGGACTGGATGGCGACTTCAACCTTCGCAGGATCGAGCGCTATGTAACACAGGCGTGGAGTAGTGGTGCTACACCCGTCATCCTCCTGAACAAGGCCGACGTTTGCGACGATGTAGAAGGCCGATTGATGGCAGCTAGCGCCGTTGCGCCTGGTGTTGATGTCCATACCGTCAGTGCGAGGAACGGAACAGGTGTCAAGGAAATCGAGGAGTATCTGCGGCCCGGCGTCACAATTGCGCTGCTTGGATCTTCCGGTGTTGGCAAGTCAACTTTACTCAATTCGTTGATGGGTGAGCACCGGATGGAGGTCGGCGACGTCCGCGAGGATGACAGCCGGGGTCGCCATACCACAACGCACCGTGAGATGATCATTCTTCCGAGCGGAGCACTCGTCATCGATACACCCGGAATGCGCGAACTGCAGCTCTGGAGCTCGAGCGAAGATCTCCAGCGGACCTTCGCGGAGGTGTCTGATCTGGCAGCACAGTGCCGATTCAACGATTGCAGCCACACTACGGAGCCCGGTTGCGCGGTGCTCGAGGCGCTGGCGTCGGGAGAACTGGATCAGGATCGTTATGACAGCCACCTGAAGCTCGAGAAGGAGGTGGCCTACCTGGAGCGTCGGAAGGACGACTCGGCCGCGTTTGCACAACGGCAGCACGAAAGGGAGCTCACGCGGTTGTATAGACGAACAATAAAGCAGAAGCGAGACCGCAGATAAGGGTTCGTATGAATGTCCAGCCTTCCCGGCAAGCTTCTACTTCAGCAAAAGGACAGATTTAGACGACTGAAATCGCTCCGTCGTGAGACGATAGATATATACTCCGCCGGGCAGATTGTTTGCATGTAGCGTTACGGTGTGTGCACCAGCCGAAAGCGTTGTCTCAAGCATCCGTCAACTCTGCGGTTTCAACTGCAGCAGAACACAGATTCCGGAAGCTGTCTGGACGATAGATATATACTCCGCCGGGCAGATTGTTTGCATGTAGCGTTGCGGCGTGTGCACCAGCCGAAAGCGTTGTCTCAAGGAGCGCGTCGACCCGGCGGTTTCAACCGCTGCGCACACAGATTCCGGAAGCTGTTCAAATATGGGCTGATCCCATAATCAGATCACTCCCGATATGTATGCCTGCCATCGCCCCGGTGTGAATGGCGTGGTGAACTTGCTGCTTCGACGCGATGATATCGCCCGCGGCGTAGATGCCCGGAATCGTCGTTTCCGACATGTCGTTGACCTTGACGTATCCTGCCTCGTTGAGCTCTAAACCCAGCTTCTCGATCAGCGGAGGCTGGTGCTGTGGCGGGCCGATATAAATGTGGTCCAGGGGGATCGTCCCCGCACCTTCCACCTCAACCCCGGCGAGCTTCTCGCCTTCGCCGACGAAGGCCCTCACGGGGCCCTCGACCAACTGGATCCCTCGCTCGGCCAGTATTTCCGCACACCGTCGGGTGCTTTGTCTTTCTGATTCCAGAAGCCCACGGTGTCGGAGGAAAGCTCGCGTAAGATAAGGAGTTTCCGTGCCGACTTCGGGTTTGTCGAAAAGCATCCCAAGTCGTTGGCCTCGACCCTCCCATCCCCAACACCAGGGGCAGTGGTGCACGGACTTACCCCACTTCTCCTGCAGTCCCGGGATGTCGGGCAGGTCATCCACCATCCCGAGGCCAAGCACAACGCGCCTGCACTCCTGACTGGAACCGTCTTCGAGGATCACGCGGAAGGCGTCATGCTCACCCTGTATGTCGGTGACCCAGCCCTTCCGTATGGAGAAAAGGTCTCCGTAAGCAGAGAGTTCTTCGAGGGCGATCCGCCGGAACTCGCTCGGACTTCGACCGGCGTTCGTGATGTTGCTCTGAATACCGTCGGAAACGAGGTTCCGAGGTTGGCCGCCATCGATGATGCGGACCCGGCGGCGGACGCGAACCAGGTTCAGGGCGGCACTCAGGCCGCTGGGCCCACCGCCTACGATCAGGACTTCAAGCACGGGCTTCGCAGTTCATGTGATTTGAATTGGTGTGATTGAAGCCCGTCGATACCCAGCGGTTCCAGGACGGCTCCAGAAGATAAGTTCGAGTCCAGCTCTCGCGGATCCCTGGGACAGTCACTACGGAATCCACTCCACTGAAAACCGTCCCGACGATCCGACATAGCCGAATCCATTGTGGACGTTCGACAATGTGCCGGGCTGTGACAGCACGTCTCGATCCCAGACGCCCCCGGGCGGTACCCAGTCAGCGGCCAGCACCTGAACCCTCATCAATGCCCCCACGAAATGCCATGGATTGGTCCTGATATACTCTCTCTTGAGGAACGCGTAGTCGGCCGTGTAGTGGACTGTGATTTCCCATCCCTTCGACATGTCCTCTGACGAACTCTTGGTGTCATATGGGATGTCGAGGTCGATGAAGGGCATATCGTCCTGTTGCACGAACCTGTAGGACACGTCCACTCTGTGAGGCTCCGTCGTAAGCCCGGTCCAGATGATCTTCTGCGTTCCTGTCGGAAACGCTTGATCTGGAGGTGACGAGATATCCGCCTCGCCCATGATTGCATGCGGTTGGTCCGGAACTGTGGTTTCGACCCAGGTCACGGCGCCATCGGATCGCGTAACCTCTATCCGATAGGTCCGGCCGGCTTGGATCCGGAATCGACTGGTGAAGACGTGGCCGGTCGATCCGTCGGTGAACGTAAACACGCTGTCTCGCCAGGTCCATGTCTGGCCGTCCGAAAGGTCGGTGGCCGTTACTGCGGCGTCGATGGTAGAATCGATGGAGCCGATGTCTTGGTTGATCGGGACGACCCTCAGGTGTTGAACCAGAAAGTCCATGTCGAACGAGCCATAGATCGTGAAATAGCGCTCGGAGTCGAGAAAAGGATTGACGTCGACGCTGCCGCATCCTCCCGTCATCAGGAAGCCGGTCCCGGCAAGCACCGCTACGATGAAAGGAGGCAATATGTGGGTCAGTCCGCCCCTCATTTGAGATCGATTCGTAGTCCCAGTGAATAGAATCGCGGCAGCTGGTCCACCCGTTCGATCGTGAAGAGATCGAGATAGAGGAGGTTGTCACGGTCGTACGCATTAATCACGTCGAACTTCAGCGTGGCATCGAGGTGAGGAGCGGCCCGGAACGTTCTCGAGATAGACAGGTCGAGTCTGTGATAGGCGGGCAGCCGGTGCGCATACGGGAGCCCGTAGATCACTCTTTCCTGGCTTGGATCGAAGCGTAAGTCGACGCCCTCGTAGGTATCCTCCAGCATGATGTACTCGTCGAACCCGAGTGCCTGGGTGAAGGGAGTGCCGGAACCGAACTGCCACAGGGCTGATACGTCGAACCCCAGTACATTCGCCTGGCCGCTGGTTGTGATCTGATGGCGACGGTCGTGGGACGGGCTGAATGTGACACTCTGGGTGCCATACCAATATTGAACGGCCGGCTCGCGTGTCTCGTATATGACACGCGTATAGCCATATCCGACAAACGCGTACACGTTCTTCCAATCGAACTCTACTCGGAGGTCCATACCTGTTACGTTGCCGTCTGCCGGATGGAGGTTTGTCGTGAGTCGCGGAAAAGCGGTCCACTCCGGTATCAGGAGATCCGAAAGGCGCTTGTAGAACCCCTCGGCCGACAGCGTCAGTCCTCTGCCAGCCATATATCGGTAGCCTGCGATCACGTGGATTGCCGTTGGCGCCTTGCCGATGTCTTCAGCAGGAACCCAGGCCGTGAAGATGTCAGCGGGATCTCTGCGGTCTGTGACACCGGTGATCTCCTGCGAATACAGGCCCGTGGCGGCGCTCAACTGATGATTTCCCCGCTTCCAGACCACTCTGGCGCGGGGCTCGATGCTCGAATGAGAAACGCTGGGGTACGAGTGAATTCGGAGTCCTGTCGTTAGTCTGATGTCCGGAATCGATTTAAACTCCGTCTCCAGGTATGCCCAGCCCTCGGTGAGGTATTGCTGCTCGTCGTCGAGTTGTTGAAATTGACCTCCAAGTTGGTTGTTCAGGGTGACCGTGCTCGCGCTGAATCCGAATTTGAAGTCCAGAGTGCGGGCGAAGTAGGTGGCATTCACGATCCCGCCGGCCCGCTGGATCTCGGAGGTGCGGATCGGATTGGGAGCGGGTCCAAAGCTGTTGTTGAAATGGGAGTAGGAGATCAGAAACTCGGCCAGGACAGGCATCGTGGCGGGCAGAACGAGGAGTCGCGCGCCGGCCGCACGATTCGACCAGCTGATTTCATTGCTTTGTCCGCCAAGCGCATCGTTCGAACCGAGAGGCGCAAAGATACCTCTATCATTCGAGGAGATTCCGGTGATGGCAGCCTGGATGCTGGGCGACAGGTTGGCGTGCACCTTCCCGAACGCATCATCGAATCGGTAAGGCAGCGGCTCACCGATCACGTCGCCGCCGATCTCGTCTACGAGTGACCGGCGTACCGAGGCAAGAAAGGACACTGATCCTGGAACGACAGGTCCTTCCAATCTGGCAGCGGCTATGAACGGCGATACGGAGGCACTCGAAGCGAAGCCCGTCTTATTCCCCGTCCTTGCGGAGACATCGATGATGGCCGAGATGCGCCCGCCGAACTCAGATCCGAATCCACCCGCATACACATCGGCCTGGCTCACGAGGTCCGAAGGGAAGGCAGAATAGAAGCCGAGAATATGGAACGGCTGGTAGACCAGCATGCCGTCGATGAAGACGCCGTTCTCCGCTGGGGAACCTCCACGAATGAAAAGCAGGCCGCCGCGGTCACCGCCCGATACGATTCCCGGCAGCTGGACCAGGTAGCTGGCGAGGTCGGGTGAGAGACCCGGCAAGGGAATCCGCTCGATGTCGGCCGGCTTGACGGCTTGAACGCCCGCTGATTTGAGCGTCCCTCCTGTTTCCCCGCGTTCACCGCTGACAACGACCTCGTCGAATGACTCATTCCAAACCTTGAGCATCACGTCCCGGCGAACAATCTCTCCCTCGGCGAACGTCACCTTCGACTGAAAAGTCTGATAGCCCACAAACGAGACGCGAAGCGTGAGTGACCCGGCGGGCACGTTGGTGATGGAGAAGAAGCCGTCCGCATTGGTGATGGCGCCGAACAGCGTGCTGTCAGCCGTGATCAGGACGACGTTGGTTCCTACGAGTGGCTGATGATCGGCCTCATCGGAGACAAAACCTCGGAGTGTTGCTGTCGACTGGCCCAGAACAGGGGAGACCGCCAGCAAGACAAGCACCACGGTATGCCTGACTCGCTTTGTCACGACCCCGCTCGTACGAGCTCAATGGTTTTCGAGTGCTGCTCCCCGACGATGCGCAAGAAATAGATGCCGGAAACGACCGGCCTTCCGTCGGCCGACCGGCCATCCCATACAATGCGATGTGCGCCGGCCGTGAGGTACTGCTCGGTCAGCGTCGAGACATGGGCGCCAAGGGCCGAATACACCTCAGTTCGGATTTTTTGCGGCGTCCGGACTTGAATCTCGATCGTGGCGTGGCTCGCATTGGGACCAAACGGATTTGGGTACGCTCCAGTCACCTCCAAATCGACCGGCAGCTCGATCGGTTCCGAGCCGGCCAGCGCCGTTTTGGATGCGCTTATATCGAAGACAGCCTCCTCAGCCCAAGAAGATCCTTGGAACGAAGGGTCTATGGCCTGGACGCTCCAATAGTATGTGCCAGGAGGGAGATTGCGGATCAACCAGGACGTGTTGTTCTGGACATTGCCCATGTCCGCCACCATGCGCCGTCCGGTGTCGATATTCGACATGGGGCTCACAACGTCGAGCGATGCCTTTTTCGAGCCAATACGAATATTGTAGGTGAGTCCGGCGGAGGGCGTTTCGACGTCGATGGCTGCATCCCACGCCAGAAGAACGGCGCCATCCGACGCGTCGGTCCGGAGGTTGGTCGGTGCGGCCGGTTGATTGTTGACGCGGCGGTGGTCGTTTCGGTACTGAACGAGCTTTCCACTGCCCGCAACGACGACGTCGAGATCGCCGTCGGCATCGTAGTCCCCGAAACCGAGCCCCCCATACCGGATTCCGGCGAGGTTGAGAGCCGGCACAAAGGTATCATCACCTTGGTTGCGGTAGAATCGCGTAAAGGTGGGGCCCGTTCCTCCCTTTCCACCCGCGATCACGATGTCGAGAAACCCGTCATTGTCGTAGTCGCCAAAACGGGCCGTCCCGAACGCGGCATCATCCAAGGCGGCCTCGACGTCTGTGAATCGGCCCTGGCCGTCGTTTCGAAAGACCCTGCTCCGTTCATAGACGATGAGCGGACTCAGCACGCCTCCTGAAAGGACGATATCGAGGTCGCCGTCGTTGTCGTAATCACCCCAGTCGACATTGGAGAAAGCGAGACCCGGGAAGTTCGTATCGACTTCCTCGAATACTCCGCCGTTATTGCGAAGCAGTTTCGTCGCAAAACCGGTCGGTGTGTAGACCCCGGTGAGGATGATGTCCAGATCACCGTCCGAATCGAAATCACCGAATTTGGCCTCACCAACCGACGTGTACGGCAGCTGTATCCCCGAGTCGGAAAGCGATCCGTTATCGTTGTTGTACAGCCGAGAGACGATCTCTTCGTCTCTCTGGCCCGTCAGTAATAGATCGGGATCTCCATCGTTGTCATAGTCGCCCCAGTCGATGGATCCGCCCACGACACCAATCAGGTCGACGTCGGAGATGGGAACGTACTCGGTCCCGTGCGGCGCATAGATCCGCGTACTCAAGTCGAAGGGTTGGTCGACGCTCGCCGATCCTGAGACCGCAAATTCGAGTAGTCCGTCGTTGTTGAAGTCGATCCAGGCTATGTTACCCAGCCAGAGCGGAGTGACGCCTCGTGACCGCGTCCGGTAATGGTGCCGCCATCGCATCACGCCCCTGTCGTCGAACTCCTCCTCTGCGAGGTTGATATAGACCCTTGTAACGGGTCCATTGTTCGTGAGGCCCGTCAACAGCAGATCGAGATCCCCGTCCAGATCCTGATCACCCCAGGCTGCTTGAGCATAATCCAGACCGGCGAGGTTCATTTCGGAGGGCTGGAGATCGATGAGTTCGTACGTAAACGGCGGTTCGGGAGTGTCCTGTCCGTGCAGTTCGGCAACCCGAAACAAGAGTGAGCAAACGAGCGCCAGGACGAGGATGCTGGATTTGTATGCATTTTGATGCATAACGACCCTCCGGGGAAATGGATCAAGCGCGGCAAGCCTGAGCCCGCCGGTAACATTGACTAAAACAATGGTACAGACTGCAACTACAAAAGGCTAAACGTAATCCCTGTGTCGATTTGGCGATCGTCCGGACGCCAACCGGCTGATTCGACGAAACACCGGACCATCGTGGCTCGACCAACGGAACGAGCGGCGCTTGTCGGTCATCCATTTCAGCACCAAATCTCTTGACGGAAATAGGTAGGTTTGGACTCACAAGTCTGGGTCAGTGTATCAACGCGGGAAACGCCATGCGACCGATCGTTGTGATCCTGCTGACGGCCTTGGTTTTGACTGTCGAGCAATCAGCTCGCGCCCAGAATGTCGAGCCAATCCGTCGTCCTGGAGAAAACATTTGGGTGCCTCCGGAGGCACCTGAGGCCTCTTGTACGGAGTATTGGGATCTACCACAGCCGCTGCTCGGCGTGGACTGGCGCGCCTTCCCACCTCCTGGACTGCTCGAGGAAACACCGGAGAGATACGACGCAGGGACCTCGAGATGGTTGCCCGGTATCGAATCTAAGCTGGGAGAGTTGGAAGGTCCACGGTTTTTCACATACGACGAGTCTGGGAGAATCTCGACGTGGACTGTGACGTCCGGACCATTCAAGGATCCGACGAGGAATCAAGTCAGGTCGTTGTATGCGTACGATGAATCGGGAAACCTGACAGACATTACGCAACAGAGTTGGGATTCTCCGTCCTGGACCAACGAAGTCCGGTCGATCTACATCTACACTGCGGCAGGACTCATAGATGGTGCGGAGCATCACGTATGGAAAGACTCCTGGAATGTGTTCGCGCGAACAAACTGTCTTTATGGTAACAATGGGAGGTTGGAGTACCGTATAGAACAAACGTGCCCGCTTACTCCGGTGGAGAACCCGAATCCACCATGCCAGGACACCGATAGCACCCGGTTCGAGTACGACGCATCCGGCAGAATTACTCTGGAGTACAGACGTACACGGACATTCACCCAACCATGGGAGACGCCGCTGCCCGTCGGATACACATACGATGAAGAAGGGAGATTGATAGAGAAGAACGATACGGGAACGCGAGAACGCTTCGTGTGGGTGTACGATGATTACGGACGCTTGTCGGAGGAGACCCTGTTCACGTTGGGGACAAAAAGGCGTACTCGCTATGAGTACCAACATGCGGGTCTCTTGACCCGTGTCGCAACGGATACGTGGATTACTAGCCTCGAGGCCTGGGTCGAAGAAGGTGAGGTACGTTACCAGTACAACCCGCTGCTGAACCTTGGTGCAGAATTCGATTACGAGGGCGGGTCAGTTATCTGGCGGCGGCGACATTACGAGTACGACGGCCGCGACAACTTGATGTCTAGTGCCCAGGATGAATGGGTCGGCTCGGGTTGGCGCCCAGTGTTCACGGAAGAATTTGTTTACCATGACGCCGGTTTTCTGGAAGAGTATCGGTCCGACGATTATGTATCTGGCCGAGTCGCTGGACGGAATCGCGTGCTGTACAGCTATGCTGTCGGGACAGGTCTCTCTGGTAGGAATGACGACCTGAGCCGGCGCGTCGGATTGGAGCAGAACCATCCCAATCCGTCCAGCCTGCAGACGACGATCGCTTATACCCTTTCGCAGCCGGCGCACGTCGCCCTGGACGTCTTCGACCTCATGGGGCGGCGAGTAGAAACACTCGTGTCGGGTGATCAGTCTGCGGGCCGACACCGAATCACTCTCGAGACCGGCGATTTGCCGTCCGGCATTTACTTCTATCGGCTGGAGACAGGCGGCGCCGTCAAAACCAGGCGCATGGTTGTGGTCAGATAGATCGTGACACTTCAGCTTCTTCGCCGGTTCGCTCGCTAATGAGTCGGAACGATTCGGTGAAGGATTGCTTTGAGCCCACAGACCCGTAGAGCTCGCTCCCGACAGCGCCGGTGCCATCCCAGATGTGCTTGTAAGAGTCCCCGCTTGCCGCTCCATCGAAGGCGGCGCTCAGAGCCTCCCGCGGCATATCCGCAGAAAGCAGCGAAGAGTTTGGGATCACAAATATTGCCGCAGGCGTCTACACGTTGACGATTCAAACCTATCCGATTCCTGTCAGATTCATCAGTTTGGAACATCTTGTAGCGAACAAGCGAGATCCTTCACGCCCGCTTCGTAAAATGTATTCATCTCTACAGGGCACTTCTCTTTTGAAACATGATGGCTCCGTACCGCGATAACGAACCGCGCAAATACGCGCAGATCACGATGACACTCCGCTCAATCTTCGCTATTTCTGTTATTTCCAGCTTCTTTCTCGCCGGTTGCTCGGGCGATGTGGATCAAGGCTCGCAGCCCAGCGAGGCTGCGCAGCCGGCAACGCTCAGAATCGACTATTCCCATACCGGTACCGCCGAGGAGGAGTCGTTCGAACTGGATGCCCTGGTTCTGGAGGGTCCGTGGCCCGGAGCCGTCGGCGAAAGCGTCGATCCGTTCGGCTACGGTGAGTACTACGCCGAGCTGCGCTCCGCATCCACCGGCGATGTGTTGGCGTCATCGGGTTTCGCGAGCATTTTTGGGGAATGGCAGACCACCGGTGAGGCCAAGGAGAAGGAGAGGACCTTCTCTGAGTCCCTCAGATTTCCGATGCCGGATGAACCTGCCGAGCTCGTCGTCAGGCACAGGCAGCCCGACATGAGTTTCAAGGATGTCTGGTCGGTGTCGATCGATCCGGCCGAGGCCCTGCCATGGACGCCGAATCCGGATTACAAGACTTGGGCGGTCATGGAAAACGGTCCGCCCAGCGAGAAGGTCGACCTTGTCTTGCTCGGAGACGGTTATACCGCAGACCAAATGGAGAAGTGGCATCAGGACGCGCGGAGACTCGCCGAGACGCTTTTCGAGCAGTCGCCGTTCAAGGAGCGGAAGTCCGATTTCAACGTCTGGGCCATTGATACGCCGGCCGATGAATCCGGGGTTTCGATTCCCTCGGCCGGAAAGGAGCGTAACTCTCCGATAGGTGCGACCTATGACGCCTTCGGATCCGAGCGGTACGTCTTGGCCTTCGACAACAAACGCTGGCGCAACGTGGCCGCCGGAGCGCCTTACGAGTTCGTCGAGATCGTCGTCAACGAGCGGAAATACGGTGGTGGCGGGATCTACAATCTGTTCGCCACCGTGGCCGCAGACAATGCCTTCACGCCGTACGTCTTCGTCCACGAATTCGGCCATCATTTCGCTGGCCTGGCCGATGAGTACTACACGTCGGATGTCGCGTATGAAAGCGACGGAAAGCGCGTGGAGCCGTGGGGACCGAATGTGACGGCGGATCCGCAGTCACCTAAGTGGGCGGATCTGATCACTCCGGGCACTCCGTTGCCGACACCCTGGCCCAAAGAGGAGTTCGAGGCCCTCCAGCACGACATTCAGGGGCGCCGACGCGAACTGCGGGCTGCAGGAGCGCCGGAGGAGGAGATCGAAGCGCTCTTTCGCAAGGAGAAGGTGTCTACGTCGAAACTGCTTGGGGGATCAGCGTATGCGGACTCCGTCGGAGCCTTCGAGGGTGCGTACTACCAGGCATCCGGTTACTATCGATCCCAGGTCGACTGCATCATGTTCACACGCGACGACGTCAGCTTCTGCGCGGCCTGTGACCGCGCCATCGACAGAATGATCGACCGGCACGCCGCCAGTGGCAAGAATTCCGAGCGGCTCGATTGAGCATCGAGTGCACGATCACGCGTTTAATTCCCTCTGAGTCGTGTGTCGTTTTCTCTCGCAAAGACACAAGAACTCCGCATCGGTGTACGCCTTCGGAGAGGACCCGCGACCGGCCTCCAGGATCGATCACCGGAAGTGGTTCAGTCGCCCAGTGCCCCCTCGATCTGACTCAGCGAGACTCCCAACACATGTTCCGCAATGGCGTTGAGATCGCTCTCGTCACCCTGGAAGTGAAACGTGCGGTGTATGTGCCGCATCTCCTCTCCTGGCGCCAGGGCGGCGGCTGGTGAGGATGTCTCGAGCTCATAAAACGGTCCGAGCCCCTTTTGTCCGGGGCCGAGCGGTCCGTCATTGTAGCTGTTCAGAACGTCACCGCCGTACGGGCGGTTCTGGATTTCCCACATCGAATTCACGTACCGCGTCTCGTCCGGAGGCTTCGTGTACTGGACCAGCGTCAGGACGCGGTTTGCGGCGTCATAACTGCCGGCTACTTCCGTCGCGCGCATGGGCGTCAGGCCGATCTTGCTCCGATACTCTCCGTCGCCTTTGAAGAACAGGACGCCCGGTTGAACGACCAGCCGTCGGCGGGCACTTTGCCGAAATAGGCATCGTTCACCACGGGTCCGAGCTCGGCGTCGGCGCCTTCTTTGAACGGGATGACGATCGTGGTTGCCGGCGATGGATTGAACATTCCGAGGATCCAGATCGAGAGGAGGCCCGTGTCCTCATTCCAGGCATTCTCACCGGAGTTCTTGATCACGTTGTCGGACTCGAAAGCAACCGAGCGTACCGACTCACCGAGCGCCATGTCGAGCAAGTCCTCGATTTGTGCCCGGTCGAACAGACGAATCGTCCGTTCAACGCCAACCTCGAACAAGGCGCCTGAGTAATTCTCCAGCGCGAGCGACTTGTGAAAGACCACCTCCTGTCCGGAAGCGGATGCGACCTCGAACGGCTCGGTATCGAAGCCTGCGGGTGTGAACCAGTGCTCCAGATCGAAAGGATCTCCCTTCTTGAAGAAGACCGAAAACTGGCCGCCTTCCGGACCAATCCAGAACCGATCCTCGCCACCGTACGGATTCATGTGCTCCAGGGTATCGCCCGAAGCGATCAAGTCGTGGTTGATCCATCCCAGGCTCAGCCCATCCGGACCGGATAGCGTACTTGTCAACACCCGGCCCTGCATACTTGGCGAGATCGCCACTTGAGCCGCGGCCGGCGACTGACCGTCCAGAGTCGACCCCGACAGGAGCAACACGTCCGTATGATCCTTGAGGAAAGCCAGGTCGTCTGAGAACGACCCCGCCACGGGTGGACCGGAATCGGGTTGGGATGAAGGCTCGGGCTGCTGTTGACAGCCCATCATGGCAAACAGCGAGATGATCGTGATAATGCGAATCGACTTCATGGCAAATCCGGAAGGAGAGGGGACAAGGTCAGTTTCCATTGAAGGTAAACGATTCGTGTCAGGATATCATCGACCTCTCGGGCCTGAAGAGAGCGAGCCGACGTCAGACGTCAGACGTCAGAATTTGAATGTGAATTTCAATTGTTGATTGGGTTTGCGTCTTCGCACCTCGCACCCCGCCTCCGCACCTGAGTTGAGCGGAATCAGAACTTCTGAAGACGGAGCACGACCACACCCGCGATCACAACGGCCATCCCTGCGAGCGAGAAGCCTGTCTCGTTTTCTTAGGAATCCGTAACGTCCTCCATGCGTCTTGTCGATTCTATCTCTCGTATTCGTTTCTCTGACGGTCTCAGTGGCTCATGGCCCAGGAAACTCCGCCGGCGATCTCGCCGGCCTCTGCAAACTTCTCTTTCCGGAATCCCGATCTCCCGCTCCAGGAGCGCGTCGACGACCTCATCTCTCGGATGACCATCGATGAAAAGGTGTCGCAGATGCTCGACGTCGCGCCGGCGATCGAGCGACTGGGCATTCCCGAATACAACTGGTGGAACGAGGCCCTTCACGGTGTCGCACGCTCCGGTCTCGCGACCTCCTTTCCTCAGGCAATCGGCCTGGCCGCGACGTGGAACCGGGACCTGATCCACCGAATGGCAACGGTCATCTCCGACGAAGCGCGCGCGAAGTACCACGAGTACGACCGCGAGGGGAAGCATCACCGCTACCAGGGACTGACATTCTGGTCACCGAACATCAACATTTTCCGGGACCCGAGATGGGGCAGGGGACAGGAGACGTACGGTGAGGACCCGTTTCTCAGCGGGACCCTGGCGGTCCAGTTCATTCGCGGAATGCAGGGCGACGACCCGAACTACCTCAAGACGGTGGCCACGTCGAAGCACTTCGCCGTGCATAGCGGACCCGAGCCGAGTCGTCACACCTTCGATGCGCGCGTAAGTGAGCGGGATTTGCGTGAGACCTACCTGCCGCAGTTCGAGCGGACTGTTCGCGAGGGCGACGTGCGCTCCCTCATGTGCGCCTACAACCGCGTCTACGGCAAGGCCGCATGCGGGAGCCCGTACCTGCTGGACGAGATTCTGCGTGGGGAATGGGGATTCGACGGATACATCACCTCCGACTGTGGGGCGCTCGGCGACATTTACAAGCACCATAAGCTCGTGGAAACGCCCGCCGAGGCTGCAGCGACGGCGTTGAAAGCCGGGACGGACCTGGAGTGCGGGAAAGAGGCGTTTCCTTATCTGGTCCAAGCGGTAGACTCAGGACTGGTGGACGAGGCGGAGATCGACCGTGCCGTCAAGCGCCTGTTCACCGCACGTTTCAGGCTTGGCATGTTCGATCCGCCTGAACGCGTGCCATACGCGCAGATTCCTTACTCCGTCCTGGACTCCGAAAGCCACAAAGCGCTCGCGCTCGACGTCGCGCGCCAGTCCGTGATTCTCCTCAAAAACGACGGCCTGCTGCCGTTGCGAAAGGACCTCGGAAAGATCGCAGTAGTCGGTCCGAATGCGGACCAGTGGCTCATGCTGCTGGGCAACTACTACGGCACGCCGTCCGACATCGTCACGCCTTTGCGGGGAATCCGCGAGGCGGTCGGGCCGGAAACCAAAGTCGTGTACGCGCAGGGGAGCGAACCGGCCACCGGTTCACCGATCCACAGCGTGGTTCCGGCAGACGTGCTGTTCGGCCCCGACGGCCGGCCGGGACTACACGTGGAGTATTTCGCCGGTGCGTCGATGGAGGGAGAGGCGGTCTTTACCGGGCGTGATGCAGAACTCAATGCCAACTGGCACGACAAGGCGCCGCGCGACGATCTGGCCGAAGACGACTTCGCGGTGCGATGGAGCGGAATATTGAGGCCGGAAGTGACAGGAACCTATAATATGGATGTCATTTCTACGATGAACTTCGAGTTTTACATTAATGATACTCTCGCGCTCAGCTCCGGTGAGCACGACGATCCACGGCCCGCTCAGGCGACGTCAATCGAGCTCGAGGCCGGCCGGGATTATCGGATCCGGCTCGATGCGCAAGAGACGCATGGCGATGCGCAGCTGCAGCTCGTCTGGGCGCCCCCGCCGGCAGGTTTGGAGGAGGAAGCCGTGGCGGCGGCCTCCGACGCTGATGCTGTGATCTTGACGCTCGGTCTCACGCCGCGACTCGAGGGCGAGGAAATGCGTGTGCACATCGACGGATTCGACGGAGGTGACAGAACCCGAATTGATCTTCCGGACCTACAGCAGCAACTCATGGAGCGGATCGTCGCTCTTGGGCAAACCGACGGTGCTGGTGCTGCTGAACGGCAGCGCGCTCGCGGTTAGCTGGGCCGACGAGAACGTACCGGCAATTGTCGAAGCTTGGTATCCGGGGCAGGCCGCAGGTACGGCCATCGCGGACGTGCTCTTCGGCGATTACAATCCGGCTGGGCGCTTGCCCGTCACATTCTATAAGTCCCTCGCCGACCTGCCGCCGTTCGAAGACTACAACATGGCCGGCCACACATACCGCTTTTTCGAGGGTGAGCCACTGTATCCATTCGGTCACGGTCTCAGTTATACGACGTTTGCGTATTCGAACCTTCGGACAGACGCTGAAAGCATCCCATCAAACGGCGAAATCACCGTGAGCCTCGACGTGACGAACACCGGTTCACGCTCCGGAGACGAGGTCGTTCAGCTCTACGTCAGGTATCCGAACTCCGACGTCGATCGGCCGATCAAGGAACTGAAAGGATTTGAGCGGATTTCGATCGACCCCGGTCAGACCAAATCGGTCGAATTCAAGTTGCCGGCGCGCGAGCTGGCGTACTGGAGCGTCGATCGACACGACTGGGTCGTCGAGGCGAAGCCCGTCGAGATTCAGGTAGGGGCGTCGTCGGGGGACATCCGGCTCAGCCGCGAAATCGCCGTAGAATGAACGACCGTCCCGTGAAGCTCTACAACACTACAACCGGGCCGGTCGTAGAGGCTGGAGGCAAGTTTTACCACGTGCCGGCGCCACACTCATGGGATGAGCTATTCAATGCGCCCGATCTGAGCGGTCTGCTGACTCGAGGCCTCAGCGAATGGCCCGTTCGCCGCGAGCCGGCTGCAACCGAAATCCTTCCTCCGATATCCACCCAGGAGGTCTGGGCGGCCGGCGTGACGTATCTGCGGAGTAAGACGGCGCGTATGGAAGAGGCCCACGATGCCGGAGGCGGAGATTTCTACGATCGCGTTTACGTCGCGGATCGGCCGGAGCTGTTCTTGAAAGCCACGCCCCATCGCGTGTCGGGGCACGGGCGGCCGGTCCGGATTCGATACGACTCGAACTGGAACGTCCCCGAGCCCGAGCTGGCGGTGGCCGTCAACAGCCGTGGAGAGATCATCGGTTATTCGATCGGGAACGACATGAGCTCGCGCGACATCGAGGGCGAGAATCCTCTTTACCTGCCGCAGGCCAAGGTATACGATCAGTGTTGCGGACTCGGACCGTGCATCCTTATCAAGACGGAACCGCTCCCTCTCCCGACAGCGATCGAAATCTCGATCGAGCGAGGCGGAGAGGCGGTGTTCGAGGGTGAGACGAGCCTGGCGTCGATGAAACGCTCCCCGGATGAGCTCGTGGGCTATCTCTTTCGGGACAACAGTTTCCCGACAGGATGCCTGTTGCTCACAGGAACCGGCATCGTGCCGCCCGATTCGTTTACGCTGCATCCGGGAGACCGCGTCCGAATCCAAATCGAATCGATCGGAGTGCTGGAGAACATGGTCGTTAGGGATTAGCGGCCGTGCGGGCGGTGAGATGATCGATGGCCGCGTCGATGAACTGCCACCCAGCCCGCTTTAGCGGGCGGGATTTCATGTAGCACGGTTGCCTTAGCGCCGTGCGGGCGGTGGGGCGGCCGTGGTCCCCGCAGGGGTTTAGTCGGTCGTAAACCGCCCATCCACCATCCTCCATATCCCCAGCGGATTGCCGTCTTTCAGTTCATCCGGCAGCGACTCGGCCGGGAAATCCCTGGTAGCAGATCGGGCGGGCGAAGCGACGGATGGCAGCCGTTCCGACGGACGTCGATTCCGGCGCGGTCGTAGCGGGATAGGGACCGCCGTGATGCATCGCATTGCCGACCTCGACCCCGGTGGGGAAACCATTGAAAATCAATCTTCCCACCTTCTGCTCGAGCTCGTCAATCAAATCGGCGTTGTCGGCGAGATCGTCGGCCGTTCCGTGGATCGTGGCCGTCAGGTGGCCGCCCAGACTACGCGCAACCGAGAGCAATTCGCCCTTGTCTCGGGAGAAGACGACAGAGCGTCGACGGACCGAACACCTCCTCGGCGAGATCGGGATTAGTGAGGAATACGCCTGCGGTGGTTTTGAGCAGACAGCTGGCCCCGATTGCCTTGCCATCCCCATCGACCTGACCTTGGGCCGCCACTTCGACCCCGTCGGTCGTCGCGAAGCGGTCCAAACCGGCTTTGTAGGCCCTCGCGATGGGCCCAGTAAGCATCGTTCCTGCGGAAACCGCCTCGAGCGCTTGCCCAAGTCCTGTCGCGAATTCAGTCGCCGCGTCGGATTCGCGCACGACCACAAGTCCCGGATTCGTACAGAACTGTCCCACGCCCAGCGTTACCGAACCAGCGAGTCCCGTAGCAATGTCCGCGCCGCGTTCAGCGAGCGCTCCAGGAAGAATGAAGACAGGATTCACACTGCCCATTTCGGCGAAGACCGGGATCGGTACCTCACGGGCATTGGCCGTGTCGAAGATCGCTTTGCCGCCACGGAAGGATCCTGTGAACCCGACCGCTTTGATGAGTGGATGGCGTACCAGGTTCTGGCCGACCTCTACCGATGCCCCGTGCACCATCGAGAAAACACCGTCTGGCATACCCGTTTCATGTGCTGCACGCCTGATCGCTCCTGCAATGAGATCGGATGTGCCCGGATGCGCCGGATGGGCCTTTCACGACGACGGGACAGCCGGCCGCCAGTGCCGAGGCCGTATCTCCGCCTGCCACTGAAAACGCGAGGGGAAAATTGCTCGCGCCGAAGACGGCAACGGGTCCAAGCGGGATGAGCATGCGCCGCAAATCGGGGCGGGGGATCGGGGTGCGGTCGGGCAAAGCGGGGTCGATGCGCGCCTCGACCCAGGATCCTTCCCTGAGAACCTCGGCGAACAGCCGCAGCTGGTTCATCGTGCGGCCGCGCTCGCCGGTGAGTCGTCCCGGCGGGAGTCCGGACTCCAGCCCACACCGCTCGATCAGCGCGTCACCGAGCGCCAGGATTTCCTCTGCGATTCGATCGAGAAAATCGGCCTTCCGCCGGCCCGACATCTTTCGATACGCTACGAAAGCAGAATCGGCGTCGCGTACCGCCCGATCGATCTCCTGCGGAGAGTCGCATCCGTGAATTCCGGCTCGAGTACGGCTCCCGTTACCGGGTTGACTGCGGCAAATGTTTCTGGTGAGGACATGGGTAATGGGTCCGATTTGGCTCCAACAGGCTGCATATGAGGATACGAAAGTCGTCGTTAGAACTCCGGTGCGGCACCAACTCCGGCTTCAGGGGCGGTCCCACAATTGCACCGGGCATTGACCTCAGTTGGCGATGAAAAGTTGGCCGATTCATCGTAGATTCACGCAATTCGAGAAAACCGCGGAGAAATCTAATGAGTGTCCTTGCGACCGCCGATTGGCTCGTCATTGCCTGCTACTTTCTGGTCATCCTGGGATTGGCCTGGTGGGTAATCAGGCAGAAAACCGACACCACGACCGACTACTTCCTTGCGGGGCGCCACCTGGGATGGCTCATCGTCGGGGCCTCCATTTTTGCGTCCAATATCGGGTCCGAGCACCTGGTCGGGCTGGCGGGGTCGGGCGCCACCGACGGCGTAGCGCTGGCACACTACGAATTGCATGCCTGGTGCCTCCTGGTGCTGGGATGGGTGATGGTACCTTTCTACATGCGATCAAAGGTCTTCACGATGCCCGAATTTCTCGAGCGTCGATTCTCTCCGTCGGCCCGCACGCTCCTTTCGCTGATATCCCTGGTTGCCTACGTGCTGACCAAAATTGCCGTCGGAATCTTCGCCGGGGGTGTGGTCTTCAGCGTGTTGATGCCCGGCATGCACTTTATGGGCCTGAACAGCTTCTGGATCGGATCCGTACTGGTCATAGTGTTTACAGGGGCGTACACGGTGCTTGGTGGATTGCGCGCGGTGGCCTACACGGAGGCCCTGCAAACGCTCGTCCTCGTGGTAGGATCGTTCCTGGTCTTGATCTACGGCCTGAACGCTATCGGCGGATGGGATCGGCTTGTCAGCATCGCCGGGTCCGAGATGTTCAACCTCTGGAAACCCCTCGTTCCCGACGGCTTCGTTTCGACGTGGGCGCCTGTCCGGGGTGGGGGAGAGATGGCCTGGTATTTTAACAATCAGTACCCATGGCTGGGGATGCTCTTCTGCGCGCCGATTATCGGCCTGTGGTATTGGACCACCGACCAGTACATCGTGCAGCGTGCACTCGGCGCTCCCAACGAGACGGAAGCACGGCGGGGTTCGATCGCGGCGGCTGTTCTGAAACTGCTGCCGGTTTTCATCTTCATCATCCCCGGCATCATCATGTTTGCGCTGGCGAAGTCGGGCCAGGTGGAAGCTTTTCAACAGCAACTCTTCAATGACCAGGGTGAGCTGATTCGAGAGAACGCACAGGCCGCATTCCCTATGTTGGTCGCGTACATACTTCCCGTCGGGATTCGCGGCATCGTGGTAGCGGGTCTTCTGGCAGCCCTCATGAGCTCGTTGGCCGGCGTATTCAACGCCTCGTCGACACTCTTCACGATGGATTTCTACAACCGTCTGCGCCCGGAAGCGTCGGAGCGACACCTCGTCTGGATGGGGCGCGTAGCGACGGTCGTCATGGTCCTGATCGGGCTGGCCTGGATACCGGTAATTCAGGGCGGACGCGGGTTGTACGACTACCTGCAGGGAGTCCAGGCGTACCTGGCGCCACCCATCTTCGTGGTCTTCTTCCTCGGGGTCTTCAACAAGCGGCTCAACAAGTACGGATGCATGTCCGCCCTGATCGTTGGTTTCCTCCTCGGATTGTTCAGGCTCGCTGTCGATACGCCTGTCACGCTGTTCGACGGTTTCGCATATCCGGAGGGATCGTTTCTCTGGGTGATCAACAACATCTTCTTCCAGTACTACAGCCTGCTGATCTTCCTGATCTGCATCGTCGTGATGGTCGTGGTCAGCCACATGACGGCCCCACCCGACTATCAGCATATCAGCGGCCTTACCTACGGCACGCTTACCGATGAGGACCGGGCGGAGTCGCGATCCAGCTGGAACTGGAAGGACGTGGCGGCCTCTGCGCTCGTCCTGGTGTTGATTCTGGCCGCGTACCTGTTCTTTACTGGATGACGGGCATGAAGTCGGCTCATGTTGCAGCGCTCTGTTCGAGCGCCCTTCGAGGAAATAGAGCGCGAGCCGAGGGATCTAGTCGCTAACAGCAGACAGCAGACAGCAGACAGCAGATAGCAGATATGGGTACCCGACGCCTCGAACGGGAATGGCCCGAGCGTCAGCTGAAGGCCGACCGCACATCCCTCTCCCCATCCCGAGCTGCCTGCCCGGCGTAGCTCCGCGATAGCGGAAGCGAAGACGGGATGCGTGTATTGCGCGAAGCGTGTTAGCCCTTCGAGGAAATACAGCGCGAGCCGAGGGATCCACAGCCAACACTCCCCATCCCGAGCGAGCGCAGATTGAGCGGCAGCGTGGGCTATACCTCTGGAAAGCGAAGCGCGAGCCGAGGGACCTACTCACTAACAGCAGACAGCAGACATCAGATAGCAGATATGGGTACCCGGCGCCTCGAACGGGATCGACAGCGTTTGACATTTGAAGAACATGCCTTCAAGTCGTAACGTTCTGAGGAATCCACCACAACGCTAGGGGCCCCCGGCATGCAATCCAGTACCAACGGACTTTCAAATCAACAGGTATCCCAATTCTGGGAAGAGGGCTACGTCATCGTCGATGACATTTTTGACCCCGAAGATCTCGAACCCATCCGACTGGAATTGGAAAAGGAGATTGGGGCCGCAATCGACGAGCTCGTCCGGAAAGGAGACGTCACAGAGAGCTATCCGGATGAACCTTTCGAGCGACGGCTCACCCGTATCTATCACGACTCGAAGGAGAACGGTGAGGTGATCATGCGCCGCCTCGAAGGAGTCAGTGGCGGTGGGTATCAGGGTCGCAGCATGTTTGACCTGCTCACGCATCCCAAATTGCTTGACGCGGTTAGCGGGCTGGTGGGATCGGAGATCGTCGCATCCTCGGCTTACCGAATTCGGCCAAAGATTCCCGGCGTCGGACGCGGCGACGTCCCGTGGCATCAGGATTCCGGCTACTTCGCCGCGCATTGTGACGACCACTTGATCCTCACGTGCTGGATTCCCCTCGTCAACGCCACGGTCGAGAACGGCTGCATGGAGATTATTCCGCGGGCGCACAGATCTGGTATCCTGGAGCACCACACGGGCGGAAACATGGGCCTGTACGTGATCAAAGACGATGATCTGCCCGCCGAAAGGCCGGATCGAGTCGTTGCAGCTTGCCCCCGGGGCGGCGTCGTGTTCATGACCAACCTGACGCCGCATTGCTCAACACCGAACCGATCCGACACGATTCGATGGAGCGTTGATCTTCGCTTCCAGTCTGCCGCGGCGCCAAACAATGCCGGGCTTTGGCCCGATCAGAGCGAGGCTGACCTGCAGGAGAACATCCAGATCGCCTGCTACCCGCCAGAGGCCGATTTTGTCGTTCGCAGTGAGGCTGATCCGGAGTCGGTCGTCGATTTCGAAGGCTTCGTCCTACGCAGGGAGGCCTACGAGCCGCTTGCTGGGGGCACGCCCCGGGAGTGGGAGCCCGTCGGGCCGTAATCTTGCTTAAACCCTCTCCGCAAGTTCCGACCAGCGCTCTACGTCACGGTCCAGCCTCGTCGTAAGCTCGCCAAGCTCATGCGAGAGTGAAACGACCGCCTCGAAATCACTCGGATTATCTCTCAGTGCTGCCTCGATTTCGGCCTTCCGCGCCTCCGCTTTCTCGATTCGCTTCTCCGTCTCCGCCAATTCGAGTTTTTCTTTGAAGGAAAGCTTTGCGGATACTGTTGCTCCTTGCTTGTCGGACTTCGACGAAGCGCGCGCGTGCAACAGGTTGCGGCGTGGGCATGGAGGCAGCCGCCAGGGCGGCATCCTCGCGAGCACGTTGATCCAGGTAGGCGCTATAGTCGCCCGGATAGCTTCGGATCTTGCCGTCTCCCTCGAAGCGCAGAATGGTGTCGACCGTCCGGTCGAGAAACCAGCGGTCGTGCGAGACGGCGATGAGCACGCCGGAAAATGTATCGAGGTATTCTTCGAGCGCAGCCAGCGTCGGGATGTCGAGGTCATTCGTCGGCTCGTCGAGAAGGAGGACGTTCGGGGCTTCCATCAACACAAGGAGCAGAAGCAGCCGGCGACGCTCACCTCCGGATAGCTTGGCAACGGGCGTGTACTGAACGGCGGGTGGAAACAGAAAACGCTCCAACATCTGACTGGCGGAAATTAGCGTCCCGTCTGCAGTTCGGACATTCTCGGCCACGTCGGTTACGGTATCGATGACGCGAATTCGAGTCATCGAGCGGTCGCCCTTCCTGATCGAAGTAGCCAACGACGACCGTCGGCCCGATGTCGATCTTCGCCGGAATCGGGTGTCGACGTTGCCTGCAATCATCTCGAGAAGTGTCGTCTTGCCCGCTCCATTCGGACCGATAATGCCGATGCGGTCGTCCCGCGTGAGGAGCTGCGAATATTTTCGAAGGAGCACCTGATCGCCATAGGATTTTGTCACGTTCTCGAACTCGATGACCTTCTTCCCGAGTCGTGTGGATGCGGCAGCCAGCACCAGGTTGGAGCCGGGACCGGTCCGCCCCCCTTCTTGCAACGCCTTGGCTCGCTCGACGCGGTACTTCGCCTTGGAGGTCCGCGCCTTCGCGCCTCGTCGAAGCCATGCGAGTTCGCGACGCGCCAGATTCTGGCGGGTCCGTTCGGTTGCTTCGGCAAGCTGATCCTGGATCTCCTTCAGCTCGAGATAGCGCGTATAGTTGCCCTCGTATTTCGTGACGCCGCCCGGCTCGACCTCCAGCATGCGGTTCGTGACGCGGTCGAGGAAATATCGATCGTGCGTCACCAGCAGGAGGGCCCCGGGATACCGCGCCAAATAGGTCTCGAGCCAGACGATGGTTTCGGCGTCGAGATGGTTGGTGGGCTCGTCGAGGAGAAGAAGCGCGGGCTGCAATACCAGCGCGCGGGCCAGTGCCACTCGCTTTCGTTGTCCGCCCGACAGCGTATCGATGAGTGCGCCGATGTCGGTAAGACCAAGACGGTCGAGGATCGCGCGAGCGCTCGCTTCCCGATCCCAGCCGCCCGTCACATCCAGTTGATGCCCAAGGTCGGACACCCTGGCAAGCAGGCGTTCATCAGCCCCATTGCCGGCAGCGAGCGCGTGTACCGCCTCCTCATAGTCATGGAGCAGGCGGAGGTTGGGATCACCTTTGTCAAAGACGGCGTCGAGCACCGACAGATCGCCATTGAATTCCGGATTTTGAGGCAGATACGCCACACGCGCACCGCGCTGAATCATTACGCGACCGGAGTCCGCCGTTTCGAGTCCGGCGATGATGCGCATCAGCGTCGTCTTTCCCGACCCATTGGCGCCAATCAGGCCCATCTTCTCATCATCGGCCAGGCCGAACGTCACCGCATCCAGAAGCGGTTTTACGCCGTAGCTCTTGTGAAGGGCTTCTATTGTCAGGACGTTCATTTCGCAGCGAAAAGCGGCACAGCGCGGACAATGTGAGGGTCAGAGTCGATGATAAGGTGAACTGCGCACTCATGTGACCTGTGCCACACCACGCTTGCAGCGCCTCGTCTTGCGAAGAAACGAGCCCCGTCGCGACATTCGCGGGAAGTGTTAACAGGCCTCGGTCAAGTATCTCCACCCACCTGCCAGACCGTATCCAACACCGTACCGTCCACCCACTTGATCACGGCTACAGGTTTGTCCTTGACATCCGCCTTCTCCGGTTTCCCACCCACAATATGCTCTACTTCTCTCTGGATATCGGCGATCGGCCGGATGGGAAGATCGGAGTCTCGAAGCGCATGGAGTAAATCCTCGCGACGTGGGTTGATGGCGATGCCGCGTTCACAAACGACCACGTCGATCAGCTCGCCGGGGCCCGTCACGGTGGTCACTTCGTCGACGATGACAGGTATGCGGTCGCGAAAAGAGGGCACAGCCAGAATCGTGCAACCCGACGTAAGACAGTTTTGCCAACCGCCGATACCGTGCAGAAGCAGCCCGTCTGAATGTGTCACGACGTTGCCATTGAAGTTCAAATCGACTTCCGTTGCGCCGAGAACGACGGCGTCCACCATGCTGGCGAAGTTTCCTTTGCCGTGGAAATTGTACGAGGTGAACGGTGACGTGGCTACGTGTTGCGGATTCGAGCCGATGGATCGAACGCCGGCAAGGTCGAACGTCTGACCATCGAGGATGTAGTCGGTCAGTCCTTCCTCGAGCATGTCGACGAGATACTGGGTGGAGCCGCCGCGCACGAAGCGCGCCTTGATACCGGCCTCCCGCATCATGCCTTTGAGAAAGTCGACGAAGGCCAGCGCAATGCCGCCCGCACCGGCCTGAAACGAAAAGCCGTCACGCATGATGCCGGCGTCACGAAGAAAACGAGCGACATACTCAGCCGTGAGCTGTCGATCCGGACTCTTGGTGATCTCCGTTGTCCCCGAAACGATCTTCTCCGGATCGCCGATCGAGTCCACTTCGACTACGTAATCGACGTTGTTGCCCTGGATTTGCCAGGGGATACAGGGGAACGGGACGAGGTTGTCCGTTACCACGATCACGTGCTCAGCGTAGATCGAATCGGCCAGCGCGAAACCCAGGGATCCGCAAGCTGATGGACCATGCGAGCCGTCGGCATTTCCAAACGCATCGGCCGTCGGGGCGGCGATGACGGCCACATCGATCTTGATCTCGCCGTCCTGGATTGCCTGCCAGCGGCCTCCGTGTGACCGGAGCACACCGAGTCCTCGCATCTTGCCGCGCGAGCAATAGTCGCCGAGCGGCCCGTTCATGCTGCCCTCGATGTGATGAACGACGCCTTGATCCATCAGATCGACGACGGGGGCATGACAGGGGAATGACGCGCTGGGGAACCAGACCAAATCCTTGACGCCCAACTCGGCCGCCGCTTGAAGCGCCGTCAAGGCGACGCGGTCGCCGTTGCGCAGATGGTGGTGCGTGGATATCACCATGCCGTCTTTGAGACCGCATTTCTTGAGAGCGGTCTTGAGATCGGCCACACGTTTGTCGCCGTTCTCCGGATAGTCACGGGAGGAACGGATGGGTGGCCCGTGTTTCCTGCCAGTCGGTTCATAAGCACCAACGCCGAGAAACGGCACCTGCTCCTTCCCGTTGACCACGGTGGGAACGCGTCGTCCCACTTCGTTTACTCGAAACTTCGTTTTGTCCCTCATCTTATCTCGGCGTTGATCGCTCCCATTCTTTCCAAGAGAAGTTCACTCCGGCGAATCGTCCTTAATCAAACCTGCCTGACGCGCCGTTTTTACCAGGCGCTGGGCCCGCAAGACAACGGGCCGATCAATCATCCGCGTTCCGAGGCTTACCACACCGAGTCCCTTCGCCTGTGCGTCTTCAAAAGCCGCCACAATGGCGAGCGCTTTCTCGATTTCTCCCACCGTCGGAGCAAACGACGCATGAATCGGCCGGATCTGCCGGGGATGGATACATCCCATCCCTTCGAAACCGAGTGCTCGCGAACGTTGGGCCCAGGATCTCAGCCCATCGATGTCTTCCACGTCGCCGAACACCGAATCGATGGCCTGCACGCCGGCTGCCCGCGCGGCATTGACCAACCTCATGCGGGCATACAGGGACTCGCCGCCGTCCTTCGTTTTCTGTACGCCGAGATCTGCAGTATAGTCTTCGAGGCCGATGGTCAACGCGACGACGGTATCCGTGGCGGCTGCGATGGCAAAAGCATGCTCGATTCCGAGTGCAGACTCGAGTATCGGCATGAGCCATATCGTGTCGGTCTCGTCCTCGCCTCGCCGCACCTGGCCGATATGGTCGTGCACCTCACGAACCTGGTCGGCATTTTCGACTTTTGGGATGAGTATCACATCCGGCGATTCCGGGACGATCGCATCGAGGTCACTTAAACCCAGGGGGAGCTGATTGATCCGCACCATGCGCTCGGCTCCGTGGAAGTCGACGTGCCGCAACGCATTGCGAACGACCAGACGGGCGGCGTCCTTTTCATCAGGGTGAACTGAATCTTCCAGATCCAAAATGACGGCATCCGGCTTGTGGAGGCCGGCGTTGACCATGAACTTTGGCTCGTTTCCCGGCAGATAAAGTCTAGAGCGCCGCAGACGATCCTTCGCCGTTGATCCGGTTCGCGCTATCGTCGGCTCCGACCGGGCATCACCGGAATAACCTGCACGGCGCAATGCCGCTTCGAGCCGTGCCTGGATCACAAAAGGCAGAGCACCTTTGTCTTCGATGTCGACCCGAGCATTTCGAACCCCGAACGCGGCCAGAATGGACTGGACCGTTTCACGAAGGGACGTTCCATAAAATGGATCGACCTTCGAATTCACGTTCAGCTCCAGGCCACCCTTGTCTCGTTTCTCTATAGAAACCCAGAGATCCGATCGGATGTCATGGCCTCGACGACCCGCCTCGACTTTCTGTGGCAAGGTTTTCTTCATGAGAGATGGCTGATAATAGCGTCGGTCGTCTGTGTTGTGGTAGCCGCCCCCTTTGAAATCGCGTCGGGTCCACCGGTGATTCGCATCATATCGTAAGGGCGAACCCGACCTTCCTTAACAACGGCCGCAACGGCATTGCGTATCCGATCGGCTTTCTCGGATTCTCCCACGTGATCCAGAAGCATCGCGCCACTCAGGATCATGGCTATTGGATTTACAATGGATGGTTCCAGTTCGGCGTATTTCGGAGCGGAGCCGTGCGTGGGCTCGAATACAGCCACGTCGTCGCCGATGTTGCCCGAGCAGGCAAAGCCGAGTCCACCGACGAGTCCGGCGAAAGCATCCGAGACGATGTCACCGAACAGATTCCCCGCGACCATGACGCCATAGTCCTCCGGGTTCTTCGTGAGCCACATCATCTGAGCATCTATGTTCGTCGACCACAGTTGAATATCGGGATACTTCTGTTGTGCCTTCTTGGCTTCTTCCTCCATCATGCCGGATGTCTCACGCAGCACGTTGGGCTTTTCACACACGGTGACCGAACGGTAGCCGTGCTTTCTCGCGTACTCGAACGCACCCTCCACGATCCGCCGGCAAGACCTGCGAGTAAAGAGACGTACCGACATCGCCATGTCTTCGCCGGGCACATCTGCGAACGGCTTGTACTTAGGATGCGTGGCCAACGCCGCACGTACCTGATCGGGCGGGTCGGTCCATTCGATGCCACAGTACAAACCCTCCGTATTCTGCCGGAAAATGACCACGTCGACGTTCGGCTCCTCATAACCGCCCTCTCCGGTCTGACGGACGAAGTTCAATGGGTTGCCGGGAAACGAACGGCATGGTCGGATACAGGTGTCGAGCTGAAAGGCCTGTCGCATAGCAACGATAGGGCTGAAGTACACATGCCCCTTGTCTCGCAACTCCGGACGAAGTTCGGCTTCAGCGGCAGCTTTCGGCTTTGAGGTAATGGCGCCGAACAAACCCAATTTGTGCTGCCTCAACAGGTCCAGCGTTTCTTCGGGCAGGGGATTGCCATGGCTAGTCCAGAACTCCCATCCGATGTCGGCATGCACATAATCTGCATCGAAACCCACTGCCTCAAGGACTCGAATTGCCTCCGGAAGCACTGTTTTGCCGATTCCGTCACCCGGCATCGTTACTACGGTCCGTCTTTCCATATCGTCGTATTTCTCTCTTTTACTAGTGGTGTTGAACTCGTTCTCGTATCAGATTCTCTATGCCACCGGCCACGACCAGTGACTGCGGCACGGAGCCCAACGGACGAAATCGAAGTACGTGCTCGCCGAAGGTCACCGTCCCGCGCGAGAAATCGATCTCCAGCTCGTCGCCGGGAATGATCGTCAGTTCGCCGGCATCAATCGCCTGCTTGAACTGCTTCTTGAGTAGAAGCACCAAGTCGGGACAGTCTATGCAGATGAATCCGTTGTTGTATGCGTTTCGGAGATAAGTCTGTGAGAAACTGGCGGCCAGGACGAGCGCGATGCCCTTGTACTTGAGCGCGGTTGCTGCCTGTTCGCGGCTCGACCCCGTGCCGAAATTCCAACCGCCAACGAGAACATCGCCCTCCTGCGTCCTGGCTACAAAATCAGGATCGTAGTTCGCCATGACCACCTGAGCCATCTGCTCTCTGGTCATCCCTTCTTTGTAGGTATAGTCCTTGCCGTAGATGCCGTCGGTGTTGAGGTTGTCCTGCGGCAGGAAAACGAGGCGCCCGCGCAACTTGTCGGGGAAGCCGGTCAGGATCTCTACCGATTCTTCCGACGCAGGGATCGAGAACTCTTTGAATCGGCGCTCGGGCCGCCGACCATCAATAGAGCGGGGACCTTTGATATATCCGGCTACGGCGGAAGCCGCGACCACTTCGGGACTGGCGAGATACGCTTGTGCATCGCGAGATCCCATTCGGCCTTTGAAATTGCGGTTCGTTGCCGAGATTCCTACCTGTCCGGGCTCCAGCAGGCCGACGCCGAGTCCGATACACGGACCGCAACCCGAGGGCAGGGGATGGGCTCCGGCCTCTATCAGGGTACGCCAGGCACCTGACTGCTCCGCCTCCTCCTGAATCTCCTTGCTCGCCGCGGCAACGTAGAACTCCACGTGGTCTGCCACTTTTTGGCCTTTGATGGCTGCGGCTGCGGCTTCCAAATCGCCGAGACGACTGTTTACGCAGGAGACCAGATAGGCCTTTTGAATGGCTATTCGGTCGTTCTCGATGTCGACGAGTGATCGCATCACCTGCACGCTATCGGGACCGGATACGTGTGGACTCACATCGCCGAGGTCCATGACAATCTGTGCTGCGTACGCCGCATCATGATCCGGATGCGGCGGATTGGTCGACCATCTCTCAAGATCGGCATCGCTGTACCGCTCGACGCCCATCCGATCCAAAAGCACCTTTCGTTTCCTCAGGTAGCCTATCGTGACGTCATCTACGGGGAACCAACCCGCCAAGGCGCCCCATTCCGTCGTCATGTTCGAGATGGTCATCCTTGCTTCAATGTCGAGCGTAGCTACTCCGGGTCCGACGAACTCGACAACAGCATTCAGGACCTCGCCCTGGTTGTAGAGACCACAGAGCGTTACGATCACGTCCTTGCCGGTCACCCCATCTCGGAGCTCTCCTGTGAGCAATACCTGAACCGATCTCGGAATCTGCCACCAGAATTCTCCCGTAGCCCAGATGGCAGCCGCGTCGGTGCGTACGACGGGTGTTCCGAGGGCTCCCAGGGCGCCGTACATGTTCGAGTGTGAATCGGATCCTACAACGAGCGATCCGGGCACGACATACCCGTGAGACACCATGACTTGGTGGCTGATGCCGGTTCCCGGCGGGTAGAAGTCCACGCCTTCCGCGCGGGCGAACTCCTCGATCTCGCGATACTTGGAGAGGTTCGCTTCTGACTTATTCTGAACGTCGTGGTCGATTGCAAACACCGGCTGGCCGGGGTCGAGAATATGATCCACGCCGATGGCCTTGAATTTCTTCATCACCGCAGCGGTGTTGTCATGCGTCATGACATGGCGCGGCTTGAGTGAAACCACGTCCCCGGTTTGCAGCGGACGCGCCGGCCCCTCCGTGAGGTGGGTCTGTGCGATCTTTTCAGCGATGGTTTGTCCCACGAATTCCCTCAGGCGTCGGATTTGCAAAGTGCCATCAGATCCGAAATAGACGACATCGTTTCCAGTCCCCAAACGGCATCCTTCAATCGCCTACGCGAATCGTCGGTAAGCACCGGCGCCGCCAAGGCATCGAATTTCTGTTCAATCTCCTGGTCGGTCAACGGATTTCGTGGATCGCCTTTCGGATAGTCGAGTTGCTTCGTCAAGGCGCGGCCATCGGTCGTCGTGATAGTAACGATGACGCGCTGCAGCGCTGGAAAGACTTTCTCTATTTCGTCGTCCGCTACCACCTCAACCTTGTTCAGCTGCGAGCGAATGTCTTCGCTCATAATGCGTTCCTGGGTGAACTGAGCCGGAGTGACCTGGCGATCTACGAGCGCTGCAGCAATGACGTAGGGAAGACTGTGATCGGCGCTTTCTTTCGAGCGGGGATCGTATTTGGACGGATCCGCGAGAATATCGGCTGCTCGGGCAAGCGATCGAACGTGCACCTTGCTCACTTCGTCCGGTGAAAGATCATGTTCGTTCACGATGTCCAACACCGCGGAAATCGGTGTATGGGTGAGCGCCTCTGCCGGAAATGCCTTCATGCCGCATCGTTCGATCCGCCACGAGTCGCCAAGGCCGTCTACGAGTACATCCAGCTTCCACTCCGGTCCAAAAACGTGAACGAGCCCCTCCTTTCCGTCGATGACGTGCTCGGGACCGGTATAGCCCTCTTCCGCCAGGAGCGCCGCCAGCACGCCGCTCTGCGTTGCCATCGGATCCACCGTGTTCTTCATCATCGTAAGCTTTCCGGCGGTTACGGCACCCAGGGTTGCGTGGCGGGATGCAGAGATGCCGATCGCATGCTGGATCTTCTCCCACGTCAGACCGAGCGCGTGTCCGGCGACGATCGGCGCGACGAATGCTGTAAGTGTGGCATGGTGCCACCCGCGCTCGCGAATGCCGGGAAAGGCGGCTTCGCAAAGACGCATCTCGAACTCGTGACCCAGGACGATGCCCGTTATCAGGTCTTTGCCATTGCGGCCTGCACGCTCACCGCACGCCATCGCAGCCGGGATGATGTCTGAAGGGTGTGAGGGGTCCTGCTGCCAATAGATGTCGTTATAGTCCATTACGCGAACCATCAAGGCGTTCGCCAAGGAGGCCGTCACCGCGTCGGTTCGCCGACCCGTACCGATGACGGTGGCCGTTCCGTTTCCTCCCACTTCGTCCAATACTCTCAGGGCAATGCGGACGTCTTCTTGCAGAAATCCGCCGAGCGCACACCCGATTGAATCGAGCAGGTAACGGCGCGCCTCATGGATGGCGCCGTCGGTGAGGTCTTCGAACTTCAAGTCCGCGGCCCATCTGGCCATTGTTGCGGTGATGGTCTCTTGCATCCTTTTGATCTTCTTGCTTTGGCGGATTCGACAGGTCTTTGTTTCTACGCGAGATTCTTGAAGGGCAGGTAGCTCATAAAATCGGCATGATGAACGATCGTCGCTTCGGTGGATCGCTTGACGAGGTCTCCTTCTGCGGCATGAGCGGCGATGATGTGGCAGACTTCATCGGGGACGCCGCACTCCATCGCGACGGCAACCCCCGTAAACGGGTGCCGAAGGGCCTTACCGCGTGCACTCTGCTGCGGCTTTCCGTCGACGATTTCATACTCGAGAACTTTCCCGACATCGGCCAGGATGGCGCCGGCGATGACCGTATCCGTGTCGATCTGCAGTCCCTTCCCCAGGAACTCTTGCATCGCCTCGGCCGATTTGCGGGCTATGTGGACGACGCAGCGTTTGTGCTCCATGAACGTGGCGGGGCAGTTTGGAACGAGCAGGGTAAACGGGATGTGGTTCAGATCATCGGGGTCAAGTGGACTCCGCTCCAGTGCTTTGACCCACGTCTGCGTCGTGTTTTCGCGCAGCTTATCGTTCTGAATCCATTGTAGCTCAGGCCACAACCGTTCGACTGCTTCGCGCATTGATACATCCTCCAAGGTGGAATTTCGTGGCAGGTTACTTCGTCTTGGGACGCTTATCAAGATTGGACTTCGAGAAACATATGGTATTCGCTTGAAATCGGGTGGAAGCGGGTTAGCTTTTCCTTGGATGCTTGAAATAGCTGCGACGGTCGATGTCCCGAATCTCGACCGTAATCTGGAGTGCCAGTGCGGAGTCCGACTCGGAGAACCAGGTCCGAAGCACCTCCAGTGACTGGGCCCCCACCGCTTGCTTCACCTCGGTTGATCTGCCTTCGAGAAAACGGATGTCGAGATGGACGAAGGCCTCCCGCTCGCCGCCTTCCGCAACGAAGTAATCATCGGCAGGCCGGGCCCGGCTTTTGCAGTTATTGACGTCAATGCCGGCGGTTTCAGAAAGGAGGGTATGGAGTCGAGAAAAGAGCGGTCCGAGCTTCGTCGTTTCCCGGACATTTGTCGAGTATTCGAGGATCAGGTGCGGCATCGATTCATCGTAGGGTAAGAGGTCGACAAAACGTTTCGGAGTTTCGGGTAGCTGAGAAAACGGCTCCAGAGGCGTCGGCTCATGGTTCGCATCGCCTTTTTCGACGGACATCCATCCCTCAGCATACCCTCAAGGTAGCGGTGCCAGGGGATTCGGGCAGCAACGGTTCGTGGGAGCTGTCTCGCAAAGAGCCACAAAGAACACGAAGACAATTCAGAATTCAGAAAGCAGAATTCAGAATTGCCGAGCCCTTCTATAGGGCAGGCCGGAGCCCAGATTTATTCGGGAGGCGGCCTGCCCGAAAGGTCGATACCTGGTTGGCGGGAGACAGCATACAACATCCGTCCGGCGGACACGCCGACGCTGGTGCTCTGACGTGTCCTACGCTTACACGCGGTCACCAGTCGGAAGTCCTCAGTCAAATTTTGCCGTCCGTTCAAACCGGGTGCTGCAGGGCGATTTTCTGATTGCCGGCTCGGATATTCAACCGGCGTGTCTCATCGAGGACGGCAACGTTCAGTACATACGGGCCGTCGGATTCCACGTCCAGGTTGAAGCTTCCGGGACCGTCCGGGGTTGCGACAAGCGAGGTGACATGTCCGCCGAAGCGGTACCGTTCGCAGCCGTGTTCGAACCCCGGCTTCAGGATCCATGTCAGGGTGTTGGCAGGTGCGTCGGCTTTGAGTCCGATCGCGTATTCCAGCAGGTAACGAATGGGACCCATCCCGCTCCATCCAACGAAATCCGGACGCGCCGGTCTTCCCGGTACCGGATTGTCGGCTGCGTAATTCTCCCAGATCGTTCCTGTGTCCAGGAAGACCGTGGCGATGGTTTCCAGATGCTTGATCGCGAGGGTAGAGGCCAGGTCGCGGTATCCATAGCGTTCAAGGCCTCGGATCACCATGGTCGTCGTTGGCGCCCATACGGCTCCGCGCCAGTAGCCGCCGCTCGGATCATAGTCTTCCTCGTCGGCCGCGAGTGACGGAATGCCGCAGGTCCGTCCAAACGTGTCAGGATTCAACAGTTCCTCTACCAACCTTGCAGCTTGGGCCTTGGAAGCCACGCCTGCTACAAGCGGCCAGAATCCGGCAATCGTCTTGATGGGCGTACGCTTTCCGTCCGCGGTCAGGTCGAAGTAGAATCCCTCAGCCTCATCCCACATCAGCTCGTTGATCCGGTCGGAAATGATCTCGGCCTTCTCTTCGAACGTGGCGACCATGTCGTCGCGTCCCGTCTCGCGGGCGATCTCGGCCAGATTTCGTGCAAACAGCGCCATTTCCGCCGAGATGTCGACGCCGGTTCCCCCGCCTGAGAGAAACGGATTGCGTGGAGAATTGTCCATGCTTGCCCAATCCGTCATGTAGAGGCCGTTTCCCTGCCGCAGGTACGTGTCGAGTGCTCCGAAGTAGCGTGTTAGCGGCTCGAGCACGCGGTCCAGCCGTTCCCGGTCTCCCGTTTGTCGAAACGACTCCATTTCGGCCCAGGCCAGGATGGGATGATTCAATCCGTCGAGCGTCAGGCTCGGATTGACGGAAGGCGCCTCGCGGTCACGATACTCGATGGGTATCGGATGCTCCGGGCGGTCATCCCATGTACCGGACCATCCGATCCGGGAGAAGAGGGGTTGATTCTCCGTGTTCGTCCATTCGGGAAGGTCGCGTCCTGTGGCACGCACGATCTCGCGGCAGATCTCTCCGGATGCATGCTGCTTGGCGTAGAAGTTGTCGAGCGATTCAACGCCTGGAACGAGCGGGGCTGCGAGATTGCAGAACATCGTGATGAAAGCCGTATCCCACAGGAAGATGTTCTCGTTGAAGGCCGCGTCGACGAACGGAGAAGGGAAACCGGCTTCAGGAGAAGGGGAGTGGAGGTTTGCCGCTGCCAGTTCCCACGCCTTCCAGTACATGTCGATCCATACCGGCTCGGCAGCGTAGATCGGACTTGGAAGGGCGTTGCGAAGCGATGGCCAATCCGAAAGCTGGTTACTCGTCATCTCTGTACGGCATGTGACTGAAGTCGTGAATGCGAGGATGATACGAGATCAAGACTTCGCACTTGGGACGACTCGCGACGCTTGTCGTGAGCGGCCACGCGATAAGGGCGACGCGGTTGAATCCGGTGAGGGTGCTGCATCAGGAGTAGGGGTGGCCATGCGCCGGGATCCGATGCACACCGGTCCGTAGGGGCCAAAGGCCGAATTTGTTCGGGCGACGGCCTGTCCGATAAGACGTCACCCGACATTCGTGTATCATCGTGATTGTTGCGTCTACACGGGCAGGCCGCTGGCCTGCCCCTACGGGATGGCACACATCCACATCCGTATCCGGCATTGACATTCGGCCATGCCTCGCGGCATGGCCCTACTCGTACCTCAACGCATCGACTGGATCCGAAAACGCCGCCTTCACCGACTGGTAGCTGATGCTCAGGATGGTCACTGCCGCCAGCAGGATCGCCGTCAGGATGAAGACGCCCGGACCGATCGTGATGCGGTAGGCAAAGTTCTCCAGCCACTGTCCCATGGACGCGTACACGAGCGGCGCTGCGACGATGAATCCGATGGCGACCGGTTTCAGAAATCCGGTTGACAACAGTCCGAAGATGCTCTGAGCGGACGCGCCCAGGACTTTCCGGATCCCGATTTCCTTCGTGCGGGCCTTTGCCGTGAAGGCTGCCAGTCCCAGCAATCCAAGACAGGCGATCAGGACGGCGAGGATCGAGAAATATCCCGCGAGATCGCCGAGTTGCTCGTCGGCCCGGTATTCCTGATCGAAGGCCTGGTCGAGGAAGGTGTAGTTGAAGGGATATCCCGCAGCGCTGAACGCCTCCCATTCTGTTTTCACGAAGTCGATGGTCTCCGGGATGTCGTCGGGGCGGACGCGCACGGCTACAAACCGCGAGTACACCGATGGAGGCAGCAGATGCACCAGGATGGGCTCGATTTCGTGATGGAAGGAGGCGAAGTGGAAATCCTCCAAAACGCCGATTACCCGACCGGTCTTCTCGGTGAAACCCTCATTCGGATTGTCGTACGAAAGCGTCAATTCCTTGCCGACGGCGGCGTCATCCCAACCCAGGTTCCGGGCGGCAGTCTCGTTCATCAGGAAAGCATTGGCGGAATCCGTTCCGTACTCGGTCGAGAAGTCGCGCCCGTCAGCAAGGGTCAGTCCGAACGTATCGACGAAATCCGTATCGACGCCCAGAACGCGCATGCGCACGGGCTCGTCGCTGCTGTGGCCCTCCGGGACGATGGGGTAATTGAACGAAAAGCCTCGACCCGGCGGGATGCTGCTCGATGCCGTGACGTCGATGACGTTGGGATGATCGAGCAAGCGCGTCTTCAGGAGGTCGTAGCGCGCGCGATCGGGCGAGTCGTGGAGCTCCATGACCAGCGTGTGCTCCTCGTCGAAACCGGTTTTGCCCTGGCGGACGTAGTCCAGCTGCGCGAAGATCACCGCCGTGCTCGAAATCATGGCTGCCGAGACCATGAACTGGAAAACGACGAGTCCGCTTCTGACCTTCCCCGGCTTCAAACTCGGTGTGTCGGATACGCCCTTCAGCGCGCGCACCGGTCGGAAACCGGACAACAGGAAGGCCGGGTAGAATCCGGCTGAGAGTCCGACCACGACAATACCGGTCAAGACAATCACGATCGTGCGCAGATCGAGAAAACTTACGTGCACCGACTTGCCGGACACGGCACTGAAGGTCGGGATGAGGATTTCCACGAAGGCCAGCGCCAGGACCATAGCGACGACAACCTGCGCGCCGGCCTCCAGCAGGAACTGCCGGATCAGCGAAGTTCGTTGCGCACCGAGCGCCTTGCGTACGCCGACTTCGCGCGACCGATCGCCGGCCAATGCGGTCGTCAGGTTGACGAAGTTGATGCAGGCGGTCGCGAGGATGAGCAGCGCGATGGCCGAGAAGAGATAGACGTACGCGATGTCTCCGTTGGCGGACAGTTCTTCGTTTCGCTGCGAGTGCAGATGGATATCGCGGACGCGCTGGAGACCCAGACTCCGTTGCGCGGCCTGCTCTTCACCTCCGTGTTCGAGGATGAATGCGGGTAATTGTGCGGCCAGATCCGAGGCACGGGTTTCGGGCGCGAGTTTCAGGTACGTGTAGATGGGTGGCCAGTGCCACTTCTGCTGTGTCCACGGCATGAACAACTCGAGGCTCGCGTAGGAGGCGAGGAGGTCGAAGCGGAAGTGTGAAGCCTCGGACGGATCGGCGATGACGCCGGTCACCTGGAAATCCTGTTCGCCGTCGTAGGTGAGGGTGCGTCCGATCGGATCGCTCTCGCCGAAATAGCGTTCGGCGGCGGACTCCGTCAGCACCATGGCGAACGGCGCCGAGAGCGCGGTTGAAGGCGATCCCTGGACGAACTCTTGAGGGAAGACCTCGAAGAAGGCCGAATCCGCGAACATCAGGTCCGATTCCTGGAATCGTCGATCGGGGGAGCTTTCGATCAGGGCGGTCTGCGGATAGAGCCGCACGGACTCGCTAATGGTCGGATACTTGGCGGCGAGTGCGGGTCCGATTTCAAACGACGTGCTCGCGAGCTGGCGGACGTTCAGTGAGCCGTCCGAGTTCGCGCTGCTCCGATCTTCGACGACGCGGTAGACGCGATCGGCTTCGGCGAAGTCGTCGTAGCCGAGTTCGTGGATGACGTAGAGGCCGATCAGAAAGCAGGCGGCGATGCCGATGGCGAGTCCGATCACGTTGATGGCGGTGAACCCCTTGTTTCGGCGCAGGCTGCGGAGAGCGGTTTTGAGCATGGGAGGAAGTGTTCTGCGTTCAAGTCAGACCTGACCTGTGGGGCCAGGTGGGGGCGGTAGTGGGCAGGGATTCAAAGATAGTGCCGGAGTGCCGGGGAGGTGGGTTGCCTGACTGGGGAGGTGTTCTCGGTCGGCTCGGGATTCGATGCGGAGGTGTTCGGAAGCGGGCGGGGGGTGTGCGGTTGTGGGGGAGTCGTAGAATCGAGAATTGATAATCGATAATCGGCGGTACAAGTGCCCGAACTTGTGGTGACAGCGTCAAGAAAAATTAGGTCATCTGTGGATCTGCGAGATGTCCGACTGCCCGCCCGATAGCATCGAAGATCCGCCTGAATCAGCGGCTAGAAGTTGTGTCCGAAGAGGGCGCGCCGTCCTCGCATGCCCTCATTCAGGCAGTCGATCTACTAAGCCCGGAAGTGTGCGCAGACCATATGTTACTGACGGACAAACGCGACAATATCCTCATCATACGTCGCACGGTTCTTCGTGACGTATTTGTAGAGATTGCGGTTGCGGGAAGGAATCCCGTGGTATTCAAAAACCTCAGCAATCGAGTAGCCCGCGCCTTCCAGTTGCGAAACCAAGGTTCCCGTTGGTTTCCATGAGCATCGTATAAGCGCATCAATAATCCGCTCCATTCGATCAATGAACCGACGAACGTGGGCTCTTGCCACTCAACTCACTAATTTACCCCCATGTTCGACCCCGTTGAAAGCTTGACCGGTTGCGCCAGACAATGGGAGTGTCTATCGTTTACGTGACATAAGCGTATAGGCAAGTCAGTCATGAGGAAGGAATCAATTGCAGCGGCGCGTGCAGCTCTAATTAGTGGACTGTCGATTCAGAAACTGGTCGCAGATCTTGAAGGCAAGAAGTACGCGGATCTGGTTCGGAAGCACATGCGCGAGACGGCGGACAACCTTCCTGCCTTGATTGCAGCCCATGAAGAACTTGTGCTCCCCGAGGAGGAACAGGCCGTTCAGGAAATTCTGCAACAGGCAATGATCGACTCTCTCCAGCCCGATTTCTGGGCAACCGATGCCGGCGACTTCCTCGGCTCAGTCTCCGGCAATCTTAACGACGCACTGTTCCCCAGACCTATCAGCGAAGCCGGGGTTTTCAATCTCTTTCAATTGATCACCGCGAAACTCGCCGACCGCGCGCGCGCCGATCCTGAGTTCCGTCCTGCCCTCTCGGAACCGCATGAGCCTAGTCTCCTCTCACCGCGGAAGGCAGGCACAGTAACCCGAAAACTGGGAATAGCCGTAAGCGACTATGATAATGGTCGGATCAGTAGACGTCACCTGCTGTCAATTTTCCAGGCTGCCATAGACAACGGCGACATACTTGTCGAGACCAACCGGCACTACGTTGTTGCGAACATTCTTCCGCTTATCGACGCCGGAGAACTGGAACCTTCGGAGCATATTCGCACTTTCGAATCGAGGATAGCTGCACCGTTGAGTCGTACGCTGTTTCTAATGCGCAGTGCTGGGACAGTCAAGAGCAGTCTGTTTCTCCTGGCAGCCTTCTCTCTGGCCGCACTTTTCGGTGGCGTGGTCGGGATGTTAGTCGTTAGCAGTTTGGATTTTTTCGGGCTCCATATTAGCTCGTTTCGACTGTGGGTCGTTGTGCTAGGCGTAATTCCAGCCGGCCTAATGTTGAAGTATCTACTGTCATCAGGATCAACTCGGCATTCGAGCGTAGAATGAGTCACTCCCTACTCTTCCTTCTCGTTTCTGGAATTGCGGTCTCTATCGCCGTCGATGTTTGGAATGGGATCGAAGGAATTCTCGAGCATGATGACCGGTACTTTGTTCCGGCGAGGGTACAGATGCATCTTATGGTAGTGCCACCGGACACCAATACTCTGGTCCACGTCCTGGCTGAGTTTGATCCGCAGGATTCGACCAGCCTTGATGTCGTTTGGGCTGATTCGATCGCTCTCGACAGCTTGGTCTTTTTCAAACCATGCCAACTAATCGAAGGCGTGGGAGAATGTGTTGACCTTGACGGTAGGTTGTGGCGATTCGCTGGGAAGTTGGGTGTGTCCGGGTCGAAGTGAAAGGTCGCCCCCCGCTCATGCCTTTCATCGAGCACCAACTTGCATCGACAGGTCAGGAACCCCTTTACTATACTCTAATTACCTTGCTTGCCAGCCCCTCCGCCTAACGCGACCTGAGGCCATCGCGATGAAACTCCGCGAGATACTCTCATTCTCGGATGAGAACTCACTCGAGCGATTCGTTGCCGACAAGATCGACGACGTCGTACACCTTCGGCTTCCGAAAGAGGTCCTCATCGATGAGATCGCCGACACGGTTGCCAGCTACAGTTACGTGTCGCAGGCTATAGGCACTCGTCATCCTCCATGCTTTGAGATCCTCGATCTACTGATGAAGTCGGAGGGGAATCAGATACCGATTGCTTCGTTCAGGCGATTGGTTCGCGACAGAGTTGCGGAGATCTCAGAGTTCGCAGACGGCGACGACTCGCTAGCCCTCAACAAGAACTACGGGCTGTATGCGAGGGTCCTTGAGGTGGCGTGGGAGTCCGACCGGGAAATCGATGCATCCGAACTGTCACTTCTGACAGCCCTTCGACGAGAGCTTGGCATATCGTTTCGGGAGCACGTCGTCGTCGAGCATACCAAACGGATTCGACAATTCTGGCAAACCGATGACGCCTACGAGCGGGAGCGGAACAACCTTTTGACGACCGGATTGCTCTTCACGCACGAGGATCAGTACGTCTTGCCGGAGGAATTCCCGCCACTCATAAGGCAGATTTGGTCCATCGACCTACCTCAAAAGGACTATGCCAGATTCCTCTCTCATCTTTCGACAACCAAGCTCTATGAGTTGCTAGCCCAGTACGGCTTGAAGGTCGCGGGAACGAAGGAAGAAAGAATTGATCGCCTCGTTTTGAATTACGTGGAGCCTCGGGACATCCTCTCGCGGAGGCACGAACTCATTGAGCAGGGTTGTTGCTGAGGCGAGATCAAGCGGTTATGACTATGTCCGACTTGACACGAATGGTCAGTTCCCGGAGAGCTGTCTGGCAGACGGGGGCCTCGTGAATCTTGATGAGTTGGCGTTTAGCTTGGACGGCTACGACGCCACGACTAACGATCCTCTGAGGGGCAGTGGTACATTTGATCGAGCACTGTTAAACATCGAGCGATCACTCGTACGGGGAATGAAGGTCACGATAACGTGCTGTATCCATTCAGGATTGGTGCAGCGAGGTACTGACGGTATTTACGGCGTAGAGACGATGATCCGCTTTGCGGAAAGCTTGGGCGTGCATACGGTCAACTTCCACGATCTGTTTAAGGACGTCTTCACGCTTAAAGGTTTGCCACACATGTGACCTTGCTTGACGCAAATAGAAGGCGTGTAACTCCTCCCTCTTATGGATGTTACTAAGGCTTGCCATGAGTCACTAGCTAGATAGAAATGTTCACATTCTCAAAGCGTCAATATAAGTTGACCTGGACGACTCACCTCTTACCTAAGTCTAGAGCATACCCCGACTGAAGCTATTCCGTCAGACTCGGTCCGACTAACTTCAGTTAGCACCTGAATCGCCCGAAAGAGGAGATATTTCCAAATGTTGTGGACGAGGGATTTTCACCGAGCGCCTGATCGAGCGTGATTGATCCTGATTTAAGCTGCTATTGATTGTTCATTTTCTTCGATGCCGTCAACGAAGCGGATCCCTGCGAGCACTTTCATGACGAGCTGGTATCCATTGAGACGGCGCCATCTCTTTTCGGCTGATCGCGCCAGCTTGTAGACCATCGTAGTCGTGGCAAGGCGTGAGCCGCAGCCCTTGGTCTGGCGCGTACGGTGGCGCACGGTTGCAAACGTCGACTCGATCGGATTGGTCGTTCTAAGATGGAGCCAGTGAGCGGCCGGGAAGTCGTAGAAGGTGAAGAGCACCGCCTTATCCTTGTCCAGACAGTCACATGCCTTCGGGAATTTGTCTCGGTAGAGCGCCATGAAGTCGTCGTAGGCTTCAAGCGCCTCACGCTTTGTCCCCGACTGGTACATCTGGTGGAGCTTCTGCTTGGCGCTTGACTGAACGCGCTTGGGCAGTTTGTCGAGCACGTTGGCCGTCTTGTGCACCCAGCAGCGCTGCTCGCGCGTACCGGGAAAGACTTCCGCGAGCGCCGGCCAGAAGCCCAGCGCACCGTCGGCCACGGCCACTTCAGGCGCCTTTTGAAGGCCTCGACGCTTCAGATCGAGCAGCAGCTCCTTCCACGAGAGCTTGCTCTCACGCTCGCCGTCAAGCAGGCCCACAAGCTCCTTCTTTCCCTCCGGCGTCGTGCCCACAATGACCAGCATGCAGGGACGATCGTCCGTCAGGCGCACGTTGAAGTAGATGCCGTCGGCCCAGAGGTAGACATACCGCTTGCCTGTCAGATCACGATTCTTCCACTCCTCGTACTCATGCTGCCAGCCCTCCTTGAGCCGCACGATGTTGGCCGGTGACAGACCCGAGGCGCCTTCCCCGAGAATGGCCTCAAGCGCCTCCCCGAAGTCGCCCGTCGAGACACCCTTCAGGTAGAGCGTGGGAATTAACTCGTCAATACTCGGGCTGCGTCGCATGTAGGGTGGCAGAATCCGGCTCGTGAAACGCTCGCCGCCGCTACGATCGTGCACACGCGGCTTCTTGACCGTCAGTTGCCCGGCGCCCGTCGCTACCTCCCGCTCGGGAAGGTGCCCGTTACGCACGACATGACGCCGTCCCGTCTCGTCCCTCAGATGCCGGCAGGCCGCGATGTACTCCGCGACCTCAAGCTCGAGTGCTTCCTGCAACATCGCCTGCGCCCCCCTGCGCACGATCAAATCGAGCGTCGACTTTGACTCCTCCTCGATTCGCGTTTGTAGATCGACAAACGTACATTTCTCTTCGTTCATGGGCGTGTCCTGGTTGGTCCTCTGTTACTCGAATCTCAGACCCGATCAGGATACGCCTCTTTTTATTTACTCACCTCCCATCCACAACTTTCGAAAGTATCTCCCGAAAGAGATGGGTTCTACCCTATTTCCATGGACAGTCGAGTATAAGACCTTGGCCCGGTTCGAGGCGGCTCCTCTTTCGACGTCTGGTCCGGTTCCAAGATCTTCCGATGTTGTCAAAGGTGTCGGAACGGACTTCGACGCCTTTCGACGAGCAGGCTTTGGTGAGCAATTTCCACAAATGAGTAGAACCATAACCATCGCCCTCATCGGCTGCGGAACCGTGGACAAAGACCACGCCGGCTCGCTTTCCCAGCTTACTGGTGCGGTCATCAAGCCTGCTGCGACGTGGACCCCTCCCGCGCGGGGCCTTCTGCAACCAATACGGCGGACGCTACGCAACCGACGGCTCTGCCCGGTTCTTCCGCGACGACGGCATCGACGCGGTCTACATCTGCACCTATCACGACACCCACAGCACCCTCGCCATCCAGGCGGCAGAGCCGGGCAAGCACATCATGATGGAGAAACCGCTCGCCCTCACGCTGGCCGAGTGCGACGCGGTCGGCAACGCCGTCGAGAAGAGCGGCGTGAAGGCGATGACGGGATTCAAAATGCGTTACGATCCGTCCGTCGCCAAGGTGCGCGAATTCATCCCGTCGCCCGTCATGACCATCGCGCAGATGATGGACAGCTGCTGGCCGGATGACCTCTAAGAATCGATAATCGACAATTGAGAATCGATAATCTGAACCTTGGAACGGCAGCTGCCGCCTGGATCTGAATCAGACCCAGCAGGTGACGGACGAAAGCGCTCCACGCCTTTGCGGCTTTGTGCGAGAAGAAAATGCCGGAGAAAAGCGTTGGAAATACGGGTGCAAAGAAGCACCGCTCGTGTTACCATGCACAGATTCCTCAACCCGACCTCTCCCGGAAAACAGAAATGGCGCCCACGTTCGATCGCGCATATCAGCTCAAAGTGTCGCTCAGCTACGTGAATCCCCCTGTGTGGCGGCGATTCTTTGTTCGCTCGTCGATCGAGCTGGAAGTGATGCACCGCGTTCTGCAGACCGTCATGGGATGGACGAACTCGCACTTGCACCATTTTATCGTCGGTGAAACGTTCTTCGGTGTACCAGACCCTGAGTGGGGTGGCGACGTCAACGACGAATCCGGCGTTCCGTTTGACTCGGTACTGCGGGAGGAGGGGCAGTCGATCCTGTACGAGTACGATTTCGGCGACGGCTGGATGCACACGGTGTTGCTCGAGAAGATCCTCGAACATGACGCAGACCTGGATCTTCCGAAGTGTATTGCAGGAAAGCGAAATTGTCCCCCGGAGGACGTCGGTGGTCCGCCCGGCTACGCGGCGTTTCTTCAAGCCTATCTGGATAGGAAACATCCGGCGCACCAAGACATGGTGGATTGGGCGGGTGAAGGCTTTGATCCGGAGCTATTCGATTTGGACGAGGTCAACGAAATGCTGGCGGAAGGCGATCATTTGGAGTTTTGAACCAGCCGTCTCCGCGTGTCTGGAACTTAAGGCAGCACTGGATGAAGGCGTCGTAGCGCCGCGCTCTGTCTCGAAATCGGCAGCGAGGGAGCGGCCGGTACGGAGACCGCAAGCGTGACATCGCCAACGAGTTACACCCACCCTACGATGCGATCTCCCTGACGTGGAGAATCTCGTCTTCTCCGACGAGGCGCACGTCCCTAACCTCAAGCGTGACAACGGCCACCGTGTTGCCCGACCCTGTGACAAACTCCACTTCCACACCTTTACCATTCCCGTAGCAGTGGACAACGGTACCCGAGTCGCCGGGTGTCAGTCCGAATTCCGGCAGCGCGCGCAGCAGCACGACAACGTCAAGTTCTTCTATCGCTTTCATCGTTTGACGGGATATGCGGTAATAAACCGCGGACTGGCGCCATCGGTTTCTGTGATCCAAATAGTTGTCAACGTGATGAGCTGACCGATTGGGGACCGGATCACCCCGGTTACGACGTACTTCGTTCCATGGATTGACTCCTCTATTCTTGATACGTCATTGCTGCGGGCGATCTCAAGGAGTCCTTCTGCCAGCATGTCGGGGTCGTCATGACTGTAACCCTGCGCTGTGAAGAATCGTGCTTTGCCTCTACCGCGCGTGTGCGATTCCGAAAGCAAGTAAGCCACGAGCTTGCGGGATGGTATGAACGCACTGTCGCTGTTTGGAAGACGCACCGAACGTTGTTTGAATCTGTCCGCTGGCAATTCTTGAGCCCGGCCCGTACGCTAATTGCTCTCGGGGCCTACACTGATAAACGCGCGGCGGCTGCATCAAGAACGCCAAGGCTGCACCGGTCAGGCGAACGACAAGCCACGTGCGTAACTTCCAGCCATGAGTGGGACAGTCAATATCGGAATTGTTGGTTGTGGAGCAGTAGCCAGAGACCACGCTGAGTCGATATTGCAACTCAGCGGAGCCGCGATTCGTGCTTGTTGTGACGTAGATAGGTCCCGCGCAGCGGACTTCTGCAAGCGCTACGGCGGGGGCTACGCGACCGACGACCCGTCCCGGATCTTCCGCGACGACGGCATCGACGCGGTCTACATCTGCACCTACCACGACACCCACAGCACCCTCGCCGTCCAGGCGGCCGAGGCGGGCAAGCACATCATGATGGAAAAACCCCTCGCCCTCACGCTGGCCGAGTGCGACGCGGTCGGCAACGCCGTCGAAAAGAGCGGCGTGAAGGCGATGACGGGATTCAAAATGCGCTACTATCCGTCCGTCGCCAAAGTGCGCGAGTTCATCCCGTCGCCGGTCATGACCATCGCGCAGATGATGGACAGCCGATGGCCGGATGATTTCTGGGCCAACGATCCGCTCAAAGGAGGCGGCAACGTGCTCTCCCAAGGATGCCACACGATGGACCTCGTGTACTATCTGAACCAGTCCGAACCCGTCCGCATCTACGCCGAAGGAGGCAACTTCACGCACAAAGGCATCCCGATCGTCGACAACATCGTCGCCACCATCACGTTCGCCAACGGACATGTCGCGAGCGTCGCTCAAGGCGACAGCGGGGCAACTCCGTTCGTGTCGAAATTCTCGTTCCAGGTCATGGACGGCGTCAAAACCGCGCACCTCCACAACCGGCTCAAGACGGCGACCCTGTTCGACGGAACGGACGTCACGACGCACGAAGATCCGGAAGAGTACGGCTTCCTCGAGGAGAACCGTGATTTCATCCGCGCCCTGCAAAACAACGAAGACCCACCGATCACGCACAGAGACGGACTGAGGGCGACGTTGTTGCTGCTGAAGGCGATCGAGTCGCTGAAGACGCATGTGCCTCAGGAAATCGGGCTGTGATGTATCTACGGTCGTCGTCGATCGGGTCGTTCTAATCTATTCGATAATTGCTAATCGCTAATTCCTGGTCCGCGACGGGTGACGATCAAGGGGTGCTAGGCAGTCACCCCGGGCTGTGCAGGCTGCAGCGAGGAACGAGCGGAAGCCGGGCGTGGTCCACCCTCTCCGCGCGGGACTTTAGTCCCGCGAAGGTCGGGTGGCGTCAGAACGAAGCCTACCTCGCCGGGTTGCCTGCGCGGCGTAGCTGAGCGGAGCGAAGCGAAGACGGGAAACCCGGCTCGGAAAAGAGGAATAGTGACTCCAACCCCACGCCGAAAACCACCCCCGGCTTTCGCGCTTCGGAGCCTGGATTGAGCGTACGGGATAGCTCGCGCTCCAGCCTGCCCCCTCGGGGAGGGGGACGCGGGGTGACTGCCTCAACTCGACGCGTACGTCGAGTAGGGGATATGCGCCACTCGGAGTGCAGGCGGTCCCCCCTGGAGGGGGGCAGGCTGGAGCGAGGAACGAGCGGAAGCCGGGGGGTGGTCCACACCTACAGCGGCTGAGGTTATGATTTCCACGCCTCATGTGTCTTAATGAGGTAACCGGAGCGCCTCATGAACAATCACACCTACTACGCTTGCTGGGTCCACCTGGTCTGGTGCACCGCAGATCGTCACCCCTGCTTCGACGAATCCCAGTCCAGGGCGGTATCGAAGTATCTCAGCAACTACGCCAAATCGAAACGGATCGCGATGCGGATTAACTTCGTCAATCCGGATCACGTGCACGCGCAGATTGAGATGGGAGCGTCCATGTCGATCGACAACGTGGTGAAGCTCCTGAAAGGCAGCTCCGCGCATTGGATTAATGCATCCAAGCTGACGAAGACCCGCTTTGCATGGGCACGCGGATATGCGGCGCTGACGGTCTCTCGTGGTGGCGTCAAGGGAGTGACCCGCTACATCGCCATGCAGAAGACGCATCACAGCCAGGTGTCGATCGAGAAGGAATTGACGGTGCTGGCTCCGGGTTGGAGCTTGCGCGAAGCCGTTGATGTGGACCCAATGCGACAACAGAGCGGCCAACTGTGTGCAACACCGTTGGAAGAGTGACGTTAGAAAACCACTCCCGCGTCTCAACCTGACTCGACAACTCATCCAAACCTCAACGATGCGAAACGAATTCACGGCCGTCGTCGGGAAAGACGGGAAATGGTTTATCGCGTACTCTCCCGAGGTACCGGGTGCGAACGGACAGGGTCGTGCCAAGGACGAGGCGCTTGCGCTTGTGCTTGAGGATCGTCGCACGGATGGGCTCCGCGGAAGATGAACTGTTTTTCTGCCGTGGCGTAGCACTATTTCTCAGCTAATCCAGCATTCCTATGCCCCAGCCTACCTTCGATAACGCGACCCTTAAGCAACTCCTCAAAGAGGCACTGGCCGAAACGCTCGATGAAAAGCGTGAGTTGCTCCACGAAGTCTTTAGTGAGGTACTTGAAGACCTTGCTTTTGCTGAGGCCATCCGCGAGGGACAGCAATCCGAAAAGGTCTCGCGAGATGAAGTATTCGATGTGCTGGAGGGCCGCGAGTGAAAACAGTCTTCCGCAGGAGTTTCACCCGAGACCTCAAGAAGATTGAAGATCGCTCCTTGCTGGAAAGTGTCAAACAAGTCATTCAGGAGGCAGAAGACGCCGGCAGTTTGCGCGAAATCCGCAGGCTCAAGAAGATGAGTGCTCCGGGCAACTTCTATCGCATTCGCTTAGGAGACTATCGCATCGGCCTTGCAGCAAAGGGTGACGAAGTGGAGTTCGTGCGTTTGCTTCACCGTCGAGACATTTACCGCTATTTCCCATAGATCGGAACAAGATCCGCGTCATTTCGGCGCGCAAGATGAGCCGACAAGAGCGACGCGTCTTCGAATCCAAATGAGCAAGAAGAAACTTCCGAACTTCCGCACCGAGGCCGAGGAGCAGGCCTTCTGGGAAAAGCACGACTCGACCGAATACGTCGACTGGTCCCAGGCGGAGCGAGTCGTGTTGCCGAACCTCAAGCCCTCCGTCAAGACGATCTCACTTCGCCTGCCCGAGCATATGCTCGCAGAGTTGAAGGTGCTGGCGCACAAAAAGGATGTCCCGTATCAGTCGCTCATCAAGCTCTTCCTGGCTGAGCGGCTGGAGCGGGAGTTGGGGTGATTGTGTCCCCATTCTCCAAACCTAGTCCAGCAACCTGACCCCTTCAGGAGGATCGAAATGGCACCTATTTCCGAAAGCGTGTATCAGATCAAGGTGTCACTTAGCTGGGTGACCCCGCCCGTCTGGCGGCGATTCATCGTGCTCTCGTCGACGGATCTGCAAGAACTGCACCACATTCTGCAGGCCGTGATGGGGTGGACGAACTCGCATTTGCACCACTTCATTGTGGGTCGGACGTTCTTCGGCGTCCCTGATCCGAACTTTGGCGGCAATATCAACCAGGAAGCCGGCGTTCCGCTTCACTCGGTACTGCGGGAGAAGGGCCAGTCGATATCGTACGAGTATGATTTCGGGGATGGGTGGATGCACACGGTCTTGCTCGAGAAGATCCTAGAACACGATGCGAACTTGGACCTTCCCAAGTGTATCGCTGGAGAGCGACATTGTCCGCCGGAAGATGTTGGCGGTCCGCCCGGCTACGCGTCTTTTCTTCAAGCCTATCTGGACAAGAAGCATCCAGCCCACCGAGATATGGTGGATTGGGTGGGTGAAGACTTTGATCCCGAGCTATTCGATTTGGATGAGGTCAACGACCTGCTGCGGTGATCATTTGGACTGCAGGTATCCGGCGGCTGGACAGAGCTTCGCGAAACCGTTGAAACGGTTTCCAGGAATTATGGGCACCTCTACGCCGCGATGAAGACCTCCCCCGGCTGCACTCCGCTTCGCTTCGTTTAGCCGCCCCCCGTCTTCGCAAGCCTTCGGCGCGCTACGCCGCCCAGGCTCTCCGAAGGGGGACCGCGGGGCTACTTAGAGCCCCGAACGAGTTCGAGACGACGCACCGGCCCCGGCCGGTGCTCTTGGTAACCCCGGGTTTTGAACCCGGGGATGGAAGCGGCTACCAACCTCCAGAAACCGTTTCAACGGTTTTGCGAAGCTGGAGTGGCCAAAAGGCTGTCGAACCGACGCGTGGAGATTGAGAGCGGGCTTCCGATGCCATTCTCGCACTGAAGGGGGAACCCAGATGGAACCATGGCTGTACAATTGTACAAGTATATTCTACAACGAACAGTGAACCTAACGGTTGATTCATCCGTGATCATGGCGGTTCTTTTGGAGGAGCCGCCAAAGGAGCTTCTGATCGAGCTCACGAAAGGAGCCGATCTGCAGGCGCCGCCGTCTCTTTCATGGGAAATCGGCAATGCCTTCTCATCACTGCTAAGACGGGGAAAAGTCACGTTGCCCCAAGCCTTGGATGCATTGATCGCGTACGATGAGATTCCGATTCGGCTCGTGGAGGTGGATCTGGCATCCGCACTCAGGCTTGCCGCAAGTCACGGAATCTATGCGTACGATGCCTATGTGATTGAGTGCGCCAGGAAATACCGTACGCCGTTACTTTCGTTGGACAAGGGACAGTGTCAGGTAGCTCAAGCGGAGAGTATCGAAGTCGTGGAGGTAACGTCATGAAGGTATACACGTATTCCGAGGCTCGCCAGAAACTTGCTCGAGTTCTGGATGAAGCAAAAGCCCGAGGCGAGACACGGATTAAGAGACAAGACGGTACGGAGTTTACGATCCGACCCGTACAATCGAAGCTTTCGCCCCTTGATGTCGAGGGCGTCAAAACGGACGCGACCATGGATGACATTCTGCAAGCCATCCGCGAAAGTCGAGAACGGGATTTCGACGCCGAATGAAAGAGAAGGAGCGCAGCACGATTATCGTCGGTCATATCGCGTGACGTCCATTGATAATTGATGATTGATAAATTGCTAATTCCTCTTGCACGGGGAAACTGAGGCTCCTCAAGAAATTCTGCTCCAGTCTTGAAGTGTTTATCGCTTTCCGTATCGTCAGGGAATTAGCAATCAGCAATTAGCGATTAGCAATACTGAACCATTCATCGTGTCGCGTACAGTAAACATCGCCACTACCTCTTTCTTGACGGAGGACCATCCGCACACGATCGACATGAACGTCGAACGTGCGCTCGAATACATCCGCGAGGCGGCCGGCAGGGGAGCGGACATCCTCTGTCTGCCGGAAATGGTCACTACCGCGAACGTCCCTGAAGACCTGGCCTATCACGCCGAGGATTATCCGGGAGAGTACACGGAAGCATTTCGGGAGGAAGCGAAGAAGTCCCGGATCAATCTCGTCGCGCCGTACCTCGTGCGCGCCGGCGGCAATATCTACAACCAGGCGACGGTCATCGATCGGCAAGGGGGAGGTCGTCGGGTACTATCGCAAGGTCCAGCCCACAGGGGCGGAGAGCCATCACGTCACGCCGGGCGACGAGTTGCCCGTGTTCGAGCTCGATTTCGGGAAGATCGCGGTGATGATCTGCATGGACATCTATTTCCCGGAAATCCCCAGGATTTACGCATTTAAAGGCGCCGAAATCGTCTTCTGGCCGACGATCACGCACGGTCCGACGCAGGAAGCCCTCCGCACGCAGCTCACCGCGCGGGCACTGGACAATTCACTGATCATGGTCGAAGCGAATCTGGCCGGACATCCGCCGTACGCTCCGTACGCCGGCCGTTCCCGCCCCGCAACCGGACGCATCGTCGACCACAACGGTGACATCATCGCCCAAACCGGGCGGCGCCACGGTGTGGCCATGGCAACCGTCGATCTGGATGAAGTACGGATGACGTCCGAGTGCGTCCTGATCCGCGAGCCGGACCACACGCGGGAAGACCTCCAATCCATTGCGCGGATGGATCTGTATGCGAAGGAGTATGCGGCGATTGCGGAGAAGCAGGAGCGGTATTATTGACACCAAGTGTCATCCCGAGCGAGCGTCGGTTCAGCGAAGCGTATCCGAGCTGTGACAAAGCGAAGCCCGAGCCGAGGGACCCCTAGTAGGCGAATCCATTCGGGATCCCACGACTCCGCCTGCCCTCCTGCGTCGGGAAGGCGTCGCTCAGGATGACAATGGGGTAGTGTGGGTTCGGCTCCGCTTCGTTCGGCGTCGCTCAGGATGACAATGGCGGATGGTGGCGCGATTACGGCCATGCCTCCAATAACATCTGTCATCCCGAGCGAGGGTCGGTTCAGCGAAGCGTATCCGTGCTGTGACAAAGCGAAGCCCGAGCCGAGGGACCCCTACGTAATCCCACTCATCCAGACACTGCTTTTCGAATTCCTCATCGCTCAGAGCTAGATCATTCCATTCAGGATTCATCTCTTCAATAAGCCGAACCTTTTTTGAGCGACGCCACCGCTTGAGCTGTCGTTCTCTGGCAACCGCGTCGTCAGCGAAATCATATCGTTCGAAATAGACGAGCCGATTTACATTGTAGCGGGCCGTGAATCCGCCCAACTTCTTGTTCCTGTGCTCCCATGCACGCCGCTCTACGTCGCGAGTCGTTCCGACGTAAAGCACTCGGGACAAACTGGCCATTATGTACACGTAATAACGAATCATTGACTGTAAGACACCCCAGATCGCGAAATCATAACTTGACCCGTTGGTCAGGTGTGGAGAGATCCTTCGACTCTCCCGAATGAATTCGGGATCGCTCAGGATGACAATGGGGTAGTGTGGGTTCGGCTCCGCTTCGTTAGGTGTCGCTCAGGATGACGGTTGACTACGACTGAGGCATGAAACAACTCTCAGAAAGACGACAATGGTTGATGGACGTTGCTCGGCAAGCCGGCGACCGCTACTTCAATCCCTCAACCCGCCTCTGCCTCATCCCCCGGGACACGGCCTGGTACGCCCTCTCCCTGCTGTTCGACGATCAGGAAGACCGGAGGGAGCTGGGCCGAGACCTTCTCCTGAACCTGAACTGCGAGGATGGAACCCACACGCCCGCCACGCTGCTGGCGATGCTGCACAACATCCCGGACTCGCTCACGCCGGAGATGAAGGAGTCCTTTCAACAGAAGATCGAATCGCGCCTCATCAAGGCGACGGACGAATACTGGCGGGACGGCAACGTGAATCATCCACTGGCGGGGTACTGCACGTTGATTCTTGGCGGCGAGCTGACAGGACAATCCTGGGCGGTGGAGATCGGACTGCGACGCTGGCGGAGTTCCGTCGGGTCATCGGGGATCGCCGGACCAAATCCCGGCGCCAGGCGGAAATGTCGGAGTACAACAGTCTGACCTACACGGCCCTGGATCTCTGGTTTCTCGCGCTCATCGCCGAGCATGCGGCCAACGACGAGGCCCGCGCGCTGGCGCTCTTTCTCGAGCAGCGGCTCTGGGTCGACGTGGCGATGCATTTCCACGCGCCCAGCGCCCAGTTCGCCGGACCGCACTCGCGCTCCTATCAGGATGATTCGTGGGGCGGATATTCGGCCCTGCATTGCACGATGCTCGCGGCATTCGACATGGATCTCCCGCTTTTTCCCGAGCTGGCGTATCGATACGAGCATCCGTCGGCGCTGGTGGAGAACGCCCTCGTTGCGATCATCCCTTTCCACGTGCCGGAGCAAGCGCGGCAGATCGCGTTGAGCAAACCGTTTCCCTACTATTTCCGGAAGACGACGTACGGGGAGAGCTATCACGAGAACGGCCGCAGCGCTGACGGGAAATCCGTGTTCGATGACGAGCTCTATCACGGCGGCTGGAGCGATCTGACGACGTCCATGACCGAGGAATTTGCTCTCGGCACGGCCGCTCTTCCGTACGTGAATGCCGGTCACGCGGATAGTGTGATGGTAAGGATCCGTCGGAGCGAGAAGATCGAGTCGCTGCCCGACATCCGATCTATGTACACGCGCGGGGTCTACAACGGTGCACGTCCGGGCCAACCAAATCACGCGCACGTCAGCGGATCCGAGATCGATGCGAGCTATCTCTATGAAGAAGGCCGCTGTGCAACCTACCAGCACCGAAACCGGGCCATCGTCAACTATGCTCCGAAGCGAGCGGGTCATCGCGGCGTCTCAGGCTTCCGCACGGACCTTCTGATAACGCATGCCGCTCCGTTTGACAAGATGCTCGTGAACGGCCGGCCGGTGGAACACCTGCCGATGGACATCCCGCAGCACTCTCGGATACTCTTCCAGGATTACCGGACGTGCGGAGCGATCATTCCGCTCGGCGTGGAGCCGAACGTCGTCAGTCAACGCCGATCCGTCTCTGGGAATGCAACGGCTATCTCGTCGTCTCCATGATCAACTATGAAGGCGCGCCACGGGATTTCACCCGCGAAGAGGTTGGCCGATGGCGGGGTGGTTTCGTCATCGACCTTGCGACGCTCGACGAGGTCGGTTCGTTCGATGACTACGCCGCACGGATTGAGGCCATGAAGGTGTCGGAGGAGATCGGGCCGGACGCCATCCGCACGACGATTGTTGAAGACGGTTCGGATACGATGGAATTCTGCTACGATCCGTTGCGGGAAGTCATAATATCCAGACGCTGGAACGACGTAGAGGACACGGTGGAGCATATGTCCGTCGAGTGTGAGGACCCGAGCGGCATGTACTCTCCGAAGACACTCTTTGGAAGCGAGCTTTTCGAATCGAAGGTGCAGTGAGGCGCAAGTTATTTCGACGTGAGGATCTCGAGGGGTATGCATTCATCTCTCCCTGGCTGATCGGATTTCTCGTCCTGACGGCCGGGCCGATGCTTGTGTCGGTACTCATCAGCTTTACGTCATGGACGATGCTCTCTCCCCCCACGTGGGTGGGATTGAAGAACTATGAGGCGATCCTCCACGACGATCCGCTAGTTCCTATAAGTTTTTGGAACACAGCATATTATGTGCTCTTGTCGGTTCCGCTGGGACTCCTCCTTTCGCTCGGCCTTGCCATGCTGCTGGACCGACGGCTCAGAGGGATGTCGGTTTTTCGAACGCTGTTCTTCCTGCCATCCATCACGAACATGGTGGCGGTTTCGGTCCTCTGGATATGGATTTTCAACCCGGAGCACGGGCTGATCAACGCCGCTCTGGAGCAATTCGGAATCACCGGACCATTGTGGCTGCAGAGCGAGGAATGGTCCAAGCCGGCGCTCGTGATCATGTCCCTTTGGGGCATCGGCGGCACGATGATCATATTTCTGGCCGCACTGCAGGGAATCCCCGATGAGCTCTATGAAGCGGCCGACCTGGATGGCGCGAGTTCCTTTCGGCGGTTCCTTCACATCACGCTGCCGATGATCTCTCCCGCGATGTTCTTCAATCTGATCATCGGCGTGATCGGGAGCTTCCAGGTGTTCACCCAGGCGTTCGTCATGACCGGCGGCGCCCAGCCGGGAAGCGAAGGAGGACCTAACAACTCGACGTTGTTCTTCGTGCTGTATCTGTACAAGAAGGCGTTCCAGGAATTCCGGATGGGCTATGCGTCGGCCCTCGCATGGATTCTCTTTGTGGTGATCCTGGTGTTCACGCTCATCCAGATGAAGCTCTCGAAGCGGTGGGTGTATTACGAGGCCGGCGAAGGATGATGTTTGGCAATAGGCATATATCGATGGGTGCTGCACGCACGGGTTGCCATGTCGAGGAGCCGGCCCGGCGAAGCGCGCTGAAGCTCGAGGTACGAGAGCGTAGGCGGGCGAAGACGGGCGGGGGAGCAATGATGGAGGATGGAGGATGGAGGATGGAGAATGGAGGATGGAGGATGGAGAATGGAGGATGGAGGATGGAGAATGGAGGATGGAGGATGGAGAATGGCAGGCCCGTCATCCCGAATCCGCGATTCATCGGGGTGAGGGACCCCTCTCCAGTCGCATGCGGCGTTGCCGTTGGTTCGCACGGCCGTAAACAACCGTGCTACAGGAAATCCCGCCCTGCTGCCGCAGGGCTGGCTCGTGCTGCCGTTCGCATGACGTGCCCCCCGTATCGTCTACGTCTGAGCCCGCTTCAGCGGGCGTGTCACGGTGTAGCACGGGGATTTATTCCCGTGCGGGCGTTGGATCGCGACGCAGGTCGGGAGGAAGCCGGAGGCGCGCCCATGACCCACCGCCGCACCAACTGGCTCCTCCACGCCATCACCCGCTACGCCCTCTGGTACGCCGCCCTCATCGCCCTCGGCATCGTGTTCGCGATTCCGCTGCTCTGGATGTTTTCGGTGTCCCTCCACGACCTCGCGGGCGTGTTTGCGGAGCCATTCCGGTGGATACCCGAGAAGGTGGAGTGGCGAAACTACGTCGATGCCGTATCCCTGCTGCCATTCGGGCGATACCTCCTGAATACCGTCGTCATTACGGCGTTCGTGCTGGTCGGGATCGTCCTCTCATCCTCACTCGTCGCGTATGGATTCTCTCGCCTGCGGTTTCGCGGTCGCAACAAGCTCTTCACGCTCTGCATCGCGACGATGATGCTCCCCGGACAGGTGACGATGATTCCGCTGTACATCGGATTCGCCAAGCTCGGATGGGTCGACACGTTTCTTCCGCTCATCGTGCCGGCGTTCTTCGGGTCGCCCTTCTACATCTTCCTCCTGCGCCAATTCTTCCTCACGATTCCGCGGGAGTATGACGAGGCCGCCCGGCTTGACGGTGCAGGAAAGCTCCGCATCTACTGGAGCATTATCCTCCCACTTGCCAAGCCGGCACTCGCTACCGTGGCCCTGTTTGCGTTTCTCGGAACATGGAACGATTTCTTCAACCCCCTCATCTATCTGAACTCACCGGAGAATGCAACGTTGACCCTCGGACTCAACATGATGAAGTCGCAGGTGATCGGAACGGGCGTTACCCAGTGGCAACTCCTGATGGCCGCGTCATTGCTCGTGATGCTCCCCAACATCATCCTCTTCTTCTTCGCGCAAAAGCACTTCATGAAAGGAATTCACGTGGGAGGATTGAAAGGATGACGAAACGCGCTGCTGTGCTCGTGACGTTTCTGGTCGCCCTGGCCGGATGCGGTGGGAAGTCGGACGACGGGACGGTGGAGGTTGTCTACAATTCTTCCGCGAATGCTACGGAGATTCAGGCGTTCCAGGCAGAAATTCCGCAGTTCGCGAGCGAGTCGGGCGTGACCATCAAGCTGAATCCGTTCAGCGGCCAGGAGAAGCTCTATGCCATGTTCGCCGCAGGTCAGAGTCCCGACATATTCTATACGAACGCCAATGTGCGTGATCGCCTCGCGGCGGAGGGGCACCTGCTCGACATGCGAGAGGTCAGCAAGGGCGATCCGTTTCTCGATCGGCTCTGGCCTCAGGTGGTGAAAGGGGGGACGTCCATCGATGGGGGATTGTACAGCATCGGCAACTGGAGCTTCACGGCCGGCATCTACTACAATAAGGACCTCTTCGACGCCGCGGGCGTGGCGTATCCCGACACCGCGTGGACATGGGACGACATGGCGAGCGCTGCCCGGGCGCTGACGAAAGATGACGATGGGGACGGCAAACCGGAACGGTACGGTCTGTTCATCGCGAGTCATTTCATCGAAGCATTCGAACAGATGAACGGTACGCCGATTCAGAAGGATGCGCTCCTCGTGTCGATCCCGGATGAATCGGCTGAGGTCTACCGCAAATATCTCGGCCTGATGCACGAGAAGGTCATGCCGGACATCCTCACCGTCCAGGCCATGGGCATGCAGGCCGTGCAGATGCTGGCAAGCGGAAAAGTCGCCATGCTCGCGGAAGCCGTTCCGAATCAGGGATTGATCGAGGCGCTTCAAATACGATGGGGGATCGCTCCGATTCCTCGTTTTGGGACAAAACCGCCCGTCGTATTTTCGTTCGGGGAGCGGCGGACTGTCGATCAGTGCGCATACCGCCCATCCCGAGGCCGCCTGGAAAGCGCTGAAATGGATCATTGCGGGGGCATCCATCTATCAGCCGAATCCGGTGCTGAAAGACGCCGATTTCGTCGGTGGATGGGAGAAGAAGTATCCCCAATTGAAAGATTCAGGATTCAGGGAGGTGTGGGCGCTCAGTCTCGAGCATGATGGCGGAGATCTGCGAAACTTTGTGCGGTACTCCAGCTGGACGTCGGCGCCTATCCTGACGTTGTTGCAGCCGAAGTTCGATCAACTTTGGGCCGGAAAGATCACCGTCCAGCAGCTTCGGGACGCCGTCCCTTCCATAAACCAGCAAGTCGAAAAGGCCCTGCGCAACGATGTGGAGAGGAAGCACTGGAAACCCGCATTCAGAAAAGCGTTCGAGGAACAACTGGCTCGCCTTCCGAAGTGACCTATCAGCCTCAATTTCGTTTCGAGCAAAGGGATCCTACCGGCGGCGTCATCTTCGACGGCGCCGACCCGATCGCAGAGATCAGGGAGCTTCGGCTGTATAAGGTGTCATCCCCGCGAAGGTCGGAGACCCGGCGAAGCCAGGCGAAGCCCGGGCGGGGATCCAGGACATCGAGTCTCGACCCGTCATCCCGCCATCATCAGCCCCAACTACCCCCTCCCCCTCTACTGGCACCAATACGCCAACCACCAGCATCCCGAACGCAACGCCGGAAGCCATGGCCGCCTCGAGTGCGTGTCGAGTGCTCCGTCGAAGATCTCGCTCAAGATTGAGAGCGCGAGCCATTCTCGTGAAGTGACGAGCCGGTACCTGCTCGACGTTTCGTATTCGGAGCAGCTTGGCTCCTACGTCTTCGATTTCCGGTGCCGGCTTTCCGTGCCGGAGGGGAAACGATGGCTTGTGACCCACAATCCGTCTCATGGGGAGCTGGAGTTCTGCAATTTCTGGCCGGAAGGCGTGTTCATTCCCGGTGCCGACAAAGCGTCATCCCTGCCCGATGCGTCGCCCGCGGCCCCCGCGTCATTCCCGCGCAGGCGGGAATCCAGAATCGAGGAAGGAGCTAAGCGCTACGACGCATGCTACGTCCAAAAAGCAGATCGCACCGAACGCATCCCCCATCATCATCTCGAGACATCCGACAAGCACGATATCGGGATGGATCCGGGTGACAGGTTTCTCTACTTGCTGGAGGACGAGAATCCGGTGGTCGAGATCTGCTCCTCCGAGCCGGTAGCGGCGGGATTATGTGCGTACATGTGGGATGCGCACTTCGCCTACCGGGTCTGCAAGGATGGAGAGGATGTCGAACTACCATCCGGTTCATCCTACGATGCGCATTTCAAGCTGTACGCTATCGGTCGCGAGGAAGGGGAGAAGATCATGTCCGCGGCGACGCCGAGGGCGGCTCCGGAGACTGAATAACATTCCGATTTATGTGGAGGGGCTGAATACATTTTCGGAGACCCCTTCGGTCATCCCCACGTCTCCCGTCATTCCCGCGCCTCCCGTCATTCCCGCGCAGGCGGGAATCCAGTCACCCGCATCTCCCATGATTCCCGCGAAACCTGCCCCCGACCCCGATCGGGGGCCGGGAATCCAGGACGGCAGGTCCATGGATCCCCGCCTGCGCGGGGATGACGCGGGGTGGGGGGATGGCGACGGCCGTCGAGACGCTCGGCTCGCGACCTCTGGCCCTGGGAGCACGACCCTCCAATCCCCGATGTCATCGAGTACGCCCTCGACCGAACCGAAGGCCACAGTGACAACGCGTCGGTGCGAATCCATGCGTTTCGTCCGACGACCGGTCGATGGAAGGCAACGACACTCGGACCGGCATTTGGAGAGCCTCCGTTCGAGGAAGGGAAAGCGATACCGCCTCTCCGCGTTTCGTGAAGTCACGCGATCTCGTCGGGACGGTACGGATTGGTCTCCGCCTTCATCGAGCGGGCATCGGCGACGTCTTCGATCTTTCAAGCTATGAGACGTACTACAGCGATGATGCGGCAACCGGTACGACGGACTGGAAAGCGATTGAGGTGACCACGCCGGAGATCGATCCGCCCCCGGATCGCATGCACCTTCTCCTGGAGATGGATGGGGGGGACTGTTGGTTCGACGACGTGATTTTTGAACGCAATGTTTGAACGCCAATGCCAAAGTAAAGCCGACAGTACCGCCCCCATCGCTGATGGTATGGACCGTCAACGATCCCGTGATAGAAAACCCGGGTATTCTGGAAGAGCAATTCCATGATATCCGTTTGGCGGGATTTGGAGGCATCCTGGTGTACGTGCGCGGCAGCAGGTACAGCTGGAACGACCGGCCGGCGCGGGAAGCATTGCGCCGGATCGGCATCCTCTGCCGAGAGTTCTCGATGCAGTACTGGTTGGGTCCGGATCCACGCTTCGTTTCCCACGAACTCATTCAGCGCGGACGGGGCCTCGAGGTAATAGCATTCGGCGACCAGACAAGGGCCAACGTATTCCCGCATTTTGCCCCGGTGGAAGACGGGGTGTTTTCTCTCCGGTGTGAAACCCCGGCGCGCCACGTGCACACCCTGACGGATGTTGCCATCGAGTACTATCCGCTGGGAATCGTTCGCGCGTATGCGGTCCCCGCTTCGGCAGAGGTCTTCGACGACGACACCGTAATCGACATCACGAAGGATGCTCGATTCTTCTACAACGCGCGCGACCGCTATGTCGAGGCGTTCGGGAGATTCTATCCGCCCGATGCCGGTCCGTGGAAGGTCATAGCCTTCTTTCGCTTCAGCACGAACCACGTGGACTTTTCCGATCGCTCGCAGATGCACGCGTACACGGACATGCTCGATCGTCTCGAGAGGGAAGTGGACACAGCCGACGCGATGATTTGGGATGAGGCGGGCTACACTTGCACTTACGGGACGCTTCCGTACGCGAAGGCCATCCGAAAAAGGTTCAAGAAGGATGCGGGGCGTTCGCTAAAAGGCAGTCTCTGGAAACTTGCCCTCGACGCAGCGGACGGAAGTCATGTCGCCGTCCGCAACCACTACTACCGGATCATCCAGGAGCTGCTGAATGACGCCCAACGGGAGGCGAACAAGCAGGCGCGTCGTCTCTGGGGAAAGGAAGTCGTTGCGGGGATCCATGACACCTGGCATTTTGAGTCCGCCGACATGTGCGACATGAACCACGGCAGCCTCGATTTGTGGGAGGCGCTCCCGACCAAGAGCGGGGGATTCGTAGACCTCGGCAGCATCAACCAGCTGAAGGATCCGGATTCAGGTTACTACGCGAATCTCGCCGCCATGGACGTCATCGGAGCGTCGCTGGGGAGATGGAGCGAGCGGCGATTCGCCATGAACAATCTCTGGACCGTCGGCGATGACGACGGGGAAGGTTGGCAGCGATCGGTGATGGACCATTGCGTGAACTCGATGGCCGTCTTCGGGACGCGGTGGCTTGCCCATGCGTACGGTCCCGCCGGGACGGTCGGCCAGGAGCGATCGTTTCTCGGATCGCCCCCGCTGCCGGGCTACCCAGATCATAGCACATGGAGCTCCTATCCCAATGGAATCAGCGACTTAGGAGCACTGCGAACTCGTGGAAGATGCACTTCCGGTCGCAAACGTGCTGGTCATCTACCCGGTCGAGACGCTGTACGCCCTCGCGGATGAACGTGCGGACGAAGCCGCGCGGGACGTCTTCAATTTGCTCCTCGCGCTGGTGGATGCGCATTTCCATGTGGAGGTGCTTTCATCTGGACTTGCGTCATCCTCGCGAGTTACGTCATCCCCGCGCAGGTCGGAGACCCGGCGAAGCCAGGCGAAGCCCGGGCGGGGATCCAAGGCCGAGCAGGGGCGGCTGGAGAATGACACCAACTGGTACGACGCCATCATCTACCCACATCCGCAAGTCATCAGCCGGAAGATGCTTCCGCTGTTGCAGGAGAGTAGTGGAGATGTGATCTATGTCTTCGGCACGCCCGAGAAAACCGAGTACAACGAAGCGGTCTCCTTGGGGGCGGACCATGTCGCCTCGGACTCTGCCGACGTGAAAACCTGGCTTGAGTCCCGGAACCTGCCGTATGGCATCGAGGCCCCGAGTTCGTCCTGGGTGAGCTTGTCGTTTGTACGGTCCGGCGCCGATTGTGACGCTGGCTCCGGCGCGTCACGGTTATTCCTACGAGGGGACGGTTAGTTATGGGGGGCAGTCGGTTACGATCGGAGAGCAGAGGGGGCTGACGAGGGTTCTGTTTCCGGAAGGGGGGAGGGCCGGAGGTGGTAGGCCCACAAACCAATTTCTCCCCATCCCGAGCGACGGCCAGATAGCATCCCGCACGGCCGTAAACAGCCGTGCTACATTCGATCCCGCCCTGCTGCCGCAGGGCTGTGTGTTGCCTGATTCGCATGACGTGCCGTCTCTACGTGCCGTCTGAGCCCGCTGCCCGTCTACGCTCATTCATTCGGCGACGCCGCGCAAGCAGCGGGCGGGACACATTGTAGCACGGGGATTCATTCCCGTGCGGATCAAAAGCAGGCCGCCAAGTTGTTTGGTGTGAGCCAGCCGCGCGTTTCGGATCTGGTGCGCGGAAACATCGATCGGTTTACGATCGATGCGCTCGTGAACATGTTGGCTGGGGCCGGACGAACCATACGGCTTGAGACCGCGGTTTGAGGCCACTGGCGTTCCACCATCATCGAATGATCGCCATCTTCCGAGACGCGACATACGCTCCCGAAGTCAGACGGTAGATAAAGATTCCGCTGGGGAGACCGGTTGCATCGAATCTCACCTCATAGGTGTTCGGTACCTGCTTTTCGTTGACCAACACCGCCACCTCGCGACCAAGTAGGTCGTAGACAACCAGTTTCACATTGCCGATTCCAGATCCCTGGCCGCTTCCGTTTCCGGCCGGCAGACTGGTTCGCCCGACAGCGTATCTGATCACCGTTGCGCGATTGAACGGGTTCGGGTAATTCCGCTCAAGGACAAACCCCCTCGGCAATTCGGATGGACTTGCCGCTCCCGTAGCGACTGCCGGATCATACTCCCAAACTTCCTTCGAACCCGAATCAGTCCAGTTAGACGTCCCGCCTATGATGTAGATCTTACCGTTCGCAACGGCGACTCCAAACATAGCCTTCTTAAACGGCGCGTCCGGTTTCTTTGTCCAGCTGTCCGACTCCGGATCATATACGTCGACCTCCGACAGCACGTCACCCCGGACGCTTGCATACCCTCCTATCACATATATCTTTCCACCAACCACCGGGGCGGGGTATGACCAACCTCTTGCGATGCGCATATCCTTCTTCTTTGTCCATTGGTCTGTCTTCGGATCATAAACATAGGCTGTTGAGAACACCTCGTTGAATCCTCCACCAAAGGCATAGAGTAGTCCGTCGTATGGGGCTACGGCTATGCCACCGTATGTCTCAGGGATATCTCGCTTCCTCGTCCACGTATCTGTTGCCGGATTGTACGCTTCGCAATTGCTATCGGTATGATTGCCCCCAACGTTGTAGATGATTCCATCAATCACGCCTGCTGCCGCACCAAACCTGGCGCTGAGCATGTTCCTTCTTCTCGTCCAGGTATCCGTCACAGGATCATAAGCATGAACCTCTCTTGTACTATCTGGAAAGCCTCCGCCGATGGCATAGATCGTGTCGTTCACTACTGCGGCTGAAACCAGGGCTCGGCGTGCCGGCAGTGGCTTCTTCGTTTCCCAAGTATCCGTCGAAGGATCGTAGACTTCGTTGGCATCGAAGTTCGACAGGTTGGCATTGAATCCGCCGAGCACATAGATCTTGTTGTCGACGACGGCAGCAACGGGCCCTGCCCGTCCTGTCGGCATGTCTTCTTTCCTGGTCCAACCGTGCTGGGCGTGGACCTCAGCGAAACAGAAGAGCAGGGTGACGATGAGCACACTGCATTTCCGCAGATCTGCCACTTGTACTGTCTGGATGGCCTCCCCCAATGGCGTAGAGGTGAAACCCACGAACTGCGTTCTCACGACGTGACTCCGGTTTGAAAAAGCACCCAACCCACGGCCCTTTGACATGGGGCAGATCCCACAAGGACTGCCAATCCGGCCATCACGTTGCGGGACCCTCGCACTGCCCATTCTCCGGAACGCTCACACAAGAGTTCCGATGGTCTCCGACTACTTCAGCGAACCGACTGACGAGAGGACGCCATCGAACCAGAACGTGCCCATCCTCGTCGCTCGATCGAACGTGCCGCTGCCCGAGGCGAAGCCGTACGCCTCTTCAAAGCGCCCGGTGCCGCCTGTGAACTGGATGGGATCACTGGCAGCGTACGGATAGAAGTCCCAAGCGGCGAGCGTTTCGCCGGGAGGAGGCCCGGGGCTCTTCAAGCCCGCAACAGCCCAAAGTTCGTCGCCGTTGGCCGCCGTAATGATCACTGTTCCCCTCACCCCCTCCGACAAGTCACCAAGGTTTACCCAGCAGGTATCGGCCACCATCGCGATAGTACTGGCACCGAGATGTGAAAAGAGGCCCTCGCCGGTGAAAGCGTGGAAGAACACCTCGCCATAACCACAGTCGAGGACCACTGGATCCGCGGTCAAATCCGCCACGAACGTCGCACTTCCTTTCGTCGGCACCATCTTGGGCGCCTTGCCGGCCACCTCCGAGGCCGCTGTCGAGTTTCCGGGGTCGACCAGCGCTCCGACGTCGCATCCCGCGACAACCAGAACGGATAGTAGGCAGGTTACAAGTGAATGAGTTTTCATGACAAACCTCATCGTTAGTACCATGAGTCGAATCGGTCTTCAAGCAAGACCGTTGCCGCTTTCGGCCATGACGGTCTCGACAGGCCAACGCAACTGAAACAGCTGGAATTTAGCCGGGCGGAATAGCGGGAATCGGCCCGATCCTGTTCTGGAGCGGACACGACCGGGAATTCAAAATTCAGAATTCAGAATTCAAAATGAAGCTCTCCGAGGCTTCAGTGGTGAAGACGGCTTCGGATTTGATGGCACGAAGCTGCCGGAGTAACGTATAGCGCCGACATCCTGGTCGGTCCCGTATCTGAAGGTCTCGATGTACTTCCCCGAAAGCCGGCTAACGGAGATCATCGGCTTCACGAGCGAGGGGTCGGCTGTTTCATCCCCGACGTGCTCGGAGGGAGACACGCCGAAAGCTTCTCGAAAAGCCGCGGAGAAATGAGAATGCGATTTGAATCCGACGATGTACGCGACCTCGGCCACCGTTCCTGCGTGGGCGTTCAGCAGTTGAGAGGCGCGCTCGAGACGAAGCCGCCGTATCAGGTCTGCGGGCGGTTCTCCCGTCAATGCTTCCAGCCTTCGTCTCAAATGGCGAGTGCTAATTCCCACCTCGTCTGCCAGCCATTCTACGCCAAAGCTGCTGTCGCCCAGATGCATCTCGATGACTTCCAGGACGCGATCGAGAAAGACCTCCTCGGCCGCATCGACGGCAATGCCTGAAGGCTGCACCAGAATCTCGCGGCTGAACTGGCGACGCATTTGCTGCCGCGAATGGATCAGATTCGCGACGCGTGCCTTCAACTCCGGCATGCTGAAGGGTTTGGAGATGTAGTCGTCGACCCCGATTCCCAGTCCTTCGAGTGTGTCCGCTTCAGCGGCCTTGGCGGTGAGCATGACTACCGGGACATTGCGTAGCTCATCGTCTGCTTTCAGAGCCCGACATAGCTCGTATCCGTCCATGACCGGCATCATCACATCGGCGAGGATCAAATCGGGAGTCTCCTTCTTAGCGATCTCCAGACCGTCCGCCCATTCGCTGCTCGGTGACGCTGTACGCGTCGCCGAGGTGAAGTCGCAAGTAGGCGCGTACATCCGGGTTGTCTTCCACGATCAGGATGGTTGCCTTCTTCTGCTCGGTGCCATCGAGTACCGCGGGTGAAGCCGGAGGTTCGCCTACGCGCGGTCGGTTCCTCAAGACGGCTCGCAGTCTCATCGAGGCCATGTGGCACCTCGGCTGTTCCCGTGACATCCAGAGAAATCGGAGATAGCGGCAACCGAACGATGAAGGTGCTTCCACATCCGGGCTCACTTTCGACGAGGATGACGCCTTTGTGTAATTCGACCAGTTCCTTTGCAAGCGCCAGCCCGATCCCAACTCCTTCTTGAACCGCAGCTGAGGAAGCGGATTCTGCATGCCCAGGATCGAAGCTCGCAAACCGATCGAAAATCTTCGAAAGATGTTCTCGAGGAATACCCGGGCCCGTGTCTTTGACCAAGACCTCGACGTTCAACGTGTCGCCGGCTGAAGCGAGTCGCATTGTCACCCTACTTTCCCGCCCTCGGGCGTGAACTTGAGCGCGTTCGAGAGGAGATTGCCGAAAACCTTGTACAGCATGTCAGGGTCGGACAAAAAGCTCTGTTCGGGAAGATCATGGCCCGAACTCAAGCTCGATCTGTTTGTGCTCGGCTGCTGGGACGAAGGACTGTACCAACGCCTCGAGGTGGGCGACGATGTCGACTTCCTGCAGGTGCACCTCCAGTTGACCTGCGTCCGCCCTTGAGAGGTCCAGTAACTGGGTAATCAGATTCAGCAGTCGGTCTGCATTACGGTGCACCATTGGACTGCCCTTTTGCCTGGCGCGAAAGCCTACCGTGCGCACCGTCGAGGAGATCCTGTAGTGGACCCAGAATCAACGTCAGAGGTGTCCTGAACTCGTGACTGACGTTGGCGAAGAAGCGGTTTTTTGCATGGTCGAGTTCGAGAAGGTGCTGCGCCTGTTCCTCCGTTTTGAGCTTCTCCGCCTCGAGCTCGCGCGTCCGCTGCGGCGACCTCCTTCGTCAGTCGCTCGGAATACGCCTTCAGGCGTCGTATACGGAGGTGGTATCCCACATCCAACACCCCGATGATCAGTGCTGCGAATAGAAGTATGCCCACCATGTCTCCCACCACGGCGGCGCAATGATGATGTGGATGGAGGCTGGTGAGCGGCTTATCCGCCCCGCAACTGCGCCGCGGACCATGAAGGTGTACTCACCAGGAGCGAGGTTGGCGTACGAGGCAGTGTTCCGATCGCCTCCTTCCTGCCACTCGGCCTCGATCGGATCGAGCCTGAAGTGAAGATCCGGCTCCCCGCGTGCCTGAAATCGATGCTTGCGTATTCGAATAGCAGGTTGTTCTCGTTGTGACCGAGATGGACTTCGGTCGTATGGGACAGCGGCAGAGGCAGGCGCTCGTCAAGACCGGGCCTGAGCCTGACTCCGGACACGCCTACGGCTGTCAGCATGGTAGGTGGCGGATCCGGGATGAGGTTGGGTTGCACGATATTGAAGCCGTACTCGCTGCCAAAGAAAAGCTTACCTGTTGCGGACCGGCTGCAGCCTCTCGTTGCGAAACGCAACCCGAGGACCCCTTCCTCGGCCCGGAAAGTCTCGAACTCTCAGTCACCGGATCGAATCGAGCGAGCCCGTTGTGGTGCCTGCCCAGATATAGCCGAGATCGTCATGTGTGATGCATCTGATGTAATTGGCGGCCAGGCCCTGCTCATGACCGTAGTGTTTCCAGGTCTCGGTCTCCGGTTCGAAAAGGTTCAGACCGCCACCGTAGCCGCCCACCCATATCCGACCCTGCGCGTCTTCATGTACCGAAACTGTGTTGGTAATGCTGAGGGTTGCCGGGTCGACCTCGTTATGAACGAAGGTCGTTGATTCGCCGGTTGCGGGGTCTAGTCGCACAGCGCCAGGCGGAACGACCATCCAGATCAGGCCGGCTCTCGAAATGAGGATGTCTGTGACGCGCCCTTCGCCGCTTCGCCACGTACTCGGCGCTCGAACGATGTAAGACCGTCTCGCCCTCGTCTCGACGTTCACGAACGTGGGACTCGCAGCTGCAAGCCAGAGCTCGTCGTCCGAAACGGAGGCTATCGCTACTATGTTGTTTGGATCGTCCACTCCGCAGCGCCTGCTGCCCCGGGCCGGGTCTGGTTACGACACGATCGCCGTCGATGTAGTAGTGCGTGGATATTTCGGTGACAGGATCGAAGAGGTTGAGTCCGCCCCTGCCCGCCACCCAGAGCTTCCCGTCATCGCGTTCGACGACCTCGCGGACATGGTCGATTGAGAGTGACGTGGAATCATTTGGGTCGTGCGCATACCGGGTTTCCCGGCCCGTCGCACGGTCGAGTCGCATCAGGCTGGTTTGTGGCTTCTCCTCCTCATTCACCACCGTGAACCATATCGTTCTGTTGTCTCTCGAGGCCACAATGGCCTGGACCCAGCCTGCGCCGTCTGGCGCCGAATGGGCCTCAATACCCGCATGGGTGAGGGTAATCCTTCCCACCCCTGGGTTCACACCAGACCAACTGATCCACAGGTCTCCCTGCCGGTCGAGCATCATGTCCCGGACCTGGACTTCGCCGATCGGCTCGGTCTCGCTTCTCCAGAGATTGACAGGCGTGAAGGTGCCGTCGTTTGCGTCGAACAGGGCGAGACCTTTTTGAGTCGCAGCCCACAACCGGCCGGCATCGTCCTGCCGGATCGACGAGATGCCTACTGACAATCCATCGTCGATGTACTCAAAAGCCTGGTAGGAGCGTGTTTCCGGGTCAAATGCAACTGGCACACCAAAGAGGATTGGATTGCCCGCACCGGTCATTCTCATTTGCGAAACGACGAGCCAGATGCGGCCGCTTTGGTCGACGGATATGTCCAGAACCTGCTCGTACGGAAGCCTCTGGTTGTCTGCGTCCAGCTCGAAGAGAGGTTTCCAGTCAGATCGGTACTGGAATCCGAACCGTTCGAAGGATTCCCATTCGGGGTCATATCGCGCAAGTCCCCGGTTCGTGCCTATCCAGATGTTACCCGATGTGTCTTCGGCCAGGGCGCCGATAAAATCCCCCGGGAGGGAGGTTGAATCGGACGGATCGTGCAGGTAGTGGACGAAGCTCCCGCGCGCCTCGTCGAAACGGTTCAGTCCGCGCGGCGTGCCGACCCACACTCGCTCCATGCTGTCCACGAACAGTCGCACGACGGCCCGTCCCGTGAGCCCGCGCGGGTCATCGGGTGCAGCGTGCCAACGCTCGACGCGACCACCGTATCCGGTCATTCGGTTCAAACCGGTCTTGAAGTCTCCAAACCAGATGGCGCCATTGGGGGTCGATGCAGCCACCCAGTGGTATCCGTCGCTTATCGTGGTCGTGTCGGATGACACGTTCCGATAGACCCGGCGCGTCGCGCCGTCGTATCGCACGATCTGATTGCCGAAAGCGAACCATATGAAGCCGTTGTGGTCCTGATGGATGAAATTCGATTCATCATTGGAAAAGATCTCGACAGGAAGATCTAGAGGCTGATTCTGTGCCCGTGCCGTCTGAGAGTGCGCGACGAGCAAAAAGGCCGACAGTACTATGGTGCCTCGCGAAACGGTCATGATTCACCGAGGCGAATGGGCAAAATCCCGACGCAAGTCGTGGCCGGGGGGAGCGGTTTATACGGCTATGCAGTCATATCCAACCTAAAACATGCTACGGTGGAGCGTCTATCCGGGCCATAGGGCAATATCCAACACTCTTGTAGGAAACTTGCTGACGCCAACCTTTTCCCCGGGTTGAAACCCGGGGCTAATGGGAGCCCCGAACAAGTTCGGGGCGACGACACCGCGGATGCCGGGTCTTCACGTAACCCCGCGATTCATCGCGGGGTAGAGCCGTGGACGTCTCCCCAAGAACCGTTTCAACGGTTTCGCCGGGGGCTGCCCATAGCGTTATGGCGAGATCCATACGCTAACCTCAAGCCACCGTTGATTCAAGGCTACGTTCTCGGAGTCAATGTGTTTTTATGGATAAACCATCTGACGATAGGTTCCAACCGCTCTGGAACCTAGAGGGGCCTCGTCGCTAACCCTGCGAAGCTCTCAGATTCGCCAAATCTTACACCCTCCATCCGAAAAACACTCCGAAGTTCGGATTGTCATCCCGGCCGTTCTAACCATGCCCACATGAGCAACGCAGACACCGCCCCGCACGCCACGCACACGAAAGCCGCCGACGATCCGACCGGCCTGCCCGGCGCCATACCCGGCCCGATCAAGATCACGATGCTCGGCGCCGGCAGCTCGTTCACTCCGCGCCTGCTCAACGACGTGCTCCGGATCCCCGGAGAACAGGGCGGCACCATCGCGCTGGTGGATATCGACGAACGCCGCCTGACCGCCATGAAGAAGGTCATCGAAAGGCTCATCGAGAAACTGGGCAAGTCGAAGTGGCAGGTCATCGCCTCGAAGGACCGCACCGAGGTGATGGGGGAGAGCGACTACATCGTCAACTGCATCGAAGTGAGCGGGACCGAGTGCGTCCGCTGGGATAACGACATCCCCAAATCCTACGGCGTCGACCAGTGCATCGGCGACACGATCGGACCGGGAGGGCTGTTCAAAGCGCTCCGGACCATCCCCGTCTGGCTCGAGGTGCTCCGCGACGCCGAGGCGCTGTCACCGGGAGCGCTCGTCCTGAATTACACCAATCCGATGAGCATGATGTGCCTGGCTGCCGGCCGCACCAGCTCGATGCCCATCGTCGGTCTGTGTCACTCCGTCCAGGGCACGAGCCACGTCCTGGCAAGGCGCGCGGGCGTGCCGTTCGAGGAAATGACATGGGAATGCGCGGGGATCAATCATCTGGCGTGGTTTACGCGGCTCGAGCACCAGGGGAAGGACCTGTACCCGATGTTGAAAGAGAAGGCGGCGCAGGATCTGGCGGGAAATCCATCCGACCCGGACGATGCCAAGGATCTCGTCCGAAAGGACATGATGCTGCATTTCGGGGCGTTCATCACGGAATCGAGCGGCCATCTATCCGAATACCTTCCATACTATCGAAAACGCCCGGAGCTCTACGAACGCTACATCCGGGAAGGGTACCACGGCGGTTCGCGCTTCTATGCGACGGAGTGGCCGGGATGGCGGGAGCAGGCGGACGAAGAGCGCGAGGGCATGGTGAACGGCAGCGTCCCGATGGAATGGGAGCGAAGCTGGGAGTACGCAAGCTGGATCATCGAAGCGCACGAAAAGGACGTTCCGTTTCGAATCCATGGCAACGTGATGAATTCGTCCGGAGGGGGAGGTGCGCTGATCTCGAATCTACCCGCCGACGGATGCGTCGAGGTCGCATGCATGGTGGATGCAACCGGCGTTCACCCGACGCGCTACGGCAAACTCCCCTCGCATATGGCGGCCCTCTGCGATTGGAACATGCGGATGTTCGACGTGGCGGCCGACGCGGCCATCGAGAAGAGCATCGAGAAGGCGATTCACGCGCTCATGCTCGATCCGCTGACGGCTGCGATCTGCAGCCCGACAGGAGATCAAATCGATGGCGCTGGAAATGTTCGAGGCGGAGAAGGAATATCTTCCGGGATATCGATAATCCCCGTGAATCAAGAATCCGTACAGTTCGCTCCCGGATCGGCGGTTGCCGAAGTGATCTTCGAGCCCGCCGGACCCGCCACGTATCGCTGCTCGATTGCCGGCCTCCCAAACGGCACGTACACGATTCAGTTGCTGTTCGACGGCGCAGACTATCCTTTCGAGAGGCATTGCCGGTATATGCGGCATCCGGGCGGGGAGACGCCGTACACATTTCCGAACATGACCTTTGCGGAAAGCCCGCCGGGCATTCGTGTGGGTCCGTGGCCGGGATGGCGCGGCATTCCGGACATGCCGGCCGTCAAAGTCGGTGTCGCCGGAAAATCGATGCCCATCCGTTTCCAGTTCTGGGGGGACGAGTTGACGCGCCGGCGTATGCGCGGCGTCGTCGATATCCAGGTCGACGGGGACCTGGAATGCACGTTGACCTCCGCCGACGAGAGACTGGTCCCGCTGCGGGCGGAGCTGTTCCCTCCATTTCTTTCGACGTCGAGCCCGTGTCGATTTCGTTCGGAAAGAACTCAGTGGCCAGTTTCCACGCCTGCTTGTTACGAAAGACGAGCTTCCGGACTTGCGCCGGCGGATGCAGACGACGCATCGGCACATCTGGTCGCGGATCGAGGAGCTTTTCGCTTCGTGGGATCTTCCCCCGGCCAAGACATCCGAGTCGAAAGCCGTGGAGGGACCCGAACGGCTGTTCGGCGAAGACCGGACCGTCATCGCGACATTTCGTGCCTTGTTGAGTCCCACAACGGACCATATCGACTTTGCGCGCAAGGCCTTCTTCGATTATATCGCCTTGACGGAGCAGGATGACTTCGAGCCGCTGCGAATTGATACGCAATCGGGCGAGACGCTCTTCACGCTATGTATCTGTTACGATTGGCTTTACGAGCGTATGACTGCCGATGAACGGGAGCGAGCGCGAAAGAGACTCTGGGAGGTCGCCGACATCTGTTGGGACCATCTCGGGTACGAGCGGCACGACTACGGCCAGGCGCACTTTCTAGGATGCGGGTTGGGCATCTTGGCGTTCTCCTTCCTCTTCTGGGAATCGCATCCGCGGGCGAAGGAATGGGCGTCGTACCTGCGCGGGACGTTCCAGCGCGTGATGCGCATGCTCCCCCAAGATGGCTTCTTTCCGCACGGCGTTAACCTCTGGATTTACGAATACGGATTCCTCCTCCGCTGGCTCGAACTCTTCCGCGTGTGCGCCGGCGAGGATCTCTGGGGATCCACCGATCATTGGAGAAATGCGTCGCTCTTCCGGGCATGCACCACGTCGCCCGACTTCCTCTATGGCATTACGATCGGCGATCCGCAATACCGCGTGGGAGGCGACGCCTGGTGCCACTATTTGATTGCAGCTCGAACAGGATCGGACGAAGCGCAATGGCTGGCGGAACAACTCGCGGACGGTCCGCATGCGGGGGTGGACTTCCGGCACATCCCGCCGAGAAGAAGGGTCTATGAGTTTCTATACTACGATGCGTCGATCGGTAGCGAGCGTGCCGTCGCAGAAGACACAACCGGCCGAGAACGGCCCGCCTCGGAGCTATCGCAGGTAGACCGGTCTTCAGATGCGTCAGCGACCGATAAGTCCCGTTCACGGGGCGCTGCTTCAAGCCCGGGGATTGATCCCCGGGTCTCACACATAACGGTGCCAAGCCTCGACGCGCCGGGATCAAGTGTTTCGTCGACTTTCGAGACAAGCCCACCGGTGGAGAACACGGTATGTCATTTCCAAGACGGCGGCCAGGTATTCATCCGAACACGTCACGACGAATCCGAGTCCCTGTTCACCTTCCGTTCGGGTCCGCCCGATCGGTCAACAACGACGCAGAGCCGGCGAACCGGGAGCGTACGGTCACAGCGATCCTGCAAACGGGTCATTCCTGTTGTTCAGGAATGACGCATTCCTCGTGAGCGGATCGGGGCCCACGTATCGGAGGGACACCGCTCTGCACAATACCTCACGTTCGATGGCCAGGGCCAGATCGGTGATCGGGCTGTCTGGCTGCCTGATTTCTTTCCGCCGGAGGTGATCCCGCCCTGCCCGGAAGTGAAAACCGACGGATCCACGACGCTCCTGTTTGCCGATCTTGCGCCGTCGTACCTGCCCGACCTGGGTGTGGAAGTATGCACGCGAAGCATGATGGTGAACGAGCACGTCATTGTGGGTGTGGACACCGTGGCGTGTTCATCGCCGAGGAGCATCGAATGGAACCTGCACACGTGGGGTACGGTCGAGGATCACACGGAGAACGGCCGGCGCATTTTCAGGATTGCGCAGGGCGCCGACGCGATCGAGCTGCACATTTTCCTTCCGCCGGACTATTCTGGGCGGTCCGGATTGACGGAAGGTGTCCCGGCGTACCCAAATGACGGTACCAGAGATACATTTCTCCACCTGGCCGCACCCGGACCAAACGTGCAGTGGGTATGGTGCATCGCCATGACGGAGGACTGCCAGCCGCAGTTTGTCCGTGAGGACGGAGAGACAACGATTACAGGATTGCCCGGCGGGGCGATCCGCTTTGACGGAAAGTGGTTGATACCGGATGGATTCGATGAAGCTCACGCTTGACAGCCTTGCCGACAAAGGCTGCTGGATCTCGGACGACCGGGTGAACGCATTCATTTCTCAGGCCAAGCACTCCGTAGGTGACGCCTCCTTGTCATCCCGACGAAGGAGGGATCCCTCGCCCTTCACGGGTCAGCACCCCCTGTCATCCCGGCAGAAGGATCCCGCGCTGCCGACCGGCACGATCGCCGAGATCGGCTACCACGGCACGCAGCCGGTCAGCAAGAACTCGCGCATGTTCGTTGGGGCCGGGAAGGGGACGCTTTCTTTCGTCATCCGCAAGAGCGACGGCACCGAGCATCCCGTTTCGTTCAACGAGGTGGACTGGACCCCTTCCAGTGTCACGATCGACGACCCTGAGTGTGAGCTGCAGATTTCCGCGTTTGGACGGTCGATCCGGTGCGTGGTCCGTCCGCCGGAGAAGGCGGACGTCATCCTCGCTTTCAATCTGGAGAGTCTCAACCTGGACGCGCAGGGAACGCGCACATGGTCGGATCCTGAAATCACGCCGGACTCGCTCGTCCTCTCATGTCACGATCGGATCGTGTTGAACGAATGGTTGAAGCGGACGGGACCCTATGCGGGCGATTTCCTTATTCCGGAGCCCATGCGAAGGATCATTTTCGACAAACCGGTGCGCTCCGGAGAGGGGAAGTTGGACGATGTGTACCCCGAGTTCAGGGATGCCGCCATACCGATCTACGATGCGTCCGTGTTCGTCCGTATCGGCGGGAAGGACGCCCGGGTTGAGCAGCACGGCGACGTCGCGACGCTCCGTGTTGCGGCCGACCCGCAGCAACCGGCGGAGTTCTTCATCCTGTTTGGCGATCGGCGATCGGATGTTGAGGCGGTCCGGCCTGTGCTGCCCGTCGAACCGACGTCGCGGCAGGTCCCGTCACTGGAGCTTCCCGGATACCCTGCCGTGCAGCGGTTCGTAGAGACGGTCCCTGGTCTCGTCGATTCGGCCATCGTCCGCGACCACGGGATGCCGCGCGCGACGCCCGCCGCGTACTACTGGATTTGGGCGTGGGACAGCCTGGTCACCGGGATGGAGATGTTCCGCTGGGGAGACTACACGACGACCCGTCGGATGGCAGGATTCCTCACCGCGCACCGCGACAAACAGGCGATGATGCCCGCTCGGTGGACCCGCTCGCTGCAGCCTCTTGACACCCCGCCCCGTGGTTCTTTGGAGTTCCTGTTCGCATCGTTCGTCTACCAGCACGCGCTCGAGAGCGGTGACCTCGGTCCGCTAATCGATGCGTATCCGTACCTGATATACCATCTGGAGATGCTGGGCCGCAAGTCCGACGACGAGGGGATGTTTTCCGGCAGCGGATTCTATCCCGACTTCACGGCCAAGTTCGGACGTTCGGCGTCGAGTGTCGTGGCCATGGAGGTGGCGGCGCATTACGCCTTTTCGCGGATACTGGAGAACGTCGCGCGGCTATTGTCCGACGCCTCGACGGAATGGCGTGCCACCAAGACGGCCGATCGGATCGAGGCGCACTTTCTCGACCGATTCTGGGATGACGAAAGGGGCTTTCTCTTCGACGCGTACGACATCGAGACCGGAGACGTCAACGAGAGCTATCCGCTATTCACGATGCTGTTTCTCCAGTCGACGTTGGGGATCCCGTTGATTCGATCCAAGATGGATGGGCTCGCTCGGTTCTGCGCCGAGGAGCTGCTGGGCTCGTTCGGGACGTCGCTGCTGCCGTCCTGGGATAAGAACCGAATGAACGAAGATGCAACGGCCTCCTGGTATCCGCACTGGGACGTCTATCTCCTGAAAATCCTCCGCCGGGGAGGTCGTTCGGCGGAGATCATGCAGTGGCTCGGCAACGTCGAGCGTGTGCTGGCCCATCTGGGTTACTGTCCGGAGTTCGTCAAGCTTGACCAGGATCCAGATGACCCCGCTTCATGGCTACACCACGGCGCCGTATCGAACCTGAATTGCGTGACCGGGTGGTTTCGGGCGATCGTGGAGGGCCTGTTCGGGATCGAAGTCGATCCCGGAGGGCTTTCCATCGTCCCACTTTCGCTTCCCCTCGAGACACTCTCGCTCAACGGTCTGGTTTGCAAAGGGAGCCGGTGGAACGTCACGGCCCGAAACGACGGCGATCATCTAAACGCCTTGGTAATCGACGGCGTTCGTTGGGAGGGGATTTGCAAGGTGCCGGTCCGTTACTACGACGGGCGGGATCATACCCTCGAAGTGCTTTACGGAAGCGAGGAGCCGAAGCTGCAATTCCGCGAGATCATCAACGCCGAAGTGACCGACGTGAAACGAACGGATGATTCGCTGACTGTGACCATCCTCCCTTTGGGAACGTGCGATGTAGTATTCTTTTCCCGTAGGCGGCCTGGTTTTTTCGTGAACGGAAACGCGACGGAGTTCGCTTTCGACGAACGATCCGGTATCGGGACCGCGAGATTCAGGGAGAGGGGGGAGGTGGAGGTGGCCATTGTGAACGCCATTCCGTAGGGGCAGGCCAGCGGCCTGCCCGTTGTCGAACGGTCAGCCCGACATCCAGAGGTCGAGATCGGCGTGTTGGGCGATCAATCGAAAATCTGCGTCGGGACTCAGAAGTGTTGATCCACTCCGGATGCAGAAGATTACGATTTCGTTTCCTAATAGACTCTCTCGGACATGCCTGGCGGCATGTCCCTACGTTCCCCTGATAACAAGAATGCAATGAATCTAGTCCGATTGCTACCTGCTTTTCTGAGCTGCATATTACTCGCGGCCCATTTTGCTCGGATGGGGTCCGTTTTCCTCGTCCTTCTGTCGCTGCTTCTTCCTGCCGTCCTCTTTTTCAGGTATGAGTGGGCGGCGCGTCTTGTTCAGGTTGCTCTGATCTATGGGACAATCGAGTGGGTCAGAACACTCATTTCCGGTGTGGCAGAACGGAATGCAGAAGGGCAGCCTTGGATTCGACTCGCCATAATCCTTGGCGTTGTGGCGGTTTTCACGTTGAGTTCCGCTTTGCCGTTTTCGTTGTCGCGGCCGCTGCGAAGGCGATACGGGCTGGACGGTTCACAATCCGAGGAAGGAACATCGTAGTGTCCCAGACAGCACTGGGGTCGAGCGGCCGGCGGTACGATCTGGACCGAGGTCACTCAGTGCAGGATCTGAGGTTCATTCTACCCAGTAGATCGATGAATCGTGGATCATCCCGAAGCTGACTAAATGTTTGAAAGGCACCCATGTATGGCATGTTCGGCCCTCGCCCTGCGAAGGCTTTCTCGAGCCACGGGAACGCTTCCTCATTGAGTCCGGCTTCCGCAAAGAACCCTGCGATCTGCATGGATGAAACGAAAGTCGTTTCCGCCCGCGCCACGAGTGACCTGGCGGCTTCTTCGGACGCAACGCGGAGGCCACCGCGAGCAAATGCGTCGTCAAGCACCTCCACTAGCGCAGTATCCTGGATGACCAGATTCACCCTCCGCATGGTCTCAAACACCCGCTCGGTTTGCCCGGTCGATTGGTAGTAATTCTTCATGGCATTGAGCGCAACCAAGTTTGAAGGAGACGTCTTCAGTACCTCCCTGGCCTGCTGTATCGCCTCGTCGTATCGCTTGACGAACACGAGATCGATCGCGTACAGACTTCGGATAAACTCGTTGAGTGGATCGAGTTTAACCGCAAGTCCTATTTGTCGCATCGCCTCTTGCGGACGGCAAAGGATATTCAGAAGGTGCGAATAGAAGGCGCGAGCCTCAGAATTACTCTGATTGAGCTCGATTGCCCGCTTAAAGGCGACCTCGCCGGCTTCCCAGTTCATTCGTGCGCTCCGTAGGAACTTGGGGAATTAACAAGTGTACAATTGTACAATCATATTGAGCGACGAGCACGAGCGATGAACCTTACGGTTGATTCATCCGTGATTATGGCGGTTCTGTTGGAGGAGCCGTCAAAAGAGCTTCTGATCGAGCTAACTAAGGGGGCAGATCTACTGGCACCGCCGTCTGTCACATGGGAGATTGGCAATGCTTTCTCATCACTGCTGAGACGGGGCAAAGTCACGTTGTCCCAAGCCCTGACGGCACTGGCCGTATACGATGAGATCCCGATTCGGATTGGCCAGATTGATTTGCCAACTGCGCTAAGGCTCGCCGCCGGTCACGGCATCTATGCGTACGACGCCTATGTCGTCGAGTGCGCAAGGAAGTATCGCACACCGTTACTTTCCATGGACAAAGGGCAGTGCCAAGTTGCTGAAGCGGAAGGAATCGACGTTATGGAGGTGATGTCATGAAAGTATACACGTATTCCGAGGCACGTCAGCAACTCGCCCGCGTTTTGGACGAAGCGAAAGCTCGGGGTGAGACAAGAATCAAGCGGCAGGACGGTACGGAGTTCACGATCCGACCCGTGCAATCGAAGGCTTCGCCCCTTGACGTCGAGGGTGTCAAAACGGGTGCGACAATGGACGACATTCTGCAAGCCATCCGTGAAGGACGAGAACGGGATTTCGAAAGCGGGCCCGAATAGCATGGTGCAATCCGCGAAATGCTTTGAGTCCCTCTTCGCTCCTCGAGCTGACCGTCGTCGTGGTTGCGCCTGCGTCTTCGCGCCCTGGCTCGAGAAGAACAGATGGCACGACCTCGCAAGTTGAGGGGACCCTCTGGGAACGGCGCGAAGAACATTCCGGGGTGTCCACGTTGGCAACACCCGACATCTTCAGGCCTGATTCCTCAAGCTACTGCCACTGGTCCACAAGCTACTTCACTACCACGACCTCCGCACCTGCTGGAATTGGCCGGCGGTCAACCGATAGAAGTAGGTTCCGCTTGGAAGATTCCGAGCCTGGAAGATCGACTGGTGGCGGCCGGCCTGTTTCGAGCCGTCTGCGAGCCGGGCCACTTCGCGTCCCAGTGCGTCGTAGACCACCAGCGTCACCTCGGCATCCTGCGGAAGTTCGTATCGAATCGTCGAGCTCGTGCTAAACGGATTCGGGTACGCGCCATGCAGAACGAACTCAGACGGAATCGCCGCACCAACCTCGATCTCCTCGCTGAATTCGAAGGCGCCGTCGTAATCCACCTCCTTCAGCCTGTAGACGAGATTGCCCACCTCAAATGGCAAGTTCGAATCAGTGAAGGCGTAGCCCATGGCATCGTCAGTGGTGCCGTGACCTTCCACGAATGCGATGTCCTGCCAACCCGGATTTGACCCGACCGCGCTCTCTTTGGCTTCAACACGCAGCCTGCGCTGGATCTCAAACCCTGCGTTGTTGGTTTCGGACGCCGTGCTCCACGTCAGTACAACTGCCTCGCCGTCGACAATGGCATCGAAGGAGGCCAGTTCGACCGGCAGGATCGATCCGCTGACGGTATCGGGCGCCGAGAACTCGCTTGTGTTGCCGTCGGCGTCGGTGGCCGTCGCGACGATCACATCCCCGTTGCTGACGGAGACCGCGGGCGCAAACGACGCTTGCTTATTGCCTTCAGCACTGCCGGTCGGGTATTCATCGAAACCGAGGTATGTTTGACCCTCGGGATTGACCGCGTCGCCGTCACCGAGGAAGAACTCGACCCGAAGTGGGTACGTCGCACTCGAAGTGGCGGTCGGCACGACATAGTCGATCAGCAACGACGGTCCACTCCCGGATGCACTGCTGATCACCGGGAAGTTCTGCTGCAGGTTCGAGCCGGTGTCGGCATCTCCGGCGTCGTTCGGGGTCACCCCGGCAATCGACGCGACCAGGTCGATCCCGAGACCCACGTTCGAGTATATGGCGTTCCGGTTGACCCGGTTTTTGACGGCCCGGTCGTCGGACTCTCCGAACCACGTGAAATCTCGACGCCGACACCGCCGTTGTTTGCAATCACGTTGTCCTCAATGGTATTCGTGGTGCATTCAAGGATGGAGACTCCTTCCGACGTGTTGCCAAGCGTGCCAGTGCCCGCGGCATCGGTTCCGATATAGTTACCCTGGACAGTATTTCCATTGGCATCGAAGATGCTGACCCCTTGCGAGTTACCGGATATGAGATTTCGATCGGTAGGAGTAGGGCCGCCAACCGTGTTTCCGCTCGCGAAGTACAGTGACACGCCGTAGCCGTTCGGTTCTGTCGACGTCCCCGTCGGGTCTGTGCCGAGGTAGTTGCATACCATTTCGTTGTTGTTGCTCTCGACCCGAACCCCTACGTTGAAATTGCCGATCACGAGTCCACGGACCGTGCTGTTGCCCCCTCCCAGGAGTAATCCCGACCCGGAGGTACTGGTCCCGTCGAGCATGATCTTCAGCGTCGGCGGCCAGCTCGCGCAACTCGCACCGGGCTGAGTCAGCCCGTCCACGATGACTTCTTCGGTTATTTCCGGGTATGCCGACGTCGGTTGGATCACACACAAGCCGGAGCCGTCACACCCCGGATCGCTGGTTGGAATGTCGAACTCGATCATCGTTGCCGCGACAGAGTTCGTGTTGGCGAATTCAATCGCATTCCGAAGCGATCCGCTTCCGCTGTCGTTCGTGTTCGTGACGAGGGCTGTGTTGGGCGCGATACCTGTGCATCCGGAGAACTCGCTTGTGTTGCCGTCAGGATCTGTGGCCGTTGCCGTGATGAACCAGCCGGATGGAACGCCGCTCGTGTTCACGCTCTCGCTAATCGCTGCTGTGCCGCTCCCGTTCGTGCTCACGTCGGCGAAACCGAGGAAACGTTGCCCCTCCCCGAAGTTTGACAGGCTACAGGTCTCGTTTGCGAAGAACTCGATCCTGAATGTCGTCGATGCGGCAGACTCGAGTGAACCCGTGACGCTCGTCGTAGCGCCTCCGCTCGCGGTCACCGGCAGACCGGCGAGATCTGGGAAGTTCTGCAGGTTGTTCGCCCCTGCATCGACGTCGCCCGGATCATTCGCAGTCACGCCGTCGAACCCGAGGTCGATCCCTGTCGGCTCGTTCGAATAAATCGAGTTGCCGAGGATGCTGTTGCCGGTCGTAACTAGACGAAACGTCATTCAGCATGAGACCGGGGCCGTCGTTGAAGGCGATCAGGTTCGCGCTCAGTGACGCGGTCCCACCAACCACGTTGTTGCTCGAACCGAATATCCCGACACCTCCGAGCCCGTTTCCGAGATCTGCCGACCCCGCGAGGTCAGTGCCGATGAAGTTTCCCTCGACGGTATTGCTTCCGCCTGCCTGAATCCTGACGCCGTACCCCGAACTGCCCATGCTCGCCGATAGCACATTGCAGGCACGATTGCAGGTTCCTGCGTCGTGGTCCGCCCCACCGACGAGGTTCGAACTGCCGCCTATTGAAACACCGATATCATTGCCGATCGCGGCGGCTCCGCTCACGTTCGTTCCCACGAGATTTCCCTGGACTGTATTTCCGTCCCCACTGAGCAAGACTCCGGAGCTCGAGTTCCCCGATATCAGGTTCCGGTCTCCGATACCCGTCCCGCCGATCAGTGATCCAGTGCCTTCAACGGAGACTCCGACGCCGTTGCCGGCTGCGGCGAGGCCGTCCACGTCGGTGCCGATGAAGTTGCACTGAACGTTATTGCCTCCAATATCTTCAAATCCGAGTCCGTAGCCGAAATTCTGGACCACAAGGCCCTTTACGGTGGTTCCACCACCAGTGACCTGGAGCCCGCCGACCGAAGACGCCGCCGCACTGCCGTCGAGAACAACCGTCAGAGTCGGCGGCCACGAGGAGCAGTCGGCTCCAGTCTGCGATAGGCCGTCGACCACGACCGCGCTTGTAATTGTGGGCAGTTTCGTCAGGGGCTGGATTGTGCAGACTCCACCGCTGCACCCTGGATCGGTTCCGGCATCGATGTCGAAGGTGATCGTATCGGTGCCCGGACTGACATTGGCGAAGTCGAGCGCGTCCCTAAGCGAACCGGCGCCGTCGTTGTTCGTGTTCGTTACGATGGAGCTGCCGGCAATCGGGTTGCATTGGGAGAACTCACTCGAATTGCCACTTGGATCAGTCGCCGTCGCGGTGATGAACCAGCCGGCAGAGATTCCAGTCGTGTTGACGCTCTCATTGATGGTCGCGTCGCCGGAACCGTTGGTGGTCACGTCAGCGCCGCCGAGGAATCGCTCCCCTTCACCAAAATCAGAGCTGTCACAGGTCTGGCTTGCGAAGAATTCGACCCGGTAGGTAGTAGACGCAGCGGAATTGAGTGAGCCGGTCACACTCGTCGTCGCAGCCCCGCTTGTGGTAGCAGGCAGACCGTCGATCACCGGATAGTTCTGACGTTGGTTTGCTCCTGCATCCGGATCGCTCGTATCGTTGCCGGTCACTCCGGCGGCGTCGATGTCGATGCCGAGGCCGGCATTGTCGAAAACCCAGTTGCCGAGGATCTGGTTGCCGGTGCCTGACAGAACTCTGATGCCGTCATCGCTGCTGTTCGCGATCCGGTTTCCGGCGCCGGTCGCCAGGCCTCCCACCGAATTGTCGCTGGCTTCGTTGATCTGGACCCCCGCCCCACCATTACCTAGTGGGTCCGTCCCGTTCAACGCAGTACCGATGAAGTTGCCCTCGATGAGCGTGCCGGATATGACGCTGTTGAATCCCGAGAGGGTGATCCCGTCGTCGCCATTGCCGGATATGAGATTGCACGCCCGGTTGCATACTCCCGCGTCGTGGTCGGTGCCCCCGATCTGGTTGTCAGCCGAGGTCGCGCCTGAGGATCCCGACATGAAGATGCCGCCGAAGCCACCGTTTGCGAGGGCGGACGTACCCGTTACGTCGGTGCCGATGAAGTTGCCTTGAATCACGTTGTTGCTCGTCGGACCGCCGCTCGCCGGGGAGATACCGATACCCATGAACGAGTTGCCCGAGATCAGATTTCGGGCCGAGACGGTCGTGCCACCGATCGTATTATTGCTCGAGTTGTTGGAGATTCCGATCCCCGTCGAATTACCTTCGGCCGTGGTACCGATCGCGTCGGTACCGATGAAATTGCACTCAACCGTGTTTCCGCCCGCATCGCGCAATTCGATGCCTTTTTGCGGAAAATCGTTGATGACAAGACCGCGTATCAGCGAGCCACCGGAACTAACCACAAACGCGCTTGCGTAGGACGGCGCCGCATTCCCATCGATGACGATCTGCAGCGTCGGCGGCCAGGTCGCGCAGCTTGCGCCGGGTTGACTCAGCCCGTTGATGAAGACCGGGTCGGTGATCTCGGGGGTGGCGCTGGATGCGTTTTCCGCAGGCTGGAACTCGTGTGGACCGGTACCGGAAATGTTGAACCGGATTTCGTCCCGCATCGCGCCTCCTCCCGTGCCAGGAGTACCGGTTACCAGCGCCTGTTCCTGCACGGTTAGATCCCCCAGTCCAAAGTCGCCGTTCGCGAGGCTGATCGCCTCGGCCAGTGTCAGGTCGGCATCGTCGTCGTAGTTGTCTGCGGTCGAGGTGACGGTGATGACAGCTTGGGCCCGCAACGGCGTGCGGAACTCCAAACAAGCCGACCGCCAGTACGATGAGGATTGCATGGGACGGTCGTCGCAGTGATTCCAAGATGGCATGAGTGTCCAGTAAAGACATGGTGGATGTCGGTTCGGTGGTAGTAGGCTAGTAAGGCTAGTAAGGCTAGTAGGCTAGTACTATCAATCTCAATCACCTACAAACTAACAATGTTTTCCAAAAAGCCAATAGCGGCGCGAGCCGAGAAGATTTTCTTGCCAAGGCGCCAAGCCGCAAAGGAGCCTGGGGTGAGTAGAGAAACAGAAATGAGGCGGCCGATGCCGCAGTCATCGGGCTCCGGTGAGGGGGGGCGAACGGCGGGTCGGCATCGGCGACGTAACGGCTTCCAATCGTGCTCGCCCGCGCCATCAGGACGCCTTTGAAACTGAAAATCTCGGGCTCGTAATCGTCCGGGTCATTGATAGCCGCGACCAGCGTCTCAACGGCCTTCCTTCCCATCTCTGCAATCGGAACGTGGATCGTCGATAGGGTGGGGGTCTGGTATCTGGCGCTCGGAATGTCGTCGAATCCAATCACCGCCATATCGTCGGGAATATGGCATCCGCTCTCGGTCAGCGCGAACATCACGCCGATCGCCGAGTCGTCGTTAGCCGCGAACACGGCAGTCGGACGGTGTTCATGTGCAAGCAGCTTGCGCGCCGCCCCATGCCACCCTCCCGGGTAAAGTCTCCACTGTAGATGAGATCGGGCTCTACAGGCAGACCAGCCTCGGCAAGCGCCTTCTGGTATCCCAGAAAGCGTTCGTGCGCTTCGCCGTTCGACTCAGGTCCTTTCACCATCGCGATGCGACGGTGCCCTTCGTCGATGAGGTGACGGACCGCCAAACAGGCCGACTCTAGGTTGTCAGTTTGAAGCGACGAATGCCCCGGGAGCAGTTTCGGCGCATGCAAGAAAACAGTAGGCGTTCCGTTGGGAGCGGCTTCCAGAAATAGGTCGTGATCCAGGTCGTGCGTCACCACCAGAAAGCCGTCGACCCAGCCGTTCATCCGCCGAAAGGCTGACTGGACCGAAGCCAGGTCGTTGTGGGTTCCGGCGATGAGTAGCTCCCTTTTTGCGTGAACAACCGCCTCGTCGACGCTCCTTATCAGTACTGAAAAGAATTCGCCGTGCGCCAGCGGCAATAGAACGCCGATCACTTTTGTCAGACGTACGCTCAGACTGCGAGCTGAGGCGTTGGGCACGTAGTTGAGTGCCTTGGCCGCAGCAAAGATGCGTTGCCTAGTCTCTTCGTTTACCAGGGCGGAGTGATTGAATGCCCTCGAAACAGTAGATGCTGAGACAGCTGACGTCCGGGCGACGTCTTGAATTGTTGCAGCCATGCGTCACACCCTGAAGTCTGCGCAACCGATTTCATGAAAGCGGTTGCATTTCATCTACGATACACATCATTGACTGCCGTGTCAAGACGGAATTGTCGCCGGGGGCATTCTCAACCGGGCGCGAGCCTGTATTAACCTGGTCCATGCCAGGTGCTCGAGTTTGGTCGTCAGACCAAATCGCGTAGGTATTACGTCGAGCAGCCCATCTCAATCCTAAGGCGGGCAGCTTCCGTTTTTGCCCCAAGAGATTTCGCCGGCTACGCCGGTGTCAGTCTCTGGACAGGGATCTATTCAAGTCTACCGCCGCACGCACGAGCGCTTTCAGCGCCTCCTCGTCTATTTCCTCACCCTCGTGGAAGTCGATGGCGCGTCGGGTGTTTCCCTCGAGACTGGAGTTGAACAGACCCGCAGGATCGTCCAGTGCAGCACCTCTGGCGAAGGTCATCTTCACCTTGTCCTTGTACGTCTCGCCCGTGCAGATCAAACCGTCGTGCGACCACGCCAGAACCCCTGAGGGGTTTGACGGCTTTCTCCATTTTACTTCCTCGATCACATCCGGGTCGGCCTCCTTGATGATAGCGCGGATGCGCTTGAGCGTCTCGCCGCGCCAGTCGCCCGGGTCATTGAATCTTGCGTCGATCGGACTCGATGTTGAATCGTCTTTCATACTGTCACACCTATTGGAGAACCATACCAGGAGGTGCTGAAAGCTAATCAATATCGTACGTGCGTTTACAGTGACGTTTTCTGCATGCAGTGCGACTGCTCGGGATTCTTGGTCGGGGCATTTCACTATCTTGCTCGACCCTTAAAACCACTGGCAGACAATGCACGGATCAGCCTTCGAACAACAGCGGTCGTTTTTTGAGACGTTCGGGTTTCTGAAGCTGCCCGGAATGCTGGAGAACGACCTTTCAGCCATTACCCATGAGTTCGAGGAAGTGTTTGCCCAGCAGGGACTGCATCACGACGGGACGACCCGCACAGCGGTGGTTCCGTTCATCGACACGAGACCCGCACTCTGTGCGCTACTGGACCGCGACGACATCATTGCGGCGGTCAGCAATCTGATCGGCTCCGACTTCAACTACATGGGCAGTGACGGAAACTACTACGCGGGCGACACGACCTGGCACCGGGACGGGCATATGGCGAGCAACAGCTATATCAAAGTCGCACTCTATCTCGATCGCGTGACCCACGATACCGGTTGTCTCCGGGTCATGCCCGGATCCCACACAGATGCGGCGCTGGAGCTTTGGCATGATGCGGTTCTACGAGATTCCGAACGTGTCTGGAGTCTTCATCAGCGCGATTTGCCGTCCTACTCAATCGAAAGCGAACCCGGCGACGTGCTCATTTTCAGTCATCGACTCCTGCACGCATCGTTTGGTGGAGGCCGTTCACGGCGCATGTTCACGATGAACCTGGGCCGACATGCACAGACGGAACAGGAAATTGATGATCTTATCGAATATGGAAGCCTCCATTTCGTTCGTAACGGAATTGGGCAACCTTACGGCGATCAAATGATTGCCACGGCCTCCCCTCAACGGATGGTCCATCTTAGCCAGTTTCCCATGTATTGGCAGGCCTCTAACGATCGCCACTCGGCCCAGAAGAGAGCCGAGCAACCCGCCTGATCGCGGGCGTTAGAGGGAGTGCGTCGCACCCCCGTATGCGCTTCACCCGTTTCGATCGACCCCGATTGTGGACCGGCCGACTCCGCTGTCAATTTGCTCCCCGCAGAAATGCCTGTATCTCCGGTCCGATGCGCTGCTTCTCACATTCCGTTACGCCGTGCCCGCATTCACTGGGCACAGAAAGAGTCTGTGCTCCAACCAGTCGAGAAAGAGCTTCGGCCTGTCACGACATGATCATCCGGTGAGTTCGCCGCCGCCGTGGTCGCACCGGGGCCGCTTGGCAACATGATTCTCAAGGCAGAATCGACAACCTTTCGTCCCCGTGGGTGATGAATGGCAGGATGCGACTTGCGGTGAGCCATGCCACGCCGAATGCGGTCAACGCCGCGGCCTCGCCCCAGAATGTCAATCTGGGAATCAGGTGGCCGATCGCGTCACCCAGAAGGAGGTCGGCCGCCATGGTCGCCATGGAAAGGAGGATGATGCCGCCGCAAGCCAGATAGAGGATCGAGCGGAACCGGGCCTGGGGAAACTTCTTGGTTTTCGCTCGCTGGTAGAACGACCAGCAGAAGAAGGCGAGGATCAGGAACATGGTAACCGCCGAGACGATGTGTAATCCGGGCACGATCTCTGGGTGACTCCGCACCGCAGGGAAACAGCGCCACGCCGATCGCGGAAACTCGCGGCAATCTTGCTCAGCACGAGCTCGCGTTTGGATCTCCCGTTGTACGCAAGCAGAAACGCGGCGATCGCGAACAGAAATCCGACCAGAATATCTCGTGACTTTCCTACCTCATAGTAAGCGTCGCTGATCGAATCGAGAGGCGTGTCCGAGAAGATGGCCGTCAGAAGGGCCAGGGAGATCGCCATGACGCCAACGATGAGCTTGAGCGTATGGTGGTCGATCTCCAATCGGAAGGAAGTAGGGGACATGGTGGTATAGGATTGGTGTAGAATCACGTTTTCCTGGCCCGATCGAGAAGGTCGGCTACTTCGAGACGAGAAGCCCACTTGTCGAGATACTCATCATCGAGATTGTCACCCTGGACCTTGAGTACGCCGAGGATATCCGACCACTGTCGGTCTGACACCTCGTCGCCGAGCTGGTACCAGAGCAGTTTGTGGAGCAGCGTGTCCTCCGGACTCGCGAATCGGACCGTGACCGCACCATCCGGACCATTGAGTTCTTCCGATCGAGCACGTTTCATTTCTTGCTGAGACCAGTCATCGCGCCGCATCAAGAATACGTCCGCCTTGAACATGGTGGCCAGGTGGATCACGTTGAAGGAGCCTCGCCTTCGGACGGCGTCGCGGATCATGTCTGCGTCCACGTAAAACTCGCGACCGAGCAATTCCCTGAGTCGGTCCGCGTGTGACAAGGCGAGGTCGGCGACGAGATCGACGTCCTGAGTAGCGCGTGGGACGCCGTAAACGGAGCTGGCCAGCGACCCGCCCACGAGGTATTTGATTCCAAGTTCATCGAAGGCCTGGGCGACCTTAACGATCACGAGTACAGGCTCCGAGAACATCAGTATCCGGCCTCGTCCAAATTCCAACCAAAGACTCGTTTCATCAACTCCGGGTCCAGCCATCGAGAAGCGACCCGGAGTGCTTGCTCTCGCTCATCCGCCTCAGGATGTCGTCTCCTGATATCCAGTAGCGCCATTTCTTGCACCGCCCTTGTCAGCTCGCTTACCCGTTCTGCCTTTTCAGCGGCCGACATGGCGCGATAGCCGGCGATCAGAATCGCTTCGATTCTTGGATCGGTATCGTTGGGTAGTTTCGAATCCATCACTTTCGGGTCTGCGCAAACGGGTCGCTGGCTCAACGATAGCACGCAGTCGTTGCCGTTGCAAGTGGAGCGCGTCGAAGCAGCGGCGCACAGGCTAACTCAGCGACTTGACCAGACCCAACCGCAAGAGACTCTCTGCAGTGGCGACGATCGCGTCTTCGCGCGAGCGCGGCGCCCAGCCTAATAGATTCCGGGCCTTTTCGTTCGTGGCGCTCCTGCGCTTGTCGAGCTGAGGTACGATGGATCGGACATCCGAATTGAAAAGAGCCACCAACCGCACAAGCCAGTTTGGAAGCTCGCGGGCCGGAACGCGTTTCGCGGCCTCGCCAAGGCGCGATTTCAGGATCTTCGCCATCTCAAGGACTGACATCCACTCACCAGAGACCGCGAGGAATCGCTCTCCCTTCGCTGCGGGATGCGTCATCGCACGCAGGTGGAGATCCACGACGTCTCGGACGTCGACTACACCGAATGAGATCCGTGGACAGCCGGGCACTGCCCCGTCCATCAACCGCTGAATCAGAACGATCGACGTTGAATAATCCGCCCCGAGGACGGGACCGAAGACACCGACCGGATTCACGACGGAGAGCTCCATGCCGCCACCCTCGCTGTTCACAAAGTTCCATGCCGCCTTCTCCGCCAGGGTCTTCGACTTCACGTAAGGGGTTGCCGCTGGGCTTTCCAGATTCGACCAGTCCGTCTCGTCGAAGGGCTCGTCGCGCAGATCGTGGCCGTAACCCACTGCTGCAAACGACGACGTGACGACTACACGCGTGACTCCTGCGTCTCGCGCCGCCCGCAATACCCGCAGCGTGCCGTTCCTGGCCGGCACGATCAATTCGTCCTCGTCCTTGGGTTGCGATACCGGGAAGGGCGACGCAACATGCAAAACGTACTCGCATCCCTCGACGGCCTCCTTCCAGCCCTCGTCCGATTCCAGATCTGCAGCGATGAACGAAAGGCGTCCGTCAGACTCAATCCCGGCTGTCTCCAGCAGCCCCCGGACCTTGTCTTCACGCGACAAGCTTCGGACGGTCGTTCGCACCTCGTAGCCCGCTGTTAGGAGTTGCAGGAGTGCATGGCTCCCGATGAAGCCCGATCCGCCGGTGACAAGGACTCTGGTCATAAATAAGCACCCTCTCTTTCTCCACGAATAGACAAGATTCGTTTCACATGATGCTCGACATGGTTTGCCTGCATCTGAACTACAAAGCCTACGGGCACGATCTCTATTTCACCATTTGGCTCACGGAGTCCTACCGACTTGTTCCATGCATCGGGAACATGTTCAATAAGTTGCACGACGTGGTCTCTGACAGCCTTGAGCACAGTCAGAGCGCCGCGAGGTCCGGATAAACTTCGTTGAAAGGAATCCACAGATCGTTCTCGATTTTCGGATCATTCGAACGAACGATGTTCAAACTGATCTGGAGCTTCTTGAGTGCCGTGTCAAATCGGCTCTTGGTGCATCCGAGCTCGGATATCGCGCGTCGCCTTAGATCACCGGTGTATGCCGGCTCTTCGCGAATGAATTCGTAGATCGCCTGGGAGAGGGGATCGAGCTCGGCGACCGGCTGATGATTTTCAGGGTAGTGGACCGTGCGGAAGTAGTCCATTTCCATGAGCGCGGCGTCACCTCCAGGCACTTTCCCATAAAACACCTCGTCGGGAAATGTCTGCGGGATCTCCGTTTTCCATTTCCAGATAGCCGAGACCTTCGGGCTCCAGCCTCCGCCGGCGGGCTTTTCCTCCGGGAGATCGGTGTTGTCCCAAAGGGAGGGATAGGGTGAATTCTTGCTCCCGAACACGGTGCACACCTTGTGCTCGAGGATAAACTCACACGCGTCTTCGAACGTCTTGATCATGATAGAAAGATACTACGCCTCGAACTGTGCAGGGTCGCCGCGCTCAGTTCACCCGCCCATCATACGAAAGCTCTCCATCACCGAAGTTGCCGGAAACGGCCAGTTCTCCATCAAGACCTCCGCCCAACAGAATCCGACCTTCAACGTCACCTCCCGCCTGCACCTGCGCCGTGTAGGTCAAGCTGCCTGATGCAGCCGACCCATTGATCGCACCGGTGAACGTGCCGTGTGCGATCCATTCCTCATCGTACTTTCCGATCACCGGGGGCGTCTCACAAGGTCCATAGACGAGAATCCGGTAGTCGATTTCGAGCGAGCCGGAAAGCGTTCCGGATATATCATAGGCTTGTCTTAGATCAACAACGCAGTTTCCTCCAGCATCTACTCTGACGGGCTGCTCCAGAGGAATCCCAGCAGGTGCGAACGTCCCTGAGACTTCCATTTCACTTCTTGTCTGCCTGGGTGCGTCCTGAGCCATGATTTGTCGTCCGAAGAGCAGGGATGAGACAGCCAACAGGAGGCTGCAGTAAGTCAGTCGTTTAATCATTGTTCTTCTCCGAACATCTGTCCTCAGTTTCTATCCGGCATCGCGGCGACCCCTGGCTTGAGTACTCGGACATAAGGAAGTACCCCAACTCGACAACACGGGTGGTCCATAGGAGGTGCGAGACAGACTACCTACTCGGCTCATAGCGCATTGCCACCGCGCCAGAGCCGAGCTCCAGCCGGCCCACGAGCTTCAAATCGAGTGGCTTCGATAGTCCTGCGAGCAACGTCGGCCCCTGGCCCGCTACTCTGGGATGCACCACGAACTCGTACTCATCGATCAATCCCAGCTCCGCCAGCGCCAGCGGGAGCGTCACGCCCCCCGTGAGGAGTCCGTTACCCGGCTCCCGCTTGAGTCGCTGAACGGCCTCGCCCAAATCCCCGCGCAGGAGCTCCGCGTTCCAATCGACCTGCTTCAGAGTGTTCGATACGACGTACTTCTTTGCCGCGTCGATCGTCCGTGCAAAGGGTTCCATCCAGGGATCCATCCAATCAGGTCTCGCCCCGGTCTCCGCAAACGGCCGCCACGCTTCCTCCATCATTTCATAGACCACGCGGCCAAAGAGAAGCGCATCGGCTCGGGCGAGGTTCTCCTCGTGGTGACGATGCATTTCTTCGTACGGGACGATTGCGCGATGATCGACGCAGCCGTCCAATGTGACGTTGATGGAATACCGTAGGGGTCGCATTGGGGAATCTTACCACGAGTTGGATGGATAAGCAAGGTTGGCCCTCATCCTCGGATGGCGATAGGTGCCGACCCGCGATCTCAATCGTGGTCCAGCGGCTGCTCACCGTGCGTTCCCGTGCGGACCTCGCCGCCGCGCTCGTACCGGGTGATCAAAACACCGCCGGGCGTGCTGATTGACTCCGCCAGCGTGAAGGCCGACGCCTGCGCATTGTCGTCAAACAAGCGCTTGCCGCGTCCGAGCACGACGGGATAAGCTATGAGACGAAGCTCATCCACCAGCCCGGCGGCGAGCAGTTGCCGCACCAATTCTCCGCTGCCCCAGGTTAACAGGTCGGCGCCATCCTCGCTATTGAGCTTCCTTACTGCATCGGCAAGATCGCCCTTCAACGCATGGCTGTTCTGCCAGTCGAGCGTATCGGGCCGGTGCGTAGCCACGTACTTGGGCACGCTGTTGAACTGGTCGGCGATCGGGTTGCCGTCCGGCACGTGCGGCCAATACGCCGCCCATATGTCGTAGGTGCGACGTCCCAACAGCAACTCGAACGGCTGCGAGAACAGATCCATTACGGCCTGGCCGATGGCCTCGTCGTCGTAGGGCGCCGTCCAGCCGCCGAGATGGAATCCGTCGCTGGGATCTTCTTCGGGTGCACCCGGGGACTGAATGACGCCGTCCAGACTGACGTGTTCGGCGACGATGAGCTTGCGCATGTTCTTCTCCAAAATGGTTCTTCTCGAGTGTTCTTGCACAGGGAATGCGGACAATCAGTACGACCAACTAGCGTCATTCCCTAATGGATAGTCGAACGGGTGGTGGCGGAATCGACATTGGCAGGTGTGAAATCTCCAACCGAATACCAGGTACCCGCCGGCCACGATTCAATCGTGGGTTAGGGATCGGCCATCGAGACGAGGTAACAGTTGTGACAGTTTCGACGTTGCGGGCCGGCCGAGACAAGTTTGGTGTTTGAAGTTTGGTGTTTGAAGTTATCCTGGGTCGTCGAATCGAACCGGAACGCCTGCAATTCATCGCCCTCATCTGCCGGCCTATTCAGAATACGTCCGATCAACTTCATCCTGATCGCTGGGTTTACCGAGGTCGAACCAAACATCAGTTTGGCCTCACCCCCCAACCACCACCCTCTCCACCACCACATTATCATCCAGCCGCCACAGCTTCAGCGTGTGCTGACCGGCGGCGACGCCGTCTAAGGTCGTCTCCACGTCGGTCACGTTGTAGCAGGGGAATCATTCCTACGTGGAAGACGCAGCGTCCGGGAGTCCAACGCCCGCGAATGGCGTGACGGATCTCGAAGGGTTGCCCCAGTGACTAGTGCCCAGTGACTGATGACCACCATGCCGGCGCACTTCGCCCTGGATCACCGCGTGTGGAGGTGAGCCAAATAACGAAACCCAAGTACGCCAGTGGCGTATAGTCGATAATACGATGCGATTCGTGGAGATGACCGGCTTTACCCGGGAAGTGCAGTCGCTTCTCACGCCGGATGAATACCGCAAATTGCAGAATGCGCTTGCCACGAGGGCAACTCGGGTCGATACGATTCCCGGCACCGGCGGGCTGCAAAAAGTGCGATGGGGATCGTTACAAAAAGGAAAACGAGGCGGTGTGCGAGTGATCTTTTATGAGTGCACCGACCGGGACGTCTTCCTGCTATTGGCAATCTATCCAAAGAGCAAGCGGGATGACCTGACATCGGAGCAGAAGAAAACGCTGAAGGGCTTGGTTACACACCTCGTTGAGAAGTACTGCCATGGATAACGAATTGTTTGAAACGCTCCAGGAGAGTATCAAGGAAGCCGGCGCGTACCTGCGCGGAGATGTGCATGTACCCCACTCGCAGGTCTCGTTTGTCGGAGAACCCGATCCTCGCGTCGTTAGACAGAAAATGCATCTGTCCCAGAGTCAATTTGCTGCGCTTCTCGGCGTTAGCCTTCGAACCCTCCAAAACTGGGAGCAGGGACGCCGGTCGCCCACTGGACCCGCCATGCAGCTGCTCAAGGTAGCGGTAGTGCGCCCGGATGCACTCCTGGCGATTTCGTGAAATCCGCCCGCCCGTCCGGGGGACGGCATTGGCTTCTCGCCAAAGAGGGTACGATGCGATTCGTGGAGATGACCGGCTTTACCCGGGAAGTGCAGCCGCTTCTCACGCTGGATGAATGCCGCAAATTGCAGAATGCGGAGCAAGAGCGATGACCTGACATCGGAGCAGAAGAAAACGCTAAAGGGCTTGGCTACACGCCTCGTCGAGAAATACTGCCATGGATAACGAATTGTTTGAAACGCTCCAGGAGAGTGTCAAGGAAGCCGGAGCGTACCTGCGCGGCGATGTCGATGTACCCGACTCGCAGGTCTCGTTTGTCGGAGAACCCGATCCTCGCGTCGTTAGACAGAAAATGCACCTGTCCCAGAGTCAGTTTGCCGCGCTTCTCGGCGTGAGCCTTCGAACCCTCCAAAACTGGGAGCAGGGACGTCGGTCGCCCACCGGTCCAGCCATGCAACTGCTCAAGGTAGCAGAAGTGCGCCCGGATGCACTCCTGGCGATTTCGTGAAATCCGCCCGCCCGTTAAACAACCTCCTCCGCGACTTCGCGCCGTTGGAGATTCGAGGCGCGCCGAAGCTGTTTCCGCGCGATTTGTGATTTCGCGGCGTGCGACCCACCTCATCGGGAAAGGAATTTTCCAGTGGCGCGAGATTTTTGTATCTATAAATGTCCCACCCACAATAAGAATTGATTCCTCATCATGAGATGGCTATTAGCTCTCCCAGTTCTCGTTTTTTGTACTTCTGCCGCGGCATCGACGGTCTCACCAACGTCGGGTTCTGAATGCAACGCCGCGATCCCGGTAACCGCGATACATGACGCGCAGGGGAACGGCGCTGTCAGTCCTCTGGCCGGAACGATCGTCCAGGTGGAGGGCATCGTCGTGGGCGATTTCCAGGGCAGTGGGCTCGGCGCCAACGGTGAGTTGAATGGCTTCGCCGTCCAGGAGCAGCGTGCCGATATTGACGCCGACCCCGCGACGAGCGAGGGCATTTTCGTATTCGATGGTGGTTTGCCCGCCGTTGATGTCCACCTGGGTGATCAGGTCTGCGTCACAGGACGGGTGGACGAGTACTTCGACGAGACACAGATCGACGCCACCGTCGGGGGTGGGAGCGTACTTGTCGTCAGTTCGGGCAGACCAATGCCTCCGGCGCGCGTCGTCGCTTTGCCTGCTACGGCCACGACACTCAACGACGACGGGCAACTCATCGGCGACTACGAGTGGTACGAAGGCGAGCGTGTTCGCATTCCCGGCTTCCTGGACGTGACGAATGCCGCAAATCTCGACGAGTTCGGTGAGTTGACGCTTTCCTCCGGTGGTAGACTCGTCGCCTTCACGCAGACAAATACACCCAGTATTGCAGGTTTCTCGGCGCAGGCCGAGGACCACGCCAAACGGAGTCTCCGCCTGGATGACGGGTTCTCGACCCACTGGCCCGACCCCATCCCTTATCCGGCACCCGCGCTGAGCCTGACAAACCGAGTGCGGGCCGGTGATGTCGTCGGGCATCTGCTCGGCGTCATTACATACCGGCGAGGTGCCGGCGGGCTTGGCGATCAAGTCTTTCGTCTCATGCCGACCCGACCGCCGAGATTCAGAGCGGCCAATCGACGTCCAACCTCGCCGCCTCGCGTGCGCGGCGACGTCAAGGTCGCTTCCTTTAACCTCGAGTACTTCCTGAACGGGGACGGAGGCGACCCCGCGAGCTTTCCGCTCAGTGGGGGGACGACGTTCTCCGAATACCTCCGACAACGCGCCAAGCTCGTCGCCACGATCGCTGGACTGGATGCCGACATCGTCGGGCTCGTCGAGCTCGAGAACGACTATCTCGCCGGCGCGAACAGCGCCATTGCGGACTTGGTTGATGGACTCAACGCGATGCTCGGAGCCGGTACGTACGCCTATCTCGATCCGATGGCGGGCTTTGGTACGTCGCCCCTTATCGTGGGATTGCTCTACAGACCGGCGACGGTCAGTCCGGTCGGACCGCTCAAGTATCTTTACACCGATGCTTTTGCCAATCCAAACGGCAACATCTTCAAACTGAACCGGCCGGCCCTGACGCAGACGTTCGACACCGCCATCGGCGCGTTCACCGTGAGCGTGAATCACTTCAAGGCGAAAGGATGCAGCCCAGCGCCGACCGGATTGGACATCGACCAGGGAGACGGTCAAAGCTGTTTCAACGATACGCGTACCAAAGGTGGCGCGGAGCTGGTTAATTGGTTCGCGAACGATCCGACGAGCACGACCGCCAACCTCGGTGCTTATGATCCGGATGTTCTGATCATTGGCGATCTGAACTCGCAACCCAGGGAGGATCCCATCGCTGCGATCACTTCCGGGTGGGATGGCGTGCAGGGGACCGCCGACGACTACGTCGATCTCCTGTCGCTGAGCGATTACAGCTTTGTCTTCAGTGGGGAAGCAGGCCGGCTCGATTACGCATTGGCGAGCCCCAGCCTTGCACCGCAGATCAGCGGCGCCGGTGTTTGGCACATCAACGCCGACGAGCCGGATGCCTTCGATTATTCGGAGGACAATCCCGCGCCTGCGGCGCTATATGCTCCCGATCCGTTTCGATCGAGCGACCACGATGCGGTTCTTGTCGGACTCGACGGCGGTTCGTTGGCCAAAGTCGCCGCGGCTGAGACATTGAACGACGGGCTGCTCTCGGAGCCGTTTCCCAATCCGTTCAATCCTCAGACGACGTTCAGCCTCTCCGTACGAAATGCACAGCGGGTCTACGTGACGGTCTACGACATGCTCGGAAGGCAGGTGGCCGTGCTCTTCGATGGAGCTCTCAGTGAAGGTGAGTCCCGGATGATCACATTCGATGCAGGGCATCTGTCCACGGGTATGTACTTCATCCTGGCGCGTGGCGAGACATTCGTGGCCCACGCGCGGGCGCAGTTGTTGAAGTAGAAACGCGTTCGAAATTCTCTTGTCCGTCTGATCGTTCGGAGGAAGCGAACGGAAAGGTGCACGGACCCGCCCACCACAATAAGTGATTCTGTAGCAACTCCGGGGTGACCCTCGGTGGAGTACATCTTGGCCAAAAACGAAAGGAACCTGTACGCGCAGGAATTGGATCTACCGCGCATGCACAGTCCGAAATCCCCATATGTCCGCCCCTTGCTATTCCTGTGTCTTGTGGCCTCACCGCTTCTCTTGGGTGCCTGCAAGACGACCCCGTCCAGTCACAGTGTCCTGGTCCGGGACTTTCTGATATGGCCCGCCCAACGCTACGAGAATACCGCAAAGACGATCCCCCCGGGTACTGTCGGCAGCTGTCCCAACGGGCGGTTGGTCCTACTCACCGGGCAGACAAGACCCGGCGAGATCGTGGTTCGGGATCTCTATGACGGCAGTGGTAGCGTGGATTCGACTTCGGCGAGCACTTCGATGCCCTATCCGATCGATGCCACGGTGGAAAAGCTCGCTACGGACAACCAGATCGTGCGCATGAAGAACGGGAATCTGCTTGCGGTCAAGAATGGCTATACGTGGCAGGACAATATTATTCACAAGTCCTGGTGGAACGCGTTTACGCCGGCCTCCAACTGGAGTCCCGGCTCCCGGAACAGCATTTATCTCTGGTACTCGTCGAACTGCGGAAACACCTGGCAAAGGATTACGCGGATTGATCCGGCACAGCAATATGGCGGCCGCTACGCATGGCCGCAACCCACTGGGAATAATGACGTATTCGGCGCGCCGATCTACGGAATTGGCGGCTACGATCGCACCGAGGCCTATACATGCCCATTTACCGGCACCATCTATATCTCCTCGCACGGTGACGGCGGTCCCTTCCCGGACGGTCAGACCACGCGCAGCTACCACAAGCTGGTCTTCTTCTACTCCACCAACAACGGTAGCTCCTGGGACGAAATGGGCGAAATTGACGACGGTGCGCCTGCGGTGATGACTTCCACGCCCAACGGCCGGTTCTATGCATTCAGTGCATCCGGCGGCGTGCCCAAGCTGTACTACACGATGGTTCCGGGCGATCCTACGACTTTCACAGGAAAGTCGGAGGTCTGGTACAATGAAAGTCCGGGCAACGACAGCCAGCGCGCCGTTCCGGCGGTCGATAAGGACGTGTCCATCTTCCGGAATATCCATCAGATTGCGATCTCACGGATCAGCACGGACGCGAACTCGAGCAAGGTCCGCATTGCCTACAACGCACTGAATGGTTTTGGGCGGCAGGTCTACAAGATTCTCAGCGCGGAAATTCTGGACGGTGACCCTGCATCCGGTGCCGTCGTCCACTGGTCGAAGACGATCAGTTCTTCCGACCCGTCGGGCAGATCCCTTGTCTACGGCGCGTTCATTGACCCGGACTACGTGGACATGCCGAGCGGGACGACATCCAATCGCAGCGTGTTCTACTACATCGATGCGAGCTCGGATGACGCCCCGTTTTCGTACTACGCTGCGGACTATGTCTTCTTCTACAATTCCCTGAACTTTGCCACCGATCCGGAGGTGCTTTCTACGTGGACGACCCCTGTGACGCCGGGGGATTATTTCACGGGCGGATTTTACTGGAAGGACGGGAAGGAGCACTATGTCCCGCAGTGGCGCGAGCCTGACGGCATCCACGCGGCGGTAATTCGGGGCGACTAAGAACACGCCTCAGCGCGTAGCGGAATTCCGCCACACGTGTGTCGGACCAGCTCGATGCCGAGCAGACTGAAGACGCCGGGCAGACTGTCCAGGAGAGGCGTCGACAATAATACGGTTCGCTTCGAGCGAGGAGTCCATTGTGGCAGTGCCCAGCGCCCCGGGATATGCTGCGCAAGAATAAGACCCGATTAGTTTGTCGCTTGTGAGGGAAAGGAGGATTGGGCTCCCACAAGTGCGTTTCTATAACAAGGGACGGGCGAAGACGAGCCCCCTACTACTTGATCTCCATCGTTGGGTTGACTGTGACGACCTCGAGTTCTTCGACAACGCCGTCAGGACCGTTAATCAGGCGGTATCGCGACGGTATCATCAGGGGAAGCGAGTAGGATCGCACCACAGTCCCGCCGCCATCAACGAGTTCGATCGTCCCCGGTCTGTTATCAATCTTGCCCATCATGCCGGAATTCTTGTACCAATTCCAGACGGCGTTGCTGCCGTCGGCAGTGTGTTGCAACGTGAGGGTCGGATACGTAGTACGCCCGACGCCGGCCTCTCGGCCCTCCATTGCCATGTCCGTTGCAGTAGCCCACTCAAAACCGTCCACGACTTCCAGGGTCACTCTGGGCAGTTGTTCGAATTTGACTTGGAACTTGAGCGGTGGTTTCTGGGCAAACACTGTCGGCGCGAATACGACAGTGAGGAGGAACAGCCCGATCCAAACGGAAAGCAACGATCGAATGCGAGAGTGGGTGGTCATCTTGATTTGATTGAGTGTTGTTTGAGCCTCGAAGCGACCCGGTTGGCCGCCGGTGCGTAATTACGCCGATCCGCATCCAGTTGCAATGGAGCTTGAAACAGGATTTGACGGATCGAGCGTGCCGGCCAGAACGCCGTCCATCAACGCCGAGACCTCCAGCTGACCATTCACGGAACCTCGCGAGGAGGTTGGCTGGACTTTTTCAACAAGAGCAGGTGAGGGCGCCGGTGATCACCATGCCGACCCGCGTCAGCGAACGATCAGGATCGGCCTCGTAGTTTGACGATGACCCCTTGTCAGACGCACGAAATACAGTCCGGCGGCCAGGCCTCTCGCATCGAAGCGTACTTCGTAGGCACCCGCAGCTCGGATTTCATTTACGAATTCTCGGACCCTTTGACCGCGCGCGTTGAATATCGCCAGCTCGGTTAAACCGGTCTCGGGAATCTCAAACCGGAGCGTGGTTTCCGTCCGGAAGGGATTCGGGTAATTCGTAGCCAATTTGAACGTGGGATTCGCGCCGGGATTCTCGTTGGAAACGACAGACGTTGTAGTGAACGAGGTCGCGTCTGAAAATGGACCCGCCCCGGCCGCGTTTGAACCCTGAACGCGCCAGAAATACTGAGTCGCCGGCTCGAGATCACCAACAACCAGCGTCGTGTCTTCGACGCCCGTCGAATCCAGAACGATCTCGCTCGGTCCGAGATGAGAACCGGCCGCGGCCATGAACATCGAATCCGTGGCCACCTGAACGCGATATTCGGTTGCCGTTGGAGTATTCCTCCATCGGAGCGTCAGAGGCGTGGTAACTCCCTCTTCACCGTCGACAGGACCGATAGCGGTCGGTGCTGCCATGGGGGCGCCGAGCTCGACTTTAAACTCGAAAAGCTCGGTCACCTCGTACTCCCCGTCACTAACGGCGAGCTCCAGATTCCAGCCTCCGATGTGATCAATGGTGGGCGTCCCGAACACCCTGAACTGTCTCTTGGACTCGCCGAGTGGCCCTTCGGCAAGCGAGAATGCAAGCCACGGAGGCTGTTGGAGGATGGAAACCGACAGGGGGTTCGAATCTATGTCACCCGCGAAAATATCGGCTTCGTAGCGCACGCCCACAAAAGCGATTTGGTCGAGATCGTCGTTTTTTGTTTCGAAGAAGGGGGGATCATTGACGTTCTCTACGTACAACGTGAAGTAACCCATCGCACTGTCCGGTACCGGGGCTCCCAATCGCTCATCCTTTTCGGGTTTGATGACATAGTGGATGTCTTGATAAACCCCGGCAAAGTCCTTCGGCGGGGAATAGAGCAGACCGCCGCGCAGGCCTTCACCGCCATTGGAGTCTCCGATCAAGGTGTCGACATAAGCCAAGGTCCCGTGCTCATCATTCTCAGGCTGAGTGAACGATGCTAATACGATTCGGCGGTGAAAGGCATCTGCGTCGCGCTGGCTCTTTGGCGCAGCCATCGGCACAAACAGTGTATCTGTATCCTCTTGGGCGATGAATGTGCCCTTGAAGTCGGCGATCTGCATGGTGCCCCGTGTAACGAGCTGTCCCCTGGGCGTCAAGCCCGACTCCGTTCCATAAAGGGTCAGGACCGTGCCGGCGTTCTCGAGCGGCCCCAGCCTGACGGCGGAAAAATCTTCCGGCATGAACGGCGCGCCGGGAAATCCAATGCTGAGGTCGTCGAAACCGTCGGCGTTGAAATCGCCTGAGGCAAGTGCGGATCCCCAGTTTATCATCGGGGCGACCACGGACCCTGCACACGGTATCTGTGACGATGGATCCGAGCAGGCCGACTGCTCGACACCTGAGAACGATAGCCCGGACCTGGTGCCTGACAGGATGTTAACGGATCCGAAAGGCCCCCCTACCGCATTACCGAGAACGCTGTCGCCGGGAACGCCAATCGCAAGGTCGTCGAATCCGTCACCGTTGAAATCACCCGTTTCGAGAGCGGCCCCAAATTGTTCGTTCCGTCGGTTCTGTACGGCGCCGGTCAGATCCAGGTTGTTCTGTACCATTCTGAGGTCGTGAACCGAATCGAATGAATCCGAACCGTCATAAACATAGACGGCGCCATCATCCTGGATCAGGTCGTCTTCGTTGGGTGCCCCGACGGCGAGATCGTCAAAGCCGTCATTATTGAAATCGCCTGAGGCGAGCGTTGTGCCGAACCGCGCGCCTGTCTGGAGTACCGGCGCGAAGCTCGCTGCCGGGGTCGTCTCGAATCTCAACCCTGTGTCCGATCCAAGGACGACGACAACCCTTCCGTTCTCAACGAATCCATCAACCGTCACTCCCGGGACGCCGACGGCGAGATCATCGAAACCGTCGCCGTTGAAATCGCCGGAAGCGAGGGCGGCCCCGATGTCTCGGCCCTCTTGCTCGGGATCCATGAGCGACTCGTACAGCTTGTCGACGACCAGCGAGGATGGCTCGGAGCCGCCGTCCCAAAGCCAGAACATTCCGTTCGATGGGCACGCAATGAGGGCATCGATGTGGCCGTCCCCGTCGAAATCGCCCGAGGTTGCACCGAATTTCCCGTCAGTGGCCGACCCGCAGTCTGTCTCGAAGTAGGGCAGTGCCCGCGAAATCCTGATGAGGGTCGTCCCGGTCGCCAGGATTGTCGCCAAGTCATTTCCAACGTAGGTCAACAGTACAGCGGCGCCGAAGGTCTCATCCTGGATCAGCGAGGTGCCCCCAATGAGAAGGGTGTCGCCGGACAATCCCATCGGGTCGCCAAAGATGGCGTTGACATCGACGGTGAATCGGTCTGCATACGGTGTAACCGCGAAGAGGTCATCGATTCCGTCGCCGTTGGCATCGCCGGTCGTTAGGATCTTCCCAAAGTAGGCGTTCTCGCGAGCAAGTCGCGGCAGCCAGACGGTTTCGTTCGGTTGTGCAGCCAGATTGGTCATCAGACCGAGCAGACCGAGGAGAGCAAACGGGAGGTGGAGACGTTTCATGACAGACGACGGGAAACAACGTGGAGAAAGTGAGAAGTGATACTCATAATAGTAATCTCAACAATAGGAGGCACGGTGGGCCTGTTCAACGCCGCAGGCCAACATCATATACCCACCCCAGTCGCCAACTCGAATCACGAACAACTCGATCTAGATGGCATGCGCACCGCCTCGCCCTGTGCACCATCGCTCTCGCCGGCCCAGAAGGAGCCGTGTTTCACGAATCCCCACCCTGGCTTCGCCGGGCCGGCCGCCGGACGAGTCCTCCGCTGCTATGGACGATTTGGTGTTTGGTGTTTGGTGTTTGCCATTATTTGATATCTGCGCTCCCATCCGCATATTCCCCACGGCATTTCACCAAAATGAATCGTCTTGGCACAGAAAGAGCGGGTCATTCGGCACGGACCCTATCCTGAACTCTCGGTGCCGGCCATCCTGGTCGGCTACTTCCTTGGCGCGATCATCTGCGTAAGCATCGGATATGCGGCGCTGATCCTGGGGTTCTCCATCGAAGGCTCCGAGCTCGCCGCCATCCTCGGCTTCGGCATCCTGCGCGGCATCATGGGTCGCTCCAGCATCGTCGAAAACAACATCAACCAGACGATTGCGAGCGGCGTGAACGCGGCATCCGTCGGCATGATGTTCTCGCTACCGGCCCTCTTCATTCTCGGTGAGACTGAGTTCAGCTATCCGTTGATGGTGTTCGGGTGCTTTGCGGGAGCTGTGCTCGGCGTGGCGTTTATCATTCCGCTCCGGAAGCAGATGATCGACTACGAACGTCTGACCTTTCCGGGTGGCGTAGCGGTCGCCACCATCCTCAAGTCGCCCGGAGCAGGCATGCGAAAGGCCGTGGTCCTGCTCGGTGGGGTTGCCCTGAGCGGACTCGTCCACTTCACTTCGCTGACGACTGGATTCACAAACTGGGATCTCGGCTCGCTCATCGGGATGCCGACCTACATGAACGGCATCTGGTATGTGTCCCTGCTTACGTTCGGGGTAGCCTACATCGCCGGCAGGGGAGGGGTCTTCTTCATCATTGGTGGATACGTGTGCTACTGGATCCTGGCGCCGACGATGGCGGCTCAGGGGATACTGCCCACAGAGGATCCCGGAGCCCTGCGCACGCTCTTGTTTCGCCCGGTAGGAATTGGGATGCTAATCGGTGGCGCGATATCCGGCATCGTGCTCGCCTTCCCTCTTATCGTCTCCGCGATCCGCAGTATGCAGGAAGCCGCAAAAACGAAAACCGGTCTGTCGAAAGACGAGCTGCCCATCAAGATGCTCTTCGGCGCGATCGGCGGCGCCGCCATTCTGCTGTTTGTGATTGCCGTACTGTCTGCAAACGAGGTTGGGATCGTTCGCGGGCTTCTGATGGCCCTTCTCGGAACGCTGTGGATCTGGATGTCCGGTGTCATCCTGTCGGAGTGCATCGGACGGACCAACTGGTCGCCCCTGAGTGGCATGACCCTGATCGCCGTCACGATCCTGATCTTCATCGCGAGCGGCATCGGAGACAGCGCGGCTATCATTGCATCCGTAACCGTGGGTGCTGCCGCGTGTGTCGCGATGGCCCAGGCGACCGACCTGATGCTCGATCTGAAGACCGGTTATCTCGTAGGCGCAACGCCTCGCAAGCAGCAGATCGGACAGTTTCTCGGAACGTGGATCGGGCCGATTCTCATTATGGCGCTCATCGTAGTCCTGGATCGGGCGCATGGCATGGGGAGCGAGACACTGCCCGCGCCGCAGGGTCAGGCGCTGGCGAGCGTTATCCAGGGAATCCTGGGAGGAGACGTACCCGTTCAGAAATACGTCGCGGGTGCGGGAATCGGAGCCGTGCTGAGCGCGAGCGGGATCGGCGGCCTGGGGATCCTCGTCGGACTCGGCTTCTACCTGCCGTTCAACATCGTGCTCACGTATAGCCTCGGTACCCTGACGCGCGTCGTCGTCGACTGGCGGGGCGGGCGGAAATTCACGGATGACGTCGGAATTCCGTTTTGCGCCGGTCTGATCGTCGGAGAAGCGCTCGTAGGAGTGGGGAATGCGCTTTACATGGTGTTTGCGACGTAGGAGGATGGAGGATGGAGTATGGAGTATGGAGGATGGACGTTAGGACACGCCAAAGCGCCAGCGGCGGCGTGTCCGTGGCCGGCTGGCAATGAGTATTCAGTATTGAGCAATTAGGATTGGGCCCTCGCCCACTGAGACAGAAATGGAAAGACAAATTGGACTAGCGCTCATCACGGTGAGTTTTCTGGCGACATCCTACCTCGGCGTGCTGGATGCCACGGTGGTTAACTGGGGGGTGTTCATCCCTCTTCTTCTCGTTGGCGCGATTGGGATCGGGTTCGTACAGTGGGCAAAACGAAAGCGAGCCGGCGAAACCGACAGGATAGCATCCGACCTCACGGTTGTTGAGGAGAGCCTGCAGAACTTGGTCCGAGTGGTCTCCGACCTGGATGCCAGGAAAGGCGAGATCCATACCTACGACATGCGGCATCGCATCGATGAGCTCCTGCTCGACGATCTGAATCGGTTCGTGGATTCCAGAGAGAGCATCACGCACGCATACGGCTTGCAGGCATACGCAGACGTCATGTCGCACTTTGCCGGCGGCGAGCGATACCTCAACCGGGTCTGGTCGGCCTCCGCCGACGGGTATATCGACGAGGTCAACGCCTACCTTACGAGAGCCCATGAGCAGTTTGAGATTGCGCTCGGGAGGATCACGGCGCTGAAGGACGGGGCGAGCGCCTGACCTTTGGCTAAGGTCAAATAATCGTCCCTGTCAGGTTTCCCAAATCGCAGGAACTACCCGTAGTGAACGAGTACAACGAGGAAACGCAGGAACCATGAAGCCAGCACTTCGAATCTCCGTCTTGCTGCTCGCTGCTGGTTGTGCCTCGTCAAACGGGCACCGCCTTGATCAGACGCCGCGTCGTCCCCGGTCACCGGAGTCGGTCCGTTTGTACTTCGAAGATCCGAAACTACCGTACGAGGTGATTTCTTTCATCGAGGTATCGGCCAATCCGTCCGAAAATCAAGATGACCTCCAGAAGAAGCTGATCAACAAGGCGGCCCGGATTGGTGGTGACGGCGTGATTGTGAGATCTGAAGACGAGTACACGACGATGACCAAGACAGGCGACGGCTACCAGTCAGGGCGGCGCCGGAGGCTCGCCGGCGACGTCATCGTGTTCCGTCGAGCGGGCTGAGACGATTCCGGGAACAAGCGCCCGTTGCCACAGGATCGTGGGCGTGGCGACCAGTCACGACTTAAGAAGGGGTAAGGAGAACTGGTCACAACCGGAACGGGTCGATCACGTCCAGCTCCGCCTTTTCGAAGTCCTTAACATTTCTTGTGGCGACGGAAAGTCCATGTTGCAGTGCGGTGGCAGCGATCATGCTGTCTTTCAGAGGCATTGCCCGTCCACTTAGCCGAAGATCAGCGAGGAGTGTTGCCCATCGCATTCCTGTCGCAGCATCCCACGGGAGGCACGCGATTCGAGCAACGCCTTCGTCAAACCATCTCTCCAGAAGGGATCGCCGACGGCCCTTCGGAAGCAGATTGACTCCGAAACGGATCTCGCCCAGGATGATCGGATCGACTACAATCATCGGTTCGTGCTCGCGGAGCCAGTCGACAACGGTGGGATTTGGATCCGATCTCGTCGCCTCACTCAGGACGTTGGCATCGACGAGAATCTTCATAACTCGTCGGTCGATTCCGACTCGATCGGCACGAAGTAGTCCTGGATGGGACAAGCAACCAGCCAGTCAACCACTCCAGCATTCGGGGCATCTTGCTTGCGCACGAGGCGATACTCGCCCCGATCGATTCGCTCGACCTCGAATCGCTGGCCCGCCTTGATTTCATCTTCCCTGCGAAGCTCGGCAGGAATTACGATCTGGCCTTTTGTTGAGACGGTTGTTTCCATTCGGTAAGATACTGTCTTACCGAATCGTATTCGCGACGAGTTCATCGGTTCCAACGGTCGAAGAGTTGATGGCTGTGCCGCATTTCTCCAGAGTTATGTCGTGTCCGTGACGTGCCGCCAAGGTAATTCATTCCCCGCCGCCTTCGATTAGAGGCAACCGACGACCCAATGCTCGGGATTACCTCGAACGACGTCTTGTGGATGAAATAACGTCAAGCAAGCTTGACATCATTGAGGTCGTGTGCTACTTTATATGGAAAGCAAGCTTGACATGACGTTTGTTATTCGAAACCGGGTAAAGGAGCTTCCGCACTCAACGAGGGTGGACGCAGCAGGAGCTCGCCGACGCCACCGGTGTCTCGCGCCAGAGCATCAACTCGATTGAGCGCGAGCGCTACACGCCGAGCCTCCAGCTTGCACTCACGTTTGCCCGCGTCTTCGAATGCGCCACAGACGACATCTTCATTCTGGAAAACCGAACATGAACATTCCAATCCTCAGCTCGGTCATAGACGAGCGCTTCCTCCAGCACCGCCTCCGATCCACGAGCAACGCCGGGATTCTCGGCGCCGCCCTCGCAATCGGCCTTTTCGCCTACCGCTACTACATCGACGGCATTTTGATTTGGGATCTGCTGGCGGTCGGGGTCACGTTCGTCGTCGTGAAGTGGGCGACCTTGATCTGGTACCGCCTCACCGACTAGACACGAACTCATGAATCGAGAGAAGAAACAGTTCCTCTTGTGGACATCGATCGCCGGGATCCTGTTCATGATTGTGGGCGCCCATGACTTGTATTTTTTGACCGAAGTCGACAAGTCAGGGTTTGTGATCGGCCTCGAGTTGGTTGGCGGATCGCTTTTTTCCTAAATGCTCTCATTCAGGCAAAGAAGGGGCGGACTCGCTGAGGTCCGAACGCACGCGCCATTCTCGAGCCGCGGCAGCCCCGTCAGGTTCCCCGCAACGCCAATTCAGACCTTAAGAGCCAGCCGATTGATCTCCCGGGAGTCCAGTACCTGCCGCTCCGATCGCCCCAGCGCCGCTGCGACCATGGCCCTCCCTATCTCTACGGTCGAAGTCGCCATACCGAAAGGCCGCAGAAGGGGAGCGAAAAATCCAAAGAACGTGTACATCGCCCTGTTAAGTCGGCCGCTCGGCAGGCAGCCGCGCATCGGTTTGATCAGAGCGGGTCGGAATATGATGACCTCCCTGAAACCGAGGCGCTTCAGCGCGTTTTCCGCCTTTCCCTTCACCCGTGCCCACATCACGCGCCCGCTCTCCGTATCGTCCGTGCCGGCACCGGACACAAAACAGAAACGCATGTCCGGATTCTTTTCGTGAAGCACTTTCGCCGCCGCCATCGTGAAATCGTAGGTGATGCGTGTGTAGGTGGCCTCGTCATTCCCGGCCGATGTGGCGCCCAGGCACCAGAAACAGGCATCGAGCCCCGTGAGCTGATCCGCAATCGCATGCGAAATGCTCGAAGTCGTCGTGGAGTGAATTGCCGGAGCTTGGGGTGCTCTACATCGGACGGCCTTCGGCTGACACTCAATATCTTGCCGACGTCGGGACTGTCAAGCGCCTCGAGGAGGACGCCACGACCTACCATTCCAGTGGCGCCGAATATGACTACGTTCAGGGGTTGCTTGACGTGTGATGTGTCCATGGCCGTTTCAGACGTTTACCGACCTCATAGGTCGCGCGTTGCACCATGTACGTTCCAACTTTGCCGGAGGCTCCGACAACGCAAACCATCTTGCTGGATCTCCCTCCTACTCAGCCATGAATGCCTGGCTCACTCTTCACCGGCTCAGACCGCTGCGCGGTCGGCGTGCTGAAGACCTTCCAAAGTCCCGGATACCAACGAGTGACAACCCGCCGATCGCCGCCGCCCCCATATTGGATACGATGATCGACCATAGGGGAATGGAGGACCTGATAGGATCGGTAAGAACGGTCATCGCAGCTACCGTGACCATGAATCCCAAGAAGAACGTGAACAGAATGAACCTGGATTTCCACGGGTTACGAATGGCGTCCTCGACAAGGCCGATCACGATAAAGCCAATGGTCACAGAAACGGAGAGGTGCATCAGGTTGTGTCGGATCAGGGCTTCGGCGTCGATTGACATCGGCAGCGCAAGCGCACTTGGATCATACACTCTCCTGAAGAACGCTTCAGCCAGGATGCTTCCCGTGTGAAGTAAACTGCGTCCGGCGAACAGATCGATCGCTGCATAGAAGCCGATGACGAAGGCGTAGCCGATGATGCCGACGATCACTGCCCGAGCGGCCATTTGTCGTGTGGATGTCATGGGTAGGCGACGTTCAGTCAAAGTAAAGTTGCAAGCTCGAAGGCTCGGCGGTGGAGCCGACAAAGTCCGCAGGACGGACCGGTCGATGCAATATAAACGCATGACGGCGATCGAACGCAGGACATCGCTCGAGAGCAACGGTCTTTCCTGCATTGACATTCGCGTGATGCTCGCGCGGAGCGCGCCGATCCGAATGCTCAGATCAGCCCAATTCGAACGTCGTGACGCCGAAGATCTCGGCATCCGGCAGTTTCGGTATCGGACCCAGCACCATTGCGCCGGCCTCAAGTCCTTTCCGGAAAGATCGACGCCGGTCTCCAGAGGCGGACCCCGTCAGTTCATGATCACCATCCTCGCCGCCCTTTCTGAACCGCCGGCCTCTACCCGGTAGATGTAAACCCCTGACGAGAGCTTCCGAGCGTCCAGATGAACCGTCTGCACACCACCGGGCATCGTACCGAGATCCATGAGTTTCACCTCACGGCCGAGAAGGTCGAAGACGCGAACCCTCGTCGCCGACGGATTGGACAACCGAAATTGGATCGTCGTGAACCGATGAAAAGGATTCGGATAGTTCTGGTCGAGCTCGAGGGCTGCCGTTGCCGGGTGGACATGATCTTCTGTGGCGGTTGCTTCGCCCACGTTGCGGTAGAAAAATAGGCCGCCCTGAAATCTCCCCACGAAGGCGTCCAGATCTCCGTCGCCATCAATATCGACGAAGCAGGGGATATTTCTTTCATTTGACCCCGTCTGAATGGGATCGAGAAAGCGCGGCTCGCTCGAAAAGGACGCGCTCTCCGGCGACCCAACGTTTTCATAGAAGACGACCTTGCCGTCGGCATTGCCAATGAAGAGGTCGGGATCCGCGTCTCCATCAAAATCGGCGAGGAAGTGAAAGAAGTCGTAGTCCGTGATGACCTGACCGGCCTCGTCGCGGACGCTATCCGGCGTTGACGCGTAACTCCACGCTGTGGGTCCACCGACGTTCTCATACATCAGGAGCGCCCGCAGCCCGTCGGACAGATATGCCGAAACGAAAAGATCGAGATCACCATCTGCGTCTATATCGACCAGCTGGGGACGTGTTTCCGTGATCGCTTCGTCGGATGCGTTCTTCAGTTGGACTCCGGGATCGAAAGCGGGCGCTTCAGCGGTCCCGGTGTTCTCAAAGACCAAGATCTTGCCTCCGCTTCGTCCGATGAGCAAATCGAAGTCCCCGTCCGCATCCAAATCTCCCCACGTCGGTCCTGATCTGAGCCTTTCCGCGACACCCCCAAAATTGTCCGTGATCCAACGGAAAGATGGTTCGGTCGAACTGCCCACATTCTCCAGGAAAGAAAACTTCCCGGTTTCATTGGTGGCGAAAAGATCCAGATCTCCGTCAGCGTCGATATCCACCAGTGTTGGCTTCGTGTAGAACCCGAAATCCAGGAAGTCAAGCTGCAGTTCAGGCGAGACCAGGACAAAAAGAGGTTCACTTTGCGACCCGTCGTTGCGATAAAAACTTACGACCCCGTTGTTGCTTCCAGTGAACAGGTCGAAATCAAGATCACCGTCGATATCGACAAAAGTTGGAGTCAAGAATCCCTCGATGTAGTCCGGTGGCTCTACGAACGAGGCGTCTACCAGCGCGAATTGGGGCGCAGAGGGAGTTCCCTCATTGCGAAAGAACGCCAAGCCCTGGTCTGACGAGCCGGCGAAGAGATCGAGGTCGCCATCTGCGTCGATGTCGACGAGAGACGGGACGTAGAATATGGAGCCCGGTTTCAAGACATCACCACCGGCGTCCCTGAGCGTATCAACGAAAGCGAAATCCGGCGGGCCGGAGGCAGTGCGTGTGTAGTAGAAAAAGCCTTCACGATAGCTGCCCACAACCAGATCCCGGCGTCCGTCGTTGTTGAGGTCGCCGAATGCCGCAGACGAGACGTTTCCGACGTCGATGGAGTCGAAGAAAGCGGTCGTGAGAGAAAACGAGGGATCGGATGGACCGCCGTCGTTGCGGAAGAATCGAAGCCTGCCGTCATTTCCGCCGACGAAGAGGTCCGGATCTCCGTCGGCATCGATGTCTTCGAAGGCCAGGCGATTGTCGCCTGGAGTAAACTCGAGTCCGTTCAAGCTTTCGTTGGCGAGCGAGAACTCGCCGGTGTCGCCGGCGCCGTCATTCCGATAAAACACCAAACGGGACTCGTCGCGGCCTGTTAGCAGGAGGTCGGAGTCGCCGTCTCCGTCGATATCAGTCATGCCGATGCCAAGCGTGTTGTAGCCGCCATTCCAGGGAAATTGCAACTGGTGATCGCCGACCTTCACCGGGATGGAAGCCCGCTCAGCCTGGAAGGTCTGTGCGTAGGAGGCGAGGGGAAGAATCGAAATCAGTATGCACAGGTACTTCATGGTGGTTGCCGATCTTTGTTTGGCGCCTGGAATGCGTCGGGTGGTATTAAGGAATTTAAGGTCGTTTGTCGCACCGTTCACATTCCATCGAGCTCCCAGTACGATCAGCCGCATGAGTCCCCCGACTAGACCTGTGGGACGACTTCAATGCGCCGGGCGGCGACGCGTGTTCAGATCCGGCAATCGGTGAGAAAATAAGAGCGCCAGGCAACGCGTGGCGCTCTTGACTGAGAGCGAAAATTTCGCTAATAACCCGCGGAAACTGGAGTGCATCCCGGGGCCTGCAGATACCTTATCCCATCAATTAGCAATGCCTCGCTCATCCGGTTCGCTTTCGCGGGTTCTGGGTGTGTCCGCTGCCTGCGTAGCGCTTGCCGCTTTCGCCGTCATTGCGACACCCACGCCCCTCACGGCTCAACAACGCGGAGCTCCTCTGCCGGTTGGCGAGTCGGGCCAGTATCCTGTTGATCAGAAGGGGAACGACCCTCCAATCCACATACAAGCCATTTCGGGCGCACACGAGCTCATCTGGAGTTCCGGCGCCAGTGCGTCCGTCGACGTTCCGGTCTATGTCCAGACGTTCACCGACTCGAAGGAACCGCTGCAGGTTGTCGGAATTTTCCCGGGTCTAACGGCTGTTCGCGTTCGAACCCTGCCTGCCACGAGTGACGAGGCCGAAGTTCTTGCCGCAGAGGACGGAGTCGGTTCGAAAGTGGACGCGACGGAGGCCACAGGTCCCGTCGGGACCGACGACCACTTCGTCGTGCCCACCGATGTAACCCTTTCCGTTGCCGCCCCGGGCTTTCTGGCGAACGACATCGATCTTGACGGAGAGGCTCTGACGGCGACGGCGATCCTGGACGACGTCGACAACGGCACGCTGGTCGCTTTTGCGGATGGGAGCTTTGCCTACACGCCCGATGCGGATTTCGTGGGTTCGGATGCTTTCGTATACCGCATGCGCGACGCATCGAACAATCTCTCCGATTCCATCACTGTGAACATCGAGGTGCTGCCGGGCGGTTTTGAATCTGATCCCGTCAAGTCCGAACTCATTCCGATGCTGAGAATTCAACGCTTTCGACCCCGTCCCATTTTCCGCGACGAATCGACCATAATGGTGAGGCACTCACGGCTACAGCGATTCTGGATAACGTCGATCACGGTTCGCTGGCTGCATTTGGTAACGGGAGCTTCACTTACACGCCCGATCCGGATTTTGTGGGTTCGGATGCTTTCGTATACCGCATGCGCGATGCATCGAACAATTTCTCCAGATTCTGTTATCGTCACGATCGAGATTCTCGAGGGCAACCGTGATCCGATCGGAGTTGATGATGCCTATGCAACCGTCGTCAGCCATACTCTTTCGATCGCGGCGCCCGGCTTCATTGCCAACGACTACGACCTTGACGGGGAGGCCATCACGGCGATCTCGATTCTGGACAATGTCGATCACGGATCTCTGTCTGCGTTCGGCGACGGAAGTTTTGTCTACGATCCTACTCCTGGCTTTACCGGCACCGACTCCTTCGTCTACAGAATGCGCGACGTTGCCTCCAACTTCTCCGATTCGGTTACGGTTGTGATTGAGGTACTTCTCGGAGGAGCGACTCCCGTTGGTCTGCCTGATGCCTTTGTCGTTGCGAATGACGACATCCTGTCGCTTGCGGCGCCGGGCTTCCTGACAAACGACATCGATTTGAATGGTGAAGCGCTGACGGCAACGGCGATCCTCGACAATGTGGATCATGGCAGCTTGGTGGCCTTTCCCGATGGCAGTTTCACCTACACTCCAGACAACACCTTTGTGGGCTTGGATCACTTCGTCTATCGGATGCGGGACGCCTCGAACAATCTCTCCGACTCCGTGGTGGTGACGATAGAAGTACTGCCTCCGGGTAACCGCGAACCGTTGGGGCTCGACGATTTTTACGCGGCTCGCGCGGGCGCTTCCATTTCTGTGGCTGCGCCGGGTTTCCTCGCCAATGACATCGATCTTGATGGAGAGGCCCTTACGGGCACTGCGGTTCTGGATAATGTCGACAACGGTGGGCTGACCGCTTTTGGTGATGGGAGTTTCATCTATACGCCCGATGCGGGATTTGTAGGCACAGACTCCTTTAAATACAGAATGCGGGACGCCTCCAATCATTTCTCCGATTCTGTGACGGTTACCATCGAGGTGTTCGAAGGGAATCGCAATCCGATAGGTGTTGACGACGAATATGCCGTGGTTCTGAACACGGCTCGAAACATCGCGGCGCCGGGATTCCTCATGAATGACATCGATTTGGATGGAGAGGCATTGACGGCGACGGCAATCCTTGACAACGTCGACAACGGCACGCTGGTCGCCTTTCCGGATGGCAGCCTTACCTACACGCCCAACACGGGTTTCGCGGGAATTGATCGGTTTGCTTACCGACTGCGAGATGCGTCGAATAACTCTTCGGACTCCACCTCTGTCACGCTGAGGGTGATTGATCCCGAAGCGCCCTTGCTGCCCGTTGAGATTACATCGTTTCTCGGAGTCGAGGACAAGGGCGCGATTGTCTTGTCGTGGTCTACAGCCAGTGAAACCGACAATGCCGGATTCGGGGTGGAGCACCGGGCTCCGTCGAGATGTGAGCCCGCCGCCGATTCGTGCGCTCCTGAAGAATGGGACCAAGTCGGTTTTGTGGAAGGATCCGGAACCACGCTTGAACGACATAGCTACGAGTACGTCGTCCCGGATCCTGGTCCGGGCGTTCACGCTTTTCGTCTTCGCCAACTTGATCTCGACGGTAACTTCGCGTTCAGTTCCGTCATCGAGGTGTTGCGAGGGATCGAAGGACCGGCCGAGGTCTCCCATGTCTATCCGAACCCATTTCGAGAGCGTGGTCTGATAGACTTGATCGTTTCGAAGGATCAGCAGGTAAGGGTTGAGCTTTATGACGTGTCAGGACGTCGCGTGCAAACGCTGGCCGACCGCCGGATCAAGGCATATGAGAGGACGGGGCTGACCCTCCTTCCCAAGAACCTGTCGAGCGGCGTATACCTGATTCGCTTAGTAGGGGAGAACTTTGCGGTAACGAGGTCGGCTATTTTGAGCAGGTAGCGGCGGATCATTGAGACGGCCGGCATTGCCCGGACACGAAGTACGTTTGGAGCAGAACGCGGGAAGCTCGCCGCAATGAGAACGCAAGGAGACGGGCGCTACGGGACGGCCAGGTGAGTCATTCTTCTGGACAGAATGCGACTTTACTGTCTCTGACGCACGTCCGGAGTTCAGACGTTTCGGTCGGCCTGCGAGACATGCTGTTTCAACCGTTCGCGAGGCTTCGTGGCCGCCAGAAAAGGCTCCGCCGTCGGCACCATTTCGAACTGAGGGTACACAGGGTCAGCAAGTCATACGGGAAGGTCGCAGCGTCCTGTCCCGAACAAGCGGCGAAGTACCAAGTACGTAGCACCGAGCACCAAACATTTAGCACCCGTCAAACTCGCCCATGAAGGAATTTGCGCTATTCTTGTCACTAATCGTCCCTATCCATCCTATTCTTGCCATGGCCAACGAGCCGCCTGATGATCACGTCCGCGTCTATGTCGGGACTTACACCCGCGGCGCAAGCCAGGGGATCTACCTGATGGACCTCGATCTGCGCAGCGGAGAACTGACGTCCTAAAGGACTCGTCGCGGCAACTGTCAATCCCTCGTTTCTGGCCGTGAGCCCCGATGGGGAATTTCTGTACGCCGTCAATGAGGTGAGCGAGCTCGATGGGGCGCAGAGCGGTGGGGTAAGTGCATTCAGAATCGATTCGGCCAGCGGGAATCTGACATTTCTGAACCAGCGGCTTTCAGGCGGGACGGGGCCCTGCTATCTAATCATCGACAAAGAGGGAAAGCACGTCCTGGTCGCCAACTACGGTGGAGGCAGCGTCGCATCATTTCCGGTCCTTGATGACGGAAGTCTCGGTGAGAAGTCTTCATTCGACCAGCATGAGGGGTCGAGTGTGAATCCCGAGAGGCAGGAAGGTCCTCACGCCCACAGCATTGTTCTCGATCGCGCCAATCGCTATGCGCTTTCGGCGGACCTGGGGTTGGATGAGGTGCTGGCGTACAGGTTTGACTCGGATGACGGTGCGCTCGTAGCGAACGATCCGCCTTTCGTGAAGACGGCGCTCGGAGCAGGGCCGCGACACTCGCGTTTCCGTCCCGACGGGCGCTTTGTTTACGTCATCAACGAAATGCATCCTACGGTCACGGCGTTCAGCGTACGACTCCGAAAACGGTGTCCTGGCTGAAGTGCAGAACGTATCGACGTTGCCCGGCGAAGCGCAGCCATGGTATTCAGGCGCCGACATCCACGTGCATCCATCCGGGCGGTTTCTTTATGCGTCGAACCGGGGGCACGATACGATCGCCGTCTTCGCGATCGATGGCGATTCGGGAACACTTACGCCGGTTGAGTACCAATCCACGCGTGGTAAGACGCCGCGTAATTTCGCGATCGACCCTACTGGACAATACCTCCTGGCGGCAAACCAAGGATCGAACACCATCGTGGTCTTCCGTATCAACCAGGATACGGGTGCACTCGGCCCGACGGGCAAGATCGCATCGGTTCCGTTGCCTGTTTGCCTGAAGTTCGACGCTGATTTCGAGATCTTCGATTTCTCTCCTGATAGGTCTATAGACCAGTCAGGTTTTAAAACCTGTCAGGTCTATAGACCCGTCACGTCTTAAGACCGGACCGGTCTCCGGCCACCCACCCACCAATACAATACATCCGCCCCCTGCATCGTTTAGAGAGTCAAAGGCCCCTCACCCCTCGGACACCCAAAACGTCAGGTTAGAACGATGCAACGAGTATCTCCGTACACCGCCGCCTGGGCACTGATCGTAACGTTTACGACGCTCGGCGTGGCGCGATTCATCATCGATTCCGATTCGCGGAAATCGCACCAGGTGCAGCTCCGTGCGAGCATTAGCCACCCCGTGCTGCTCCGTGGCACGCGGCAGACCGCCTTCGTTAAGGTCGACTTGACCGGCTTTAAGATCGATCGGGAGAACGACCGGACACCGGTCAACCTCGCCCTGGTCATCGACAAGTCAGGCTCAATGAACGGCCAGAAGATGCAGCAGGCGATCGACGCGACCATCATGGCCGTCGACTACCTCAAACCGGGCGACATTGTCTCCGTCATCGCTTATGACAATCAGGCCCAAGTGCTTGTGCCGGCGACGCAGGTTGCTGATAAGAAGGCGATTCAGGACCGCATCAGGACCCTCACGGCCGGCGGCGGAACAGCCCTCTATGCCGGCGTGCAGCAAGGCGCCATCGAATTGCACGAATTCCTGGACCCCAGTCGCGTGAACCGGGTGATTCTGCTCTCCGATGGTCAGGCCAACAATGGTCCGAGCTCTCCAGCCGAATTGGGAAACCTCGGGGCGTCATTGATACAGGAGGGGATTTCCGTCACGACCATCGGCTTGGGGCTTGGATACAACGAGGACTTGATGACACAGCTTGCCCTACGCAGTGACGGCAATCATGATTTCGTCGAGGACGCCGAGAATCTGGCAGGGATCTTCAATCAGGAGTTTGGGGATGTGCTCTCAGTGGTTGCGCAGGACGTGAAGGTCACGATCGACTGTGCCGACGGTATCCGACCGGTGCGCGTGATGGGGCGACCAGCAGAAATCGACGGACAGCAGGTAACCGTCGAGCTCAATCAGATCTACAGCGAGCAGGAAAAGTACATCGTGCTCGAGGTTGAGACTGATCCATCAGTTTCCGGCGATGAAATCGACATTGCACAGGTATCGACATCTTACGCCAACATGCTTACGCACGGAACCGACAAGCTAAACGCTACGGTCACTGCGGAAATCTCGGAATCCGAGGACGTAGTGGAGGAGCATATCGCGAAGGCGCCCATGGTCGCAGCGGTTGAGCAGCAGGGCATCCTGAACGAGGAGAAAGCTATCTCGCTTCGCGATGCAGGTAAGATCGAAGAGGCCGAACAGGTGCTGAAAGAAAACGCAGCATATGTCCGTCAGAACGCTGAATTGTTCAAGGATGACCGCCTCTCCGCGGATGCCGACAAGAGTCTTGAAGCGATAGGCAACCTTGAGGGCGCAAACTGGAATCAGCAGCGTAAAGCGATGCGCGCCGATCATTACGCCGAGAAAGTGCAGCAAAAGAAGTAGGGGAGCACCGATAATCGATAGTTGGAGCATTCCCGGAGGGGGGCTGCGAGTCAATGACGGCTGTAAGTCCGATGGCTCGTTGCCCCCTTCTTTGCATGTCGATCCCCGGTGTATGCCAATCCCCGGAATGAATCGGGGCCTTGGGGAATACCTGTTTGTCGATCCCCGGAATGAATCGGGGCCTTCGGGGAATACCTGTATGCTAATCCCCGGAATGAATCCCGGGTCTTGAAGCAACGCCTCGTAAACGAGGCTTGTCTGTTGGGTGAACCGTCTGAAGGCCGGTTCACCGGTCGTTTCTTCAAGGCCGGGTGTTTACGCCCGGTATTAGCCACATCCAGGCAATGTCAATCCCCGGAATGAATCGGGGCCTTGGGGGAATGCATGTATCTCGATCCTCGGAATGAATCGGGGCCTTGGGGGAATACCTGAATCGTTAATCCCCGGAATGAATCCCGGGTCTTGAAGCAACGCCTCGTAAACGAGGCTCGTCTGTCGGGTGAACCGTCTGAAGGCCGGTTCACCGGTCGTTTCTTCAAGGCCGGGTGTTTACGCCCGGTATTAGCCACATCCAGGCAATGTCGGTCCCCGGAATAAATGGGGTCTTGGGGGAATGCATGTATGCTAATCCCCGGAATGAATCGGGGCCTCGGGGAATACCTGTACGTTAATCCCCGGAATGAATCCCGGGTCTTGAAGCAACGCCTCGTAAACGAGGCTCGTCTGTCGGGTGAACCGTCTGAAGGCCGGTTCACCGGTCGTTTCTTCAAGGCCGGGTGTTTACGCCCGGTTTTAGCCACATCCAGGCAATGTAGTCCCCTGAATGAATGGGGTCTTGGGGGAATGCATGTATCTCGATCCCCGGAATGAATCCCGGGTCTTGAAGCAACGCCTCGTAAACGAGGCTCGTCTGCTGGGTGAACCGCCTGAAGGCCGGTTCACCGGTCGTTTCTTCAAGGCCGGGTGTTTACGCCCGGTTTTGGACACATCCAGGGGCCGAGGGAGTTATGATTTCAGCGGTTCATGTGTCTTTACGTGTATATGTGGCAAGAAAAATGGAGAGATCGTGCCCCACTGTCGCCTCTACTACCACCTCGTGTGGTCGACAAAATGCAGGTTGAATCTGCTCGAACCGGATGTCCAGGGGGAAATCTATTCCTTGCTTCAGGGTAAGGCTGTTGGTCTCGGTGCAGCCGTGTATGCCGTAGGTGGCACATCGGACCACGTTCACATGGTGGTTTCGATACCGCCTCCCGTTTCCGTTGCCGATTTTGTAGGGCAGGTTAAGGGTGCGAGCGCCGCCATATACAATAAGACGAATCCCAATCGTCCCTCGATACGATGGCAAACTGGATACGCAGCATTTACGATCGAACGATCAAAATTGTCCGTCTACGTTCGTTATGCCCTAAACCAGCCGGAGAAACTCTCGAAGGCGTGATCTTGGGATGTATGCTGAAGACATACCCGCACGATCCTCCGGCGTGATCAACATTGGTTGGTCCCCGGAAATAGCGAGTACCCATCTAATCCAATCCCCCGTGTACGTTAATCCCCGGAATAAATCCCGGGTCTTGAAGCAACGCCTCGTAAACGAGGCTCGTCTGTCGGGTGAGCCGTCTGAAGGCCGGTTCACCGGTCGTTTCTCCAAGGCCGGGTGTTTACGCCCGGTTTTAGCCACATCCAGGCAGGCTCGTCTGTCGGGTGAACCGCCTGAAGGCCGGTTCACCGGTCGTTTCTTCAAGGCCGGGTGTTTACGCCGGAATTAGCCACATCCAGGCAATGTCGATCCCCGGAATGAATCGGGGCCTTGGGGGAATACCTGTATGTTAATCCCCGGAATAAATCCCGGGTCTTGAAGCAACGCCTCGTAAACGAGGCTCGTCTGTCGGGTGAACCGCCTGAAGGCCGGTTCACCGGTCGTTTCTTCAAGGCCGGGTGTTTACGCCCGGTATTAGCCACATCCAGGCAATGTCGATCCCCGGAATGAATCGGGACCTTGGAGGGAATGCATGTATTTCGATCCCCGGAATGAATCGGGGCCTCGGGAAATACCTGTACGTTAATCCCCGGAATAAATCCCGGGTCTTGAAGCAACGCCTCGTAAACGAGGCTCGTCTGTCGGGTGAACCGTCTGAAGGCCGGTTCACCGGTCGTTTCTCCAAGGCCGGGTGTTTACGCCCGGTTTTAGCCACATCCAGGCAGGCTCGTCTGTCGGGTGAGCCGTCTGAAGGCCGGTTCACCGGTCGTTTCTCCAAGGCCGGGTGTTTACGCCCGGTTTTAGCCACATCCAGGCAGGCTCGTCTGTCGGGTGAGCCGTCTGAAGGCCGGTTCACCGGTCGTTTCTTCAAGGCCGGGTGTTTACGCCCGGTTTTAGCCACATCCAGGCAGGCTCGTCTGTCGGGTGAACCGCCTGAAGGCCGGTTCACCGGTCGTTTCTTCAAGGCCGCGCTTTTGCGCTCGGTTTTGGTACAGAGAGACGCGGTGGTAGATCTCGGGTGCCTACATTCGGGTTTGTACAAATCATTTGAACACCTGCCCGCTCGTTCCGGACGCGAGAAGGTCCGTCAACTCTTCCCGTAACGCCCGCATGAAATTGGGTCCCGGATCCGACTTCTCCGTTCGGTAATCCGGATCACTTTCGTAAAAAAACGCATGCCCGGGATGTGAAGGATCTTCCAGCTCCCGATACTCCGAATGGCCGATAAGGATCTTGAATTTTGGGATACTTGAACTTCAAGTATCGGATGAGGTGAGCATTGGAATGCAATTGTTCTGTAGTCAATTCGTCATCAACTGATATCCCGCCCTGTAGTGCCGTCTCGGATATGTCTCGACGCCCAATGTTTTCGATTCCAATGGCAGAATGGTTCAGTCCGATGCAGTGCCGTGCGAAGTAGTTGTCGGGCTGGATCTGGTAGATGGCCCCGTCATAGTCGACGACAAACTGGATGCCTACGTTGACGGTCCCTGCACCTTCCAGTTCGGGGCGGCCCCCCAGCGTTTCCGGTGCGAACGTATCAAACGCTCCCTGCAGCGTCGAGCCGGCCGTGTAGTGGACGACAATCACCTTTGGATCGATCTCGAGCCCAGGGAATTCGGGCGAGCCGTATTCCCGACGATAGTATTCAGCGTAGTGTCGCTCGGCGTACTCTCTGAGTAATCGGACTCGCGATTCTGTGAATTCAATCTTGAAGCTGTGCTTGATCTCCGGCCCAACATGAGAGGGAGTCTGAAGACTCCGGCACGAACCCAGCGTGAGCAAAGCGAATAGTGTCCCCAGGAGTGTGAGATTCTTCAATGCGCTTATGAGTATGAAGGCAAATGTGCGGTCAAGTGAATGTAAGTGCGGTCCGCGGGGGATTTGAACTCTCTTTTCCGAATCGGCTGGGGCGCCTTGTTGATCGCGAAACGTTCGAACTGGAGATTGAATCCGGACTGTTCTCAAAATTCGAGCTCGCCATGATCGTTAGCAAAAGCAGCATCGCGAGGTCGATCCCAATTTGTCTTTTCAAATGGCCTACATTTGAGTATCCGTTGCTATCTGCCACATCAACGCATGGAAAAATGGAAGGTGTACGCCACTTCACTAGGACGTCTATCTCGGCATTTGCCTTCCCAACATTGCTCTCGCCTACGCTTTGATCGGAGACAAGGACGAGGCGATCGACCTGTTGGAAGAAGACCTGTCGGACTATGGCTACATCAGCGTACCATGGCTAACCTTGCCGTATTGGGATTCGCTGAGGGACGAACCGAGGTTTAAAGCGCTAAACGCTAAACGCCGCCAAAATTTCTAATTGCTAATTGCTGATTCCCTTTCATGCCCCTTGTAGGACAAACCTTTGACAACTATAAGATCCTGTCCCAGCTCGGCTCGGGCGGAATGGGGGTGGTGTACAAGGCCCGTGACACCAGACTGGATCGCCTCGTTGCGCTGAAATTTCTGCCGCCGGATTTGAGTCGCGATGACGAGGCCAACGAACGGTTCATGCAGGAGGCCAAGGCTGCGTCGGCCTTGCATCACCCGAACATCTGTGCGATCCACGACATCAAGGAAACCGATGACGGGCGTCTCTACATCGTGATGCCGCTCTACGAGGGGCAGACGCTTAAGTATCGGCTGGAGGACGGCCCGCTTGATCATGACAGTGCGGTCGATATCGTCCGCCACATTGCCTCGGGACTGGGCGCAGCCCACAAGAAAGGGATTGTCCATCGGGACATTAAGCCCGCGAACGTCATGGTGACCGATTCCGGCCGGGTCATCATTCTGGATTTTGGTGTGGCCAAGCTCACGGGCGGACTCGATTTGACGAAGACCGGAAGCACGATTGGGACGGCCTACTACATGTCGCCCGAGCAGGTCAGGGGCGAGACGGTGGATGCCCGCGCAGACCTATGGGCTCTAGGCGTCGTGTTCTATCAGATGCTGACCGGCAGGCGACCCTTTGAGGGCGACTACGAGCAGGCCGTGTCCTATTCGATTCTAAATAGCGAGCCGACTGTCGATGCCGACTCGGTAGGGGGCCAGGGAGAGGTTTTGAGACGGCTGCTGGCCAAGAATCGGGACGAGCGTTTTTCGTCTGCGGACGAGTTGATCTCAGAACTCGAGCCGTTGAAACGGGGAAGTGAGATACCGTCTCAGCAGGAAAAGGAGCCCCACTCGACGAAAGTCCTGTACGTAGTGACCGCAGTCGTTCTTGTCGCCGCTCTGGTGGTAGTGATCCTGAGGCCGTGGCAGAGTAACCCCGCTCAAACGGCGAACGAGCACGTGTCTGAGCCCACTCGCCATGCGATCGCCGTGCTCCCTTTCATTAATCTGAGAAGCGATCCTGAAACCGATTTCCTGGGGTATGCTATGGCCGATCAGGTCATCGCGTCGCTCTCCTATGTCCAAAACGTCAACGTGCGACCTGCCAGCTCGGTTCGTGTGTACCAAGACAAGGAGTACAACGCCCGAGATGCGGGGCGTAGTCTGTCGGTAGACTACGTTGTGACCGGCAATTACCTCCGTCAGGCCGAACGTATGCGCCTTACGGTCGAAATGGTCGATGTCGATGCCGATGAGATTATCTGGACCGAGCCGATAGACGTGGAGTCGAACGATGTCTTCGAGATACAGGATATCGTTACACAGAAGGTTCTCGAACAACTCAAAGTCTCCTTCTCCGATGACGAGCGGGGCCGCATGCAAATCGACGTGTCTGCAGATCCGGTGGCCTACGAATATTATCTACGGGCAATTTCTTACCCAAGAACAAGAGAGGGCGACCAGAAGGCCCTGGATCTGCTCGACCAGTCGTTGGCGCTCGATTCGACGTTCGCTCCGGCGTGGGGCCAACTCGGCTGGCGGCGACATGCCCTGGGGATGTTCGGAATGGTGGGTGAACAGATGTCTCGGAGCGCCGAGGCGGCATTCAAAAAGGCGCTTGAGCTCAACCCGGAATTGATTTCCGCGCTTGTTGACGTCTCCACATACTACACGGATAGCGGCAGGACTGACGAAGCCTACGAACTGGCGCTGCGCGCCATCCAAATTAACCCGAACAACGCACTCGGTCATTTCGCCAGAGGGTATTCGCTGAGATACGCCGGAATGATGGAGGAGTCTGAGAGAGAAATGCGCGCGGCGCTTGCTCTTGATTCCACAAACACACGATTCCGATCTGCGGGGATTACGCTGATGGTCAACGGTCGGTATGAAGACGCCAGACGCGCCTTTGCCATCGATGCCCCTAGTCCATATTTCTATGGATTCACTGCCGAGACGTACCTGGCAGAAGGCAAAGTCGACGAGGCGATACCGTTATTTGAACGCGCAGAATTGCTGGGTCCGGGCCAGGTTCCGGGGCTTCGAGCGACCGCGTTCCTCGGCTATCTTTCCGGTGACCACGAAAAGGGGCTTGCAGCAGCACGGAAGATTGAGGCGGCCCACGTCGTCGACGCAGAAACGGATCATTATGTCGCTACCTACTACTGCATAAACGGCGACTCGGATGCGTGCCTTCGAAATCTGAAAAGGGCCGTCAAGAACGGATACTTCAACTACGAATACATGCGTGATCGCGCACGTCTTGACCTGATTCGCGGCACACCCGAGTTCGATACGAATCCTCGAACTGGCTCGCCAGAAACACGAACGATTCAAGAAGAAGTACTTTTCGGATCGCTAATCGCTAATCGCGAAACGTCGAACGTCATCATCTCAACACGATAGAAAGTCGGACCCCTCGGAAGCCTCGGGGCAGGCTCTCGGACTTTGGACCTCGGACCTCTCTCTAATCCCAAGGAGCAATCGTCGGTATGACCCGCCGGTTCGCTTGCCGGTAGGTTTGGAAATCGCTGTCGAGCGTGAATACGCTGCTCGAAGGGACGTCCTCGACCATGCAGACGAGGCACGCATCCGCAAACGACATGGGTGTGTCACGATACTTCCGCATGCGCGCGAAAACTCGATCGCAACTCTCCTGGAATGCGAATCGGCATACGATCTGACCTCTATCGACGAACGATCCGACCTCAGCCACCGCACGCGCGTGTCGCCGCAGCAGGTAGCACGTCTCCGCGATCACGGCTTCACAGGTCAGGAAAGGCAGTTGAATTGTTTTCAACTGCTGGATCGCCCAGTCGTGGTGGGACTCATCTGCATCGAGCATCGCTACGAGAGGTCCGGTATCGATGATAACCTTGTCGGTCACTTCCCGAATCCCTCGAGATGCTCGTCAGCAGTTGCAAGATCTGATACACCACTGCGGACGATCCCCAGAGTTTGCTTCAGCTCATAGAAGGCGGAATGTTCGTCCGGATGAGACGAGTCAGGAAGACTCGACGCCAGGATGTCTCGGATGAGCTTCGATCGCGAAAGCCGTCGCTCGCGCGCAACGGCAAGAAGCCGTTCATCCAACTCTTCCGGAATCTTAATAGAGACGATCTTCATTGAGGTATTACTTCCTGTACATAACGTACTACTTTCTTGGCAGATGGATCCCGGTTTCATACATCACGCGTAAGAGGATGCCAGTTTTCGCCATTGACCCTCATATGCATGCCGCCGCGTGGCGTGCGATCGCAGGGACGCCCCGGCTCCAGGATTAGCCGCCGAATCGTCAGCCCTTTTGAATACCGACCTAGGATTTGGATTCCGACCCCGGACTTCGGACTCCGGACGCCGGACCCTCAAGAGCTCCCATCGGCCTCAGATTCACCCCGAGCCCCCACCGCTCCCGAACCAGCTCCAGATAAAACCAGTAGTTCTCCAACGGCACATCCGGCGGCACGCGGTGGTCGCAAAACCCGATGTACCCGCCTTCCTCGACGAGCGGGGTGAGACGAAGTACTTCCGCTTCGATTGCCTCTTTGGAGCGTCGAAGGATCTTCTTGTCGAATCCGCCCATCATCAGAAGGTCCTTGCCATACTGCTTTCGGAGTGCGACCGGATCGGCGCCCCACGTGCCAACTTCGATCGGAAACATGCAGTTCACCCCGGTATCCAGCCAGAGTGGGATGAGCAGCGAGATGTCGCCGTCGGAGTCCACCCAGGTAACGTTGACGTCGAAACGGTGCAACAGGTCGATGATCCGACGGTAGTGGGGGACAAGAAAGCGCTTGAAATGGGCCGGACTGATCAACGGACCCGAATTGTAGGCCATGTCCTCCCACATCGAGCATCCCTCGAAGCGACCGCCCGTCTCCAGGATCCGCGTCATGAGTCCGATCTGACAATCCGCGATCGTCTCGACCATTTCTTCAAACAGGATCGGGTCGTCGTAAATCAAAAGGGCGACGTTTTCCATGCCCATCCAGTTTCGGATCCACCCGAACAGACTTCCCCCCGGTAGCTGGAGGACGTATTCTCGATCCGGATTCTTCCATTCAGCAACCCGTTCGTCCCAATTCTCCGGATAGCGAGTCGGCGTGCCGGGGTCGAGGCGCGGCTTGTAGTGCTCCTCCCAGCTTGCGCGGTCGACGAGCAGGTGCCGCACGTGCTGGGGAATCGAACCCATCGACTTCCGTCGGAGGACCCAAACGCCGTCTTCCTGCTGGATGATCTCGTGGTCGCCTCGATCCTCGATGACGTTGACCTCGAACTCGGGCCAAAGTCCCGGGTGGACGCCCGAGAGATGTGTCAGCGTGTCCATCCCAAAGAAGTCGTCGCTGTTTTCGAGGTTCACCCGCGACGGCAACCCCTGCTCGTGCCATGCGGGCAAGGTTTCATCCCAGAAACTGAAATCACAGATCGGGGACCGGTCACGCGGACCGTAGGACATGGTCGCGATGAAGCGCTCGCGTTCGGTCATAGGTACTCCTTGAGAAACTGCGGATGATAACTTTGACGAATCCGCCGCGGCGTAGGGGAATCGCTGTAAAATCGTGCTCATGGGTCACCAAATCAGAGCCGGTCTCCGCCGGGACACTCAATGGTCCTCTTCAGCTGCCTTCACGTGGCCAAACTTCGGACAGATCCGTCTACCTGAACTTTGTGGGTTGCACATCAGACTCATCTTGTCATTCGCGGGCAAATCTGCGATACTAAGGCTCCACTTCGCTAATCACCGTCTATGATCGGTTCGCGCCTTTCTCGCTACGAGATCCTCGATGAACTCGGTCGGGGAAACATGGGCATCGTCTATCTGGCTCGAGACACCCGGCTGCATCGCAAGGTTGCCCTCAAGCTCCTGCCGCCGATGCAGAGTGGCGACGAAAGGATGCGTACACGGTTCGAAAATGAGGCCAGAGCTGCCTCGGCGCTCGACCATCCGAACATCTGCACGATCCACGAGATCGGCGAAACGGATGAAGGTCAGCTGTTCATCGCCATGGCGCACTATGACGGCCAGACCCTCGACCACATGATCGAGTCGGGGCAACTCGAACAGGACGGCGTGATCGACATTGCGACGCAGATGGCTGCGGGAATCGCGGCGGCGCATGCGGCGGGGATCATCCATCGGGATATCAAGCCGGCCAATGTCATGGTCACTTCCGACGGTCTCGTAAAGATTCTGGACTTCGGACTCGCGAAGGTTGACGAAGTCCAAATCACTCAGGAGGGCGTCTCGCTGGGAACCGTGGCATACATGAGCCCGGAGCAGGCCAGGGGAGACGCGGTCGACGCACGCACCGACATCTGGAGCTTCGGCGCTGTTTTGTATGAGCTGCTGAGCGGCCGGCGTCCGTTCAAAGGGGACTATGCCCAGGCTGTCCTGTACACCATTCTCCACGAAGACCCACAGCCGCTTTCAGATCTCAACCCAAACGTCTCGAAGGAGCTTGCCGGTATCGTCAGCAAGTGTCTGAAGAAGGATGCGGCCGAGCGATATGCATCGATGGGGGAGGTCGTCTCGGAGCTGCGTCCGCAGCCCGTTGCGGCCGCCCTGCCCTCCAAGCGCGTGGGCCGCACCGTCGCGGTCTCGCTTGCGAGTGTGGTTGCGACGCTCCTGCTCCTGCTCGCTCTCACTCCGATCCGAAACGAGGTGATGAGCTATCTCGGCTTCACGAGCATTCCGAGAGAGAAGCACATTGCGGTCCTGGCGCTGAGTCAGGACTCCGAAACCGAAGAGCAAGCCGCATTTACCGGTGGGCTGGTCGAGACGCTTATTTCCAGCCTGCAGCAGATTGAATCGACGGAGAAAGACCTCTGGGTTGTTCCGACGGATCGGCTTCTCGCGTTCGACGTCAAGACAGCCGAGGAGGCTCATCGATCCTTAGGCGTGAACCTCGTCCTGCTTCTTGATGCCAGGCGCGAAGCGGATGCTACCAGCGTAACCATGGATCTGGTGGATGCAGCGGACGGGCGCTCTATCCGGGCGTCCACGATTTCAGTTTCCAACAATGAATTGTCACGCCTTCGTGACGACCTGGTTACGAAGCTCGCCGACGTCCTGGATGTCGAATTGACCACACCGGCGCATAGGACGCTTCTGGCGGGCGCAACGACTGCACCGGGCGCTTACGAATTCTACAATCAGGGACTGGGGTATCTGCAGAAGTACCGGGAGGGCAATAATCTCGAAGCGTCAATCATTCTGTTCAAGCGTGCTGTCCTGCAGGACTCGGCCTTTGCCTTGGCGTACGCCGGGTTGTGCGAAGCGTACTGGCGCAAATACGAAGACGCCGAGGACACGCAGTGGGTCCAGGAAGCGGAGACCAACTGCGAGCGGGCGCTGGAGCTGAATGGGCAACTGGCGTCAGCATACGTCACGCTGGGACGACTGCATACGGGTACGGGACGGTACGGGACGGCGATTGCTGAGTATCAGCTCGCTCTCGCCCGAGATTCGACCAACGCCAGCGCACTGGGAGGGTTGGCGCAGGCGTACGAGTCGCTTGGAAAGCTGGAGCAGGCGGAAGCTGCGTACAAGCGCGCGATTGCGTTGAAACCCGACTACTGGGGCGGGTACAGAGATCTCGGCGTCTTCTACTTTAACCAGGCTCGCTATGAGGACGCCATTGAGCAATTTCAGTATGTAGCCGATCTCAATCCCTTCAATGCAAGCGCCTATCGTGACATGGGCGCCATGTATTTCTACCTCGACAAGCGTCAGGATGCCATCGACATGTTCAATCTCGCTCTCGAGATCAAACCCGACCATGCGATCTATTCCAATCTGGCGACGCTCTATTACTACGAGGGTCGCTACGCGGACGCAGCCAAAGCCTATGAGGCGGCTTTGGGGCTCGGCGAGACCAGCTACGACGTCTGGGGGTATCTTGCGACGGCGTATGAATGGTCAGGGAAGAAGGAGGAGGCAAAGCGGGCGCACAGACAGGCCATCCAACTGGCGAAGGAACGGTTGGAAGTCAATCCCAGAGATCCCGAGGTGCTCGGCCATCTCGCATCATATTACGCTCACCTCGGCGAACGGGATAGCGCGCTCGCGACAGTTAAGACCCTGCTGGCCCAATCGCCGACAGACCCGCAAGATCTGTCTCGCATCGGTGAAACTTACGAGATGCTCGGGGAGCGGGAGCAGGCGATCAAGTGGCTCGAGAAAGCGCTCGAGAATGGATATGCTCGCGCCGAGATCGTAGACTATCCGGGTTTCAAAGACCTCCTCGCCGATCCTGACTTTCAGGCGGTATTGAAGCGCTACGAATCAACTAATGACCAGTGAGACAGTACGTCACAGTAAGTCTCTACCAATCCATCACACAAGAAGAGAATAGTCATGGCAGATCAAACCATCACGTGCAACGGAAGCTGTTACAACGTCGATAACGAACAGGTCGACAAGAATCCGAACTCGAACATCCAGATCGCTGCCCCGGTTGGAGCAACCCTTACCTGGGATACGGGCACGCCCGTAACGCCGCCGTTGTCTAAGGTCGTGCAGGCAGGGGGACTGGTTACGTGGGCCGTACCGGCCAATGCTGCGGCAGGCACCTACTACTACACACCGACCGGTATGGGTTGCGATACGCCTTGCTCGGGGCCGGATCGCCCATCTATGAAGGTGAGCTAGTTCGAATCGAAACGCTTCGAAATGGAGACAGGAGGGCGAAGTGCGTCCTCCCGTCTCCCATTTTTGGATAGGGGAAGGATAGATGCGTTCGAGCCGGAGGCACGGCTGGGTTTTCGGCCTGTCGATCTCGCTCTGCGTCGGTTCCATGGCCGGATGCGGGCAAAGGCCGGCTGTCCAATCATGCGGACAGCAGGGGAGCGATGCGTGCGATCAGATCCACGAAGTCCGGATGCGGGACGGCGCCATTCTTTCGACCAGCGTCCACCCGCTTCGGGATTCGAGTCGGTCGGTGCAGGCCGTTCCGCCGCCGAATTTCATTCCGCTTCGGCTCGACACCCTTGGCCCCTCCATCCAAAACACGTTCGCTGGGTCTAAGGAGGATACCACCATCCTCGTCACGCTTCGAGACGATCTCGTGATGCCGGTCTTTCCCGAACTGCGGATCGATCAGCTTCGGGATTCCCCGGCGAATCAGCGGGCCCTTGCCCGGGCGGATTCTCTCGTCGTCAGCATCAAGAACGCAAGAGTCAGGGAATTTAAGGAGACGTTCGATTCTCTCCGCACACTCGACGTCGAGGTCTTGGAGTCGTTCTGGCTCATCAACACGATGCTCGTCAGCGTTCCGAAGGAGAATCTGGCGAAGATCTACGCGATAGACGGAGTTGACTTCGTCGACCCACAGTTTCAATCGGATCGGCCGCCGAGAGGACGGTCGATGGATACGCTCATCGCCTCGATCAATCATCAGCTTCGGGAGTCGAGTCGTCCGGATGCGGCTCCGGTCTCCGCCGGCCGAAGGGCCATATCCAGCGATCCATATTTCGATTTCACCGATCTGGGCCGGGGGTGGATTGGTCTGCTCGATACCGGCGTGCTCTTCAGTCATTTTCAGTTCAACTCTCCTACCGTGATTGGTCGCGAAGGGGACTGCGTGAACGGAGGAGCCGAATGCATGACGCGAACGACCGACTTCAATCCGTATGAGGCCTGCGGAGATTTTCCACATGGAACGTCGAGTGCCGCCATCATGGTTGCGAATACGAACCAGGGCGACTCTCTACGCGGCGTGACCCGGGCCACGCTCGACAGCTACCGCGTCTATGCCTGCGACTCGGCAATTCCACCCGAGACACATCCCGTGGTCGTTCTGGACTATGCAGCCGTCGTTCGCGGTTTCCAGGCGGCGGTTGCGTCGCTCGACAAAGTGATTGTCGCCGAGATTCAGGGCGTCTCGACAAAGCCGGTCAAGAAGGACGGACGATGGACGGTCGAGTATGAATCGTATCTCCATGGGATCTTGTCTCGCGCCGCCAACAATGCTTTTGATGCCGGCGCGGCGGTTGTTGGTTCCGTTGGCGACAGTTGGGAATTTGTGACCCAACCCGGAATTGCCAACAAGGTTATTGGCGTTGGATCCGTAAATGTGACGACCGGTCAGACTGAGGTGAACGGGCAGGGAAGGGGCCCGACGCCTGATGGTCGGATCAAACCCGATGTACAGGGTCCGACGGAGACGGTGACGGCGAGCGGATTGACAAGTACGTGGCTTCATCTGCACGGCAATACGAGTGGTGCACTACCGTACGTCGCCGGTGCGGCCGTGCTTCTGCGGAACTGGCTCAAATACACGAGCGCTGTCGATACGGCGTCATGGGAGGAGCGTTCGGTTGATCCCGGTCAGGTGTATGCGCAGCTGATGCTGTCAGGAAGTCAGGCCTATCCGTTCAGCGACACGACCGGCGCCGGATTGATCCGCCTTCCTGATCTCGACGGAACGGGCTACTGGGGCAAGACCCAGATCGACAGTACCGGAGTTACGATCGACATTCCACTCGTCGCGGATGACGAGACCAATACGCTTGACGCGGCGCTGTGGTGGCCCAAGAGGTTCGGTCCACCCCACAACTTCCTTGCCCTCTACCTGATAGACCCCGACGGCGAGGAGAGAGCCGCGAGTCTGCACGAAACGAGCGTATTCCAGCGCGCGCGAGTCACGAATGTGGACAAGCCGGGACGATGGGTGCTCCGTGTACAGGGACGTCTTGTGCCGACCGGACCTCAAGTCGTCTACTGGAGTGCGCACCTTGGTCGGTGAAGGCGCATCGCATGTCGTTGAGCCCAATATCATCGTCTGTCCGGATTTGGTAGTTTCTTACGCGATAGATATATAGTGATGGTTGGCGGGTTCGACGACTTCCCCTCCTGGTTTCGAGCCCAGCCTGCCAGATCCACCCTGCAGTCCTTTTTTTCTCAGGCGCAACCCCAGAACACCGCTGAAAACATATGACCCCAATCGCTCGAAACATCCTGTCAACGTTCGTCTTCCTGGTGCTGATTCCCGGCGTGGTCCGCGCCCAGGAGGAGACTGTTCAACAAGAAACGAGCTTCTCGACGCAGGCTGCGGCCGCGACGATACCTCAGTCTATTTCGTATCAGGGCTATCTGTTAGATCATGGCAGTCCTGCCGACGGAACCTACGATTTCGAAGTTGCACTCTACTCCGTTCCTGGTGGAGGATCGGCACTCGCTACGACGACGGTGGGTGACCAGGCGGTAGCAAACGGATCGTTTGACCTGTCGCTCGATTTTGGGAGCAGCTACTTTTGGCAGGAAGCTCGGTATCTGGAACTAAGGGTCAGGGATGGCGCATCGGGTGGCGCCTACGATATCATCAGTCCGAGATCCCCGGTTCTGGGCGCCCCGTTGGCGCTGTCGCTCCCGAATGTCTTTTCCGACCCCAGTTTGCCGTTCGTCGGCGTGGGAAGATCGAACAGGCTCACCACCGCGGAGGTCTTCGGTTTGCAGTCACCGGCCTCTGGTTCCAGCGACTTCGGGGGGATGTACATCAACACAGCGGGAGCTCAGTCCAAGCCCTTTTATGGCTACGCCAACAATGGAGCGGTGAAGGCCTATCACTACGTGGAAGGGCTGACCGGCAAATGGCACCTTCTCGTCGGAGCGATCCGACTTACAGTACAGCCCAACGGCAATGTTGGCATCGGCGTAACCTCGCCCGAAGAACTCCTCCATGTTGATGGGCCGGACGCAGACATCCTCGTTGGCAGTTCCTCCGCGCAACATATTCTGGTAGAGGGGAAGTCGTCGATAGGATCGGCCCTTCGACTCTACAACACGGCCAATACGCAGACAATCTCTCTGGCTGCAGAAGAGGTCAGCGGACAGGGTTCCTCCGTTTCGCTCTTCAATGCCTTGGGTACGAAGACCATCGAACTCGATGCAGATTTCGGTGCCGGTACGGGCAACCCGGGTCGTGTGATCACGGACGAACTTGAACTCAACGGTTCTGATCTCGCCGAGAATTTCGATGTCGCACCCGCCGGGGACTTGTTGACGCCGGCTCCGGGCATGGTTGTGAGCATCGATTCCGACCATCCCGGGGGCCTGATGGTGAGCAGCAAGCCGTACGATCATGCCGTTATCGGAATAATCAGTGGCGCCGGCGACGTACGTCCCGGCATTTACATGGGCCAGGAGGGCACCCTGGCCGATGGTGAGCATCCGGTAGCCGTGGCCGGAAGGGTCTACGTGCTCGCCGATGCAAGTCACGGAGCGATCGCACCGGGGGACATGCTGACCACGTCCAGTACGCCCGGTCATGCAATGGTAGTCTCCGACCGCGATCGGGCACGAGGAGCCGTCATCGGGAAGGCGATGACGCCTCTCGATGAGGGGACCGGGTTGGTGCTCCTGTTCGTGGCGCTGCAATAGGGGAGGAGTGACATGAGACGTTTCCTGACTAACGTGGCGCTAGCCTTCCTGACTGCCTTCGTCCTGACGTGTGGGGTAGAGTCGGCAGCGGCTCAGGCTGGACAGAGTCGCACCGGTGGCACAGGATCGATGGTCGCCGAACATACTCCGGTTCCAGGTCGGGGAATCTACAGGACGATGCCGCACCGGCCGGCCGGTCTGGCCCTTCCCGACGAAGCGCGACAACGGATCGAGATTCCGTTCGATTCAGCCCTGATCGGGGTCGATATCGCTCCGGAAGATCCGCCGCTCGAGGCCGGACCTGAACCCGGTTCGCTCTCGAAATCTCAAGATCTGCAGGCTGCGGGTGATTTCATACAGTTTCGCAATACGAACATCGATCCCGACTCGGCGGCGGCCGCTGGAAGGTTCACGCAAACGTCGGACGTCGACGAACCAAGTCTGGCAATGAACGGCCGGGTCGTCTTTTACACGGGTAACTGGTTTGCAGGTGTGTCCGGCGACGGTGGCCAATCATTCCGGTATCTCGATCCATTCGACAACCTGCCGGTAGACGGCAGCCTCGACACGCCGCCGAATTCCGGTGCGTTTTGTTGCGACCAGGTCGTCCAGTACGAACCCTCGAGAGGACTAATGATCTGGGTCGCGCAGTATTCAAAGAGTGGGGAGAACCCTCTCGTCGATTCCAACGTGACGCGATTGGTCGTTGCCAACAGCCAGGAGGATGTGCTTAACAACAACTGGTTCTGGTGGAATCTAGATCCGACGGACTTCGGGCTGCCGTCGGTTGGTGTTTGGTTTGATTTTCCAGACATCGCATTTACCGAAGAGTATCTCTACTTCACGACGAACGTGTTCAATATCGTGGCGCCAAATCCTCCGACGGATCCAACGGGCAAAGACACATACAACACGACGGTGATTGCGAGATTCCCGCTTGACGAGATTGCAGACGGCGGCAATACCTCATGGCGCTACTGGAACCGCTCGGTTGGTACGATTCGGCCGGTCCAGGGTGCTGCGTCGACGATGTACCTGGGTGCGCAGGTGGATAACAACACCGTGCGCGTCTATGAGGTCGCCGACAATTCGATCACGCTGAGTTCCCATGACATTGACCACGCCGGATTCAATACACTGAGCGGACAGAACGACGTCATGACGGCTCCTTGCTCCGATGGAACCGACATGGCGCAGCGTGCGGGTACCAGAATACTCGGCGCCTGGTATTCTCCGACGTCCGACGAGGTCGGCCTGATGTGGAATGCCGACGAATCGGATGGAGCCGGCGACGTGAGCACCTCCTACCCCTATCCGTACGTCCGGATTCTGCGCATCGATGCGTCGACCTGGGCCGTCAATCAGCAGCGATCGATCTACAATACCAACTACGCCTGGATGTACCCCTCCGTCGCCGTGAACGACCGTGGCCATATCGGTGGGACAATGGCTTCAGGATGTGGAACGACGGCGACATGGCCTCGCGCCTCGGCCTGGATCGTGGATGACTACAATACAACGCCGTTTCCTAGCCTGAGTGATCTCGAGGTCTCGACGTTTGCAACCAGCAACGACGGTCCCAACGGTAACCAGTGGGGTGATTATCTCACCACCCGCCGGAACTTCCCCTATGAGAACTCCTGGGTGGGAAGCGGCTTCCGGTTGACCGGAGGCGGGAATCCGGGCGACGTCGTGCCTGAATTCATCTGGTTTGGACGCGAGCGTGACACACCTCCGGCCACGAACGTCATCTACGTTGACAAAACGTATACGGCGGGATATGAGGTAGGAACGCTTTCGAAGCCCTACAATACGGTCGACGAGGGCTCTGTCGCCCTCCAGCCCGGAGACTTGCTGCGGATCGAACAGAATACGTACGGCGAAAACCCGCTGTTTAATACCCAGGCCAACGTCGAGAATCGAAACGGGGTGGTCGTTATTCAGGGTCCCACCGCATCAGGGATCGCACCCGCGGATCGGGTGGATGCGGGCGCCGCGGACGAAGTCTCCGATTCCGAGTCGACGCGCCGACCCGGCCGGGAGCCGGCTTCCGAAGAGGAGCGCAAGGCAGCGGAAGAGAAACCCAGGGAGTAGCCCTCGGTAGGGTTCCTCAGTACGAGGTAGGTGGCCCGAGTTCGCTCAGCGTCTCTGCTTCAATCTCGCAAGTTCACCCAGTGCCAGATCCTGCGTCGCGTTTGGATGCTTCCCGTACTGAAGTGATTTCTCCAGGTAGGAGACGGCAAGTATCGTGTCCGGGGCGGGGTACTCGAGGTTGCGGCCGAAGTCGAACAGGTAGGCCATTCCGACCAGTGCATAGCCTGAGGCACTTTCCCACAGAGAGTCGCGCTCGTTGCCGAAACGTCGATTCAAAAGGTCGCTCTCAGACCGCCGGCCAAGAAAGAACTCGACGATGTCGTTACTGAACCCGGTCTCATCGGTCGGCGGCACCGTCCTGGTGTACTCCAGATACGACTCCAATGGCCGGTAGGCATCCTGCGGTCCTCCACTTCGGTGGAGTGCCATTGCGTAGCGAATGTAGTTGCTTGCACTTGCCGGAAATGCTGCGATCGCTCGTTCGAAATGCGGGAACGACTCCTCGTATCGTCCGGACAGGTATAGCGTTATGGCCAACTCAGCATCTCTGGATGGATCACCGGGGGCAAACTGAAGGTAGCGTCGGGCATGGAATACCGCGCCATCATTTCTGCCGAGACATCGAAAGATCTCCATCAAGTTCCTGTCTCCGAATGCCGGATCGTCGACCCTGTACTCTTCTACAACTTGCTCAGCCTGGATTGGCATCCTTCCGTGTGAGTAGGCTTCTGCCAGCTTGGACGTGGATTCCGCAGAGCGCCCGGATCTCAATATTCCAGCTTTGTAGGCGGCAATCGCATCGTCGTAGCGACCGAGGCGCATGTAGGTATCACCTAATCTGCTGTAGTCCGACCATTTTGGATTGGTGCTCGCCAGGATGGCGAGACTCGTGGCCTGAGCCGCTCCCGTCAGGTTCCCGCCCTGGAGAAACCAGTCGCTTTCCATTCTGTGCCCCATTGCAGGGTCAACGATGACCAATCTGGCCACAACCGCGTTTGCGCTGTCCGCATTTCCAGTCTTTCGGTAGAAGCGCGCCAGCATTCTCAGCGGTTCGGAGGACACCGGTTTCTGGATAACCAGCTCGTGAAGAAGCGACTCCGCCTCTCTTTTCCGACCTTGCAACACGTAAACATCGGCGAGAATGCCATACCACGCGGTCTCTGACACGTGGTCTTTGATCAGACCGGAAAGCAGCACCTCTGCTTTCCGGTAGGCGCCGAGGGCGGCATATCGCCTGGCGAGGGCAACGGCGATATCGTGTTTCATGCCGCCGTGAGCAACATCATAGGCTTGTTCAAATTGCGTCGTCGCCGCAGACTCGTTCCCGCCCAAATGCTCCAGGTTTGCGAGCTGCAGGTGGGCGTAGGCGTACCCGGCGTCAACGGCTATCGCCTTGTGCGCCATCGCCATTGCGCCAGGTTGATCTTCGGTGACAGCGAGGAGCATAGAATAGATTGACCACAATCCGGGTTGGTCAGGGAAAGACCGCGTGGACCATTGGAGATACTCCCGGGCTTCGGACGTACGGCCAAGAGCAACTAACGAGCGCGCCATCAGTTCAGCCATTCCGGCACGAACTGAATCGTCCTTAATCACGAGCAGGGCTGTCTCAGGTCGATCCGAAAGGAGTGCGCGTTCGGCCAAAACTACAGAAATGGCAAGCTCCGCCGTTTTGTGCGCGGCCTGAACGTATGTTTGCAGCAAATCGCTACCCTGGAATCTCAATTCTACTCCAGGCCAAGGCGGCAGTTGAAACGCTGCGGGTGTCGAGATCAGAGAGTCACTGAGCAATAGCACCGATTGTCGGGTACTAACTCTCGATACAATCTCAGCCTGACCAAGATAACTGCTGGTCCAACCCCAGATAATCAAGTATGCACCCGCGCTGTCCGTTAGTGCCCAAGCGTCCTTCTCGGATAGTAGATCTCCAGCTAGTGTTGATTGGACTACAGTGATATGTGGATCTTCCCTGGAGAATGTCTCGAGCGCTTCATCGATGACGCTGCGGATCATGTTGTCTACGTTACGCTCGGGCTTTTTTACTCCTGAGAAAGGAGCCAGGATGATCTTGTAGGTGGGCAAACCTCCGTAGCCGCCCACCGGTCGCATCATTGACTCTTGTCGATCGCTTGTTGTCTGGACTTCGTATCTGGCCAGGAAGACGAGACCCGTGAACACCAGAAGGAGCATTGCGCCGATCGCCGACCATCGTCTCCACGTGTAAATGCCCGCAGGCCGCCCGCGGGCGTCCCGATCGAGATCGGTAGCCAGACCTATTCCCTCAAGATCGCGGCTGAGCGTCAGCGCATCCCGGTACCGCTTTTCCGGATCCTTGGCGAGGCATTTTTCAACGATTCTGATCAAGGCTGCCGGGGCTTCGGAATTGAGACCTGAGAGAGGCCTCGGCGTCTCATGTATGATCCGGTATGCGGTTAATTCCGGATCGTCGGTTCCGAAGGGTCTGACGCCAGATATCATCTCGTAAAGAGCCACGCCGACGGACCAGATGTCCACGCGATGATCAGCCGGCAAATCCCTGATCCGCTCCGGGCTCATGTACGCCACGGTTCCTTCCGTAATCGAAGTCTCAGTCGTGTCCTCTCCACGGAAGGTTGCGATGCCGAAGTCAACTATCTGAACGGAACCGTCCCTTGTGATCATGAGATTGGACGGCTTGATGTCGCGGTGGATGATACCCGCCGCATGGGCCACCTGGAGTCCAGCACAGACTTGGGAAATGATATCGATGATCTTGCTGACCGACGGTCTTCCCAGTTTGAGCAGGCCGCGGACAGATACGCCGTCTATGAACGGTGTAACGATAAATGGGGCACCGTTCGCCGTCTCCCCGACATCGTAAACCGAGCATATGTTGGGATGCTCGAGCTTGGACGCCGTTCGAGCCTCATGGAGGAAACGAGCGCGTACGGCCCCTCCGGATCCGAGTTCGGGAAGAAACACCTTGAGTGCCACCAGTCGATCAAGTCGGGTGTCGCGTGCCTTGTAGACGGTTCCCACCCCACCTCTACCGACCACTCCGAGGATCTCATAGCCGACGATTTTGAACGCGTGCAGCCCAAGAGAACCTTCCTCGTGTGCTTCACCGCTTGCGCTAAGAAAGGACGCGTCGAGATCTTCCTCCAGCAAAGAGAGGACCTCCTGTCGAATCTCCGTATCGTCCCCGGCTTCCTCTATGACATAAGCGCGCCTTGCAGCGGGCTCCATCTCTAACGCAACGGAAACCAGTTCCTTGACCCGGGTCCACTTGATCTGGTCCATGGGATAATGACCTCGGCACCAGACTTGCTAGATCTTGTGACTGAATGAGTCGGAAGATTGGTCTGGGGAGATTCAACACCGGGCGACTTGCGATGATCCTACGCGCCCTGTCGCACAGGCATGCGTGTACACGACGACAAGCACTGATCGTTTGTCCCAAGTGAGCGATAACGGTGTGGAACAACCTAGTCTTCGCTTCCGCTGCTGGACAATATTGAACGTATCTCCCGGTTCAGCCAGAGCCGGGCGGACGCCCAGTCTCGCTTAACCGTTGCCGTTGAGATCCCGATTGCGACAGCCGTCTCCACGATAGTCAGTCCGCTGAAGTAGCGGCATTCAACAACTCGAGCCTGTCGTTCATCCAATTTGGAAAGCCGTTCGAGCGCCTCGTCCAATGCAAGCACGTCGTCAGGTCGTGAGGCGGGAGCGATTCTGGACTCATCGAAGGAAAGATTGCTGATTCCACCGCCACGCTTTTGGGCTTTCCGAGCCCTGGCGTAACCGACCAAGATCCGACGCATGGCCGTGGCGGCTATGGCCAGGAAGTGCTTCCGTCCCGTCCAATCTATCTGCGGCGGATGCCGTACCAGGTTCAGGTAAGCCTCGTGGACGATGGCGCTGGTGTCCAGAGTCAAATCCTGGCGTTCGCGCCTCAGTTGCCGGTGGGCGATGTCCCGTAACTCCTTGTAGATCAGCGGAAAGATACGATCGAAGGCAGACTCGTCACCCAGCCGAAGGGCCTCGATCATTCTTGTGATCTCATTGTCGGGCATTGTGGAAGTGAATTGGGAGACCAGCGGTGAAAAAATAGGAATTGGGGTGGAAATATTCACCATTCCTTCATTTTAAGGGGGTAGCCGTGCGTAACTGTGATGTCGGGACACACCAAACGGGATTCCTGCTTGGCAACCAGGACGAGTTCGGACCTCCGACGTTCGACCTAATCGAACACGATCGTCCTTCCGCTGAAGACGGTAATCCGGTCCTCGGCGTGCGCCTTGACAGCGGCGGCCAGCACGCGCGTTTCGATGCTCCGGCCGATGCGGATCATGTCGTCCGGACCGAAACCATGATGCACCTTCTCGGTCTCCTGAGCAATGATCGGACCCATGTCGAGATCCTCCGTGGCGTAGTGGCTCGTCGCTCCGACGATCTTGACACCCCTCGCATAGGCCTGGTGATAAGGCTTCGCGCCTTTGAAGGCGGGAAGGAAACCATGGTGGACGTTAATGATTCGGTCGGGATAGGCGTCGAGCAGGACGGGAGTGAGGATCTGCATGTAGCGCGCGAGCGCGATGAAATCCACGCCGGTCTCTTTGCACAGGTCAAGGGCTTCCGCATCCGCGCTCTCCCGGTTGTCCCGGTTTCGCGGAATATGGTTATAAGCGACGCCGAAATGATCCGCGACGTGTCTGAGATCGGGATGATTGCTGATGATCAGGGGGATGTCGATTTCCAGCTCGCCATATTTGTGTCGCAGGAGCAGATCGTAGAGACAGTGATCGTACTTAGAGACCATGATCGCCATCTGCTTGCGCTGGTCGGAGTACGTCAGTGACCAGACGAATTCGCTTCCCGCAAGGGCGGTCAAGCGGCCTTCGAAAGTCGACCGCGCGTCGTCCATCTCCGCCGCGTCGAACCTCACGTACATGAAGAACTGATTGTCGAGGTGCTCACGGTGTTGCTGAGCGTCAAGGATGTTGCCTCCCGCCTCAAAGATGAGCTGCGCGACGGAACTCACGATTCCAGGACGATCCTGGCCGTGGATTTTCAGAACGGCTTGCACGGAAGATGGCCTACTTGGGTTGGGATTGGAATTGCGCCAAATTACAACCTCCTCGACAATCGCGAACGATTCACATGAAACTGATCCGAGCCATCACCATCTTGCACCGAGATCAACGAGATCAACTGTGGAACATTCGCATCGAAAACCGACTTCGGACTTCGGACTTCGGACCTCGGACTTCGGACTTCGGACTTCGGACTTCGGACCCCGGACCCCGGACCCCGGACTCCGGACTCCGGACTCCGGACCCCGGACTTCGGACCAAACAACGTCTCTCATGAACGCGACCTGGAACGTCCCATTCGTCCCACTGCTGGCCGTCCTGTGTGGACTTTTCGCCGCGAGCGGTTGCAGCACCTCGGATACAGGACGAAAGTATCCCGTCTACAGGGTAAATAGCGCACCGGTCATAGACGGGGTGATGGATGGAGATTCTGCCTGGACGACAATCCCATCCGAGGATGCGTTCGTGACGCCGTTTGTCCAGAGGCTTGGGACCCATCTTCCCGCGTACAAGCAGACATCCTTCAAGATCGGCTACGACGACGCAGATCTGTACGTGGGTGTAAAGAGCAGAGAACCGTGGACGCGATATCTAAACAAGAAGGCGTCATCTGACGAGCCTTTCCAAAAAGATGACGGCGTCGAGCTTCTCTTCACGAATCAAAACGGCGATACGGTCTATCACTTCATCATCAACGCAACCGGACCGCGGTGGAGCGGGAATGAAGGTGGTCGCAGGACCTCGACCGCAGATTGGAGTGCCAAGACGACAATTACCGATGACGTCTATGTTGTCGAAGTGCGGATACCCTTCGTGCTGCTGGGCGGCGCGCCCGAACGTGGCGACGTCTGGAAGGCAAACGTAGTGCGCAATACGGTCACGGTGATCAGCCCGGAAGACCGGCAGACGAGCTGGTCGCCGGTTCAAACCGATTTCGATGACCCTGAGAATTTCGGCCGCCTCGAATTCCAGGGAGCCACGCTGACGGAGGCGGAGTCACAGGACGTGGAGAGCAAACTTGCCGAGGCGTCCGACAAATTTCTACAACTCGAGGAAGAGTCGCTCGCCTGGGAAGAGCAGCGAGAGGACGTCCTCGCCGAATCATACCGGCACAAGGTTGAACAGCGCAAGACTGGTTTCACAAGCATTACGAAGGGACCGGCTGATCTGGTGGTGCCACCCGGACAGCCTGAAGATGAGGTCTGGCGTTACGGACTCGGCTTTCCGATGCAGATCGGTCCGACGCAAGCGGCACTGCTCACCAATATCCGGATGGAAGGTTCAGGCAATATCGACTTTGAGATCGGGACCGACGTGATCGTCTTCGACGATCTCGAGAAGATCACGGCAGAAGACGCCATCCCGGTGTCCCGCTATGAGAGGAAGACGGATCCTGAATACGGAGAAATCATCGTTCGGAAGGGGCCCATTATCGGGGGTTTTGTGCCTTACGGAGCCTTGCTGGAAGATGGCTCCCCACATCCTGCCGCCGGCACCGGATTCGGGATATGCTGGGCGATCAGCCACAAAGTCGACGAAAACGGCAAGTTCGACTACACCGACTATGTCGAGCGGTATGCCATGTTTTACCAGTTCTCTTTCGACGGAGACCGCTTTCGTGTAGTCGAGGAGAAGCGGATCGACGCCGGCAGCCTTCTTCCTGATTGGAATCTCGTGGGCAACTTTTTGACCAATGCGATTCCTGATGGACAGGACTTGCTCTACGTCATGGTTGCACGAGTCGATGGGCACGTGGTGGCCGGCTTCACGCGCTGGCAATACGGCGCCTCCGGTTGGCATCCCGTTTCGTTCACACCGGTTACCGCGGCGAACGAAACCTGGTCGGAACCGAGTCTGATACGCGACGATCGTGGCAGCCTGCTGTTCTCGGCCCGAAGCTATGATCGGGCGTTCCCAGTCGTTGCATTCGACATTGCGGTCTGGCAGTCGGTCGACAATGGCCTTACCTGGAATCAGGTGATTTACGAGAAGAATCGTCGCGCGCGCTCCCCCGTATCGATCGACAGGACTGCCGACGGTACACCGTTCATCGCGGCAAACACGCCACCTTTGCGACGCACTAGAGAGGTGCTGAGCATCTGGCCGCTCGACGAGACCCGGACGAAGCTCGAAGGTCGCATCACGGCCCGCGATGCCAAATCAGAGTTCGGTCCGGCTCCAAGCGGCTCGTGGTGGCGAATCGATCATCCGAATTCTGCAGTTCTGCGGTTGGGAGACCATATGTTGCACAGCGTGCTGGCCTATCGCATCGTCGACAACGGAGAGGTCGAAGGCGACGCACCTCCAGCCGCGCAGACGGGATGTTATGTCGAGGAAGTGTTCTCGGCGGGAGAACCCATTCCGAGTTGGAAGTTCGAATAACATCGAACATCGAACACCGAACACCGAACTTGGGTACCGGAACGGCGTCGTGTTCGCTGGGTGTCCGTCGCGTATCTCTGGTCGAAGCCTAATCGACCACAACTGCCTGAGCGACATACGAATTCTTATCACAGGGGAAGTGTGCTGCAACAGGGGCGTTTCCCGGCAAACGCCTTTCCGACGCAATGACTACGACCTGCTTACGAGCCCGGTTTCGACGCGATTGATGCTCGTTCGCCGAACAATCACGAAAGCACCTGCCGACGCTGTCAGTCCGAATGCATTGGCATCGAGGCCGAACGGCAGCACGAGCAGCCCGCGCTCTGCGAGGATGGACAGCCCCACGGTCACGCATCCTCCGACCAGCATCGCTGCGAGCGCTGCCGAGGCAGACTCGGTCTTCCCCATAAGAATGGCCAGTACCGGCACCAGGAGTCCCGACACCATGAAGGCATAGGAATAAAGCATCATGCTAAGCACGCTTTGCATCGTCAGGGCGAGAATTATCGAGAGCGCGCCCAAAACCAGGGTGACCAGGCGAGAGACACCGGACGAGTGTTTCGGCACAAAGCGGGTCTTAGCCAGCATGTCGGACAGCACGTTTCCCGACGCGGCCAGCAGGCAGCTGTCGGCCGTAGACATGATTGCCGAGAAGTAGGCTGCCATGAGGAGCCCCATAACCCCTACAGGAAGTACAGTACGGAGCAACACTGGAAGACCCATTTCGGGATCCATGGCGTCCGCACCCTCGAATCCAACGTGCCCGAACATGCCCTGCTCGGCCGCCACCTTGGCGAAGAGGCCGAGAATCACCCCCATAAATGCCATCACGGGCCACTCGAACAATCCGGCTACGAACCACGCCCGACGTGCTTCGCGGACACTGCGTGTTGCATAGATGCGCTGATAGAGCGTCATCGCAACAAACCAGATAGGGACTATTGTTATCAGCCAGTTGACCAGCTGAATGGGGCCGATGTTCGTCAGGTCGAGAAAGGATGGTGCCACGTTCTGCCGGATGGCGGCCCAGCCTCCGATCGAAAAGTATGCCACCGGAATACCAACCCCGATCAAGCCTGTCATCAGGATGATCCATTGGAACGTGTCGGTGTAAACGACGGCTTTCAGCCCACCCAGCACAGTGTATCCGACCACGATGGCGCCGATGAGCGTCAGCACGAGTGCATAATCTGCTTCAGGGAAGGCAGCGGACGCAAGCTTCGCTCCCGCCACGATTTGCGAGCTCGTGAAGCCGAGATACCCGATCGCGCTGATGATGCCGGCTACGACCGCTTCGCGCACCCCGAAATGGTGACCGAACAGGTCCGGAAACGTTAGAAATCGAAATTGGCTCGCATTGGGTTTCACTCTGGGAATGAGTAAGACAGCGGAGAGCCAGGCGCCCACGAGTCCCGTGAACAGCATCCACGATCCCGCGATTCCCATCGCAAATCCAAGGCCTCCGAGTCCTATGGAGAAGCCGCCTCCAACGTCGGTCGCGACGACGGACAGTCCGATGTGCAAGCTGCTCATGTCGCGTCCGCCGAGGTAGTAATCGTCGGCGGATTCATCGCGACGGAAGAACCGGATCCCGATGCCAAGCAATACGGCGAGGTAGGCGCCGAAAACGAGCAGATCCAGTATATGCATTTACTCGTCTTCGCCGACCGTCCGCCACCAGACGTTCAACGTTTCCCAACCACCGGGCATGCGACAGTTGTTAACGAGTTGGCCGTCGTGAGTGAAACCTGCACGCGCGAGTGCGACGTTCATTCCGACCTGCTCAGCGCGGGCGAGGGAATAGAAATCCTTGATTTTGAAGCGTGACGCTACGTGATCGACGAGACGGTCGAGTATCGCGACCATGAGTCGCCTTTTCCGATGTTTCTCGACGGTCACACAGTCGGAAATCTCGGCCGTCTTCCAACCGACGTCGATTTCAGCGCTCGCCATTGAGGCTATCTCGCCGTTCGTTTCGAGGAGTGCAAACACTGACTGCTGTCTCGTGATCAAACGCCGAATCGTACCTTCGGAAATGTCTGCTGGATACTCAGAGAATGTGGCGCGAAGCAGATTGGAAATGCGCCCCGCGTCGTCCGGCGTTGCGTAGCGTAGTTCGAATTCCCCCGGCAGTATCGGTGCGTCGATCGGCTCCTTGGACAAGGCGATTTCCAGCACCTCTGTCTCCTTTGCTTCTGTCTCGGATTCGGCCCGCGATTCGTCAGAGTAGCGCGTCCAGATCGTCGCATCCGTTCCGTCACGGAAGAAGTTTGCGATCCGACCTTCCTTCTTGAACCCGAGTTTCTGCCATTTCTTTGCGGCCTTATCCGGCGCGTAGGCCGTCAGCTTCGTGAAAGCCTCGCTTTCGTCGAATCGCCTTCGTAGGATGCTGAGGGCTTCGGGGTCATCGAGAACTTCCGCGGTCACGCCGAACATCTTGATGCGGGCGTTGTGCGCATCGAGCGTGCTCAGGTGGCCGTGCAGCGGCGGAGGGAAGCGCTCGAAGCGTTCAGGCGTGGGTGCTCCGTTGGTTTCTCTGTTCGACTGACGTTGTTTCGATTCGTTTCTCATGCTATATCCTCCGATGTGTTTGCAACTTCTAGCGAGGAGCAGCCGGCCGCCCTCAGTGCTTCTTCCACCATGTGCGGATGCTCAGACTGGTCATCCCAACGATCCTGTCCCTCGTCGGGAAGACGGGACAGTGGATCGAAGTACAAGTAGACCTTGTCTGGGTCGATAGCTGGACTGCGATAGACGGAAATACCCGTCTCCTCGTCATAATGCTCGTAGCTGTGGACCACCCGTTTACCTCCGCCGCCAGGTGCGTCGGTCACAAACGTCGGGGTGTTGAAACCGGCCGTCACGCCGCGAACCGCCTTTTCGATCATACTGGTCTTGCCGACACGAGTCCGGAGTTCTTCGACGCCCTTCACCATGTCGTGCTGATAGACGTAGTACGGCTGCACGTTAATTTCAGAAAGTTTCTTCACCAGATCATTCATGGCCGAGTCGCTGTCGTTTACACCCCGGATCATGACGCTCTGGTTCCGTATGGTCACGTTTTCCCGATAGAGGTACTGCATCGCCCGCCGCGTGACGTCGGTGATCTCGTTGGCATGGTTGAAGTGTGTGTGGAGGCAGACCTCCTTGTTTCGCGTGCGACCCGTACGTGCGAGCTCGATGAGCGTGTCCGACCACTCCAGGTCCGAGAGTACCTTCATCGGCATTACGGCCGGACCCTTCGTGGCAAAGCGGATTCGTCGTATGTGCGGGATCGCCAGCAGGGTTTCCCCGATGAGGCGGATTCGGTTGGCCGGCAGGAAATAGGCATCCCCCCCGGAAACGACAACGTCTTCCACTTCGGGCCGCGACAGCAGGTAGGCGAATGCCTGGTCCCATTGTTTCGGGATCGGCTTGTAGTCCACTTTCGAAACCGAATCCGTGTCTCCACCGATCGCATACGAACGCGTACAGAAGCGACAATAGACCGGACACACGTCAAGGGCAAGAAAGAGCACCTTGTCTCGATATCGATGAACCAGGCTCGGAGCCGGTGCGTCGCTCTGTTCGGCGAGCGAGTCGAGCGTGAGCATGGGATGATCGGGCTCACGGGTCGATGCTACGGGAATGAACTGGCGCCGGAGCGGATCGTGGTAAGGGTCGGCCCAATCGATGAGGCTCAAAAGATAAGGGGAGAGCCGTAGGCGCATCGGAGCCAGCCTCATTCCTTCGGCCACGTCCTCCATGAAGTCACTCGAAACGCGGCTTCCGACGACCTCGTCGAGATCGTCGATCGACGTCGCGCTGTACTTGTTCTGGAATTCATGGGATAGAAATTCGTCTTCTTCGACGTCACTGTAGGCGTCTACCTCTTGCCAGAACCCGTCGGCGGCAAACTCGCGATGACGAAGATCCGCTCGCGTGGCGGGGGGTTTCAACGCTTTGGGTGTTTCAACCGCGCGAATCCGCGCGAGGGGATCCGGCTGCTGCGCATCAGCTTGTGACGGCGACGGACTCCCGTTGGTTCGATTCGGTGCAGCGTCGAGGTTACTCGAACTTGTGGGCATATAAACAGCTTTTGTTCTCTTTTTCGGAGCGAGATTATGAGCGTGCAGGCGGACCTTCCGTTAGCGAGATGATGCATTTCCTCGCCGGGCGACGGTCAACCGATCGCAAAACGGTAGGAGCGTGCGGCCCGGCTGGACGCAGCCGGGGTTCCAGCGCCAATGTGGAAACGCATGGGCACCGTACACCGTGAACCAGGAGCAAAGGGGCGCGACATCCGCAGTTGTTCGAGCGGGAAACGCACAGCAGCCTGGCGCCAACGTCACGAATGCCGCTCCTGTCGCTTAACAGGCGGTAAGCGCTGCAACCCAGTGGTCACGCGGCATTCAGCCCGGACGATCCTCGGATCGTGGCCTGTCAGTACATCAATCCTTTAAGATAAACAATAACGGATTAATGCCGTGTTAAGATCTTACGGTGTCCTTTGCCGGAGATCCTAATTGACTATCGACCAACTCCGAAGTGGGTTTTCACATGGCAAGTATCTCCACGGCTCGGTTGGCATCTTCCGCCGTGTCGAATCCGATGTATGCGATAAACCTCGTCCCGATGACGGCCACAGAGAATCCTCGGACGCTGATTCCCCCACCTGCGATCAGATCCGCCATTTTTGCCGCAATTCCCGGCACGTTCTTCCCGACAACGCGCACAGACTCGACGCTGCTTGTCAGGTTGAATCCTAAGGTCGTGGCAGCTCTTATCTCTCGATCTCCTTGAATCGGAGTTAGAAATACGACGCCGGTTCCCGGTTTTTCCGCGGAACGACGGGCGATGATGAAATCGAGGTCTGCGCCTGCCTCGTGGAGGCCCTGCAGTATCGGGGCGAGGCCTCCGGGCTTGTCTTCAATGCTCGCAGCCCAAACGTTCACGCGGTCAACGATGAGTTCCATGATGCGATCCTCCGTCCGTTATTGTCGATAGCTGCAGCCGATCAAATAGCGGCTTGCAGTCGGACCAGCCGGGATGCGAATCGCCAGGAAGGCGGTCGGTCAGTCGATGTCGACCGTGCAGATTTCCCCTTCACAGGATCACTGCATCTTAACAAAGTTGCCGCCGGGGGCTTGTGAGGAATGACGCCGGAATCGTGTAAGACAATTCAGAACGCAGAATTGAAAATGGGTCTCGAAGAGCCTGCCCAACGAGCGAACCAGGCACCTGATGATGGCGATACACTGGATCGAGCGTGGAGGGTCGAAGCCGGCCCCAAACGAGCGATCTGGAAGACCCGCCTTCGCCCACCGCCGCTCCGCTTTGGCGCGCTTCGGCGGGCGAGATTAAGGACTTAAACCGCCTTTGCGGCCGGTTCAGTCGATCCCTTGCCTTTCCCGCGGGCGAGTTCCCGCTCCATTGTTTCCCGCATTCTGAACTTCTGGACTTTGCCGGTTGCGGTCATTGGGAAACGTTCGACGAAACGGATGTATCGCGGAATCTTGTAGTGGGCGATCTGTCCTTCGCAGAAGTCCCGAATCTCGGTGTCGGTGGCCTGCTCACCATCCACCAGCAGGATCCATGCGCACAGTTCTTCACCATACTTCTGATCGGGAACGCCGAAGACCTCGACCTCCTCGATTTTCGGATGCCGATAGAGGAACTCTTCGATCTCACGAGGAAACAGATTTTCGCCGCCACGGATGACCATGTCCTTGATGCGCCCGACGATCCGACCATAGCCAAATGTGTCTATCGTGGCGACGTCGCCGGTATGCATCCACCCGGCGGCATCGATCGACTCCCGGGTATGCTCGGGATCCTCCCAATAACCCTGCATGACGCAGTAACCTCGCGTCAGCAGTTCCCCGGAAACGCCGGGTAGGACGATTTGTCCGTCTTCGTCGATGACCTTGGCCTCGGTATGAGGAAGCACCGTGCCCACCGTCGTCACCCTCCGCTCGAACGAATCGTCGATGCCCGTCTGGAACGTCACGGGGCTGGTTTCCGTCATTCCGTAGCCGATGGTGACTTCCGACATGTGCATGCGATCGACAACCTCCTTCATCAACTCGACCGGGCATGGAGCCCCGGCCATGACGCCCGTTCGGAGCGAACTGAGGTCGTACTGGTCGAAATTCGGATCCTCGAGTTCGGCGATGAACATGGTTGGCACCCCGTGCAACGCGGTGCATCGCTCCTTCTGGACGGCATCGAGCACCGACTTCGCCTTGAACACCGGGGAGGGCAGGACAATCGTCGTACCGTGATGGGTCGCGGCCAGCACGCCTAACACCATGCCGAAGCAGTGGTAAAGGGGCACAGGCAAACACAGCGAGTCCAATTCCGTAAGCCGCATTCCACGACCCACGAAGTATGCATTGTTGACGATGTTGTAGTGTGTTAGCGTCGCCGGTTTCGGACTCCCGGTTGTTCCCGATGTGAACTGAATATTGATCGGATCATCGAACTGGAGCTTCGACTTTACGACGTTGAGCATCGCAAGGTCGCGCGATGTCGCAAGTTCCTCGATGCCGTCGAACGAGAAGCAGCCTTTGTGTTCGCCCGGACCGATAACGATCACGGACTTCAACGCCGGGAGGCGCGCGGAGGTCAGATTGCCCGGAACAGACGTTTCGAGCTCCGGCGCCAGCATCCGGACCATCTCCAGATAGTGACTCGACTTGAATGACTCGGCTGTCACGAGCGCCTTCACCCCTACGCGGTTCAGCGCGTACTCGAGTTCAGCCAGCCGATACGCCGGATTGATGTTCACGAGAACCAGGCCGGCTTTGGCAGTCGCAAATTGGGTTACGATCCATTCAGCGCAGTTCGGCGACCAGATCCCGACCCGATCTCCGGGTTTCAGACCCATGGCCACGAGCCCTGCCGCAAAGGTATCGACCTCTCTCTGAAGCTCGTCCCATGTCCACCTGATCCGTTGGTGCGACGAAACGAGCGCCAATCTTTCGGGATGGCGATAAACCGTTTTCTCGAGCGTCAGACCGACCGTTTGCCCTAAGAGGGGTTCGGAACTCGCTCCGTGAACATAGGATTGTGAAAGCAGGGACATAATCGCGCCTCGTTTGCACCGCGGGATGCCGGTAGGATACGCCCAACAGGTGGGGCCGGCGACAGGCCTACTCCCGGAGCCCTGTGAGGGATGCCCTACGGGACGTGTCGGAATGCAGAGCGACAACTGGCGGAATTCGTCGGCATTGGGCACGTCGTTCAAGGTCAAACGGCCAAGCCGATGCGATCGTGCCATAGCAGCGGGAATCACCGCAGCTTGGCCGCGCGGATCGCCGATTCCGCAAGTGTCAGATCAGCTAACCCTGGTCCTTGCCGACGGTCGATTTTGCGAACATCGCGCTCACCAAATCGATCGGCAGCGGGAAGACCACCGTCGTGTTGTTTTCCGAGCCGATGTCGACAAGCGTTTGCAGGAATCGCATCTGCATCGCCATCGGGTGTTCCTCGATGACCATGGCCGCTTCCTTCAGTTTCTGCGCAGACTGAAACTCACCCTCGGCATGGATTATTTTCGCGCGGCGCTCCCGCTCGCTTTCAGCCTGTTTGGCCATCGCGCGCTGCATGTGCTCGGGCAGATCGACATGCTTCACCTCCACGAGAGAAACCTTGATGCCCCACGGCTCGGATTGTGCATCGAGAACCGACTGTAACCTGTGGTTGATCTTGTCCCGCTCGGCCAGGAGCGCATCGAGCTCGATTTGTCCGAGAATGCTGCGTAAGGTCGTTTGCGACAACTGCTCGGTCGCGTAGCGATAGTCCTCCACTTCGAGGACCGCCTTCATGGGATCGATAACCCGGAAATAGACCACGGCATTCACTTTTACCGTGACGTTGTCGATCGTGATGACGTCCTGCGAGGCCACATCCTGAACGATGGTTCGCAGGCCTACCCGCACCATGCGATCCACGGGCCAGAAAATCATCATGAAGCCGGGGCCCTTGGGTTTCGGAAGCACGCGTCCGAGCCTGAAAACGACCGCTCGCTGATACTCGAACAAAATCCGGATACAGCTGATGAAGTAGAGCGCGACAACACCGATTGCAATGCCCCAATATTGCACTAACATGTCAACCTCTATCGTTTTTGACCGCCTTCAACATCCGATGGCGCGGATGCATTGGTAACGGTGAGCGTCAGACGTTCACAGGTCACGATCCTGACGTGTTCACCCTCGGCAATCTGATGATCTGATTTGGCTCGCCATATTTCTCCGTGGGCGAGCACGGTTCCTTCGTATGATCCGTTTCGTTCGACGAAATCCACGGTCGACGTGCCCGTTTCTCCCAGCATTCCTTCGGATCCGGTCTGGACCGGAATCCGGAACGACTGAAGGGCTCGGCTGGCCAGAAAGAACGCGACCCCCGCGCTCCCGATTGCGACGGGAATGACCACGGACAACGAAACACGCATAATGGAGACGGGCGAGTCGATAAGCATGATGCCTCCCAGGATCAGACATACCCCTCCACCGACGGTCAACATTCCGAAGCTCGGGAAGAAGGCCTCCGCCACGAAAAGTCCGACGGCGAGAAAAATGAGAACGAGTCCGGCATAGCTTACCGGCAACACGGCGAGTCCGAAGAAAGCCAGCACGAGACAGATGATACCCGCCGTCCCGGCCACGCCCCAGCCCGGAGTGTAGAACTCGAACAGAATTCCGTAGAAACCGAGCATGAGAAGGAGAAACGCCAGATTCGGGTCGGAGAGGAGGGAGAGGATTCGTTCGCCCCACCACATGTCGACGGGCACCACAGCCGCGCCGCGCGTATGTAGCATGACCGTACCGCTTTCTGTCTCGACCGTTCGTCCGTCAATGACCTCGAGGAGCTCTGGCAGGTCTGCGACCACGTAATCAATGACGTTTAATTCCAGCGCCTCGGAGCTGGGGATGGACTGGCTTTCGGTGACAGCCGCTGCGGCCCAATCCGCGTTGCGGTGTCGGAGATCCGCCAGCGTACGCGCCCAGGCACGGGCATCATTGACGATCTTTTCCTCCATGGTGCTGCCGCCGGATTCCGACCCCTTTTCTTGATCGGGTGCAGGTTGTCCGGGAGCGCCACCCATCTGGACCGGGTGTGCCGCACCGATGTGCGTTGCCGGCGCCATCGCGGCGATGTGGGAGGCAAGCGTTATGAAGACGCCTGCCGAGGCGGCGCGAGCGCCTCGAGGCGCAACATATACGATGACAGGGAATCTGCTGGCCAGGATGTCTTTCACAATTTGGCGCGTGGATTCCATGAGTCCACCCGGTGTGTCGAGCTCGATCACGAGACAGGAGGCGCCTGCCTCACCCGCCTCGCGCATGGCCCGTCGGATAAAGTCGGCCGAAACCGGCGTAATTGCTGCTTCGACGCGGACGGTGAAAACAGCACCCGAAAGACTACGCTCGGTCTGGGAAGGCGGTGTTGCGGCGACAAACAGGGCTGCGACGGCAAGGGCGGAGAGTCCTTGCCTCCACTGGGTTCCCAGTTTGCGAGTTGACCACATGGCGTTTCCACCTGTTTGCGTTGTCTCGCGCCGCGAATAGAATAGTCCAGCTACACCAGCTTCTCAGTTAGCGCCCTGAATCTCGGATGTGACCGTATTGAGTCCAGATTCGGGTCATGCTCGAACCAGCCTTTCTGTCGCAATCCCCCCGAAACGGCGTGCTCGAGGCATGTCAAGGCTGCATCCGGTCGATCCACGAGTGCATAGATGCAGCCGGCGTTGTACAGAAGCATCGGATCATCGGGCTCCAGAACCAGTGCCTTCTCGAGCCACTCGAGTCCTTTTTCTGTATGTCCCAGCTGGACGAGCCCGTTGGCGCCCATATACAGCGCCCTTGTCTCTTTTGGATTCAGAAAGAGATGCTCTTCAGCGATCGCCACTCCGTGGCTCCGAAGATCGGAAGCGCGCTCCACGTCCCCGAGGACCTCGTAGACCTGGCCGGCCAACAGGAGCGACTGATAGTCTTCAGGGCGAATCACGTGCGCCTTTTCAAACAGTTCGGCTGCTCGCTCCAGTTCACCTTCGGCAAAGCAGGTGCGTGCGTAAAGAAAGTGTGCCTCAAAGAGGTTGGGATCGAGCCGAATGGATTCTTCGAATGCCGCACACGTTGCTGCAAAATCACCCTGCAACGACAAAGCGAGACCCCTCGAGGCATGGGCTTCGGCCAGTGTCGGATCCAACGCCAAGGCACGCCGGCTGGCCTCATCGGCGGCCTCAACATATTGCTTAAGTGACTCTACGTATTCATATAAATACCAGTAGCAATCTGTAATGCCGCAATAAGCGAGTGCGTAGCTGTCCCCGGTTTCTGTGGCGCACTGAAATTCCTTCAGTGCCGCCTCGACACTCTGCCTGCTGAACAGCCAGTAGAGGTGTCGTCCACGCAGGTAGCACTCATAGGCTTCCACATTTACGGCGTGCTGGTCGACGATTTTTCGGATGCGGGTATCGTCGACAACGATGGGAAGGGCGCGGACCACACCGGCGACGATTTCATCCTGCACAACGAACACGTCGACGAGATTGCGATCGTATCGACCGGCCCAGATCACGTTGCCGGTCGCCACGTCGATCAACTCAACAGTGATTTCGAGGCGATCATCTAAGCAGTTGGCCGTCCCTTTAAGAACGGCGGAGGCACACAGATGCTTGCCGGCCTCACGGATGTCCAGCTTCTCCCAGTCTAACGAAAAGACGGAGGATCTCGCCACGACCCGAATACCGGGTGTTCGTGCGAGGCAGACGAGGATTTCAGCCGCAAGTCCCTCGCAGAAATACGACTGATTTGGATCGCCGCTCAGGTTCGTGAAGGGGAGGATCGCCACGCAGGGAGCCTCCACGGACTCCGTCAGGTCGTGCATCGCGGTCTTCTGGCTTTCCATAAACGAATTAGTATGTCCCAGGACCGTCGGCAAGCTACGGTCGCGGTCAGGGGAGGTCTGTAGGGGTTCTTCTCGTATTTCTCACCGGTTCGAACACCGCTAGTCGGCGTACCGTTCCTTATCGAAGGCCCTTCCGTACGACTATTCAACTCAGCGGTGCGGAAACCTGGCCGCGCCATCAGTATGCTAAGAGTTTCGGGGAATCTGTGAGAACAGTTCAGGATCGATGAACTTTGACAGATCCGAGAGGGTGGCAAGGGAAGGCTGAGCACCTACTTGCGTAACGCTGAACGACGCCGCAAACACGGCGAGCTCCAAGGCTTGCCTGGCATCCCAACCCCACGAAAGCGCAAGGGCGAACGATCCATTGAACGCGTCGCCGGCCGCTGTGGAATCAACGGCGATGACCTGCGGGGCACGCACGAGTTGCACGCCATTCGGAGACACGAGCATTGCTCCCGAAGCCCCCAGCGTGACGACGACGTTTCCTACACCACGGTCAAGCAGGCGACGAGCTGCCTCTTCAGCCGAGCGAAGGTCCTGAACAGGAGCCCCGGACAGAGTTTCGATCTCCAGTTCATTCGGTGTCAAGTAGTCGACAAGACGGACCAAATCATCCGGCAACGCCATCGCGGGAGCAGGATTGAGTACGACCAGGACACCGTCCTCGGCTGCCAGTTCGGCCGCCTTTTGGACCGTGCTGAGCGGTGTTTCCAACTGGAGCAGCAATACAGAGGCCTGATCGAGCAGGTGACGATTCTTGGCCACGTCTTCGGGCTCCAGTTTCATGTTGCAACCTGAAACGACAAGAATCTCATTCTGGCCGCTTGCATCCACCGTGATCAGAGCGACGCCTGTCGGCGTGCTGCCGTCGCGCAGCAAGGTATCCACTTGAACACCGTTCTCCATCATGCGCGCGGCCAGCTCGTCGCCGAAACTGTCCTTGCCAATCTTCCCGAGAAAGATAACCTCACCACCAAGCCTAGCTGCCGCCACGGCTTGGTTGGCTCCCTTGCCGCCGGGATACGTTGCGAAGGAGTCACCAAATCGAGTCTCGCCCGGTTGCGGGAACTGGTCGCACGAAACCACCAGATCCATATTCGCGCTTCCTACCACCAGTACGCCTTGGTTCCCAGCCGTGCCTCGAGGTTGAGTAATGTTGGATGTCATACCGGTTGCCGTAGCCCAGTCATCGCTGGGTCAAGGCCTGAGGATTACTCTGAGGCCTTTTCGTTCCAACGCTATGTTGAATGCAGTGTCAAACTCGGCCAGATCGTAACGGTGTGTGACCAGGTCGAGAAGATCTATTTGCCCGCTCTCGACCAGATGAAGTGACCGATCGTAGACCTCCCTCATTCTTCGTGTCAGGAGCAGGGTGAGACCTTTCCTGCGAACGGATGAAGCCCGCAGCAGAATCGTGTCATCGGATGGAATGCCCGTAATGACTACCCGACCACCGGGTCTCGCTGCGTCGACTGCGGCCTGGATGGCATGGTGATCATTCGAAGCTTCGAAGGTGATATCGAGTCCTTCTGCGCAGGCCTCGGCAAGGTCCTGTGGATAGTTCACGGCATCTGGATCCAGCACGAATGCGGCGCCGGATCGGCGAGCGGCTTCACGGCGGGTTGCAATCGGGTCGGCCGCCACGACGACAACCGCACCTTCTGCGAGGCAAACCCTTTGTATCAGCAGTCCGATGGGGCCGCACCCGAATATACCGACGCGTCTTCCTCGGGAAAGGTGACCGAGATCGGCTGCATGCAATGCGATCCCGAGGGGTTCCAGCAGCGCGCCTTCTTCGTCACTCATCGAGTCGGGGAGAGGATGGAGCCTGCCCGCCGGCCAGGCCATGTAAGCTCGAAGCGCCCCGTCTTCTGTTCCCTGTCCCGCGAACCGGAGAGCCACGCACAGATTTGTGTTGCCTTCTGCACAATATCGGCAAGACCCGCATGGGATCGACGGGTCGACGGCCACGCGAAGCCCCTTCTGGTGGCCCGACGCAATGGTAGCCGCAAACTCATGTCCAAGAATAAGCGGCTTCGTCAAATGCACGTCACCAATACTGCCTTCTTCGAGCCAGTGCAGATCGGAGCCACAGATGCCAACGGCCGCAACACGAAGAAGGACCTCGCCACCTCGCGGGGTCGGAGCCTCTTCTTCGCACAACCGGAGGTCGTTCCTCTTGTATAAACGCAGGGTGCGCACGGTACTAAGCTGAGCTCATTTCGTTGCTTTCAATAAGAAACGGTTGGTTGAAAGCCAAAGGTAGCTTGAGATTCTTCGTGATCGTCAGAAATTGTCCCCGTGTCGAAGAGAAAGACGACGCGGCCAGGCTACTAGACGCTGCCTGGACGCTGCAAGCTGATTCGGAGTACACAGCTTCGAACCCGGTTGTCGATGGTGTCAGGCTTATCTTCCGTGACGGACGGCTCGGACCATCCGAGACGCCCGATGACCTTCCGGTCACGGTGGAGCGCCGGACGTTGGGCCCCAAGGTTTTGCATTACCTTCGCCGTTCGTGAATCGGTTAGCGGGGTGGTATTCATCGTTAGCCCCTTTCCCGGAACGGCGGCACATAGAGCAAGCCGCTCGAAAGCAAACATAGAGGCATGAAGATCCGAGACAGAGAGAGGTGGTCGAGCAGGCGGTGGGTGAGTCGATCGCCAGGCGGGATCGTTGTCGCCTGGTTTTTCGTGGTGGTCACCGCGGCTATTTCTCAAAGTTCGATAGCAGGCGCGCAGCCCCAGGAGTTGACATCGAAGTTCGAAGTCCGTGCTCACACATTTCAGGGCTTCACCATGCCATACCGTTTGTACGTCCCCGAGACTTACGACGGCAGCCGGGCGCACCCGTTGATCGTCACCTTTCACGGCTCCGGGGAACGGGGAACGAACAACACATCGCAGATCGCCATACACCGGATTGCCACGGCTTGGGCCGACACCCGTGTCCAGTCTCTCTATGCGCCGTTCGTCGTGTCGCCACAAGTTCCCCCAAACGGTAGATGGGAGGATGTCGTTCTCGGCTCCTCCTCGGCGCCGATTCGTAAGGAAATGGCGACCGTGCTCGACTTGCTCGACAGTTTGTCGGTGGAGTTCAATATCGATCAGGATCGCGTCTATGCTACCGGCCTTTCGCTCGGTGGCTACGGTACGTTCGATGCGGTCTACAGGGATCCGTCGCGATTCGCCGCCGCCCTCGCAATGAGTGGAGGCTACAGCCCGCTTCTTGCGGATTCCATCGGTAACGTGCCATTCTGGATCATCCATGGAGAAACCGACGGCACGGTATCGCCGCTGTTCTCGAAGAACATGGTCACAGCGTTCGAGAGGCTGGGACGGGAGGCGTTTTATACAAATTGCGGCTACTTCAACTGTCACGCCAAGAGCTCTGTGCAACTCGACTCGGCGATGGCGACGCGCCCCGATCTAGTCTTTATGGGTGTCCCCAACGTTGGCCACGGACCGTGGGCGCCGTGGTACGACGATCCAAGAATTGAAGACTGGCTCTTGAGCAAGCATCGCCTGAGGCCGGGTTTACTCTCGATTCTTTCACCCTCCCTGGCCGAACTTCTGCAAGGTACGGCCAGCCTCCAGTGGACCGGGGGAGAGGTCACCGACTCCGTCGAGGTGATGTTCAGCGCGACGCCGGCCGAAGGATGGATGCGCCTCGCCGGGCCCATTCTCAATGCGGGAAGTCTTGAAATCGACACCTCGCTGCTGCCGGACACGCCGTTTGGACGGTTCGAGATCGTGCTCCTCAACGCAGACGGCCTTGCCGTTGCACGCGAGAAATCGCCGTTCTTCGTAATCGACAACGCGGGAGACAGCCCGCCCGTCATCGAACTGATCGATCTCGATTTCAGGACGCCGATCAGCTTCATGGGTGATTCGATCGATCTGATGCTTCGCGCGGGAGATCCGGAAAGCGACAGCCTGGCAGCAATTCTAAGCTATAGCTCAGACGGCGGCAGCACGTTTTCCGCTCTCGACGATTTCGACATGATGTCAGCGCCCGACATCATGCTGAAGACGGTGGACTTGACGACTCTGCCGAATGCTGACGAGGCAGTATTCCGGGTCGAGGTGACTGACGGCGTCAACACGTCATTCGCGCGATCGCCCGCATTTCGAAAGGCGACACCCCGCGAGACGAGTACGTACGTCCAACATCCGGAGGGATCGGGCAGCGCACGTGTGCGGATCAGTTTCGTCGATCCGGAGGAGCTGACCGGGCACAAATACAGGGTCAGCTTCCAGGTGCCGGAGGATGCGCAGAAGACGTATTCCGTCCGCGATCTCGACACGAACACAGAAGCGTTAGTTAACGCTCCGGTCACCGGATTTGAAGGTCCCGCATTCGACGGCATTCGTCTAACGATCTTTGACGTCGTTAAAGCCGAAGAGGACAGGGACCTGACGGGATGGACGGTCGGTGATGCCACGCTGAACGCGAGTATTCGTTCACCGAGAGTCTCCCTGGGAGGCGAATCGATTCAGTGTCTGGCAACACCTGCCGACTACCGCATCACGTTTCATGGGGAAACCGTGGATACGACTTCGTCTCTGTTCGATTTCGACCCGGTGCCGATTCGATTCGAAGTCCAGAATCTCACGTCCGGGGGGAGCAGAGACGTGCTTTTCGACGACGCGGATGCGAACGCAATACCGTCCAACGGTGAGCGGATGTACATCCTCGAGGAGGATGGTGAGGGTCAGTTGCTTCCAGCGTGGATGTTCACGTTCGTTCGCGGCAACCCGGATCGTGGGCCGGAAGACGGCGATGTCTTCGAACTCGTAACACGGAAGCCGGCTAACGAAACCGACGTCTACGATTTTGTCGGAATGATCGGGGTTGGCGTCGAGCGCGACGAAGTCCCACCGGCCGGATTTCGCCTGTATCAGAATTATCCCAACCCGTTCTCGGATGCGACGACGATTCCGTACGAACTGGACGGTCCGGCCGCCGTAGCGCTGTCCGTTTATGATGTGCTGGGGCGCCAGATTGGATCTTTCGACGAGGGCCTGGAGCGGCCCGGGGTCCATCGCATTCGCTTTACGATGCGGCTCCCCGCCGGTGTCTACTTCTACAGGCTGCGGGTCGGCAACAAGGGGTCGGAGACGTCCTCAACGAGCCGAATGCTGGTCGTGCATTGAGAGCGAAGAACCATTTGCGTGTGAGGTACTCCAGGTCGATAATGTGCCTCGCGCAGCTGGACTTCTCTTCCGGCCGGTCGAATCACGAAAGAACCCACACCTGAGCACAAAATGTGGCGAAAATACTTCACGAAGCTGCCGACGCCACTGAGGCGATTCGCGTTTCAGTTGCTTGCGCCCGTTCGGAGGGTCGTGTGGCGTCTCCGGCGCCATCCGCGTTACTTCGAGGAATCGGATCGGCGGACATTCTTTCGAAAGGCATTTTACGCGCTGCATTTCAACGAAATCGACGGCGACTATTGTGAATTTGGATGCCACACCGGACTGACGTTCGGGCTGGCCTATCGCGAGTCTCGGAGGATCGGCTACACGTCTCAACAATGGGCATTCGACTCATTCGCCGGGATGCCTGAGCATGTGTCAGACGCCGACGACCACCCTTCGTGGAAACCGGGCGGCAGGGTTACAACCGTGCCGCAGTTTCGCGACATCTGTGCGAGGAACGGTATCGGTACCGAGGAATACACGATCGTCCAGGGTTTTTACAATGATACCCTTACCGATGCAGCGTCGGCTGCGGGCCTCCCATCGAACGTGGCGCTCGCCTACATAGATTGCGACCTGTACAGTTCGACCGCCGAGGTCTTACGGTTCCTTTCGCCGAGACTCAAGAACGGGATGATTGTCGCGTTCGACGACTACTTCTGTTGGTCGCGCTCCGGCACGTCGGGTGAGCGAAAGGCGCTCCTGGAGTTTGCGAAAAGCCATCCCGATTGGTCGTTCGTTCCATATGCACGCTTCGGGTGGGCGGGGCAGTCCTTCGTCGTTGAATCGGCCCGATGAACGCAGCCGGGCGACGGTCTTCCCGTTCCCGAATCCGCCCGCCATCACGATCTTCACGTAATCTTGACACAGACGAGGCCGGGCCGTAGCTTCATGGAATAGAGTGGTCGGTGCTAACTCATTCGTCGCAGGTCGACGACAGACACTCCCGGATGTCTAAGGCAATGTTTTTCTCTCAAATAGTGTCACCGACCCCGACTTCGGACGCCGGACGCCGGACGCCCTACCCATGAAAGCGAGCGGCTTCTTCGCCGCCGGTACCGGTTTCAAGCGAGCGCCAGCGGAACTTCTCGAGCCACGGATTCGAATTGCTTTCCACCATGTCAGCGATGAGTGGGCCGAGAATGGGCGCAAACTTGAAGCCGTGCCCGCTTCCCCCTGAAGCGACGGAGAGACCCGTCGCTTCAGGGTGGTGATCTATCAGGAAATGCTCGTCGAGCGTGTCGCAATAGAGGCATCGGCGCGTGTACACGATCGGTGCATCGGCGAGGGCGGGCAATGCATCGGCGAGGAATCGCCTCAGGTTGCGTTCGTCTTCTTCCGTAACGACCCGCGGCGCGTCGGGGTGCAGGCGCAAGCCAACGCCGTGTGTCGCGACCTTTACTACGCGCTCTCTTGGATGTACGGGGAAACCGTACCAACCCGTTCTCGCTACGTCGGCCGTAAACGTCGCAAAAAGGGGAGGGGTGAAATAGTCGGGCTGGACCGGTTTGAGATGGAACACGGGATGCCCGGTCACTTTCATGACAGGCGACAAATCAGGCAAAAGAACGGGAGTCCACGCGCCGGCTGCTACGACAACGTGGCCGGCATGAATGACTTCGCCGGCCTGCGTGCGCACCCCTGCCATGCGACCGTTTGACTTGACGAGTTCCACGACCGCTGAGCCGAGATGCAGTTGGACACCAAGGGATGCGGCCTCTGCGGCCAACGCTGCCGACACCCTGCCGCTTTCCGCAAAACCTCCGACCGCATGGTAGAATCCGTCGACGTAGGCCCCCGACCAGGCGGGAAAGCGTCGCTCAATTTCTTTCGCATCGAGTCGCTCCGGTGCATGACCCCTGCTCAGCAGCGATCGATAACTCTCGTATTCAAAACCACCGGGCGCCATCGCCTCTCGGGTGAGCATCGTGACCCCGGACTCATGGTAGAGCTCCTCGTCGAACGACACATTCCATTCGCGCCATCCTTCGATTGCACGCTCTACCATTTCCATGTACAACAGGTCCACCCCATATTCCATCCGCACGACCTTGCTGATGTCGGTCGATGCTGCGAGCGGATTGGGGATGGGTCCCGGATCGACAAGGGTCACCCCGTGCCCCCGACGCTTCAGTTCGATAGCCGCGGTGAGACCGAAGATTCCACCGCCGACGATTAGGATGTCGTTCATGAGCAATTCAGGATGAAGAATTCGGAATGCAGAATTCAGGATGCAGAATTCAGAATGTAGGGCAGGTTTGTTAACACGGCAGGCGGTGACCGTCATCGACCTCTTACTGCACCGAGTTGAGCTGCCTGCCCGACCGTTCCGGAAATAATCTGGGGCCGGTGATCCAATTCGGGCGTCGATTACGCGTTCACTGTAATGGTTGTCGCTATGTCGCTTCGACATTTCTCCGCCTCAGCGTTCCGCGCTGAGGGTTGTGACGAGGTGGCGTTAATTCGAGACTACTCGGGATACAGCCTCGCGTCAAATTAGTTGGCTGGCGGGTGGTGAGTCGTTCGGAGTTGGCACATCTTCCGAGCGGTTCGGTGCTACGTCTGCCGAACGGATACCGGTCATGGAAGGCCTGCAATTGGCTAATCGATCAGCTCAGGCAACGAGCGATTCTGGACACGAGGCGGTCGTACGCGCACTTCTACCACACGCTATGAACCTTCGAGCCACGTTTTTTGGTAAGTTCCTCTTGCGGCATGGCGACTCTGTAATCGAGAACATCAAGTCTCAGAAGTCCCTTGAGTTGTTCGCATACCTTCTTCTTCGGCGACAGGCGCACTCACGCGAGTCGGTTGCAGATCTTATCTGGGGCGATCATGCCTCGACGGAACAGTCGCGTAAGTATCTGCGGAACACCCTCTGGCAACTGCAGAAGCATCTGGCGCCACAGATACCGGACGATCTGACGATTCTGGAAGCTGATGCGCGGACTATTACAGTAAATCCGGCGATCTCGGTTTCGACGGATGTCGAGGAGTTCGAATCCGCCTTCGACGAGGTAAGGGATGTGGACGGCGCCTTGCTCACAAAGGAGCAGGCGTCGAATCTGCGCCGGGCACTGGATATGTACAGCGGCCCGTTTCTTGGCGGATGGTTCAGTGACTGGTGCCTCGTACAGCGGGAGCGTTCGCAACATATGGTCCTTCTGGTGCTCGACAAATTGATGGCCTACGCCGCGAGCCAGGGCGAATACGAGTCCGGGATCTTCTACGGAGAAAGAATTCTCCAATTCGACCGAGCACGTGAGGTAACCCACAGGAATCTGATGATGCTCTTCTATCTCGCAGGAGATCGTTCGAGTGCAGTCCGCCAGTATCAGCTCTGCGAGTCGATACTGAAGGAAGAGTTGGACATTTCACCTTCAGAGCGAACTCGTACGGTGCTCGAGTCGATTCGGAATGAGACGCTCGAAAAGGATGCAGCGAAGGAGGAATTACGCAAATAGGACGCAAGAAGGACGGTTGATTGACGCAAATGAGACGGTTCGCGAATACATTATTGCAAGATGCTGGGTGGTGGCGGTCCGGGGGCGGATCCGGTGTCTACTCCACATCTTCGGAGGTAAGAGCAAGGGGAGCGCGTTTTGGCCTTGCAAGAAGACTGGTCTTCTTTAATGAGAGGAATTCCGAACAACGGAAACCTCGCTTGAAAAGCACGTTGGTGCTAGCCACATCTGTGAATGATCAACGTGGAGAGGCGTCCAATGGATGATATTTTACAAGTCACACTTCTGGGACGATTTGAGGCGACGTGGAATGGGCAGCCGGTCGCCGGATTCGAACACGCAAAAGCGCGCGAGCTTTTCAGCTACTTGTTGCTGCATCGCGAAAAGCCCAATTCAAGAGAACTCATAGCCAGCTCCCTCTGGGGTGGCCACTACACGACCGAAGTCTCGAAGAAATACCTTCGGAAAGCCCTTTGGCAACTCAATGAATGCCTGGCTGGGTGCTCTGAGGAGATACGGAACGACTTGATTGTCGCCGATGCAAACTGGCTCGAGCTGAAAATGATTGACCCGCTCTGGCTGGATGTGGCATTTGTCGACAATGCATACGCCGCGGTAAAGGGGCTCCCCGGCTTCCGAATTAATAAGGAAACCGCCGACGTTATCTCGAACGTTGTCGATCTCTATCGAGGAGATCTCCTCGAAGGTGAATACCAGGAATGGTCTTTCTACGATAACGTGAGGTATCGTCAGGCCGTCCTCATTCTCCTTGACAAGCTGATGGACTACAGCCTGGCCCACGGCGAATACGAGTCGACGCTCCAATACGGTGAACGCGTGCTCCGATGTGACCCCGCGCGAGAGTTCACCCACCTCAAACTAATGCGTGCGTACTACGAACTCGGAGATCGTACCGGAGCAATTCACCAATTCAACCGCTGCCGACAGGTCCTTCACGACGAACTCGACGTTAATCCGTCGCACGAAGCGGTCAAACTCTTCGAACTGATCCGAAATGACGAGGCCTCGGAGATGTCTCTCATTCCTGGTGGAGGCGCCAGGGATGGGGAAGGACGCGGAGGCTCTGGGTCGGGTCTTGAACTGGTCGTTGGCGGATCCAACCTGACCTCCGAACAAGAGCAACAACTCCAGAGACTCATCGCCGGCGCCTGAGCCTCACGTTGCGCATGTGCCGCTTGGCGGTCAACCTGGGGCAACATCTGGCTCCCTGATACGGCAAGCTCCCCGCGGAGACCAACTTCTTTGTCGGGGCGAGACACGCGCTGATTCCAATATCGGACAAGCAAAGAACGCCGGAAGAGCCACGAAAAGAACCGTGTCGGGACACCGACGAGGTATACTCTCGTGTCGCCACATGAGACGCCTGTGGCTCCAGAACTCGCATGAGACTGACACCGAATCTCATGCCACGATTCTACGGGAAGAAAGATGCAATCATTTGCACTCAGGATGTGGTTTGAGCTGACCTCCAGCGCTCATGCCGAAGGTGAATGGAGAGGCCACATCACCGACGTATCCAGCCTCGAAGGGCAATACTTCCGAAACCTGGCCGACCTCAAAAGTTTTCTCGCTGATCGAATGGACAGGGCCGATCAAACACACGACGGACGCCCATTTGAAGCCGAATGCGCGGTCGAGGCAGCCTTTGAAGCTGCGCTAAAGGCGGCTGGACGCGAAAAGAACCTGTCGCAGGACATGGCAGGAACGCTCGCGGATACGGTCATCTCATAGACTGCATTCGTCAAACAAGTTTTGCGACTCAGAACCGAGCGTCGCAATCAATGCGGTGTTTCGATCCGATTCGCTGAATCTAACCGACGTTAACGATGCATCAGTTCATCTACGCGCTTGCGGCCCTCGGAGTGACGATGGTGTTGTCGCTCACCATGTCCAACGGATCGAGGAGAGCAGCCCAGCGCATCTACATCAACGAAGCCGTAACACAGCTCTCGGGCGTCGCCTACGATGTGCTCGAAGACATTGAGCGTTCGGGTATCGCATTCGATGAGCGGACGGATGAGTCCCGCTTCGCGAAACCGATACAGTTCCCTCTCGTGAAATCCTCGAGTGATCTGACGCCGGAAACGGAGTTTGGCGGTTGCACTGAGTACACGGCGTGCAAGGATATCGACGACTTCGACGGCATGGAGATAACTCGAACGACGCAAGACTACTCATACGATATCGGACTGTCTGTTCGATACGTCAACGAGAGCGTTCCCTCGGAAGTCTCGACGTCGCAGACGTTCGCCAAACGAATTGACGCCACCGTCAAGCATCCGAGCATCACCATCAACGGGGAGCCGCTGACGGTCACCGTAAGCCGCATCGTCACCTATCACAGGGTGACAGAGAAAGCCGGTGTCTGGCTGTGACCAGCAGAATCACCAAACTTGAAGGAGTACGCCATGAGTGAATGGATTGGGCATTCGATGGTTGCGGCGGTGGCCGCCATGATCATCCTGTCTGCCACGGTCACGAAGACACGCGTCGAAAGTATGGTGGTGGCGACGATCAAGGCGCGGGCCGGTAAGAAGATGATGCTCGACGTCGCCGCAGGTCTCGAGAGAGACTTGCGGAACATGGGTTCCAATTTTCCGGCATATGAACTCGAGCCCGACTCGACAAGCATCCAGTGGGAAACAGACTCGACAATCAATTTCTTCCAGTTCGTCGGCCAGGTCGAGCCAGGTCAACCCCCTGCTATCATTCGATATGAGTGGCAGGTTGTCGATTCGACGACGGTAGGGGACGAGTTAAAGCCGACATACCAGATAGCGCGCTACCTCAACGGTACGCTTTCGAGAGTAACCGCGTCGGTGTTTACCGGCGTGTCATTCAAAATCGAGAACGACATGGGCGGGCCCGCGGCGACCCCGGACGAGGTGCGGCAGATTGCCATCGAGTTGATCGGAATAAGCGGTGTCGGATCGTCGACGGCGCTCATGGAAACGCGTTGGAACGCCGTCTATCGTCCAGAGGCACTCGCTCGCGAGGATGCCAACGACCTGTAAACCGGAGAAATGAGATGGGACAATACGTTCTGATACTCTCGCTGTCGTTCTTCGCTACCGCGAGCGTCGTTATGTTTGGCATAAGATCCGATGTTTCCGATACCGACCAGGCCCTGAACCTGAGGTACACGAAGCTGTTGGCGAGAGATGCGGCTCTGACAGGTTTCCAGATGGTTACCCTGAAACTCGCTAAGGACCCCGACCCCTGGATAGAAGGTTCTGTGTATGAGGTATCCGGAAGTGACGGCCGTGGAGGCTCGTACGCTACCGTTGTGTCTACTGTCGGGTATCCCGCAGGAGACACCGTTCAGGTCCAGTCGATCGGGACACGGCACTACATCGGACTGGACGGCGTACCGCGCGATACGACCCATGTGATCGACGTACGGTTCGTCCGATACACAGATCCGGGCGTTCCGCTTGCTTTCCGATACGCGATTACAACGGACACTGAGATCAAACTCGTGGGAAACATGCACATTGGGTCCCTCGATTCGCTGATTAACGCAGGGGTCCACACGAATGGAAACCTGACCACGACAGGGAATAGCTTTCTCGTCGAGGGCTACGGTACCTACACCACTTCGTCGGCCGTTCCACAAAAGGACAACTTTGTCCCCAATAACGACACGAACGGAACCGGCCTCAACGTATTCTGGGCCGACTCTGTCAAGATCCCAAATCTCGATCTGTCTGAGTTGATTACTACCTCGACCTTGCACGTGGAGGGTGACCTCACGATCGACGGCAACACGTTTCCATACACGAGCTTCGGACAATGGGCTCAGGCGATCGGCTCATCGACGGGTTCCGGTACGGAGGCGGATCCCTTCATTCTGGTCGTCGACGGCGCACTCAGCTTTCTGAACGAAGTCCACCTGTCGGGGTTCGGAATCGTCGCGAGTCTCACGAACATCACCATAGATCCGCTCGGGTCCGAAGGCGGTTTGATTGGTGGGCTCTATGGTCCGTGCGTCCAGCTCGGCATCTATACGCCCGGGTTCATCGACATCAAAGGCAATGCGCAGATTATTGGATCGCTTTACGGAAAAGACTATATCCAATTCCACGGCACGCCGAACGTAGTCGGGGGCCTGGTGACGCACGACGCACGCTTCAGTGCCGGCGGCAACCCCGAGATTCTCCATTCGACGATCAAGCTCGGCAACGGCTGGGGCATCGAATCGCGCATCGTCGGTCCGCGCGTCGCCGCCTACGCCGAGTGGTAGTCTGCAAGTCTGCAAGTCTGCAAGTCTGCGAGTCCACCCCTCGTCATTCCCGCGATGGCGGGAATCTAGAGGGCCCGTTGATGGATCCCCGCATTCGCGGGGATGATGTATCGCTTGACATGTCTGCCAGTCTACCAGTCTGCTAGTCTGCTAGTCAGCTAGTCTTCAAGTCCTCCAGTCTTCTAGTCTGCAAGCTTGCCCCGAGCGAGCGAGGACGTTTTCATCGTGATGCAACGTGACTGCTCCGAGCGACGAGGGGTCTACCAATCTCTCGTTCGTCGATGCCCGCCAAAGCGTGGCAATGAACCAAAGCTGCCGTTTGGCGTTTTCATAAATCTTGGTCGTAGATTGACATCTATGTCAAGAATATTATTGACAATGCCGATAGACTTTCACCAAAAGGTTAGGCTGTCGCCTGACGTGCTGTTTAGAGAACTCGACGGCGAGGCAGTCTTGCTCGACCTTGAGGGCGAATACTACTACGGCCTTAATGTCGTAGGGACGCGCGTCTGGCAGCTCCTGGAAGAGTGTGCCACGATGAACGAGGTGCAGGCGCGTCTCCTGGAAGAGTTCGAGGTCGAGGAGGAACAGCTTGGCGCCGATTTGGAGCGTCTTGCTGACGACCTTCTTGAAGCAGGGCTTTTGCAGGTGCTTACCGATGAGTAGCAGCCTCAGCAAGCTTTTCGCCCTGACTTCGTCTGATCGAAATGTGGCGCTAGGAGCCACAACGCTTTTTCTGTTCGTGAGACTGTCACTCAACCTGGTGGGTCTGAATCGATCGCTGAGGCTCCTCGATCGCCTGTCACCTTTAAGGCCGAGCCCGACGGACACAGATCCTACGCATCGAATGTCTGAATCAGAGCGGATCTCGGCGCTTGTCAATACGGTCGCACGTCGCATGTTCCATGGAAGAGCGGCCGACTTGTGTCTCCCCAAGTCGTTGGTAACGCGCATGATTCTTCGGCGGCGGGGTCTGGATGGAAAATTGCGAATTGGAGTGAAGCCTGGAGAAGGTACCCTTCGTGCCCATGCCTGGGTGGAGGTCGGAGGTGTTGCTCTGAGTAAGTCTGACCGACAAGGCGAATTCGTTCTGTTCACCAGCACGAGTTTCGAGGATGTATAGCGTTTCCCATTTCGGCGCGATGATCGAAGACAAGATTCGCACGACGGCCTACGTGGAGGCGCTGCGGAGTGCCGTTTCGGAGGGGTCGGTCGTGCTCGATATTGGCACGGGGACTGGCGTTTTCGCGCTATTGGCATGTCAGATGGGTGCAAAGAAAGTGTATGCCATCGAGCCGGCCGGTGCGATCTTGGTTGGTCGAGAGATGGCTCGTGACAACGGGTTTGAGGACCGTATCGAGTTTCTCCAAGCATTGTCGACTGACGTTGAGCCTCCACAACACGTTGACGTGGTTGTGTCCGATCTTCGTGGGTGCCTGCCGCTTCTTGGTCCGAGTATCCAGTCGATTATTGATGCAAGAGAGAGATGGCTAAAGCCCGAGGGAGTGCTGATTCCAAAGTCCGACACGATGTGGGCGGCGCCATTCGAAGCAGAGGAATTCTATGCCGCAAATTATGAGCGGCCTTGGTTGAAGAATGATCTGGATTTGGACATGCGGGCCGGGCACCCGATTGCGGTGAACAACTGGCGGCATGCTCGGCTGGACCCAAAATTTATGCTTGCCGATCCAGCGAAGCTTACCACTCTCGATTATCGGCACATCTCGGATCCGAACATTCGCGCAAGGGTCGAACTCAAGGCGACACGTGATGCCGTCATGCATGGGTTTCACGTCTGGTTTGAGGCGTGCCTTGCGCCCGGAATTTCTTTTTCTTCCAGTCCTGGCAGTCCAAAGCTTGTCTACGGTACAGCATTCTTCCCGCTTGAGGCTCCTGTGCGCGTGACAAGTGGGGATTCCATCGACCTTTCTTTCCGAGCCCATCTAGTGGGCGGCGACTATGTCTGGCAGTGGGACACACGCGTCTCAGAAGGAGGAGCCCGGGAGTCGACCAAGGCTGAATTCGGGCAGTCTACGTTCCTCGGTACGCCCCTGTCTCTGGACAAGGTTCGAAAACGATCGGAAGAGTTCTCCGGAACACTGAATGACAAAGGAAAGATCGACGCACGTATCCTGGAATTAATCGGAGAAGGAATGACACTTGGGGAGGTTGGCCGCGTACTGACCCGAGAGTATCCGAAGCGATTTCCCACATGGCGAGACGCGTTGAGCCGAGCCGGGGCACTGGCAGTGAAATATTGCAAGTGAAGTAGTGAGCGGCTAGCGCTAGACAAACGCTTCGAAGAAATGAGTGGAATTGCCGGCATCTTCTATCGGGACGGACGATCCGTGGAGCATGGTCAGCTTGACACAATGGTCGACAAACTGTCGCATCGAGGTCCCGACGGGAAGTCGTTCTGGAGAAGCGGTTCAATCGGTTTTGGACATTGTCTTTTGTCTACCACACCGGAGTCACTTCGTGAAAGACAACCTCTTTCCGACGAATCTGGGAACGTATGTCTCGTGCTCGACGGCCGTATCGACAACCGTGCCGAGTTGAGGCGACTGCTCGAATCGAAGGGACTTCGCCTCAGGGATGACACCGACGCCGAATTTGTCCTGAAAGCGTACCTCTGTTGGGGTGAGGGTTGTCCAGAACGAGTGGTTGGTGATTTTGCGTTCGGTATCTGGGATGGATTTCACCAGCGGTTATTCTGTGCCCGCGATCATATGGGAGCGAAGCCTCTTTGTTACTTCCTTTCCGACCAGGTATTTGTCCTCGCCTCCGAGGTGAAGGCCATCTTGGCTTTGGATTTGGTACCTGAGCAGGTCAATAAGGCTCGGATTCTCGATTATCTCGTTGGGCACCTGGAAGGGATTGACAAGACGTCTACGTTCTTTCGAAACGTATTCAAGATGGCACCCGCTCATACGCTCGCCGTGACAAATCAAGACGCGCGAACACGCCGCTATTGGTCGCTCGACCCGACTCGTGAGGTGATGCACAGCTCAGACGAAGCATATGCACAAGCATTCCGCGAGATCTTCTCCGAGGCGGTGCGGTCCCGGTTGCGTGGAGCAACGCCGGTCGCGTCGATGATGAGTGGGGGGTTGGACTCCACCTCGATCGTTGGGATGGCACGGTATATTCTAGCAGAGCAGGGTAAAGAGCCAATTCGGACTTTCTCGGCCATTTCAGACGACGACTCCGACTGCCTCGAGACGAAAGGAGTGCGTGAAATGATCGCGATGGGTGGGATAGATGCGACGACGATCTCTCCACGAATGACCGATGTATATGCCTCGCACTACTCTCGGATTATTCAGCACACGGACGATCCGTTCGATATCAATTTCTACATTCCGATGGCGATGTATGCAGCGGCTCGAAACTCTGGAGTTTCGGTGGTGCTCGATGGGGTTGACGGCGACATCATCACCTCGCAAGACACTGCGGTGATTGCCCACCTCGTCAAAAAGGGGCATTGGCAAACGGCGCTCAGAGAAGCACGCGGACTTGGATCGTTTTTTAGTAATCATGACGGCTTATCCACTTCGTATCTATTGTGGAGTGCACTCAAGAAATCCGTTCCACTCGGAGTTCGTCTTCGCCTGCGCCCCAGTTACACCGCAGAAGTCGTCAAGCGTACGATTCTTGACAGTTTCATCAATGTGTCGCTGGCCCGCTCAGAAGATCTGGAGGGTCGGTTGGCGACCTATGGTGCCCGCAGACGCGGCCCGAACGATACGCTGAGGGAGCGACATGCTTCGAATGTCGATCATCCTCATCTCGCGGTGGCACTAGATCGATACGACCGTGTAGCCTCGGCCTTTTCGCTTGAGTCGAGACATCCACTCACCGACAAGAATCTCGTTGAATTCTGTATTGCCCTTCCCTGGCAGCAAAAACTCGATGGAGGCTGGACGAAGGCCGCGATGAGACGAGCGATGACGGGGCTGATACCCGAACCGGTGCGCCAGAGTCGACTTTGGCCGTCCCCGGGAGCTGACTTCGCCGCCGCCGTTCTCAAATATCACGAGACCCGAGTCTTCGATTTGATTCGGACCAATGACAAAGAGGTCTACGAATTTGTTGACGGGTCTGCTCTTTTCGCGTGTTACCAGCGGTACCGTGCCGACGGGAACATGCAAGATGGCTATCGGCTGCTCCTGATAATGAGTCTCTCAGATTGGTTGGATTCCGTCGACCGACCGTGCGTGTAGTGGTTCTGGCGCTCCAGTGCGTGGATCCTCGGAAACGAGATCAGTGCGCCAGAGATGATATCGATCGACTCCAGTTCGAGGGTAGGTGTGTCGGATCAGATCCTCTTTCGTGAGCTGGGCGGTGAGGCTGCCTTGCTCGACTCATGCGGAGCGCACTGCTACAGTCTTGATGAGGCCTGGCACAAGCCATCGGAATTCCCGGAGCGGGGGGGTTGTTCTTGTGGCGTTCAACAGCTAGATTTCCGGCACTAGCCAGCGTTGTTCCCCGGGGCAATGGAAAATGCATGTATCGTGTCAAAAGTTGTGTCTATGGCCAAGATGCTGAAGAGGCCCTACACCCGACCGATCCTGAAGGAATACGGTTTATTGAGGGAGCTAACCACGGGCGGGTCGGGGATAGCTCATGAGGCCGCCGTAGGCGGGAAAGTCACGAAGTTTCCGTAGTCTGGGCCCACGCCTCGCCGCGGGAGGGGTAAAAGCACGCGTGTCCAATCTGAGGGGAGTACGAGAGCCGCATGCCGACCTACCGGTTATTCGGCTTGAACATCGAAAGCGAGGTGTCACTTTCCTCGCCCCATGAATCGGGATCGACGTCGGATCTTGTATTCAGCATTGACGACAGGCAAGCGTCTGACAGCTTCGAGGATCAATGGGTCCATCGCTTTGTGACCAAGAATGGACTAACTTGGTTGTCGATAGCCGAGACTGCTACGGGATATCTGCTCCGGTTTGAGACGATAGCTGACTTCATCGTGTCGATCGAGGGCATGTCCGTCGTTTGTCACCCTGAACCCGGAATCCCAACCGACACAATCAGACACCTCTTCGTGGCCAACGTATTGCCGCGGACTCTAAGCGCTCTAGGTCAGGTCGCCCTTCACGGCTGCGCAGCTGCTTTTGAACGAGGCGCGTTCGGGATTCTCGGTGAGACGGGAGCCGGCAAATCGACGTTGGCCGCAGCATTTTCGAGGAACGGCGTACCCGTGCTCACAGACGATTGCCTGGTGGTGGACAAGGATGGCGACACGTACTACGCCCAGCCAAGTTATCCCGAAATCCGATTGTGGCCTGACGCCTTGGATAGACTATTTGACGGCGCTCAAGAAATGGTCCGAGGAAACCGCTACTCTGACAAGATGCGATTGAGCATAGGTGTTCATGGTCTCGCCTATGCAACTAACCGAGTCCCGCTTCGGGCATTGTTTTTTATCGATGAACCTGGACCTAAAAACGTGCTCACACTTGAACCAATGAGGCCCACTGATGCAAGCTTTCGGGTATTGGGCTCGATGTTTAGGATGCTCCCCGTCGTCGGGAAAGCCCGTGGCGAAGAATTTCAAGCCGTCACCGATTTGGTAGCTTCGATTCCATGCTTCACTCTTGGGTATCCAAAGCAGATCGATCAATTGGATTCTACCGTAAGGGCTGTCCTCGAACAGGTGGAGCGGATTCACTCCTAAGTCAATAACGTCTCTGTTCGCAGCACCTATGAAGAAATGACGGACGTCAAGGCGTTCGCCGGCCGGCATTTGCGTCGGGTGGTTGATCAATTGCCCTTATTGCCTCGCGCCCTCGCGCTCGTGTGGGCCTCCTCACGAAACTGGACAATCATCTGGTTCGGTGTTCTCCTGGTCAGCGGTATCCTCCCGGCCGCTCTGGTCTACCTCACACGACTTGTCGTTGACAGTCTCGTTGCAGTACTCGGCGCGGGTGGGGCATGGGAAACCCTGCGGCCGGCTGCCATCTGGGCAGCGCTCATGGCCGGCCTCATGCTGCTCGATCTACTCCTGCGAAGCCTGTCCAACTACATCAAGACGGTTCAGGCGGAGCATCTCAAGGACCACGTCAGTCAACTCATTCATGCCCAGTCCGTCAACGTCGATCTGGCCTTCTACGATGCGTCTGATTACTACGACCACCTGTACCGAGCCCGCAACGCCGCGGGTCACCGGCCTCTGCTGATCCTGGAAAACATCGGTGGCCTCCTGCAGCATGGGATCACGTTGCTTGCAATGGCGTGGATTCTCCTTCCATACGGATGGTGGCTTCCCCTCGTTCTGTTGGTAAGCACACTGCCTGCCTTCTACGTCGCCTTGTATCACAAAGCGCGACTACACCGGTGGCGGCGAGGAACAACAACCCACGAACGCCGGACCTGGTACTATGATTGGCTACTGACCGACAGAGACAACGCGGCCGAAATCCGTCTGTTCGATCTGGCCGCCACCATTCAACAAGCATATCGACAGCTTCGCGAGCGACTGCGCGGGGAAAAGCTGGCTCTTGCAAAGGACCAAGGCAAAGCGGAAGTCAGCGCGAACCTGTCGGCACTCGTCGTGACCGGAGGAGTGATGGCATGGATGATCTGGAGGGCCGGGACAGGAACGTCGACCCTCGGAGACGTGGCGCTATTCTACCAGGCCTTCAACCGCGGACAGGGAATAATGCGAGCCCTCATGGGCAACCTCGGCGATGTCTATACGAACAGTCTCTTCCTGAGCGATCTCTTCGAGTTTCTCGAGCTGAAGCCATCCGTCCACGATCCCGAGAACCCCGTCGAGGCGCCGCGTCGACTCGAAGAAGGCATCGTCTTCGAAAATGTCGGATTCAAATATGCGGGGGGTGGTCGGCAGGTACTGGAAGACTTCAATCTCAAGCTTGAGGCAGGGCAGGTGGCCGCTATTGTAGGCCCAAACGGAGCGGGCAAGACCACGCTCGTCAAACTTCTATGCCGTCTTTATGACCCCAGCTCAGGCCGCATCTCGATCGATGGGATCGACATCAGACGTTTCAGCCTTACAGACCTCCGGCGTGAAATCACCGTGCTGTTGCAAGACCCGGTCGACTACCACGACACCGCAGCGCAAAACATCGCCTACGGTGACTGGAAGAACGAGCCGTCCGCGGAAGCAATCGAAAAGGCGTCGAGAGCGGCAGCAGCAGACGTACCGATCGGTAGACTACCTGAAGGTTACGAGACGATGCTCGGCAAATGGTTCGGGGGGGCGGAGCTGAGCCGGGGCGAGTGGCAGCGGATTGCCCTTGCACGGGCATTCCTCCGTCGCGCCCCGATCATGATACTCGATGAACCCACGAGTGCGATGGACTCCTGGACGGAAGGGGAGTGGTTTGGCCGATTCAGAGAGCTTGCCGCCGGCCGAACCGCCCTGATCATCACGCATCGATTCACGACTGCCATGAAGGCCGACGTCATCCATGTCATGGAAGACGGGAAGATCGTCGAGTCAGGGTCTCACGCGGAACTGGTCGATCTCGGCGGTCGGTACGCGGCTTCCTGGCATGTGCAGGTCCAGACCGGCGCACGAACGTGACCGACGAACTCGATATCGAGGACGCATTCGTTCACGCCGCTTTGCGAGCGCGGCTGAACCCATCCGGAATGGAAGAGGTCCGACAGCTGTCGAGTGCGGAGCACTTCGATTGGGAAGTCGTCAAATCTCTCACCGAACGACGCGAAGTCGCTTCGTTTGTCTACGACACACTCAATGGAAAGGACATTATTCCGGGCTCTGTCATCGAGTGGTTCCACCAAGCCTATGTCGACACGGCTGGGCGGACGCTCTTTCTCTTGACTGAACTCGAGAACGTACAGGAGGTGTTGCGGAGTACAGGGATTCGCGTTGTCGTGCTCAAAGGAGCATCGCTGGTCGGCACCCTCTACGACGACATTGCTCTTCGCCCAATGGTAGACATCGATCTCCTGGTTGACGAGCAGGACGTCGCGGTCGTTGTGAAGACGCTTGTAGTTCGAGGTTATGCGCATGTGCCCGTGTCGCCTTTGCTTTCCACCAATGCGGTGACGCTCAGAAGTGAAGGGCCAATCGCGTGTGAATTCGACATCCACTGGCATCTATTCAAAACCCCACATCATCAGAATCTGATCTCGATGGCGTGGTTTTGGGATACCGCCCGGGAGTTGCGCATCGGCGAAACTTCGGCTCTCCGACTGGCGCCCGAGGCAGAACTGCTCTACCTGTCCGCACACCTGGCCAAGCACGGGGGACATTCGGACGACCTGATCTTCCGATGGGGGTATGACATCGCGGTGTTCTTGCATAGACACGCGGGTTCCATCGATTGGGAACGGACGCTGGAGCAGGCACGTGCGTATCAACTCGTCCAGGCGGTCAACGAGGCGGTGGCACTCGTGGATGAACGTTGGGGAATACGGATTCCCGGTTTTGCCGCCAGGGCACTCTCGGCTCTGGAACCGACGATGGAGGAACGAAATGCCTGGGCGGCTCAGGAGTCGCCGGACAAGACGTACCATGTTCTCAGAGATTCCATTCGGCATCGTAGCGGTTTCCGACGATTGGCGTTGTTGACACTACGGGCGTTTGTGCCGCCGGTGAGCTTCATGAAAAAGCGCTATGGCATCAAACATCGCATCCTTTTGCCGTTTTACTATCCCCGGCGTTGGGCTGAGGGAGCGATCCGCGCATTCTCCGTTTGGTTGCGGGACGGTAAGAGCTGATCCCATCAATCAGTTCTTTGAGACCTCATAGTCCGAGCTTCCCAGGCGCGCCGGAGTCTGTGGCGAGTTGACAGGCCCCGGTCCAAACGAACTAGACCACTTTCCCATCATTTGGTCGATTGTTTGAAAGGTCGACCTAGCCTAATCTGCACGCAGTTGCAGAGTCTGGCGATGTCCATCCAGTGAAGTGGATGTTCGTTCGTATCGACGTATACGAAGACATGGCCGTGTGGGTCGCAAGGCTGTAACTGAGAGTGCGGAGCACCGCCACCAGTTCGTGCTCCCTCTCTACAACCACCCAAATCATATATGACAGGTCACAGACCTGGCGGGTTTTCTATACCCGTTCGCGAGCCGAAAAGCGGGTAGAAGAGGACCTCGATCAGCTCAAGATTCTCCAGCAGGACCCCTATCGCGTCGAGGCCGTGCCCACTTCTGCAATGCCTGATGAAGGAGCGAACGTGACGATAAATCGCGGCGCCACTCCTGGGCGCCCGGCCCGTCTTCGTAGACATCGCCCCGAAGACATTCAATATCGATTCTGAGCTCCACGAGAAAATCCGAATGATCGCCAATCACGGCGGCCGGAAGAAACACCACAATGAGATCGTCGGAGTGAACAGCCGTTTGGATTCCCTGCAAGCGGCCGCCCTGCGTGTGAGGCTGCGTCATTTGGACGCCTTCATGGAGGCACGTAGGACGGCCGCCCACGGATATGATGGGCTGTTCGCAGGAATGTCGGAGGTCGTGCCACCGTCAAGCATCCGAACATGGCACTGCACAAATTCGCGCGACGATGATCCATTTATGCGCGAAAACACGCGTTTCGATTTGTGCCGAAGATGTCTTTGAACTTTTTAGAGCATGCATCGGGAGGCCGCGCAGCCTCGATGCCGAACATAATCGGTGGGTCTGACCCGCTAAGGGGAGTCGTTCTGCCGTCGTTCTGACGAGCAGACAATGAAATGCGCCGATCGGCGCGGTCGAGCAACTTCTCCTTTTCCCAGAGCCGGGACCCCTCTGGCTGATACCTGGCGATCGACGTCCTATAGGTCATCTAAGATGTGACTGAGAGGGCGGAGCGGCGCACAAAGGAGACCTGGGCCACAATCATCGGGCGTGATCTCGCCAGCGGATACGGGCAGTGACGGCGCGATGATCGGAAACGTCTGCCGAAATTGGAACGACGTTGACGGATACCGGCTCCAGTTCCCGACTCGCCAGAATGAAGTCGATCCGCCAGATTGGAAAAGCCGAATAATAAGTCGCTCCCCAGCCGGTCCCGGAGGTCAGCCATGCATCCTGCAATCCGACCGCGAGATGTCTGTAAGCCCAATTATTCGACGTACAGTTGAAATCGCCGCTGACGATCACCGGCGAAGTCTCACGCTCGATCATCGCACGAATCTTCCTTGCCTCCCAGGCCCGACGGATAAACCCCGCCCGTATCTCGCCGAGATACTTGACGATCGTGGTGGGACTGAACGGCGGGCGACCGCGGAGGCTTCTCCAGGGTTTGCTCGTACCGTACGTCCTCAGATGAATGTTGTAGTGGACCAGCTTTCGGCCCCGCCAAGTCAATTCCGTTCGTACGAAGCGCAGGGGTTCCTCCAACGGATCGGCGGGATACTCGAACTCGATCTGCCGCTGATCCACAATCGGAATGCGGACCAGCACCGGGTCATGCCACGCGGGCAACATCTGGCCGCTGCTCTCCGGAACGGTCCCTGTGTGATAATCGAGGGAATCCATCAGCACCCTGAATTTCTCCTCCCGCGTTGAGCGGTATTTCCCCGTATCGATGCCGAGAACGATTCCCTCCTGGATGCCGATGAGGTGCGGAAGATGACGCTGTATGAGATTCACGAGCGGCTGCTTGGCCGCACCCGCCTCGGTCAAGCGAACTGGGGGGATGTTCATCGTCATGATGACCAGGTCGTCACCTCTCGGCTCGGGATTTCCGAGCCACGACGCAGGATGAACAAAGCGAGCGCTAAGCAGGATCAGTGTCAATACATGCGCAAAGGTGAGCGGCCTTCGGATGGGTCGCCGCAGCAGCAATGGAAGGGTGAGAAGCAAGAGCACCGATCCCGCCAAGGGAAGAGCGATCGCCGCCAGTCCAGTCCACCAGAACGTCTCGGGCGGGACATAGGGGCAGAGATAGCCCACCATACAGAGTCCAAGGACCGCCGCGTCGAGGTATGCGGCCACGTCGGCCCATCGGTGCATCACGGACGCTCTAGCGGAGGTTTTCTTCACAAGATCTTGTAATTTTCAACTTGTAATGCTATGTTCGAAATTCGGCGCTGGTTTCCGGATGTCGCGGAGCCCCATAAACGTCGGGGTCGCTGTGTCTCTGGAGGACTCTGCCGCGGGTTGTGCGCACGTTCGTATCAACGCCAAATGTACTAGCCATCTCGCCTGGAGGATCCACGCCGATCCGGCGAACACCACTCGTTCTTCCAAGGCATGGCCGTGTAGGTTACGACGCTGTAACTGACAGTGCGGAGCGCCGCCAACATCTCGTGCTCCCTCTCTACAGGCACCCAAATCATGTATGACAGGTCACAGGCCTGGAGGGTTTTCTATACCCGTTCGCGAGCCGAAAAGCGGGTAGAAGAGGACCTCGCCAGGCGAGCATTCAAGGTTTTTCTCCCCAAATGTGCTGAAATCCGCCAGTGGAAGGATCGCAAGAAGCGCGTCATCCTCCCCCTTTTCCCGGGTTACATTTTTGCATGCGTCAATGAGCGCGAACGGCTCGACGTACTCCGGGTCGACGGCGTCGTTCGGACCGTAACGATGGACGGAAGTCCCTGTGCACTGACGCAGGAGGAGATCGATCAGCTCAAGATTCTCCAGCAGGACCCCTATCGCGTCGAGGCCGTGCCCATTTCTGAAATGCCTGATGAAGGAGCGAACGTGACGATAAATCGCGGCGCCCTTTCCGGGCTGAACGGAGAAGTCCGCGAGCGTCGCGGACTGACGCACGTGGTCGTCATCATTCCGGCGATCAAGCAAGCCGTGCGCGTCATCGTGCCGGCAGAATGGGTCGAAGAAAACGGAACGCCGGCCTATCTAACACTCGGAGGCCGCCGCAATCGGCGTCATTTCTAAACCGGCGAACCCTAGTCCAAAGGGACTAGACCCTTTTTCAATAATTGGGTCCATGGTTCGCAAGCTAGACTTCGTCTAATCTGCATCCAGTTACAGCGCACGCCGATGTTGATCCAGTGAAGTGGGCGCGCGAACGTAAGACGTACTAGCCATCCTGTCTGGAGGATCCAGTCGGATCCGCAAACTCCACCCCCTCTCGAAGGCATGGCCGTCCAGGTTACAACGCTGTAACTGAGAGAGCGGAGCGCCGCCTCTAATTCTCCGGCAGGACCCCTATCGCGTCGAGCCCGTGCCCATTTCCGCAATCACGCTCCCCGTGCGCGTCATGGCGTCGGCAGAATGGGTCGAAGGAAACGGAACGCCGGGCCGCCGCCGAAGTCCTCTCACTGCCGATGCACACAGAATTAACCGACGAACAGATTCGCTTTCGTCACCGAGGCCATATGCGACGCGCCTGCGGTGGTGGAAACAGTCGAGGCATGAGCTTATGACAAAGTACCTATGGCTTCTGGTGATCACGGCGGCGTCGACGCAGGCCGTCTCGGCGCAAGGCTTCGGACGGATCCAGGAGACCCAGACGAATACAGCCTATTTCTTTCATGCAGTACCCGGCGAGGCGACGGTCCAGGTTTCGGTGTTGGGCGCCGTACGAGTTCCGGGGATCTACGTCGTGGGTGCGAACTACGCGTCTCGACGAACTGTTCGCGATGACCGGCGGTTCTCAGCAGCGGGAAAGTCCCGAAATCTCCAGCGAGGTCGACGTCAAGCTGTTCCGCGAGGACGGGGGAAAGCGCCAACTGGTGTACCAGGATCTGCTCGAATCGATGCTCACGGAACCGGGCCGGTACCCGCCGCTCGCCGAGGGCGATGTGTTGATCATCGACCAGCATCTGCGTCGCAAGTTTGGATGGCGCGAGGGACTGAGTGTACTGACGGCGGTGGGAACGTTCGCCCTGGTGGTAGATCGCCTGTTTCAAATTCGATAGAAGCCAAATCACTTTTTCAAAGAGACCAATGCAGCGAGAAGTAAACCCTCCCGATCGGGCGCTGACCAACGGTTATTATGAGGTTGGATCAGGCGAGCAATACTATCCCTCAGGCGCGCGATCGGGCGGTTCACCCCTGAAGGAGACGGTTGAAACCCTCTGGAAGGGCCGCTGGACGATCCTCGTCGCGTGCGTTATCGCCGTCGGAGCCGTCGCCGGATACGTGTTCAGCGTCTCCCCTGAATACGAAGCCTCAGCCCTCGTGTCCATCGAACTGAACGGCGATCAAGTGCAGCAGCAACTCCAGTTGGGGCTCGATCAGGACTTCGGCATGGGCAATCGCAGCCTCGACAACGAGCTGTGGGCATTGGGACAGTCGGTTGCCGTGGCGGAAACCGTCGCCGGTGAGCTCATGCGCCTGAAGACGGTTCCCGAAACCGGCGAACCGTTGAGCATTCTCCAGGACGATGAGGGTAATTCCCTCACACGCGAGCAGCTTGCCCTCAAGCTCCCGAGCCACATGAAGTTCGATCAGGTGGAAAAAGGTGTCGATGCGATCAAAGTCGTCGGAACGAGCGCGAAGCCGGCCGAGGCGGCGCTGCTCTCTAATCTCTATTCGAAAGCTTACATCGAGCGCACGCAGGCTACCAGTCGCGCCCGCATCTTCGCCTCACGCAAATTCCTGGAGGAGCAGGAGCAGAAACTGCAGGGCGATCTGGCCTCGATGGAGGACCAGATCAAGGACTACATGAGCCAGGAAGGCGCCGCCGCGCTCGACGAAGAGGCGACCCAGACGGTGAATCAGATCGCGCAACTACAGTCGATGCGCGACGACGCGCGGATTCAGCTCGGCATGAAGCAGGCGGCCTGAAGAGTCTCGAGAAGGAACTGGCCCAGATCGAGCCGAAACTCGTGCAGCGCGTCGCTTCCGGCGTGCAGGCGGAGCTGGATCGCGTGCAAACGAGCATCGCGGACCTCGAGCTGCAGGTCCAGCAGATCCACCAGCAGAATCCGAATCTCAAGAGCAGTCCGTCCTCCGATCGCAACGAGCTCGTCCAACTCGAGCTCACGCAGCTCAACGATCGCATCAAGGGGCTGCGGGCCCGGGCTTCCGAACTCTCGAAACAATACGTAGACGAGGTGCTGTCCATCGGGGGCGTCGATCCGGGAGAGGGTGGCGGCGCCGGCTTCTCGTTCGTGGCCCAGAAACGACGCCAGATGGCGGAGACACGAATCGAGATCAGCGGCCTCGAGGCCAAGCTGACCACGGTCGCCCAGCGACTCGTCGACTATGATGCAAAACTCCGGGAAATCCCCGGCCAGGCGATTCAGTTGGCCCGCCTTCGAAGGACGCAGAAATCGGCGGAGCGGCTCTACGTGCTCATTACCGAGAAGCTGCAGGAATTCCGGATCGCAGAGAAAGCGGAAATCGGATACGCGGAGATCGTTCGACCGGCGCGCGTGCCGCGGGAGCCCGTCCGGCCCCAGAAGGCCCGCAATCTCTTCCTCGCACTCGTGTTCGGACTCATGGTGGGTGGAGGTCTGGTATACGGAAGGCAGCACCTCGATACGCGGCTCCATCAGCCGCAAGACGTGAAGGATCTCGGATTCAGCGTCATGGGGGTCGTGCCGGACATGAAGAAATTCGTCAAGGAACATTTCGAGGGGGCGGAGACGGTCGACGTGCATGGACGTAAAATCGATACCATGCTGCCGGTGCTTCTGCAGCCGCTGTCCGCCCCGGCGGAATCGTACCGGCGACTGCGCACGAACATCCAGTTCAGCCGACCGGATACCGTCGTCCAGACGATTCTGGTGACCAGCGGCGAGGCGGGCGAAGGAAAGACCACGACGGTCCTCAATCTCGGGTTCACGATGGCCCAGGCCAACCGCCGCACGGTCATCATCGACGCCGACCTGCGCAGGCCGGCGGTGCACAAAATGTTGTCGCTGAAGAGAGAGCCCGGATTGACGAGCCTCCTCTTTCAAGAGGAAGCTTTCCATTCGGACTGGTTCAAGACAGATTTCGACGACCTCTTCGTCATCCCGGCCGGCGAGGAGGTCCCCAACCCGAGTGAGATCCTCGGATCGAAGCGCATGCGCGAGCTGATTGAAAAGCTGCGCGCCGAGTTCGACGTCGTCATTTTCGACACGCCTCCCGTGCTGGCGTTCAGCGACGCGATGCTGCTCTCTACCCAGTGCGAGGCGACCCTCGTTGTCGCCTCGGCGGAGCGAACGGACTCCCGTTCGTTCACCGAAGCGGTGGACGTCCTCGAGGGCGTCGGCGGACACGTCATCGGAGCCGTGTTGAACAAGTTCGATCCTCGCGCTCGCGGCGTGGTGGGGTATCCATACAACTATGGGTACTACTACCGGCGGTACTATGACTATCAGTCGTCGTGAGGCGTCCGGCGTCCGGCGTCCGGCGTCCGGCGTCAATACCGTGTTCACGGGTCGAGAGCCTGCCCCGAGTGAGCGAGCTTTTGCGAGCGACGAGGGGTCATCCCCGCGAACGCGGGCTGTCATCCCCGCAGCGGGGAGGGGGGTTGAGGCCGCTTCGTAATGATGAATGAGGAATACGGAACGAGGAATGGTCCCGCGTCCCGCGTCCGGCGACGACCAGTGGCAACTTCCCATGGGCATGGCGTCCAATCGTCAATCTCCCATCAGCACTCAATATCTGCCGTCTGATGTCTGATGTCTGCAATTCCCGGGTTGTCCTCGTCGGCCACGGCTACTGGGGCAAGAACATCGCGCGCAACCTCGATGCGCTCGGGGTGCTTTACGGCGTCTGCGACGTGAGCCGCGAGGCGCTCGTGCGGGCGGCAGGGGCGTATCCGAGCGTGCGATTGTTCAGTACCTACGACGACGTGCTGGCCGATCCGGCGGTCGATGCCGTCGCACTGAGCACGTCGGCCTATCTGCATGCAGAACAGGCGATTCAGGCCATGCATGGGGGGAAGGACGTTTTCGTCGAAAAGCCCCTCGCACTGACGTACCGGGATGGAACACGCGTGGTGGATGCGGCGAATGCGACGGGTCGTGTTCTGATGATCGGACACCTGCTCGAATACCATCCTGCCATTTTGAAGCTCGAAGAGATGGTGCGGCACGGTGAGCTCGGGCGTCTCGAGTATGTCTACTCCAACCGGCTCAACCTGGGGAAATTCCGCCGTGAGGAGAACATCCTCTGGAGCTTTGCGCCGCATGATATTGCCGTGATCCTTCGTCTTGCGGGGGATCGTCCCATCGAGCTCAGCGCCACGGGCGGCACCTATCTCCAGGCGAACGTCGCCGACATCACGGTGACCCACATGTTGTTCGAAAGCGGATTGCGGGCGCACGTTTTCGTGTCGTGGCTGCATCCCTACAAAGAGCAGAAGCTCGTCGTCGTCGGATCCAAGAAGATGGCCGTGTTCGACGACCGGGCGCCGACGGGGGAGAAGCTGATCCTGCACGACAAAGGCGCGGACTGGGACGGCAACCGCCCGATCGCCCGATCCGGAGAGGGCGTCTCGATCCCAATTGCGGCGGACGAGCCGCTGCGGCTCGAGATGCAACATTTTCTCAGCTGTCTTAAGAGCCGAGAGCATCCACGAACGGATGGGCGGAGCGCGCTGGACGTGCTCCAGGTGCTCCAGACGGCCCAGCGTTCGTCTGATGACGGAAGGGAGGCATTTGCCCATCCTGGCGGGCGCAATCGTGCCGGCCACCAACGGACTCGACGCGCAAGCATATCAGCATCAGCGGTAGGCATATCTAAGCCATGACGTTTCTGGTAACTGGAGGTGCCGGATTCATCGGCTCACACCTCGTCGAGGGACTGCTCGAAAGGGGGCACGACGTCCGTGTCCTCGACAACTTTTCGACCGGCAAGAGGGGCAACCTGTCTCCGTTTCTTGGAGACGTCGAGCTAATCGAAGGGGACATCCGCAGCTTCCACATCGTGCAACAGGCGGTTCGGGGCGTCGAGGTGATCCTGCACGAGGCGGCACTGCCGTCCGTTCCGCGATCCATCGCCGATCCGATCACGACCAACGAGGTAAACGTAATCGGAACGCTGAACATACTCGAAGCGGCGCGCGACCTGGGCGTACGTCGCGTGGTGTACGCCTCATCTTCTTCTGTTTACGGCAACAGTCCGGAGCTTCCGAAGCGCGAGGACATGACGCCGAATCCGCTCTCGCCGTATGCCGTCTCCAAGCTGGCGGGCGAGAACTACTGCAAGGTGTTCTCCCAGATCTACGGCTTGTCGACCGTGATACTCAGGTACTTCAACGTATTCGGTCCGCGCCAGGACCCCAACTCCCAGTATTCGGCGGTCATCCCCAGGTTCATCGATCTGATCCGGCGCGGTGAGCGTCCGACCATCTACGGCGACGGCGAGCAGAGCCGGGATTTCACGTACGTCGCGAATGTGGTGGAGGCGAACATGCTGGCGGCGGAGGCGGATTGTGAGAGCGGCGTCGTGATGAATTGTGCCTGCGGGACCCGGACCAGTCTGAACCAGCTTGTAAACCGTCTCTTCGAGCTGTTGGACGTTGCGATGGAGCCGATCTATGTGCCGGGGCAAAGGGGGGATGTAAAGCATTCGCTGGCGGACGTTTCCAAAGCAGCCGAAACGATCGGGTTTTCGCCGCTGGTGGGGATCGAGGAGGGGTTGGCGATGACGGTGGGGGTGGGGGAAGAGAGAGCTAAAGTCGGTGCCGTCGCTTGATTAGACAACTTCGCTCGCTGAAGAAATTAGATCGAGACGGTTTCCGGGGTCGGACTCAAAGGTGAACCCGCTTGAAGTCTAGCAGCAAGGCTCACAACATCTCTAGAGGCAATAGGGTGAAAAGTGTGGCAACACATCCGATTGGACTCAGAGGTCAGCCATTTCCCAGAGCCACCGTGGGCGATTTGGCCATCTTTGGAGGTAAGCCGGCATTTAAGGAAAAGGTGCATGTTGGACGCCCCAACATCGGGAATCGTGAAGCACTCTTTGCGCGCATCAATGAGATGTTGGACAGAAAGTGGTTGACCAATTCGGGTCCCTTCGCGCTGGAGTTCGAGCGACTCATAGCCGACCACATCGGGGTAAAGCATTGCGTGGCTACGTGCAATGGCACGACGGCGCTTGAATTGGTTATCAAGGCGCTGGATTTGAACGGGGAAGTGATTGTTCCTTCATTCACGTTTGCAGCGACCGTGCACGCACTGTATTGGCATGGAATCAAGCCCGTATTCTGTGACATCGACCCGACCTCGTGCACCATTGACCCCAACTGTGCCGATCGACTGGTAACGTCCAGGACTTCGGCCATCCTTGGTGTACACACGTGGGGAAGACCCTGCGATGTGGAGGCATTGCAAAGAATCGCATTGGGGCACGGCATCGAACTGTTCTTTGATGCCGCGCACGCGTTCGGCTGCTCGAGTCAGGGGAAGATGATCGGATCAGGTGGCCGGGCGGAGGTGTTCAGCTTCCACGCCACGAAGTTCTTGAACTCGTTTGAGGGTGGTGCTATTGCCACAGATGACGACGCTTTGGCCGAGAAACTCCGATCAATTCGGAATTTTGGGTTTGTGGACTACGATTTCGTCGAGCGTCTGGGGATCAACGGCAAGATGTCGGAAGTGGCGGCCGCTATGGGGATCACTTCGATGGAATCGATCCACGATTTCATCGAAGTCAACAGATCGAACCAGGAGTCGTATGCTGCCGGACTCCGAGACGTACCGGGTATCACCTTGCTGGGATACGACGAAGAGGAAAAGCAGAACTACCAGTACGTTGTGATTGAAGTCGATGAGGAGACGGCCGGAATCGACAGAGACTTGTTGGTCGATATCCTACATGCCGAGAACGTGCTTGTAAGACGCTACTTCTACCCCGGTTGTCATGATCTGGAACCCTACCGAACGGATTTTCCCAATTCCGGAAAGGATCTCCCTCATACACTAAATCTGGCGTCACGGGTGATGTGTTTTCCGAACGGTACGAGCGTCGACGACGCCACGATCGAACGGATTTGTGCCATGATCGGCTACTGCGTCGACAACGCTTCGGCCATTCGATTTCGCCTGGCAAATGCCGGTGACGGTGCTTCCGACTACGGGGAGATCTCGGCGAAGTTGGCGGTCCGACCGGCAACGAACGGCAGGCTGTGAGGAGGTGAGTGAAGCATGCGAGTTGCCATCATGCAGCCATACTTCTTTCCGTACATCGGATACTTCCAGTTGATCGGTGCGGTCGATCTGTTCATTGTCTACGACAACATTCAGTACACAAAGAAGGGATGGATTAATCGCAACCGCATGTTGCTGAACGGCAAGGATGTCAAGTTTACGATCCCGGTGAAAGGGGATTCTGATTTCCTGGATGTGCGCGATCGAGAAGTTGCGCACGACTTCAATTGTGAGAAGCTCCTGAATCGAATAAGAGGCGCCTACTCAAAGGCCCCGTATTTCTCTGACGTATTCCCGTTGGTCGAAGACGTCGTGCGATATGAGGATTCGAATCTGTTTTGTTTTGTACATCATTCGATCGTCAAGACTTGCGAGCATCTTGGGATTACGACGGGTATTCTCGTCTCGTCGGACGTGCCCATCGATCACAATCTGAAGAATCAGGACAAGGTGATCGCGTTATGCCGGGAAGTTGGAGCCAGTACCTACGTGAATGCTTTTGGCGGCCAGGAGCTCTACTCGAGGGAAGCGTTTCAAGAGATCGGTATCGAGTTACGCTTCATCAAATCAAAGCCCTTCGAATACTCGCAGTTCGGAGAGACGTTCGTGCCCTGGTTGTCCATCATCGACGTGATGATGTTCAACTCGCTTGATGTCATTCGGGATTACATCGCAACGAACTACGAGCTGATCTAGACGATGTTCAAGTGGAGAAAATTGGGCAAAGTGTTCACGCCGCAAGCGATTGAAGGACGCGACTGGCTCAAGGAGTATGCTCAGGCTCCTGCAACGCTACTCTTTGACCATTTTGTTAGAGTGTACTTTTCGTGTCGCCCGCCGGCAGACGAGAACGGCCAGTACGTGAGTTATTCCGCCTACGTCGATCTCGACCGGTCGGACTTGTTCAAGGTCTTGCGTGTCAGCGAAAGGCCGATTCTGGAACTCGGTGGTCTCGGAACCTTCGACGAATTTGGGACCTACCCCGTTTCGGTAATCCGGCACGACGACGACATACGCGCCTACTATGCCGGATGGACGCGCTGCGAGTCGGTTCCGTTCAATGTTGCAATCGGGATGGCGACGAGCCAGGACAGAGGCACGACCTTTACCAAGGCGGGCCCCGGTCCCATTCTGTCCTATTCTGTCACAGAACCGTTCGTGCTGAGTGGACCCAAGGTGCGTCACTACAATGGAAGTTGGTACTTGTGGTATATCGCAGGACGAAAGTGGAAGGTCGTCGAAGGCAGACCCGAACCTGTCTACAAGATTCGGATGGCAATGTCTGACGATGGACTTCACTGGACGAAACTGGGCAAAGACCTGATTGAGAGTCGGGTTGAAGATGACGAAGCGCAGGCCAGTCCTGACGTCTTCTACGCCGCCGGGAAGTACCACATGTTCTTTTGCTATAGGTACAGTGAACAGTACCGCGGTAAGAGCGGGGGATACCGAATCGGCTATGCCACGAGCACCGATCTCATGAAGTGGGTGCGGGATGATGGAAAGGCAGGCATCGATGTATCAGAAGCCGGGTGGGATTCTGAGATGGTAAGTTATCCGCACGTTTTCGAGATCGACGGCAGAACCTGTCTGTTCTATCTCGGCAACAGCGTCGGGAAGCACGGTTTCGGTTTGGCCGAGTTGGAAGGATCGTTCGATTAGGGTAAGCGGTCGTGACATGGGAAAAGCGTGGGAGGATATTTGATCCGAGGCAATACAAGTTGCCTGCCGGCTGCGAAGAGTTCGCCCAGGCGCCGCAGGCGCTCGTCTTCGACGAATTCGTCCGTATCTATTTTTCGACGAGATCAATTGATCCAGAAAACGGCAAATACCTCAGCCATATCGCCTATGTCGATATGGATAAACGGTTTCGCGAGGTCATTGGCGTGTCAGCGCACACGGTTATGCCACTGGGTGGGCTCGGGTGTTTCGACGAGCACGGAATATTTCCAATGAACGTTTTACGGGATGGCCGCCGCATACTCGCATACACATGTGGGTGGAGTCGCCGCGTGTCGGTCTCTGTCGAAACCGGCATAGGACTTGCGATCAGTGAGGACAACGGAACGACGTTTGAGCGTTTCGGCTACGGACCCGTAATGACAACATCGCCACAGGAACCTTATCTGGTGGGAGATCCATTCGTAAAGACGATAGACGGCTTGTTTCACATGTGGTACATCTTTGGTACGGCCTGGAAGGTTTACGAGGAAGGCTCGGCTCCGGACAGGACGTACAAAATCGGTCACGCCATCTCGCGCGACGGTCTTGATTGGTTGAAGGAGGATGGTGAACAAATCGTTCAGGATCGTGTAGGGCCGGACGAGTGTCAGGCGCTTCCCACCGTGATTGAAATCGACGGTAGGTATCACATTCTTTTCTGCTATCGGCATTCCTCTGATTTCAGATCGAACAGCGGCCGTGGATACCGGATAGGCCACGCGTATTCGGACGACTTGAACAGCTGGATTCGCGATGACGGCGCTCTTCCGCTTGAAGGCACTCCCGGCGCATGGGATTCCGACATGCAGTGCTATCCTCATCTCTTTGAGTGCGATGCTAAGATCTGCCTCCTCTATAACGGAAACGAGTTCGGGCGTTATGGCTTCGGGCTCGCGGAGTTGGAGAAATGAAGGAGAGAATAGAGTTCAAGGTTAGCAGGGCGACGGCGGGCGAAATATTGCAGCATCTCTCAGCCTGTGATCCAAACTTTGTCGGTTCTCTGAGGCTGCGAGTGGACCTGCAGGAGTATGCCGTCAAGGTCTTCAACCATGCGGTCAGATTTGAGGCGTGGGCGGAGGGGAAATTGGTAGGTCTTGTCGCCATTTATTGCAACGACCAAGATTACCGAATCGCATACATCACGAATGTGAGTGTACTCGCTCAATATCAGGGCCGCGGCATCGCAACGCAGTTGATTCATCGGTCCGTTGAACATGCTGACAAATGTCAAATGCGGAGGGTCCGATTGGAGGTTGGGAATACCAATCATTTCGCAAGCAGTCTGTATGCGAAAAGTGGGTTTGTGGCCGCCGGCAGGAAGAACTCAATGGATATCATGGACCTGATTCTGGATGAAGACCGATCAGTTGCGTAGCGACCGAGACTACAATAGCGAGACAAAGGACGCCGTAGGCCACAAGTACGTGTACAACTTCGATTTCGATGTTATGCACCCGCTCATGGTCAGATCATTTGAGCCCTTTTTCAATAGTGGCAGCCTGCTTGAACTTGGCAGCTTCAAGGGGGATTTCACCAGGCTTCTACTACCTTTCTTCGACGATATTACTTGCGTGGAAGCCTCGGACGTGGCGATTGAAGAGGCAAAGCAGAAGCTTGGTGACAGGGCGCATTATGTCAACGCATTGTTCGAGGAGGTGTTACTGCCAAAACGGTACGACCATATTGTGTTGACGCATGTTCTGGAGCATTTGGACGATCCGATCCTTGTTATGAAACGAATCAATGACGAGTGGCTGGCTGAAGGTGGCCGATTCTTTTTGGTATGTCCCAACGGAAATGCTCCTTCTCGCCAGATCGCCGTCAAGATGGGACTCATCTCTCATAACGCGGCCGTGACCCCAGCAGAGGCACAGCACGGACACCGCCGTACGTATACGCTCGACACGTTGGAGCGTGACGCCGTCGCTGCTGGATTGAACGTCGTCCATCGATCAGGGGTTTTTTTCAAGGCGCTGGCAAATTTCCAATGGGACCGGCTACTGCAAACGGATATCATATCCGAGGAATACCTCGAAGGCTGTTATGCCCTCGGCCAGCAATATCCGGATCTATGCTCGAGCATATTCTTAATGTGCGAGCGGGGCGAATCGAAGGACTGAACGGGTAACCCTTCTTCTGCGTGATCGAAAGGCTCTACTACATATCTCCGCGCGACGTGCGGAAGAACCGGGCCGATCCCGTATCGATCATGAAATCGTGCCACGAGTTTTCTCGACTCGGCTTTGACGTTACGCTCGTCACACCGTCGGTCAAACGGCCTGAGAATCCGGCTACACTCGACGGTCTGTGGGACTTGTATGGCATGAAGCCTTCGTTCCGAATTTTGGAACTGCCGACGGACCTGACCGATCACAGTTCATCTCTCGAGACGAGATATGAAAAGCTCAAGCACTTCACACGATTTTACAGGAAAACGATGCAGCGACCGGCGGTGCTATACGCCAAGTGCTATTTGAGTCTTCTGCCGGCCCTGCTGATGAAAAAGACGGGACTTCTCGGCCCAGACATCAAGACGATTTTTGACACCGCCATTTATCGCGAGCGACGCTGGAGTCACAAGTTTAACGCGCGTAATGTCGATGGCATTGTCCTGTTCAATGACTTTATCCAAGACAAGTACGTGAAGATATACGGGGTGGAGCCAAGTCGCATCTTTAAGGCTGGGTTTCCTTCGCAGTGGGATTCGTATGCGCCGATTGCACAGAGGAGCAAATGGGAAACGCGACAAGCCCTGGGTCTGAGTCAATCTGATCGGATCGTGATGTATGCAGGCAAGGCAACCGGCCACATGAAGGAGATTCAATACTTCTTGAAAGCGGCTTCAATCCTTCCAGACGTCACGTTTGCGGTCGTTGGAATAAGTAAGAACAACAGGGCGTGGTTTGATGATTACCTGGAGAAGACGGGTCTGTCTAACATCCTGTTGTTCGAATTCCAGCCGCTTGAGCGACTGTATGCCTTCGTCCGTTCGGCGGATGTTCTGGTGTCTTACTACGATGCCTCCGATGATGTGAGCGTCAATCAGCGGGTACCGGGAAAGTCCACGATCTACCTTTGCACGGGCAACCCTGTAGTGTTCGCCGATCTCCCTTCCCTCCGAGAGTGGTTTTCGGATGACATTGTGTTCTTCGCGCCGCCGAACGACCCCGAGGCCCTAGCCGCGACGATAGAAAGGCTGTTCGCCGATGAAACGGAAGCCTCAGAGAAAGCCTCACGTGCGCGTCAGTTCGCTCAGCAAAACACCTATCGTACCTCCTTTGATGGAATAGCGCGTTTTGCTAGAACGTTGGCATCATAATTCTCCATGAGTAGGGTCAAACGTGGCATACAGTTTTATCTCTCGCTCATTGGACGTTAAGCTCGGCGGCAGAAAGAATTGAGCCTTCGTCGATCCCGGATTCGCCTTCTCGAGATTGCGCGTTCTCAGGACAGACATGGTGATTTTCGGCATGTCCTGTCGAACGGCGCCAAGCTATTCACTTCCAAAACCTTCGTAACCGGCATCCGGCTGGTCCAGGTCGTCGTTGTTGCCAGATTCCTGGGAGTCAGCGGATATGGTCAGTATGTCACCCTCACAGTCTTCGTTCTGGCGGTAAACCAGTTTCTCGATGTGCGGGTGTCAGAAACTACAATCAGATTCGGCTCTGAGTATCAAGCCGCAGGTGAATGGGGACGACTCGCGGCCACAGTAAAACTCTCGTACCTGGTCGATCTTTGCACCGGACTTCTCGCATTCGTGGTCGTTTATCTGATAGCTCCCTGGGGCGCCGGCACGATACTGCACGCACCGGCTCTAGAATGGGCCATACGTCTGTATGCTTGGACTCTTCTCATCTCGACCGTTGACAACACATCGAACGCCGTATTAAAGATATCGGACAGGTTCGGCTGGGCCGCGATCTACGGCGGAGCGATGGCCGTTCTGGAACTCGCGGCAATTGGCGTCGCGATAGTGCTTTCGAGGGGTTTGATCGGCATTATCGTTGCACTTCTAGTCAAGGACGTAGTCAGTGCGATAACGAACGTTTCTCTTGCCAGGAAAGCATTGAGCAATGATCTGCCTGCCGATGTCTTTTGGCGTTCGTCTTTCCGTCTCGTTTCAGATCGGTATCGAGAATTAGTCCGATTCGTGCTGAGCACAAATTTCGTGGCGTATCTGCGCATGGCAGCGACCAAGTTGGACGTCCTCCTGCTTTCGTTTTTCACTTCAGCAGACGAAGTCGGACTCTACAAGGTGGCTATGAATGTTTCGGGTGCCGTGCTACGAATCAGCGATCCACTTTTCGCCGCGATTCTCCCTGACTTGACAAGTCTCTGGTCCTCAGGTAAGAACAAGCGGTTCCGTAATTTGGTGAAGAATGTGTCGTTCGCTGCACTAGTAGGCTTCATTCCAGCCGTAATCCTCATCTTGGCATTCAAGAATCAGGCTTTAGGCTTCTTTTTTGGCGCCGAGTATGTTGGTGCCGCTCCACTCATTAGCATCGGCATCTGGGGATTCCTCTGTGGCTGCGTGTTCTTTTGGATATGGCCCGCATTACTCAGTATCGGGCGGCCGGAGATAGCGGTCTATGTGGGCGCTGTCAGCGCAGTACTGCAAATTGCCCTGATCTACTATCTAGCGCCAAGATATGGAGCCGTAGGCGTGGTGTGGAGTTTCGTTGTCACACAAGTACTGTCACACATCATTCTGCTAGCGAGCCTTCAGAAACTGTTGAACCGGGAAGACCAGTTTCCCCCGGTGATGGCAAAAGCCCACACGTGATAAAGTTGTCGGGCGAGACCGGAAAGTCACTTCGGCCGAAAACGATTTGTTCCTACTCTGTCTGGCTCGATAAACGGCAACTCTTGGCTAGTTTTCTTTGTCAATCAGATCTAGGCCTTGGTCTCGCAGGGCGTCGATCGATGAACTTCAACATGGATTCCCCCCCTCAAGCAGCCGATGACGAACGCAAACCATAATTGGCTAAATAGCATCTCGTGGCAAGCCGCCTTCTATTCGCGTAATCCGCGACGGGATCGGACAGATCCCGAGTTTCCTTGGGCATGGCTGAAGAAACGGAAGAAGACCCAGTTTGCCCGACGCGTGGCATCACGCGTTCTTTCCACGGTGAAATATCACAAGGCTCCGACAGCAGGATCGCGAGACTGGCTGAGTTCAAACTCAACTCGACTTTGGGAGACCAGATCCATGCTCAAGGATGATTTGAGCAAACTCCTCTTCGATTCGACCCTTGTCCTTCGCCTGACGGGGGCTCAACGGTACTACTATCCGCGGACTGACTTTGAGGACCTAATCCAGATAGTAGGGGAGGAACCGTTTCAGAGTGCCGAGCTACCGACCCACTACCTGGGTCTTCCTTTGAAAGTATTCGACGTCGTTCTTTGCTCAAGGCCCGAAGTGGATCGGATCAGGATTGTGGACACGAAGGCGCAGCTCAGCCTCTTGAATAGCTATCGCCAATATCTTGTGACGAGAGGCACAGCTGACGTTTCACCTGGGCCCGGGGACATAGTACTCGATTGCGGAGCATGCATCGGAGAGGTGTCAACGCTTTTCGCAGCTCTTGTTGGTAAGGAAGGGCAAGTCCACGCATTCGATCCCGTTCCACTGCACTCGCGCTACTGCAGACTCCAGGCCGAACTGAATCCAGCGTTGGCTCCGTCGCTCCACGTGAATATTCTCGCGGTCGGGAATCGGACGCGTGTGGTCAAAGGGTCGAAAAGCGATACTGACAAGATTACGCCCGGCGGCCTGGGCGTTGATTCGTTCAACACTACAACGCTTGACGATTATGCAAAAGGAAGTCTCAAACGCGTTGACTATATCAAGATGGATATCGAAGGGGCTGAATTGGAAGCGATCGAAGGAGCGTCGAACCTGATTCGGGAATTCAAGCCCCGATTAGCGATCTCAGCTTATCACAAAGCTAACGATTTATGGGAGATTCCAGAGAAACTGAAGTCGCTTAATCCTGACTACGAACTCTTCTTTGGACATCATAGCCCAATCCAGTGGGAGTCAGTCTTCTATGCTGTGTAAAAGCACCGCCGTCATGACACAGTCCAAGACGAAGCAACGTTGACACCTGGTTGCCGTGATAGCCCGAAATAAGAGGACGACGGATCGTCTCCAAGATTGTAATTCGGCAGTGCGGAGTGAAGACAAGCGTCAGAATGCATTTCAAAGCGCACTAACCTCGTTCATCAATGGACGTTCACGAGGACTCCGGATTTCAATGCAGTCTCCTTTCTTAACCCTGTTGGCCTCGAGACACGAGGCTGAACATCTCGTTGAAAAATACAGGGAATTGAAAACGGAGCCTTCCAGCTACCGCGGGGAGATCACGATTGACGTTGCGCAATACAGCGGTGCCAATCGATTTGTGAGTGCGCTGCAAGATTCTCTAAGCAAAAGAATCGGGGACTATCTGGCGGCAATCTTGATTCATGGAAGTATTGGCAGCGGGGAGGAAACTGCTTACAGTGATTTTGACGCACTGGTGATTCTAAACGATGTGGCCTTTGAATCGGCTGATCGTCTCGAGCACGTGGCGAGAGAATTGGGGAAAGCATGTTGGTTTATGCGACAATACGACCCCCTCCAGCATCACGGCTGGTTCGTGCTCACGCCCTTCGACCTCGACCACTACTGCGAAGCCTATTTTCCACTGGCCCTTTTCGAACATGCCAAATCACTCTTCCCGGATCGCGGACGAAGCCTGTCCATCCATGCTCGAGATTCGCAGTCCGAGTTAGAGGATGCATTTGGGCGGATGGCGCAGTCCATCGAGCTGCAGCTCATTCGAGAGCGGTATCCCCGTGACATGTACGCCCTCAAGAGTTTTCTAAGCCGGCTTATGCTGTTGCCGGCGCTGTACGTCCAGGCAAGAGACGGAAAAGGGGTCTGGAAGGCGGATTCCTTCGGCCTGGCGAGGGGTGACTTTGACGAGAGGCTCTGGCACTGCATTGAGACGGCGACGGAAATCAGAGCCGTATGGCGGTACGACGTACCGACGGCCAAGCGATGGCTGATGGTTCGGCCCGACCGGCTGGGTTCATTCGCAAGAAGACGGCTAAGTGGTGGAGTCCCCGCCCACGTCGGGAAGGTGCTCGACCATGCGTTCTATCAGTCGGTCAAAGATCTGATTCGCGAAATGAGAACCCGCGTCGCTTCGAAGGATGCTTCGCCCATGCCGGTCATTGCCTGAAAGCGAGAATCCCGGAAGTTCTGTGGACACGGGTCACATGCCGATGCGATTCTTTGATCATCCGCGATACATAGAGCCCGCCATTTACGAATCCGCCGTTGAGCGAGTCGTCGAGTCTACGGTCAGCGATAACGACATACTGGCGGTCTACCAGGTTGGGAGCATCAGTACACCCGGAATTTCAGATGTTGACCTCCTCGTCGTTTCGGCCGATAGCCCTGGACTGCTGACGGACCCCCTCAAGACGCTTGACCCCGATCAGCGCTATCTCTTCACTCACGGGCTCTTCTCGATTTCCGCTGCAGACGTCGAGGGACTTCGCCGGTTCACTCTCTTCCACAACTATCGCCTGAGATGGGGTCAGGACGTCATGGAGTCGGGGAAGGCGTCACATGACCCGGAATCCGACCAACTCAGGACGCAAGTGGCACTGGAGTATCTGTTGAGCAATTTCATCGGCCGTACGATTGAGGTCAAGTACAATCTGGTGAGCCTCCGAAAACTCATGCTCTCAGTTCATGCCATCAGGTACGACCTGCAGTTTCTGGGGGTGACCGACGGGCCCTTCTCGGAACTGGTCGATCAAATGATCGCGTGGAGACAAAGGTGGTTCGAAAGTCGCGTCGATCATGATACCCTGGCAAGGTGGCTCGCTCGTTTCAATCGGGAACTCAAAGTCTTCCTCGATCTGCAACTCGATCAGAACCATTTTTCGTTGGCCGGAGACTTTCCCTGCAAGTTGTCCAGACACATCAGGCTCCGTCGGACGAATCACCTCGCCGTCAACCACCGGGGTCTGACCTCGGTGCCTTTTGGATTAAGCGGCTCGCACGAGAAGAAGCTTTTGAACCGTTTGAACCGGTTCACTTTCAACATCCCTTTTCAGCCTGCTACGAACTCCGGGTTTCTATCAGAAAGAATCAGCTTCTTTCAGGGATCTAATCGAAAAACACGAAGCGCCGAACAGGTATTCGCAGCCGCCTGTCACCAGCCTCCAATACTCGGTATTACGTGCCAATAGAACGATCAACCTAGCTCTTTCAAGACCAAATACCGGCTGAGTCAATCGCAAGAGATCAGAAATATCTACACATCCTCGGCCGTTGGCGTCCGGGAGGTGTGACGAGGTTCGTTGAGTCCATTGTCGGACAGAATCCGCTGTCGCGTACTCGACATGATGTGTTGGTAATACTGCCCCCCAAGGGATCCGATCTCATTCTGCCGATCGATGGCTGCACGGTTCTGAGACTGGACTTCTCGTGGCGTCGTTTCCTTTCGTCACTTCGACGGTTTCGAGCGATCGCTTCGCCCTACGATGCGCTCATGATTCACGCTGCGCACCCGGTAGTAGTACTGCCCCTGCTTTTGAATCGACAACCTTGTCTGTTCTTCCAACACGGAATGTCGGTCAGTAGTGGGCCGTGGTATAAGAGAGTGGTCAAGAAGATCTGGTTCTCCGTGATTCCGCGACTGGCTAATGCAAGGGTTGTTTGCTCAACGCGATTCGCTCTCGAAAAGGCTCGGGGTTTAGGAATCCGAATCCGGGAGAGGGATGCCGTCATCGTTCCCTTTGGTATATCGTCCAGTCGCGACGGATATCCGGTCAACGAGACCACGCCGGATGGATCGCGGATCACCGTCGGGATGGCGGGGCGACTCGTGGAGCAGAAACGAGCGGATCTACCCCTGAGGTCTCTCGCAGCGTATGCCGGGAAGACCAAGTTGCGCCTCCTGATAGCGGGCGACGGGCCTCTGAAGGAAGAACTGCAAGACATTGCATCCTTTCGGAATCCGCAGGTCGAAATTCGATTCCTTGGCCAGGTTTCGGATATGGTATCATTTTACGACGAGCTCGATTTGCTAATCCTGCCAAGTCGCGGAGAGTCTTTCGGTCTCGTGGTGCTTGAAGCATTCGACCGGGGCGTACCGGTAGCAGTCTTTCCCGACGTGGGAGGATGTCTTCAGCTTGTCAAGAATGGCGAAAACGGATTCGTACTGAACGCCGGCCAGAAGGGCTTGCAAGCGTTGTGGAGGCAGCTTGACGCCGACCCCACCATATTGCACGCCATGAAGGATCGACTTGCACGATTGGATATGAACTCGTACGACATCGCAACAACGAGAAAGAACCTGGAGCGACTCGTCTTCGCCAACGCCCTTCACGTCGACACAGACGTTGATCACTCTCCTGGCGGCACCTTGCATCTCGGCACGCCGACCGAGAGTATTTCGTGATCGGCAGCTGATATGGCGGGGTGGATACTCGTGGTAGGTCGGGCCGAGCCGATGGGCGACAAGCTCGCCCGACTCCAACGCACATTCTCGGTCTCGAGTATGCCCGAATTTGTCGCACATTGTGTCGAGCTCAGTCCGACGGCCCAACTACTTCAATGGTCATGGGGTGATCGAAGTGACGTCGATCTTTCGGTTGCGAAAGAAATGAATGCCGCAGCGATCGTGGACGGGTACCTGACGTCGTGGCGAACCAATGGTCTCCGGAAGGCCGACCATGCCGGCTCAGCTTGTGAAGACTTGTTAGGCAGCGGTCAAGGTGCGGTGTCAAGCTTCAACGGTTCCTTCGCCTGCGTCAGACTGGATCTGGTAAACATGCAGGCGTCAGTCTGGGCAGATCGCATTGCTTCCCGGCCCGTCTGGTTCGCCGCCCAGGACGGGACCTGGTACGTCGGTAACAGCACGGCAGCCATGGCTACGGTGATGGAGAGGCAGCCCAAACTGAATCCCGCAGGACTCTGGTCCCTGTTCCTCAGTTCCCGACACGTGGGCTCGGAGGGACTATACGCAGGTTTCCGTAACCTGCACGGTGGGGAAGTGGCGGATCTGTCACGCTCCGCATCACATCTCGCCATTCGTAAATGGTGGTCACTCGGGTTTTCGCCGGATCACACGCGATCGGCCGGCAGTTGGGGAGAGGAAATCGCGGCGCAGCTTCAGACGTCGGCGAAGAGATTGCTCAGCGTCTCGCCATCTCCGCATTTGTTCTTGAGCGGGGGACTGGATTCCCGCATTGCGATGGGCGCACTAGGCGAATCGGTCAAGGGCGTCACGCTCACCTCGACGCCCAACAACATGAACGTCCGCATCGCTCGCCGCGCCGCTCACTGGGCCGGGGCTTCACACCAAACGATTGAGCGGTCGGCAAACTGGTACTTGGATCGCTTCGAAGCGGCGGCGCTTCTGGCGGGCGGCAACTATAACCTGGCGCATGCGCACTACCTCGCGCCGATTCCAGTGGTTCAGTCCGAAAATTCAGGCGCCACATTCCTCCTCGGGGACCTGCTGGAGAACTTCAACAAGCATTACTTCAAACCCGAGAACGGGCGCCCGTGGCGTTTCGTGCCGGAGAACATTCCTACGTTCTACGGGCAGCTATACTCGTACATGCATCCGGATGTCGAGCGGCTGAGGCGACTCTTTCAGCCGGAGGTTGCCTCGGTGCTCGAGGAGGCCTGGCGAGCAGAGTTCGTTGACATCTGCCGGGACGTCCGTAGCGTTTCCGACGACGACAAGGATTGTTTCGACGCACTTTTCCGCTGGTACGACTGCAGTCTTTGTCCGACCTACCTCATGCTCGAATGCATTCGCCCGCTTGCGAGAGAGCGGAATCTGATGTTTGACAACGACATGCTGGATCTCCTTACGCGGATTCCCGCCGAACTCCGCGGGGCCGGTGTGCTCCATCCTTGGACGCTCTGGCATCTGAATAAACGTCTCGCGGTTCTACCTGACTCTAATTATTGGCTCCCTCCGATGACTCCGAAGCTTGTGAAGCAGCTGGCCCGAAAAGTGCGACCGATCGCAGGACGCATTCGTCGAAAGGCGGCACGAGCCAGGAACGGAACGGCGCCGGCCGTGAAGACGGAGGGCTCCTGGCATATGCTGGGTACGCGATATCGCGACGACGAGCGGCACAGAGAGTTTATCGAGGCTGTACTCAACGATCCGTCGTGTTTTCCGGCGGAGATATTTCGACCGGAGGCAATATGCGCGCTGTGGAAGATGTTCTTGAGCGATCCGTCGACGAAGAAACACTATTTCGAAATCAACATGCTTCTGTCGTTCGGCCTACTGCACCGGTTGGTGCCGACGTCGGGAATGGACGTGGAAGGGTGACGCCGACGATCAAAGTCGCCGTCGTCCAGCGCCGGTTGGCCAACTATCGAATACCACTTTACGACGGACTCAAGGCCGCCTGTCCCGACATCCGGCTGACGGTTTTCTGCGGGCAGCGAGACGAGGGGAAGGGAACGTCGGGAATTCCAATGTCGGAGGTCGATCCCGATTTCGTATGTCGAGTCAAGAATACAAGGATGGGCCCCGTCGGGCGGAAACTTGTCTTTCAAGCGCAGGCCATCCGCAAGGTGCTTGGGAGAGGCTACGACGTCGCCGTGTTCGAAGGGTCGCTCTCGGTCATTTCGAATACTGTTCTTCTCGCCTTGCGGCACATGATGCGCGCAAAAAACATTATCTGGCTTAAGGGTTGGCCGAACGCCGATGAAGAGTCACCGGCAAAGCGGATCATAAAACGGTGGTATCTTCGCCTTGCCGACGGATTGATCGTCTATGGCGAAAGCAGTCGGGATGCACTCGCAAGGTATCGTGTGGACGACATGTCCATTACGGTAGTACAGAATACCGTTGCTGTTGGCAACTTGCTGGAGCAAGATGCCCGCAAAACCGACTCCCCGGGACACGATCCGACGATCGAAGCAATGCTGACGTCCGACAAGCAGATCATACTGAACATTGGACGTCTCGTATCTAAAAAGGCGGTTTCGGATCTCATAGAAGCCTATGCGATTCTCAGCCATGAAGGCATGCCGGAGGAAACCCTGCTTGTTATCGCAGGGGCGGGCCCCGATAGGCCGAGGCTTGAGAAAATCGCGGGACAGCGGCGAGTTGCAGCGCGATTCGTAGGTCGCGTGGACGACCACGATGCGGCACTTCTTTTCGCCAATGCGTCAGTTTGCGTCTTCCCAGGGGCGGTCGGCCTTGCATTGAATCAGGCGATGGCGGCCGGCCGGCCAGTTGTCTGCGCAGACGAAAAAGGTCCCGACAGTGAGCTATTGGTCCATGAAGTCAATGGTTTGCGGTACGAGAAAGGGGATGTACTTGCACTGGCACGGGCCATTCGGAGACTGCTGGAAACGCCCCATCTCCAAGAAAAGCTCGGATGGCGAGCGAGAGAAACCGTTCGAGAGCGGGCCACCATGGAGAATATGATTAGCCAGTTTGCATCCGCTCTTCGAAGAGCCATGGATCCCGCAGCGCAGGCCTAATGCGTCGTTGGTCGAAACGATCGCTGCAGTTTCTCGCCCGACCGCTACGCCCGCTTCTCGCGACGACAACCTATACGATGCGAAGCGGTCCTGCCAGGGGTCTAAAACGGCAGGGTGGATTCATGTTCGTACCGGCCTCCCCGTCGTCGGAGGAGCGGTACCTGTCCAGCCTGGATCTGGCCGGGAAAACTGTCTATGACGTGGGGGCGAATATCGGGGTGATGAGCCTGTTCTTTGCACGGAAGATAGGACCGGATGGCTGCGTCATTGCATTCGAGCCCAATCCGGATACAATCCCACATCTGACGAGAAACATTCAATGCAACGACTTCCGGCAGATCCGGGTCTTTAACGTCGGGCTGGGTGAGTCTCGGCGGCAGGGCGAACTGGTTGTACACAAAGGGCGCCGCGGAAGTGGTTCGATGGAAGAGTCGATTGCAGGCCGTTTCCTTAGAGAGGGGAACAACAAGCGCTACAGGGTCGACGTGCACGACCTCGACGGCCTCATTCGTGGCAATGCTCTACCGGATCCAGACTTCGTCAAGATTGACACGGAAGGAATGGAGTTTCAGTGCCTTCAAGGCATGACGCAAACCATCCGCAACAAAAAGCCGGAGTTGTTCATCGAGTTGCACGGCACTTCGCTCGACGAGAAGGCTCGTTCAACTCGAGCAGTTCTCAAGCTCTTGTGGTCGTTTGACTACCGCGTATGGTCCGTCCACCACAACATGAGCGTCACTGAAGAAAACTGGCAGGCGCTGACTAGGGGACATATCCATTGCAAGTGATTTCTCCTGGGCAGGGAAACGCGAGCGGGAGTACCAACCTCGCATGACATTTCGAAGGTGGAGATCGTGGTTCCGAAGCGTACCCTGGGTGCTACGCTGGTTCCTCGTCCTGATTCTGATCAGGCCCGGTCTCGACACGCTTTACTACGTGAAGGATGTGTCTCCGATGCTGTCCCCTCTGAACATCGTCGGAGTTCTTACTCCCATCCTAATTGTTGTCGCCCTCTTCTCAAAACAGGTGTCGCCCATCAGAAAGGTGTTTGCCGACCAAGTCTTTGTTGCCTGGGGCGCGTTGATCGGCCTCAACGTGGTAGCCGTGTTGACGATCAGTCTGTCGTTCCAGGCGATCGAAGTCGCCGTCAAGCTCTTCTCGCCGTTTCTGATTTTCCTGTTTGGCCGACGATTGATAAGGTCGAAACGCGACCTGGTCGGCGTCTTAACGACGTTTCTCTATTCGACAGCCTTCCCATTCGGCATGCTGTTCTATGAGAAGATCTTCGGACCACTTGGGCGGTCGCCAGTCTTAACTCGAGGCTTCTATCGCTCGAGCGGGTTGTATGCCGACGTGATGAGCTATGCTATCTACTTCGTCGGCGCCTTCCTCGTTGCGGGCTTCTTGTTTCTTCTGGAGGAAGGTGAATCTACCCTGACGAGACGGACACTCCGCCTGGCCGTGGTGTCCAGTCTTTCCCTTGTCGGTCTCCTTCACATCCATCACACGGCCAGTTACGTGGTGGCATTCGCAGTCGCAGGTCTGCTCGTGTATCACGTCTTGGGTCGTAAAGGTGCTGGGGTCGGCGCCATCATCGTTCTCACGTGCCTCGGAGCCGGAATCGTGTTTTTTGCAGGACACGTAATTGACGAGAGACTCTCCGCAAGTTTCAGTACAGAGATCGAGGTGGTCGAAGGGGACGCGGACACGCAGCGGGCGTTTCACGGACGTATGAGCCGCTGGACTCGCTATGTAGACGCGTGGGAGGACCGGCCTATGGTAGCCAAGGTGCTCGGCGTCTCAACCACCTCTACCAAACTGGAGGGTGGGATGCTTCTCGGGATACACAGTGATTATCTGCGAATTCTTTTCGTATGCGGGTATGCCGGTTTGGCGTGTTACTTAATGTTTTACTTGGCATTATTTCTTCGTAGTGGAAGTCGTTCCAGAGCGGCCGATCGTTTCATTATCCGGGGGGCCATCGCCATCATGCTGCTGTACTCCGTGACGACCGTAGCCACCATCTACTTTCCGCTGGTCTATCTGTCCTTCTGCATATTCGCCTACGCAGCACTGCCGGCGACCGAGCCGGTGGTGGTCCGACAAATGGTACCTCGACGCCGCCGACTACATCCTAATCTCCTCGCCGGATGAGTGGAGCGGAGACGGCCGTAAACGGCAAGTTTTGCCGCGATGTCCGGCCCAAACCAAAGGTGCTGCTGCTCGGCAAGCTCCCCCCGCCATATATGGGACCTGCCGTGGCCACGCGGATCTTGCTCGACTCCCGGCTAAAGGAAATGTATCAGCTCATACACGTCGATACCGGGGCAAACGAGTCGCTCGGTACGATTGGAAAATGGAGCCTCCGGAAAGTTGCGGCAACCTTGGGTATCTATCGAAGAATGATTCGGGCACTTTGGCGCGACAAGCCCGATCTCGCCATCATCCCCATCAGTCAGTCGACGACGGGCTTTCTCAAAGATTCTGTGTTCATCATGCTGTCGCGACTCTCCGGCACACGCGCGCTGGTGCATCTCAGGGGAAGCGACATCTTGAATTGGATGGAACGTTCATCTCCCCTGACGCGGGCATACGTGAGTAAGGTGCTGCGGTGGGCCGACGGCGCAATCGTCCTCGGCGAGAACCTCCGCTACCTGTTCGGGACATTCTACCCCGATTCGCGCATCTTCGTCGTCGCAAACGGAGCCGACTACCGCTTCCCGGAAACACGTCGCGCTCACGCAGAGGCTTGTCCGACGTGTTGTGCATCTCGAATCTGAAGGCATCAAAGGGGATTCAGGACGTTATCGAGGCCGCCTCGATCTTGTGCGACCGAGGCGTCACCGACTTCGAAGTGCAAATCGTGGGTGCCTGGAGAAGCGAGCGGTTCAAGACCGCCTGCGAACGCGCGGTCGACGAGGGGGATCTGCCTGTCGTCTTCAACGAGCCGGCCTTCGGTGAGGACAAGCTCCGGTTCCTCGCCGATGCCGACATATTCGGCTTTACGCCGCGCGAACCGGAGGGCCATCCATGGGTGATCGTCGAGGCCCTGGCTGCCGGATTACCCATCGTCTCGACCGATCAGGGAGCCATTCGAGAGTCGGTGTTGGACGGCGTCAACGGGTACCTGGTCGAATCGAGCAGTCCGAACGAGATCGCCGATCGGCTGCAGCGGCTGATAGAGGATCGGGACCTGAGAGATCGCTTCGGCGCGGCAAGCCGGAGCCACTATGAAGCGCATTTCACGGAGGAAAGAATGGTCGCGTCGCTCAGTGATGCGATTGAGTCCGTCCTTTCTGAGGTGCAAGGCTCAGTCGGCGCGGAGCGCATCACGCCAATCCCGAGAGAACTGGGGAGCTTGCGAATGAATACGTCTGACACTGTAGGCGAGGCATGAAACAACTCACCCAACGCCTCAAATCCGGCCAAATGGAGCTGCTTGAAGTGCCCGCGCCGGCACTCGGCCCCCGCTCGGTCCTGGTCCGCACTCATTTCTCCGTCATAAGCGCCGGCACCGAAGGCAAGTCCGTCCGCGACGCCCGCCGCGGATACGTCGGCAAGGCGCTCGCGCGCGAGAAGGAAGTCAGGCAGGTGATTCAGTCCGTGAGACAGAACGGACTTTCCGTCCACCTACGAACGCGTGATGAACCGGCTCGAAGCACCCTCGGCTCTCGGGTACAGCTGTGCCGGCGACGTCATAGCGGTCGGCGAGGAGGTGACGGAGTTTACGGTCGGGCAGCGCGTCGCGTGCGGAGGTAACGGCGCGGTGCACGCCGAGGCCGTGGCGGTCCCGCAGAACCTCTGCGTCAAGATTTCCGATCAGGTTGATCTGAAACATGCCGCGTTCACGACGATCGGAGCTGTTGCGCTCCAGGGAATCCGCCAGGCGGATTTGGGACTTGGCTCCAATTGCCTCGTCATCGGACTCGGTCTCGTCGGATTGCTTACGGCACAGCTGCTGGAAGCCTCCGGAGTACGTGCCATCGGCGTGGACGTCGACCCGAAACAGGTCGACTTGGCGCATCGAACCGGTGTATCGTTGGCGCTCGCCAGAAATTCCCAGGGCGTGGAAGACACCATACGACAGGCCACCCGCGGCAAAGGCGTCGATGCCGTGATTATTACCGCGTCGACTGACTCCACGGATCCCGTCGAGCTTGCCGGACGCCTTTGCCGGCAGAAAGGGCGCGTCGTCGTCGTCGGCAGCGTGCCGACCGGCTTCAGCCGCGAACATTATTACCGTAAAGAACTCGATCTCCGCATGTCCTGCTCGTACGGTCCTGGCAGGTACGATCCAAGCTACGAGGAGCACGGCATCGACTATCCCATCGGATACGTCCGGTGGACGGAGAACCGCAACATGCAGGCCTTTGCGGACCTGCTGGAACAGCGGAAGATTGACGTCCAACCGCTCCTCACCCACACGTTCTCGCTCGACCGGGTCGCGGAGGCCTATGAGCTGATACTGTCCCGCACGGAACCCGTTGGCGGCGTCCTCCTCGAATACGACACGTCACAATCGATCGAGAAGAGGATAGAGGTCGGATCGAAAGCCTTTCCCGAAACCGACCTCCGCGTCGGATTCATCGGGGCGGGCTCCTTCGCGAAGAACGTGCTTCTGCCAAAAATCAAAGGTCGAGCGAGCCTTGGTCGGCGTCGCGACGGCGCGACCCAACAACGCCCGCTATGTCGCCGATAAGTTCGATTTTCAATACTGCACCGGTGGGGCGGAAGAGATTCTTGCGGATGACGGGATCAACGTCGTGTTCATCACCACGAGGCACAACCTGCACGCACCCCTGGTTCTCAGGGCGCTGGAAGCCGGCAAGCACGTTTTCGTGGAGAAGCCGCTGTGTCTGACCCCGGACGAACTCGAAACGATCGAATCGGCATACGCGGAGTCCAGCAGCCGCCTGATGGTGGGATTCAATCGTCGCTTCGCCCCGCAAATCCGGCGCCTGATGGCTTCGCTCCCGATCGCCGTTCCGAGGGCGATCAATTACCGGATCAATGCGGGCGGGGCGGCGCCGAACCACTGGATTCATGACGCAAAAGTCGGCGGCGGCCGCATCATCGGCGAAGTTTGTCATTTCATCGATCTGGCTTCGTACATCGCGGGCTCCCGGGTCATTTCCGTCGGTGCGCAGGCGATGGCCGATCCCGACGGACTAAACGACACCCTGGTGCTGACCATGGGCTTCAGCAACGGCAGTACGGCGGCGATTTCGTACTTCTCAAATGGCAATTCTCGTCTTCCGAAGGAGAGGCTGGAGGTTTTCTGTGCCGGAGAGACGGCTGTGCTCGATGATTTTCGAACGCTGACGGTATACGGGGACAAGACGAGGACGCACCGTCTGAGGAAGCAGGACAAGGGACATGCCGAGGAAATCCGGCTGTTTCTCGATGCCGTCTCATCGGGCGGACCGGCGCCGATTGCTTTCGATCAGATCGTCCATTCCACACGGACAACCTTTATGGTGCTCCAGTCTCTTTCCGAGGGTCGGTTCTTACAGCCATGAGTCCGGTTGACACGCGGGAGGCGCTCCGTTCGCTTCGGACATGGGTCGAAGCAGAAGGGTTTAAAGGTTATGATCCCTACGATGCGCTTTCCGGCCGGATCGATTTTCGCCGCTTCGGGAAATGGACGCCGATCGTCGCTACCCAGATCCAGAAGCGAAATCCGCTGAACATTCGGTCTTTGCTTGGGATCGATAAAACATACAATCCCAAGGCTCTGGGACTGTTTCTGGAGGCATACAGCTTGCTCTACGCGGTGGAAGGAGAGGAGGAGGCGCGAATGACGGCCGAGTGGCTGTTCGAGAGGTTGCGTGAAACTTGTTCGCAAGAATACAGCGGAGCTTGTTGGGGCTATCCCTTTGATTGGGCAAGCCCCGTCAAGTATGTGCCCGCTGGGACGCCTTCGTCCGTCGTAACGGGTTTTGTAGTGCGGGGTATGCTCCAGTACTACGCCGCGACGGATGATCCGAGAGCGCGCAATCTGATCCAGAGCGCGTCGAACTTCGTTCTCCAGGACTTGCCTCGGTTCGAAACGGACGAAGACTGCTGCTTCAGCTACACGCCGATCATGCAGGATTGCTGCTACAACGCGAGCCTTCTGGCTGCTGAAACGCTGGCCGGAGGGTATGCCGTTTCACAGGACCCGGACCCAAACATCCTTTCAATTGTCGGAAAAGCCGTTGATTTCGTCGTTGCCCGTCAGAAGGAGGATGGCCACTGGAACTACAGTGTCGACCCGGCAACCGGCGCGGAGCGCGCCCAAATCGATTTTCACCAGGGCTTTATTCTCGATTCGCTGACGGCGTGCATCCGTCTGTGCGATTTTCAGAATCCGAGATACGTGGCGGCCGTCCGGAAGGGTGCGCACTTCTATCGCACGATGCAATTCTCGGGTGATGGTCGCGCTTATTGGAGACTTCCAAAAGAGTGGCCGACCGACATCCATCATCAGGCGCAGGGGGTCATTTCATTCACCAAGCTCGCGGAACTGGATCCGGCGTACGGCGAATTTGCAGGGACCATCGCGCGCTGGACCATCACTCACATGATGGATGACGACGGCTTCTTCCACTACAGAAAAGGCCGCGTCTTGACAAACCGAATTCCGTACATGCGATGGGGTCAGGCCTGGATGATGCTCGCGCTGTGTCAACTCGCTCTGAACGATCATTCTCGCGATACCCACTCACTTGGCGGGGAAGTCAAAATGCCTGTACACGCAGATGCGTGATTCCGGCGTTCCACAAGAGGGGAGGCCTATCAAGTTCCTCTTCTACCTCGGTCATCCGGCGCATTTTCACCTTTTCCGCAATGCGATTGACGAGCTGCAGGCAGCCGGAAATCGACTGCCTCGTGTTGATCAAGGAAAAGGACGTCTTCCGTAACCTGGTTGAAAGGGAGGGATGGGAATTCCGACAGATTGGAGCCGGTCGAAGAGGAGACAGCAAATTCCAGATTGCCTGGAGTCTCTGCGAAGCGAGATATCGATCTCTGCGGTATGCCAAACGTGAACGACCAAAATTAATGATTGGGACCTCCGCTGAAATCGCGCACGTGGGCCGAATCGCTCAATATTCGTTCCGATTGTCGTCAACGAAGACGATGCCGAAGCGGTGCCTCTGTTTGCAAGAATGGCTTACCCATTCGCAGACAAACTGCTGTCCCCATCGACTTGCTCCGTTGGGAAAGTGGCAGCATAAAGCAGTCCGATACGATGGCTTTCACGAACTGGCTTACTTGCATCCCGATAGGTTTCAACCGGATCTGAGCGTCGCGAACGAACTAAGGGGACGGTCCGGGCGATACTTCATTCTGAGATTTGCCGAGCTGACGGCCCATCATGACGCGGGTAAGCGAGGGATTGAGGACCACCTCGCCCACCACCTCGTCAATCTGCTTCAAACATACGGGGCCGTCTACATCTCGTCTGAGAGATCAGCCGGAAAAGAGTTCGATACGTATCGATTTCCGCTTCCTCCAGAAAAAATGCATGACGCGTTGGCATTTGCAGATCTGTATGTCGGCGACTCGCAAACCATGACCGCCGAAGCCGCCGTGCTTGGGACGCCGGCCATTCGCTTCAACGATTTCGTTGGCAAACTCGGCTATCTGGAAGAGCTGGAGCATCGTTACGGCCTTACCTACGGCATCAAGACGTCCGAGCCCGGCCAGCTCTTTTCAAAGATCGAGGAGCTCCTCGCCATGCCGAATCTGCGACAGGAATGGCAGCGCCGCCGCGAGCGCATGCTGGCCGATAAGATTGACGTGACGGCATTCATGGTCTGGTTCATCGAAAACTATCCGGACAGCGCCACTGCCATACGCAGCGACCCTACCCTCCAACATCGCTTCCAACTCCAACCCGCGGCGTGACCTCGCGCCGAGAATTTCGGCCGCCTTTGGAGCACGCCTCGCTGCCACCTTCCGGGACAATAGCGTCTCACATTGGATGAAACTCGCATTCCACCCGAATAGACCGGCCGTCGCAAAGACGCAACTACCACGCCCGAACGACGCCGGTGGAACGCTCTTCCGGACGGCCACCTGCGAACCTGCGAATCAGGAAGATACACCTCTTGTAAGTCACCCCGGAACGGTTGGAAGGAGGCAGCGAGCCGCGCGGCTCGTCGGGTGACGGTCGAGGCATATGGGAGTAAAGATGGATGCGAACCAGTCTCATAGCACGAGGCATCGAGGGTTAGGTCGCACCGAGCTGCGTCGATCAGGCGCCGGTTGGGCGCAGACCGAAACCGATGAAATCGGCGGCGACGGAGTCGACGCCGGACTCGAAAAGGCGCCCCTACGCGAGTCCGTCATTCTTTCGACCCTCGATCCCCAAAAGCTCGACTCGATCCCCGTCGGGTACGCGAGGCAAATTGTCTGCAGCGAGCGACTCAACAATGTCGGGCGGCTCAATCTCTACCTCGGAGCCATTCAAACCAAATTGGACGTCAGAGGACTGTTCAAGGGCAACGTCGAGACGTCGGAACAGAGGAAACGCCGCATCCTGAACAAATTTCCACGCTGGTATGCCTGGCCCTACTACACGCTCGACTTCGTCTTCAAACGCGCTTTTCCGAAACTCAAGATCACAAGGTGGCTCTACTACCGGCTCACGAGAGGCCGGAACAGGGTGTTCTCGAAGACCGAGGTGATGGGGCGCCTCATATACTGCGGCTTCGACATCGTGGCCGTCTGGGAACAGGCCAACCTGCTGCACTTTACGGCACGAAAGCGCGATGAGGAGCCCAACGTCGAGGAACTGGGTCGTGGGATCATCCTCAAGTTGAAACGAATCGGCCGCGATGGGAAACCGATCATCGTGTACAAGTTCAGGACCATGCATCCGTATGCGCCTTACTTGCAGAAATACGTGTACGATCACAATGAGCTCGACGACAACGGGAAGTTTCATGACGATTTCAGGATTGCGACCTGGGGCACATGGCTGCGCAAACTCTGGATCGACGAACTTCCGATGCTCGTCAACTGGTTCAGGCACGATTTGAAGCTGGTCGGCGTTCGGCCCCTGACCGCGCACTACCTCGGGTTGTATCCGCCGGACGTTCGCGAACAGCGACTTCGAGTCAAGCCCGGACTGATACCGCCCTATTACGCCGACATGCCCGCCAATTTTGACGAGATCATTGCATCGGAGGCACGCTACCTGGAGGCATATCGACTGCATCCGCTGCGGACCGACCTCGTCTACCTGTGGCGCGTCTTTGTCAACATCTTGCTTCGTGGCGCGCGGAGTCGATAATCGTCATCGCGGTCCGGCGAGATCGGGCGGACATGCTTTGACAACATACCTGAACGGATAATCCTATGAATCCGAAGAACAACAATTCATTCGCCGATTTCGAACTTCGAGCAGCCAATCGAAGCCTGGAGGTGGGCGTCATCGGCATGGGCTACGTCGGACTGCCCCTGGCAACCGTCTTTGCAGAGGCCGGCTTCCATGTAACCGGCTTCGATATCAGCGCCGCCAAAGTGCGGGCGATCAACGACGGAGTGAGCTACATAGAGGACGTTCCTGACGAAAAGATCGCCGGCCTGGTCGGCGGCGGGCGCCTGCACGCTACGACCGATTTTGCAGCACTGTCGCGCATGGATGCCGTCAGCATCTGCGTGCCGACGCCCCTGAGCAAGACGCACGGGCCCGACATGACCTTCATTGTCAGCGCGACCGAGCAGATCGCCGGGCATCTTCGACCGGGTCAAGTCATCGTGCTCGAGAGTACCACGTATCCCGGATCCACGCGAGAGGTGGTGCTGCCAATGCTCGAGGCGACAGGGTTGAGGGTAGGGGAGGACTTCAACCTCGCGTTCTCTCCCGAGCGGGTGGATCCCGGGCGATCGGATTGGACGACGACGAACACGCCGAAGATCATCGGGGGGATTACAGATTCCTGCCTCGAGCGCGCATCGGCAGTGTACGGTGCGGCAATCGAAACGGTTATTCCGATGACCTCTCCTGAGGCGGCGGAGATGGTTAAGCTGCTGGAGAACACGTTTCGCGCGGTGAACATCGGTCTCGCGAATGAGGTGCTCCTGATGTGCGACGTGCTGGATCTCGACGTCTGGGAAGTCGTGGATGCGGCGGCCACCAAGCCGTTCGGATTCATGAAGTTCACGCCGGGTCCCGGCCTCGGCGGCCATTGCATTCCGATCGATCCACACTATCTCTCGTGGAAACTCCGCACCCTCAATTACAACGCGCGCTTCATCGAGTTGGCCAGCGACGTGAACTCGCGGATGCCGGCGCACTGGGTGCAGCGAGTTCAGGATGCGCTCAACGATGCGGGGAAGGCGCTCAGGGGGAGTGAGGTACTCGTTCTCGGCGTTGCGTACAAGAAGGACGTCAGCGACCTGCGCGAATCGCCCGCCCTCGAGATCATCCGCCTGCTGGAAGCGAAGGGCTGTATCGTTCGCTATCACGATCCCCACGTTCCGGCATTCGTGCACGGCGATCGCGAGTGGTCGTCGGTAGTCGATCTGGATGCGGCGTTGGAATCGGCCGACTGCGTCGTCGTCGCGACGGACCATTCGTTCTACGATCCCCTCCACGTATGCGGACTGGCCGAGTTGCTGATCAATACGCGATCCAGCTCCTGGGAACGACCGGCGGCGCTTGAAGTGCGGCCAAATGGGCGCAACGGGCGCGGGTTGCCGGAGCAAAGCACAAACGGGCAACCACTATCATCCCGAATTCCTGATTCATCGGGGTGAGGGATCCCTCGCTACGCCCGGGATGACGCAAATCGGAAGCCCAGCCGGGGGAGGTGGCTTTGGGTACCGCCGCTTCGCCAAGGGATTTCTCAGTCCCCCGAACACGTTCGGGGTCCCTCGAAATGACAGGTAGTACGGGAATCATCCTCCTCAGCCTCCTCTGCTATGCTTCCGCGATCAGAGCACAGGACCTGGCCCGGCCGGCGCAAACTGACCTGATCATCCATACCCTCGAAGACATCGGTTTCGAAAACATCCGCGTCGCCGAAACGAGGAGTCGCCTCATCGTCTCGTACGAGAATCGCCGATACCGCTACGAGATTCGGGCCTTTCGCGAGGCCTTCGCGTCGATTGCGCCCTACGTCGGCACGTCTGCGCCGCTGACGCTAATTCAAGAGCGAGACGGCATTCCCCTGCGATCCGTTACGGTTTCGTCGGAAGGCGTCGATTATGAACGGTCGGGCACGGACGGCAAGCACGTAGCCGCCTTTCTCCATTCAAGCCTGGAGGTCGAAGACCAGTGGTCCCAGCTCGGAGCTGCCTCTCGACATGCTTCTTCATACGGTCGATTTGATCTGGTCCTTCAGCCGCGGATCACGGCGCAGTTCGGAAACTATGCGGACGCCTTCCAGACCCAAATAGGCCTCATGCCCGAACTGTCGAGCACGATCGCACGCGGGCTCCGGATCAGGGCGCAAATCATTCTGCCGATCCAGAATGATCTCGAAGAGGAGGGAGATTACGTCCGGCCTGGGATCGTCTCAATCGGGCAAACGATCCGGCTGCGCGACGACGCATTTGTCGGCCTGTCGGCGGGATACTTCACCGCGAATCGGTACGGGGTCGACTTGCAGGGCAAGGTGTACCTCGCGGATGCACGTTTTGCCGTCGGTGGGCGAATGGGGCTTACGGGTTTTGCCGGAATCTACGACGGAACGTGGACGCAGTCGTCCCTGGGACGGTTCACGGCATCAATTACCACGGACTACTTCGTGCCGGAGTACACGCTGACGGTTCGCTCCAGTTTCGAGCGTTTCGTTTACGGAGACCTTGGTTGGCGGATCGACGTCGTCAGGTCGTTCGGAGAGTTCCAGCTCGGATTCTTCGGCCTGGTATCGGAGGGGGAGGACAATGCCGGTTTTCGGATCTCCATTCCATTGCCAGGGCGCAAGTATGCTCGTCCGGGCGCTTTCCGGGTGCGTCCCGCGCGTGCCTTCGAGTGGGAGTACCGATACCGCGGCTTCCCTTACACCGGGCGGTACTACGAGACCGGACACGAACTGGATGGGATGTGGGAAGGCGTCTATCCGGCGTTCTTCAAATCGCAGCTCGAATCCAGGTAATGACAGGAACCGTGCTAGAAGCCTAAACTCTTAATTCTTAATTCTTAATCCTTAATTCTTAATTCTTAATTCCCCCAGGTTCCTCCCCGTTATCCGATTCCGTGTGGATGGGCGCCACGTTAAAACGGATGAAGATCTCGACCTGAAGGCCGCGGGGAGGGGCAGCACCAGAACTTCCCGATGCCGGGGCATCCGCCCCGGCCGGGTGCTGCTGCAATCATCAGTCGAAACAACGATAATCGAATCAGCAATCCCATGAAAAAACAACATTTAATCAGAAGCGTGCTCGTGGCGGCGGTCTTTTCATTCGCTCTGGTAGGGTGTGATGGAGACGACAACAAGAAGGATGATAATCTGTGTCGCGCCGACTGTGGGCTGGATTTGGCTATGTGCGTCCGGGCCTGTGGCCCGAGTGACCGGACCTGTGTCAACCAGTGCCTGGACAACTTCGACACGTGCAGGGACAACTGTCACGACCAGGGCGGCGGCCAATAGGGATCATCCAGGGTGGCGGCCGACTGTGACCACCCAGGGTGAGCTCGACACTTCATGGTAGCGGATCCATAAGGTGAAACCGCACCTGATCATCATGCTCGCGCTCGTCTGGCTCGGCCCTTCCCTTCAGGGCAGGGCTCAGATCACCGGCACGTCGAGCCTTGTGACCATCCCGGTCGCGGACATGCCGCCCGACGGCTCCATCACGTTTGGCGGTGGCTTCGTCGACAGGCGATACTCCGCGTATCTCAGTGGGAGGGTCGACTATACGCCGCTTTCTGTCTCGGTGGGATTCTTACCGTTCCTTGAAGTCGGCTTCCGCTTCTCCCGCCCCCTCAACCTGGATGATCGCGAGCGGCTCGGAGACCGGATGGTGAGTGCACGGTTCCGCATCCTCACGGAAGGCCGGCGGCGCCCGGCCATTGTTGTCGGGGCTCACGATTTCCTGACCGTCGAGGAGCGCAACTACTTCAATGCCCTCTACGTCGTCGCGTCAAAGCATTTTGAAGCCCTTATCCCCGTTGGGCTGCACGCCGGGTACGGCACCGACCTCATGAAGGCGCTTGCCCACCAGTTCGTAGGTCCATTCGGCGGCATCTCGCTGACCATCATCCGGCACGGGGAAGTGCTGTTCGAATATGACGCCGACCGGATTAATGCCGGCGTTCGCGTCGACGTCCTCGATCGTATCCGAGTGCTCCTGGCACTCCAAGGGTTCGATACCGTCATTGCCGGTGCATCAGTGACTCTCCACCTCTAGCTACATCGAACACCGAACAGCAAACACCGAACTCACTCAAGTCCGACCTGCGAACAAACCGGGGGACACGTTCATTTGTCACCGAACCCCGAACACCGAACCCCGAACATCGAACACCTAACACCTAACGGTTGTGTGCCGGATGAACGTGACCGCCCTTTAGGCAGATCGTGACGAAGTCTCTCCTCGAGAACTGCCCATATGGAGCGGTTTCGCGCATTGTGCACGTCAGCCGGCCGTTAACGACCGGCCTCAGAGCGGCGGCCGGTGAACCGGCCTTCTCTGGAGAGAACATCTGGCAAGCCCCGTTTACGGGGCGTCGCTTCAAGACCGGGCATTAATGCCCGGGAATGACGGATTGTGCCGAATGTCGAACTCACTCAAGTCCGACCTGCGAACAAACCGGGGGACACGTTTATTTGTCACCTAACCCCGACGAACCCGAACCCCGAACACCCGAACCCCGAACCCCGAACACCTAACATCGTCCCGTTAAGGTGGCAAATCCGGACGGCCTGGAACGCAGATTCGTCCGATTATCATAGATTAAGCCTCTCGCTGAGCACCGGCGGGAGGCTTTCTTTTTGGGGTCCGGAGTCCGGAAGCCTGCCCGGCGAAGCCCGAGGTTATCGAGGGCGTAGATGGGTCCGACGTCCGGAAGACGAGAAGACCAGAAGACCGAGACAGACCGACGACAGACGAGCAGACGAGCAGACTAGAAGACGAGCAGACTCTCCCTGTGTCTCCATTCAACACATTTCAAATCCTGATCGGTCTCTTCGGAGGACTGGCGCTCTTCCTGTTCGGCATGGTGCAGATGTCGGATGCCCTGAAGACCGTGGCCGGGGGAGGGCTGAAGAGGCTCCTGGGATATCTGACCCACAATCGTTTCACCGGTGCCATCACCGGAGTGCTTGTGACTGCCATTGTACAGTCTTCATCAGTCACCACGGTGCTTCTCGTCGGATTTATCACCGCGGGGCTGATGACGCTCAGTCAATCGATTGCGGTCATTATGGGGGCCAATATCGGGGGAACGTTCACGGTGCAGATCATTGCGTTCAAGGTGACGCAATACGCCCTCATCCCCGTCACCGTGGGTTTCGCGATCATGTTTCTTGCGCGAAGGGAGCGATGGCGTTTTTACGGCACGGCATTGATGGGACTCGGGCTGATATTTTTCGGCATGGACGTGATGGGCCAGGCAACCGAGCCTCTTCGCTCGTTCGAGCCGTTCACGCAGATGATGAGTCACATTGGAACGCCGCTGCTGGGCGTGCTCGTGGCCACGCTCGTTACAGCTGTGATTCAGAGCTCGGCCGCGACAATGGGCATCATCATCATTCTCGCCAGTCATGGATTCGTGACGCTTGAAGGTGGAATTGCGCTGGTTCTCGGAGCCAACATCGGAACCTGTGTAACGGCCCTTCTCGCGGCGATAGGGGAACCGCGCGAAGCACTTCAGGCGGCATTAGCCCATATTCTCTTCAACGTGATCGGAGTCATCATCTGGATCTGGTTCATCGACGACCTCGCGCTCGCGGCCCGTTACATTTCGCCGGCCTACGTGGGACTGCCAGGAGTCGAGCAGTTGGCCGCCGAAACGCCGCGCCAAATCGCCAATGCACATACCATTTTCAACGTTTCGAATACGTTGCTGCTGATTTGGTTTACGAAGCCCCTGGCCTGGCTGCTGAACAAGTTGCTGCCGATTCCCGAAGGCGAGACCGAGCTTCAAGTCAAACCGAAATATCTGGATTCCAACCTCCTCACAACGCCGGCGCTCGCTCTTGATCGGGCGCGACTGGAGCTGGGTCGACTTGGAACGTTCGCGCTCGCCATGGTAAAGGAGGTACCCGGCGCCATGATAAGCGGCGGACGGGAGGAGCTGGAACGTTTACGGGCAATGGATGAGAAGGTCGACAGCCTTCATGGCGGCATCGTCACGTATCTGGGCGCGCTATCGATGCAGGATCTGACCCCCGCGCAATCCAGAGATCTGACCGATTATCTCGCCGTTGCCAATTATTTGGAAAGTATCGGCGATATGGTTGAGACCAACCTCTTCGAGGCCGGCATCGAACGACTTGGCAGCCACCTCGAGATTTCCGATCCGACGCGACACGTGCTGCGTACCCTTCACGAGAAGGTGCAGTGGGCCGTTGAACGGTCGCTGGTTGCCCTGGTGCACAACGACAAGGCCGTTGCCAATGAGGTGATTGACGCCAAGGAAGAGATCAACGAGCTTGTCGACCAAGCGGAGCAGCATCTCGTCCACCGTCTCACAGCGGATGCACCCGATCGTCTCGAAGCATTTCGCGTGGAGTCGGAAATCATCGAACACCTGAAGCGCGTGTACTACTACGCGAAACGGATTGCGAAAACGAAGGCCTAGGTCGACTACATCAAATACCAAACATCAAACACCAAACTGAAACATCAAATACCAAACACCAAACTGATCAAATAGTCGAACAGCGAACTTCGAACTCCGAACATTCGGATGAACCGACCGGCAAGCCGGCACTCAAGTTTGGTGTTTGATGTTTGGTATTTGGTGTTCTTTACGCCACCAGATCCAATAGCGTCGTGACCGTTTCTCTCAGGTTCTTGCGGTGCACGATGCGATCGAGGAAGCCTTTCTCGAGCAGAAATTCCGAAGTCTGAAAATTATCGGGGAGGTCCTTGCCTATCGTTTCGCGGATAACCCTCGGTCCCGCGAATCCGATGAGTGCGCCCGGTTCGGCGAGGTGAAAATCTCCGAGCATCGCGAATGATGCGGTGACGCCGCCGGTAGTTGGGTGCGTCATGATCGAGATATAGGGTAGCTTGCACTCACTGAAGCGGGCGAGATTGGCGCTTGTCTTCGCCATCTGCATCAGACTGTAAGCGCCTTCCATCATCCGTGCTCCGCCGCTCTGGGAAACGATAATCAGTGCGGTCTTCTCGTCATGGGCGCGCTGGATGGTGCGTGTGAGCACTTCACCGACCGCCGAGCCCATCGAGCCGCCCACGAAACCAAAATCCATGGCCGCTACGGACGTTGGATGTCCCCCGATCGTGCCGCCGGCCGCCCGAACCGCGTCGCCAAGACCCGGATTCTTCTTCTCGGCCTCCAACAGCCGTTCGGCGTAGGGTTTCCGATCCACGAACTTGAGGGGATCGATCGATCGGACGTCCTGGAAGAGCGGCTCGTAGTGCGCTTGGTCAAAAAGGAGTCTGAAGTACCCCTCACTGTCCAGCTGAAAATGATACTGGCACTCCGGACAGACGTTGAGGTTGTCGATCAATTCGCGACGATTGACGATCTCCTTGCAATTTGGGCAGTTGACCCAATAGCCATCCGGAACATCGTTCTTCTGGTTCCGATCGGTCAGGATTCCTGCCTTCTTACGTCTGAACCAATCCATATATGGATCGTCCTGCCTAGGACATTACTTGAGAAAACGGCCTGGAAGATACGCAATACTTTCGCAATCCGGTTTTCAGAGTAGGACTATCGCTTTCTTGCGGCGGCAAAAGGCGAGGCTCCCTTCTTCGCGACAAAGTCCTTCAGGTAGAAAGGCTCGAACGTGGCGACGTCGTCGAATTCCTGCCGCGTAAAGCGTTCTGCGGCAAGAACGGCTACTCCTTCGACGATGGACGCGGTGCGCTCGGACGGTACCACAGAAAACTCCTTCAAAGATGCGAAGGCTGCCACGACGTCGGGCGAGCCCGATCCTGAAACGGCGAACGCACGTTTGCCTGTCTCTGATAGGAAGGCGGGCAGGTCTTCCATCGATACGGAGGCGACATCGCTCAGGGGTCTCACAATTTCGTGTAGACTCCAGACCTGAGCGTAGATCTCGTTCCTTCTCGACGAAAGTGTGGTCAGATAGGTTTGGGTTTCTCCCGCTGCTGCCTGAACGACTGCCATAGCGCGCATGGTTTCAATGCCGATGAGGGGTATCCCGAGCGCGAAGGCAAGACCCTTCGCGGAGGATACTCCGATTCTGAGCCCGGTGTACGATCCGGGGCCTTTTGACACGGCGACTGCCGCCAGGTCAGAGAACGTTCGATCCGCTGCGCTCAGGAGATCCAGAACCGTTGGTACCAGCATCGACGCGTGTATCCTCGGCTGCTCAAGTATCTCACGACCGAGGCATTCGCCGCGTGAGGTGAGGTCGACGCCGAGTTCGCGATCCGACGTATCGATCGATAAAATAAGGTCGCTGTCTGCCATCTAAGATCACGGCGCTCATCGGCGCCTTTTCAAGGAATATGAAGTTCACGCGAACAAGATCCGAATGAAATGCCCATATACTTCACCGACCGGAACCTTGTTGTCAGAGGCAGGTGCGCGTATTTTAAAAACTTCGCCGAAGTGCCGGCGGGGGCGCGCCGGCAGGGATTCTGTTGAGCGGGCGAGAAGCCCTTCCGGCGACTCGAGCCAATAAAGAAAGGCGACCGCACGCATTAGGTCCCAAGTAGATCAAATCGAACTAAACTCACAATCGAAGCCGAGGGTGATTGATACATGAAGGCATACGACTCGGAACAAATCAGGAATATTGCACTCGTTGGACACCAGGGAGCTGGAAAGACATTGCTCGCGGAAGCGATGCTGTATTCGGCCGGGGTGCTCAACCGGATGGGTCAGATCGAAACGGGGAGTACTGTAAGTGACTACCATCCGAGCGAGATCGAACGGGAAATGTCCGTCTTCGCAAGCATGGTGCACGTGGAGTGGGACGGCGTCAAGATCAACGTGCTCGACACGCCGGGGTATCCTGATTTTCTAGGCGAGGTCGTCTCATCGCTGAGCGCTGCTGAAGCCGCCGTTTTCGTAATCAATGGTGCTGAGGGCGTTCAGGTCGGGACCGAGATTGCCTGGCAAACGGCCGCCGATCTCGGAATTCCGGCGATGTTCGTCATCAATCATCTCGACCGGGCCGATGCCAGTTTCGATGCTGTTGTCGGCCAGATACAGGATCGCTTCGGGCGTGCCGCCACCGTCGTACAGTTTCCCGGTGGGCCCGGCTCGCGATCCATTGTCGATGTGCTCGTGATGAAGCAACTCGCGTATCCGTCCGGTGCAAGAAAAGGCAGCATGTCCGAAATCGAGGCTGGATTTGTGGACAGGGCAGAGCAGTTGCACAACGAACTCGTGGAAAGCATTGCCGAAAACGACGAGTCGTTGATGGATCTCTACTTTGAGCAGGGGACCCTATCGGAGGATGAGATGCGAACGGGCCTTCGCGGAGCCATGGCGCACCGTGACCTGTTTCCTGTCTTCGTAACGAGTGCGACGGAGAATATCGGCGTGTCGCGGCTTCTTGATTTCCTTCGCAATGTTTGTCCATCTCCGATCATCGCCAGTCCTCCCTCCACGGAAACGGGCAAGCTGAAGGTTGACCCTGGTGAGAAGCCTGTGGCCCTCGTTTTCAAGACCATGGCCGAACACCATGTCGGGGAGTACTCTTTCCTCAAGGTCAGTACGGGAACGCTGACACCGGGAATTGACCTCGAGAACGCGCAAGCCGGCGGCACCGAGCGACTCAATCAGTTGTTCTCCATCAATGGCAAGGAGCGGGAGAATGCCCCGAGTCTTACGGCGGGTGATATCGGCGCGGTCGTCAAGCTCCGAAACACGCATACGAACAATACGCTGCGGCTGAAGGGAACCGACGTCATTATGACGCCCATCGTCTTTCCTGAGCCGAGATATCAGATCGCTGTGCGTGCGATGCGGCAAGGGGAAGAGGATCGCCTGGCACAAGGCCTGCATCAACTCCAGGAAGAGGATCCGTCTCTCATCCTGACGCACGATGCGCACCTGAATCAGATCCTCATGGCCGGCCAGGGCGAGACGCACCTCGAGATTGCGCGGTACCGTCTCAAGACGCGCTTCAACGTCGAAGTCGAGTTCTACAAGCCTCGAATCTCTTATCGGGAGACAGTCACCCAGCCCGGTCACGCTCAGTATCGACATAAGAAACAGACGGGGGGCGCCGGTCAATTCGCAGACATCTCGCTGTATGTGGAGCCGCTCGACGGTCCTTACCAGCCGCCGTCGAACATCAATGTGCGTCACACCTATGAGACGACGACCGGGTGGGGTTCCACAATCGAGTATATCGACGCGATCGTCGGTGGAGTGATCGACATGCGACGATTCTTCGGTGCGATTCAGAAAGGCGTCACGGAAATGCTCAAGTCGGGGCCTCTCGCGGGCTATCCGGTGGGCGACATCCGGGTCGTGATTTACGACGGCGGCATGCACTCGGTCGACTCGAACGACAATGCGTTCCGCTCGGCCGCTATGATGGGTTTCAAGCGAGCCTTCGGCGAGGCATCGCCCGTCATGCTCGAGCCGATACACGATCTCGAGGTGCTCGTCCCCGAAAGCTACATGGGGGACGTCCTGGGCGATCTCAACACGAGACGCGCGCGGATTCAGGGTATGGAAGCCGAGGGGCCGTTTCAGAAGATCATGGCACAGGTGCCGGAGGCCGAACTGTATCGGTACTCGACGTCATTGAGATCACTGACGCAGGGGCGAGGGATCCATAAATCGTCATTCCGCGCCTACGAACCGGTGCCGCGCCACGTACAAGAGAAGATTATCGAAGAAAGCGCGGAAACAGAGGAGGCTTGATGTGAAAGCCAAGGGCGTGGCGGGAGAGAGACTTGAACTCTCGACCTCCGGGTTATGAATCCGACGCTCTAACCAGCTGAGCTACCCCGCCTCGAAGAGAACCGCAAAGATACGACATCACCGACTGCCGCAACAAGCTCACCAGGGGCTTTGACAGATGCTTCTTAATACGGTAACCAAGCATTCGAAAAGAGGGTTGCCGAGCTAAATGTCATGGGATCAAGTCATAGGGCAGGAAAGGGTCAAGGAGACGTTGCGCTGCGCCATGACGCAAGATCGCGTGGCGCATGCCTATCTCTTTCATGGACCGTACGGAACGGGTAAGAGAGCCACCGCCTTTGCACTTGCGCGTGCGCTTCAGTGCAAAGTCCGGCCAGGTGAGGGCTGTATGGAATGCCGCGACTGCAGCCGGATCAACCGGATGATCCATCCCGACGTCCGATTCTTCATGCCCGCGCCGAATGGATATAGATCTCGAGGAGATTACGGGACGACTCGTTGAACTCGGGCAGAATCCGTACGAAACCATCGATTTTGTCCGGCGGCCTTCGGCCAAGAACTGTCGAAGATCGCAGGCTTTTTATCCGAAGGCGTTCCCAGGCGAGGTTCGGGCGATGACCGACTATGTGGCCTTCGAGGGAGCCTATAAGGTCATCACATTGACAGGGGCTGAGGATCTTGGTCAAGAGACCGGCAACGTCTTGCTGAAACTGTTTGAAGAGCCCAGTGAACGAACCGTCTTCATTCTGACGGCGGAACGGCCGGGACTGCATTCTCCCTACGATATTTTCCAGGTGCCAGTCGATCCGTTTCGACCCATTGGTGCCTGATGAGATACAAAAAGAGCTCGTCGCCCGCGAGGGCTTGGCTGAATCCGAGGCGATGGCGCTGTCACGTCTCGCCGACGGGTCGTTTTCGACAGCCCGCGACCTGCTCCACGACGAACTGGCGCGTGCATACCGCGAGGGGCTCGTCGATTTTCTCCGTTCGATTTATGCGAACGACGTCGACAAGGTGATGAAGATGGTCGACGAGCTCTCCAAACAGACGCGCGATCAGATCAAGCTCTTTTTGAGCCTCCTGATGATTCTTGTTCGCGACCTGGTTCTTGTACGAGAACTCGGGCCGGATGCACCGATCGTCAACGTGAACGAGCGCGCGGCCCTGATAAAGTTTACGAGCAATCTCGAATCGGCGAAACTCGAACAGATGGTAAACCTCGTCGAGGAGGCCTGGTATCTCGTGACTCGGAACGTCCGGCCGTCGCTGATTCTGATGTCGCTGGCGGCGGCGCTCCGCGCCTCGATGAAGGGACGGCCGGCGCTGCCCCTGGTCACGCCGCTCGCCGAGCAGATCTTGTCGGAGCTCGAGTGAACTAGTTCCGGCCTCACCGGTTAGAGGCCTCCACGAGTCTAGACTAATTTTGCGGCATGGCGTGTAACGTTTCCACTGGGTCATCCTGTTCTGGAGGATGTGGGTCCGGCGGCTGTTCGACGGGAGGCTGCAGCAGCGGCGGTTGCGGCACAGGTTCCTGTCCCTCCATGCACGTTTACGACTGGCTCGCCGACATGGGCATCGAACAGTCGGTCGAGGAAGAGGTCGTCGAGGTCATCTTCAAAGGAGGCAGGAAAGGCTTCTTCCGGAATCCTGGTCGCCTCACGCTGAATGCGGGTGACTATGTGATCGTCGAAGCCGATCGAGGCGTAGATTTCGCCACGGTGCATCTCACCGGTGAGTTGATGGAACTCCGATTGCGTTCGATGGATGAGGGCGAGCGCAAGAGGCTGGCACGTGTCGTCCAACTCGCAAGTCTGACTGATCTCGACGACTGGAAAAAAAATCGGGAGAAGGAAGGAGAGGCGGTTCAGATCGCGCGCGGCATGGTCGAACGGCTCAAGCTTCCGATGAAGATAGCGGACGTCGAGTGGCAGTTCGATCGGAAGCGTGCGACATTCTTTTTTACAGCCGATCGCCGGGTCGATTTCAGAACGCTGGTTCGCGAGCTGGCGGGCAAATTTCGGACGCGCATCGAGCTGAGACAGATCGGCGTTCGCGACGAAGCGGCCAGACTCGGCGGGATCGGCTCCTGCGGCCGCGAGCTCTGTTGCTCAACGTGGCTCGAGGAGTTTCAGCCGGTGACGACCCAGGCCGCGAAGGTGCAGGACCTTCCGTTGAATCCGGTACGCCTGAGCGGCCAGTGTGGACGGCTGAAGTGCTGCCTGAACTACGAGCTCGAACAGTATATGGAGATGCTCAACGCATTTCCGAAAATCGGAGTCCTCCTCGAAACCCCGGCCGGGTCGGGACGAGTCAGGAAGATTGACATTTTTCGGAACGAGATCCTCGTCCAGATCGAAGCGTCGGGGCAATTCGAGACGGTGTCTCTCGACGAGGTGAACGACGCTCAGTCGAGGGCGTGACGCCCATTCAGTTGAGTAGATCGCCGAGTGAGCCCGAAGGATCGGGCCTGATCAGGGCGAGAATCGCCTGATGCGGCACGATCAGAAATAGCTCGTCATTCAGCTTCAACTCGACCGCCTCCTTACGCATGAAGAATGCGTAGTCACCCACTTCCGCTTGAAGGGGCAGGTAGCGGACCGGTTTGTTCGAAGACGACCACGGCTCGTCGTCGAAATTTGGATTGGGCATCACCTGGCCGGGACCGACGCGCTCGATCCATCCTCCGTGAACCTTCTCTTTCTCGCGAACCGAGGCGGGAAGGTACAGGCCCGACTCGGTCTCGGTCGAGAGGTCTTCCTGGCGGATTAGAACGCGGTCGCCGATGAGAATGACGTTTGCCAGCGATATGCGATCAGGGTTTTGCATCGTCAAAGACTTCGCGTTCAGAATCAGAGCGGCAACTGCGTCGAGATATGGTCGGCCGATCGATTCTTTTCCGAATAGCTCCAGTCCATGGGCTTTCTGCACACGTCGAAAAGAACTCGGTGTTGAACCGATCGTGTGCCCACAGGGATCCCAAGGTACGAGGCATCGAAAAGATCTGCGCCAGTTAGATGTTCGCCGCGAACGCAGGGAAAACGATTGTACCCATAGCTCGACCGTGCCTGCTTCAACAGCAGCGCCGTGCAATCAACTTCAACGTTGAGGAGCGGCTTGCCTCAGGCCACCTGGAAAACGACAAGGATCATCATCGCGACGACCAGGGCCGCCAGCGCCAGCACCCTAATAAGGTGATTTACTTGATACATGATGTTAGCGCAACTGAGCACTGCCTGCGTCGACGGACTGGTGACAACTGGCGAGCGAACCCTTCAGTGCGCCGCGAGAATTGTGTCGAGCACCGGCAAGTAATGAGAGGGAGTCGTGGAGGCGAATCCAGACTGCGCAACTATTGGAATATAAACGCCTGACGGAAAGATGAAAGGGGTCGAACGAACTTATTCGTTTTCTTCTTTCGTTGTCCCGACGGCGACCTTGACTGGGTATACAGAGGTGAAGCAGGCGTTGCAGTATCCCTCGGGTCGAGAGTTCGCATCGCGAACGGCGAGCATGAGACCTTCTGGAGAGAGATACTGGAGGCTGTCTACGCCAAGCCACTTGGTCATTGCACCAACATCCCGATCGAATTTGTTTGCCAGGAGCTCGGCGTGACTGGGGAAGTCCATTCCATAATGGCACGGGCTCACGACCGGGGGAGAGGTTACTCTGAAATGGACCTCCCTCGCGCCGGCCCCGCGGATCATCTTCACCAATTGTTGGCAGGTCGTGCCTCGGACAATTGAGTCGTCGACCATGACAACGACGCGGTCTTTCAGAACGCCCTTTACCGGATTGAACTTACAGCGCACCTTCATCTCACGGGTGTTCTGGCTCGGAGCGATGAAGGTTCGACCGATGTAGTGATTGCGGATCAGGCCGATCTCGTGCTTACAGTCATGGCCGAGTTTCTGACACTCCGAGACGAAGCCGAGTGTGGCGGTGTTTGACGAGTCAGGCACCGAAATAACGATTGTTGACTGTCCGGTCGGATCCTTGGGGACCGGAGCTTCATGGGCGAGCTGCTTGCCAATCTTCCTCCGAACCTTGTCTGTCATTTCCCCGAACACCATCGAGTCGGGTCGGGCGAAGTAGATGTACTCGAATATGCACTGGTGAACGCCACCCTGGGCGCTCAATCGATAGCTCCTGAAGGAACCCGTCGAAGCGCCATCGCGGTCAATCACGATCACTTCGCCCGGCTCGATGTCTCTGACATACTCTGCGCCAATGATGTCGAACGCGCAGGTTTCGCTGGCGACACAGTAGGAGGCGCCCTCCGGATCGTCCGGGTCTCCAAGTCGGCCAAGTGCCAACGGGCGAAATCCGTTTGCGTCCCTGGCTGCGACGAGGGCATTGTCCGTCAATAGAACCATCGAGTAGGCGCCCTCCACCTGGTTTAGGGCGTCAATGATCTGATCGATGGGGTCCTTTCGCAGGCTGTGAGCAATCAAGTGCAGCACGAGCTCGCTGTCGGTGCCGGTTTGAAACAGGGTCCCCTGATCAACGAAGCGGGCGCGCAGTTCGCGCGTGTTGGTCAGATTTCCGTTGTGGGCAATGGCCAGGTTGCCGTCTCGGTAACGAACGACGAACGGCTGAATGTTGGCAGGGTTGTCGGCGGACCCGCTCGTCGAGTACCGATTGTGGCCAATGGCAGAGGAGCCGAGCAGCTTCGTTTCGAAAAGGGAGGGATCTGAAAACACGTCGAGGACGAGTCCGAAGCCCTTGTGGACCGGCATGATAGGCCGCTTCTTCCGCTCATCGAATGTCAGCGTGGCTATTCCGGCGGACTCCTGCCCCCGGTGTTGAAGCGAGTGGAGGCCGAAGTAAGTCAGGCGCGCCGCATCAGAAGCATTGTAAATGCCGAATACGCCGCAATACTCCTTTGGTCGATCCATTTAGTTCGAAATCATTATTACGAAGCCAGCACTGAGGATACCCCCAGCGTTGGCCAGGAGATCCTGCTCGGAGAAACAGTCCTTGTCTGAGATCTTCCAGTCATAGATCTCTTTTCCTACGCCGACCGCCCCCGCAAGGGCTGCCGAAAGGAGAAATGCTCTCGTTTTCGACACATTAAACGTCGATTCGATGAAGAGTTGCAGTCCGAGCGTGGTTGCAAAAAATATGGCGGCGTGCCGCACCTTGTCACGCCCACCCCAGCTGGCACAGTTCGGATCCTTTGCAATTCGCGATTCCTGAAGACTCACAAACGGGCCCGACAGCACGGCAAGTCGCCCAAGTGTGGAAATCGAGAGGTCATCCGCGAGGACGCTATTCGTCGGCATGTGACCGAGTCCGCCGAGAGTAATGCTCCGCCCAATGTACGGCTGATTGTCAGGAGAACTTGGATCGAGGACGTAGCAGCCATCCGCGCGGGTCGTGGATGCGGTCATCAGGACGACGCAGAGAATACCCATTGGTAACAAGAACAGACGGCGCGGGATGAGGCGCCGAGCAAAGGCTGGTGGTGTCAACCTAGCGCCTCCATCCAGAACGAGATCATTTCTCCAGGTCGTTTCTTCAACACAGCTCTGATACGTGACGATCCCCCAGTGTTCGGCCCAAAGATAAGGCGAAGACCGGATACGACCTCATATCGTTGCCTTGACTAGAAATACTGTCCCGTTGCGACGATGTAAACCAGGATCAAGATCATGGCGAGAGGACAGACGTAGCGGATGAGGAATCCCCACACATTCCCAAGCGGCACGGGATGGCCGCCCTCTTCGAGGGACTCCAATGCCTTTGGGATGCCCCACTTCCAGGCAACGAAAATGCAAGTCAGCATCGCGCCGACGCTGAGTGAATAGTTGCCCCAGATATTGTTCTGGAGTGTCAGCCAGTCAATTCCGATCTCCGGCAGCGACGAGAACAGGTCACTGGCACCCTGTGAGAGTGCGGACGGAATGGCGAATAGGAAGCATGCTCCTCCGATCATCCACGAGGCTCGGTTCCGACTCCACTTACGTTCGTCGATGAAATACGAAACGACGACTTCGAGAAGACTGATCGTCGATGTGAGTGCCGCAATGGCGAGGAGCGCATAAAAAGCCACAGCGAAGAGTGTGCCACCCGCCGGAAGTGTATGGAAAATGGTGGGCAGAACGACGAATACGAGTCCGGGCCCGGCGCCGGGATCGACACCCGCGTAGAAAAGTGCGGGGAAAATGATGAGGCCGGCCAGAACAGCGATGAGCGTGTCGAAAAGCGCGACGGAAGCGCCGGCAAATGACAGGTTTTCATCAGCCGGGAAATACGATCCGTACGTGATCATGGCGCCCATGCCGAGGCTCAAACTGAAGAGCGCCTGACCCAGCGCGCTCATCACAACCCCGATGTTCACTTTGCTGAAATCCGGTCTGAATAGGTACTCGAGTCCCTGCATGCCGCCGGGAAGTGTGAGCGCGCGAATCGCCAGCAGGAGCAGGATGCCGAACAGCAGCGGCATCAGAATCTTCGTGGCTCGCTCGATACCGTCTGACACGCCACCTCGGACGATGAGGATGGTCATGAGCATGAAAATGCCTGTCAGGAGAATCGAGTAAGCGCCGTCACCTACGAGGCCGAGGAAAACACTGTTGCTCTGGTCTGCAGCGATCGCGACGCCGAACGCGCCGGTTGCCGCCTTGTAGAGATACCCAATCGTCCAACCGGCAACCACGCTGTAAAAGGCGAGGATAGCAAAGCCTGTAAATACGCCAAGACCCCCGACCACAGGCCACCAGGTTCCCGGGACCAGCGCCTTGAAGGCGCCAACCGGATTGCGCCGTGTCTTTCGTCCGATCGACAACTCGGCAAGAATGACGGGAACGCCGACCAATAGAACGAATCCCAGATAAATCAGCACGAAGACGCCGCCACCTCCTTCTCCAGCCGAATAGGGGAAACGCCAGATGTTTCCTAGCCCGATGGCCGACCCGGCCGCCGCCAGGATAAACCCCATCTTACTGCTCCACTGGCCGCGGTCTGTTGAAGGTGTCGTTGACATGGTCAATGGATTTGGATGGATTCAAGGATGACCTGGGGCGCCGATTGTGGACGCAATAACAAGGAACGCTCACTAAAAAGCAAGACAGTCGACAGACGCACCCATTCAAATGGCGTTTCGTTTCATTCAGTCAAGCCGGCGGAGCTGCACCTTGACGCGCCCGATGCGATGGTTGACGACGGATTCGACAGTCAATAGGAGATTCTCGAAGGTCATCTGGTCTCCTTCGCTCGGGATCGATTCCGTGAGGTGGAACACGAGACCACCCAGCGTTTCAAAGCCAAACTGCGTGGTGTCGACCAAGTCCTCCTCTCCGGCATCCAGCTCGCGTGCAAGAGCTTCGTTCAGGTCGTCGAGGTCGATTTTCGCATCCGCCACGATCGTATCAGGGGCGACTCTGCGAAACAGGGGCTTTTCGTGGTAATCGTACTCGTCCTGGATGTCACCGACGATCTCTTCCAGCACATCCTCGAGTGTCACCAGACCGGCCGTACCACCGTACTCGTCGACCACGATGGCGACGTGCGTCCGCTTCGTCTGAAAATCGCGCAAGAGCGCATCCAGTTTCTTGCCTGCCGGCACGATCAACGGTTTTCGTGTGATCGACTCCCAGTCGAACCTGTGCGATCCGTTCGAAGGGCCGAGGAAGGGGATCAGATCTTTTGCATAGATGACGCCCTGTATGTTGTCGAGATCATCCTTGTACAGGGGAAGTCGCGAATGGCCGCTCGAACGGATGATGTCCAGCACTTCCTCGTACCCGGCTGTGTCGGGCACCGCGACGATGTCCATGCGGCTGATCATGATTTCGCGCACGGCGGTATCGCCCAACTCCACGATGGAGTGAATCAACACCCGCTCATCCTCAGCAAGCCCGCCATGGGCCTCTCCGACCTCGGCGATGCGCTTAACGTCGAGCGTCGTGAGCGAGTCGCGCGCCGGGAGCCTTCGCTGGACGAAGTGTGTCAGGCCGCTCACCGATTTTGATAAGGGCTTCAGTGCGTCGTGAAATAGTTTGAGGGGACCCGATGCGAATCGGCTATAGCGAACCGTGTGATTGGCGGCCGTCAGTTTGGGCGACATCTCACCGACGATGAGGAGAACGAATGTCACCACGATGACTTCGCCGAAAATGAAGGCCGTGCGGCTCCATTCGAACGCATGGGCTAGCTGGAGTGTGATAACGGCCGCCAATGTGACAGCCGCCACGTTAATCACGTTGTTGAGGATAAGGATGGTAACCAGGAGCGATTCGGCGTGATCTAGGAGATAGAGCACGCGTTCGCTCGCTCGATCCGCCTTCTTTCTGAATGACTCGATTTCGCCGTCGTCCAGCGAAAACAATGCCACCTCGGAACCTGAGACAAACGCCGAGGCGAGGAGCATCAGTCCGAAAATGATGATCTCAATCGTGAGCGTCGACGGCGCGGCCGCCAGATCAGCTTCGAAACTTTGCAGAAAGAGCAGTAACGACGGTGGGTCAGGGTCCAATGCTGGAGATTATCCTCGTTGGTTTGTTTAACGTCAAGATACGTACCGGATCCGCTTGCCCAATGGAGCTTCGAGATTTACTCCGGTGTTCAAATATATGTTGCGCGCCGCAACCTCACGTGCCGGCGGGGTCGCTCGCGATCCGGGCGGCTTCGATGCGATCGGCGAACGGGATCAGGTCCGCGGACAAATCCTCTGTGCTCAGGCCTTTCGCCGGCAGACGGTACACGTTTGATTCCTCGCGCTGACCGAGGCCGTAGGCGTACGTCTTGTCGTAGTACCCGAGGAGGATTTCACAGGCGGCTGCCATTTCCCCTGCCCGGACGAACTCTATGGCTTCCTGCGCGCGCACTCCTCCGAGCCGACGTTCAATTCGACTGATTGCGTCAACCAGGGCGTCGCGATCTGCCAATCCATAGTCAGCCACCAGATGAGCGCATCGTTCTTCCATCGACCGATCAACGAAGATACAGCTGGACGTCCGCATCCCGCCCCAGAGACCCTCCGGAAGCATGCAGCGACCGATGCGGCGGCTTTCGTCCTCGAGCCAAAGTCGCCGTTCCGGGTCGGTCCGTGACAGCGCGACGCCCAATTCGTTCTCGAACTGCTGCTGGGTTGGCTGCTTGTCAAGTCCGATCGAACCGAACGCGGAGCCTTTATGGTTTGCGAGTCCTTCCAGATCAATCACCTGCTCGCCGCGCGTCTGAAGACCCTGCAGGATATGCGTCTTGCCGCTGCCCGTCATCCCGCCGAGTATCGTGATCTTTCTCTCCCTCGAGAATTCCGTCAGCGCGAACTGCCGGAACGCCTTGTAGCCGCCCCTCAGGGTGGATGCTTCGAACTCCCCCGAGAAATTAAGCAGCCATGCGACGCTCTCGCTGCGCATGCCGCCACGCCAGCAGTGCACGAGCACAGGGCCTGTCGGGACCACTGCCTTGAGGTCGTCGATCATCTCGTTCATGCGCGGTCCCACCAAATCCATACCGACACGGGTGGCTTCCTGACGCCCCGCTTCGGCATACGTCGTCCCGATCAGCGCCCGTTCATCATTCGAGAACAGGGGGAGATTCACGGCGTTCGGAATATGTCCCGCGTAGAATTCAGCGGACGTCCGCACGTCGACTACGGGCCTGTCGGCCGACAGGCGTACGAACTCGTCTACTTCGAGAGTGGCAGATCCTTGGTTGACCAGAGGTCTATATGGATTCGTTCAAGGGCACAACGTTTGGTGAAGATAGGGACGAAAGCGCAGAAGGCGCGATCAAGCCGCGGCGGATTCCTCGACGATCGGCTCGCTCAACGAGGCCCCGTTTCCGCCCAACAGGACCATCTCTCGAGCCTTCACCTCGGTGATCCATCGGGTGTTTCCGTTCGGATCCTCGAATGAGCGCGACTGAAGCGTGCCTTCGAAATACGCCTGGTCTCCCTTCTTCAGGTACTGATTGCAGACTTCCCCGAGCTTCCCCCAGACGACCAGGTTGTGCCAGTCGGTCCGTTCCGACCATTTGCCTTCCGAGTCTTTGAACGAATTATTCGTCGCGAGACGAATGTTACAGACGGGCGTGCCGTTCCCCGTGTACCTGAGGTCGGGGTCCTTGCCAAGACGCCCGAGGAGCGAAACGCGATTCACTGATTTCGACATGACCTTCTCTCCGTAGTGTTTGGTTGCAGTTGCCGGCTTTTTGCCGGAGGTCTACACATAAAGACACTCAAGAGGCGAAATCATAACTTCGATGGTCGCAAAACAAACCGGCACCAGACATGCATCATGATCCCGATCTCGAACGCGCGGCTGATTTCAATTCCTTCGTGGCGCTTGTCCGTCGCCTGAGAAAGGAGTGCCCCTGGGACCGTGAACAGACCCACGACTCGATGCGCACGGCCTTTATCGAAGAGGTTTACGAGGCGGTCGATGCCATTGATCGACGCGACTGGACGGACCTGTCCAAGGAGCTGGGTGACGTCCTTCTCAACGTTGTTTTCCAGGTTGTCCTGGCAGAGGAGGAAGGGCGTTTCGACATCTCAGATGTATTGCGGCAGGAGACCGGCAAGCTCATCTTTCGGCACCCTCACGTTTTCGGCGACGAGACCGCGGAAGACGCCCACGAGGTTCTTCGAAAATGGGAGCACCGCAAGTCGCTCGAGTCCGATCGAGAGTCCGTGCTCGATGGTGTGCCGCGGGAGCTTCCGTCGCTGCTGTTTTCGGAGCGCGTGCAGGCCAAGGCGGCCCGGGTCGGATTCGATTTCCCGACGATGAAGGAGGCTTGGTCGAAGGTGGAGGAGGAGATGGGCGAGCTGCTGGCGATCGACCCGAACGAGACAGAACGATGGGAAGAGGAGCTGGGAGACCTGCTCTTCTCACTCGTGAACATGGGACGACTCAACGGCGTTTCGCCTGAGATGGCGCTGCGGGAAACAAACGAGAAATTCGGGCGCCGATTCCGGTACATCGAGGCCCGACTGAGCGAAAAAGGGCTGACGCCGAGGGAGGCTTCGCTGGAGGAGATGGATGGGCTTTGGGAGGCATCTAAGTCCGTAGTCCTAGTCCGTAGTCCGTGTCGTCCGTGGTCCGTGGTCCGAAGTCCGTAGTCGCCCGTCACGTCGCACCACGGCACGCCGCACGCCGCACGTCGCACGCCGCCCTGCCCTCACGCCGCGGCCGACTTCTCCAGCTCGTCGTACTCCGACCTTCTTGCTTCGGTCGACTTCAACGCTTGCTCCAGATCCGCAATCAAGTCCTCCTCGGCCTCGATACCAACGGAGAGGCGGATTACGTTGTCGGTGATGCCTGCCTTGATGCGTTGCTCGGGCCTCATGGAGGCATGACTCATGGTGGCGGGGTGCTCGATGAGAGACTCCACGCCGCCGAGAGACTCGGCGAGCGCGAACACTTTCGTGCCGCGAAGGATGGTTGCGACTTCCTCCCATCCGCCCTTTACGGAGAACGACAACATGCCGCCGAAGCCATGTTGCTGGCTTTTGGCGAGGACATGCCCCGGATCCGATTCGAGACCAGGATAAAACACCCGCTCCACGAGCGGATGGCCGTCCAGATATCTTGCCACAGCATTCGCGTTGGCCTCGTGGGCCTTCATGCGGACGGGGAGGGTCTTGATACCCCGCAACACGAGCCAGCAGTCGAACGGGGCTGCCACCGATCCGTAGGCATTGGCAACGAACTGGATCTGTTCGTTGAGCACTTCCGTCTTTGCGACGATGGCTCCGCCAACCACATCCGAATGACCGTTCAGATACTTCGTCGTCGAATAGACCACGAGATCGGCGCCGAGCTCGAAGGGTCGCTGAAGGATCGGTGAGAGGAACGTATTGTCGACGATTACCGTCAGGCCATGCTCGTGGGCGATCTCCGAAACGGCGCGTATGTCGGTTATGCGCGAGAGGGGATTGGAGGGCGTTTCCACCCAGACGGCCCGCGTGCTTGGCCGAATCGCTGCCCTGAGTGCCTGCTCATCACTCAGATCGACGAAGGAAACCTCGACCTTCCCCTGTTTCTCCAGATGACAGAAAAGGCGATCGGTGCCTCCGTAGCAGTCGTGCGAACACAGAATGTGCGCGTTCGCGTGAAAAAGGGACAGCGACGTCGCTATGGCAGCCATTCCCGTCGCAAGGGCCACTGCCCCGGCGCCCCCTTCCAGCGCCGCAAGTGTCTGTTCAAAGGCGGTCCTGGTCGGATTTCCACTCCGGGTGTAATCGAATCCCTTGGTCTCTCCAAGATCCTCGAAACGGAAATTGGCCGTCTGATAGATGGGCGTTGAGATGCTGTGGTAGCCGGCGTCGGTCTTCTGACCTGCAAGGGCGAGCAGCGTTTCGGGTCGCATGATGACTTCGTTCAATGGGTGGATCCAGTATGTTCACGCTCCCAGCAGAACGAGCCGGCGACCGGCCGGTACGCCACCCACCATCTTCCCCGAAACAAAAAACCCTCTCGGAAGGAGAGGGTCGACAATCGGCTGCACAGCCTGAAAGGCACCCCTCATCTTTCCCAGTATCGTTTCGGGCAGGATTTAGCACCATGACGATTGCCTTGGCAATCCGGTTGCTACGACGTCAACGGGCCTGCTCCCTCGGTCGTTCTGGATGAGAGTGCGACGATGATACGAACATATTTTTGCTCACGCAACGCCGTTCCAGCGGCAAACATGCCCGAAATCAGTCCATGGCGATCGAGGTCTCTCTTTCAATCGTGAAGATTGCATGAAATGATATCACTGCTTAAAGCATAGGAATATTTACGAATCATGCATATGTATATCGCTTGTAAACATAATGGTTTATATAGCTCTATTGTTGATCTGAATTATACGAATGGAAGCGCTTCGTTCCGTGTTCGGTTTGCCGGGTGGTCTGTCTGGTGTGCCTTGCTAAGCCTTGGGGGAATCCCGTTCTTGCGTCCGAAGCACAAATGACATGCGCAAAAAGTCCACCTATACCGAGTATCTGGAGGGTCGCCGGAGGCAATCCGTTAAGGCGATTCCAGTGGTTTTGCGTCATGTTGGGATTACCGTAGAAGAGCCCAGTTTCGCGCTGCTAAGCCTCGCGTTGCTGGTGCTCGTTCTTATTGTCCTCCTTATCGGAGGCTAAACACGCGGTCAATCCCGGACCAGGGGCTAAGTAGTGGCAGGTATCCTGGGGTTGGCCAGACCCTGAACAGGATATCTTTCTGATGCGAAGCGATAAGGTAAAGCGGGGATTCGAGCGGGCGCCACATCGTAGCCTTCTGAGGGCAACGGGCGCCATTCGTGACGAATCTGATTTCGGGAAGCCCTTCATCGGAATCTGCAACTCGTATATCGATCTCATTCCCGGACACGTCCACCTCCAGTCATTCGGCACGTTAGCCAAGGAAGTGGTTCGAGCCTCCGGAGGCATCCCTTTCGAGTTCAACACCATCGGTGTCGACGACGGCATTGCGATGGGTCATATCGGAATGCGGTATTCGCTTCCGTCACGGGAGTTGATCGCCGATTCCGTCGAAACTGTTGCAGCGGCACACTGGCTGGACGGTCTCATCTGTATTTCCAGCTGCGACAAGATCGTTCCCGGCATGCTTATGGGCGCCCTGCGCCTGAACATCCCCGCTATCTTTGTTGCCGGCGGCCCGATGAAGGCCGGGGAGATGGCCGACGGAAAAGCTGTAGATCTGATATCCGTTTTCGAGGGCGTTGGGAAACGAAGCAAGGGGCTCATCGACGACGAAGAGCTGCTAGCTCTCGAGCAGCAGGGATGCCCGACCTGTGGTTCCTGCGCAGGACTCTTCACCGCCAACTCGATGAACTGCATTCTGGAAGCGCTCGGTCTGGCGCTTCCGGGAAACGGCAGCGTCCTGGCGATCGATCCTGGCAGAAAGGAGATTCTTAGACGTGCCGCCGAGCGTATCGTCGGCATGGTGCACGAAGATCTGAAGCCGCGCGACATCGTAACCGAGCAAGCCTTCGACGATGCGTTCGCGCTCGATATGGCGATGGGCGGTTCGACCAACACGGTGCTCCACCTGCTGGCGGCGGCCCACGAAGCGGGTGTCGACTACGACCTGGATCGAATCAACCGGCTGTCTGAGCGAATTCCTTATCTGTGTAAGGTCGCTCCGGCAACGGCCACCGTGCACATGGAAGACGTCGACGCCGCCGGAGGGATCCCCGCCATTCTGAAGGAGCTGAACGCGAAGGGACTTCTTAATTCGGATCGGCCGACAGTCACGGGCGGTACGCTGCGCGACACGATAGATAAGGCGGAGAACCGAAACCGGGACGTCATTCACTCGGCAGATGAGCCCTTCCGTGCGACCGGTGGACTATCGATTCTTTTTGGGAATCTGGCTCCTGGCGGCTCCGTGATAAAGACCGGCGCCGTCGATCCATCCATGATGCAGTTCGAAGGTTCAGCACGCATTTATGAGTCACAGGACGACGCCGTCGAAGGTATTCTGGGAGGCGAAGTCCAACCCGGAGACGTCGTCGTGATTCGCTATGAGGGACCTCGCGGAGGTCCCGGCATGCCCGAGATGCTCCAGCCGACGTCGGCGCTCGCCGGTATGGGGTTGGACGCTTCGGTGGCGATGATTACCGACGGCCGATTCTCGGGCGGCACGCGGGGGCTCTCTGTCGGTCACGTGTCCCCGGAAGGCGCCGCGGGTGGCCCGATTGCCGCAATCCGTGAAGGAGATCGGATCGCGATCGATCTCGATAGCCGGTCGATCACACTGAAACTCAGTGATAGAGAAATTGCCAGCCGGCTCGCACTGCTTCCAGCGTTCGAACCCAAGGTGAAGGGCGGTTATTTGGAACGATATACGCGTTTTGTGACGAGCGCATCGCACGGAGCCGTAATGGTCGTTCCAGATGCGCGCCAGGAGTTGGCAGCGACAAGGCCGAGCGGTGACGGTGGCTCGATTGAGCCTTCCGGCTCCCCGGCAAAAGGTGTTTACAGAGCATTCTAAAGCAGACTGATCATTCAATCCTCAATATGATGCAAGCAGAAGTGAAAGCGGATCCCGTGGAGGCGAATCCCGGCGGCGACGGCGCTTCTCCTGAGGGTGAACCGTCCGCCGCAGCCGTTTCGGGTGCGGAAATATTCGTTCGATCGCTGGAGGCGGAGGGCGTTCAGGTCGTGTTCGGGCACCCCGGAGGTGCAGTCATTACCATTTACGACGAGATAGCTCGCATCCAGCCGAAGTTCAAGCACGTTCTCGTGCGACACGAGCAGGGAGGAGCACACGCTGCAGCGGGCTACGCCAAGACGACAGGCAAGGTGGGCACCGTGCTCGTTACGAGCGGTCCCGGTGCAACAAATACAGTTACAGGTATCGCCGACGCGTACATGGATTCTGTCGGGATCGTCGTATTTACCGGCCAGGTGCCTACCCATCTGATCGGGAACGATGCGTTTCAGGAGTGCGACATAATCGGCGTTACGCGCAGCATTACGAAGCACAGCTTCCTCGTGCGCGACGTCAACGAACTGGCATCGACGATAAGGGCAGCCTACCACCTGGCGGGCACAGGGCGCCCCGGACCCGTCGTCGTCGACCTGCCCAAGGACGTCCAGCTCGCGCGTGCTCCGTTTTCGTACCCCGAGTCGGTGACGATTCGAGGATATGAGGTCAAGCCGCGTCTTCAAGGGGACCGCGTCGAGCGCGCCGCCCGGATGATTAACGACGCTCAGCATCCCGTCCTCTACGTGGGCGGTGGAGCTATTAGCAGCGAGTCCTCGGGATTGGTGACCGAGCTCGCCCGGAAGGCAAAGATTCCCGTGACTACGACGCTGCACGGACTCGGTGCTTTCCCTGAAGATGATTCTCTTTCACTGGGCATGCTCGGCATGCACGGAACATGGTGCGCGAATCAGGCGATTCAGATGAGCGATCTTATCGTTGCGGTGGGTGCTCGATTTGACGACCGGGTTACGGGTAAACTCGATGCATGGGCTCCCAATGCGCGTATCGTCCACCTCGAAATCGATCCGTCCTGTATCTCCAAGAACGTCTGGGCCGACTGCGCCCTCCTGGGTGACGCGCAAGAGATACTTCAGCATCTTCTGCCCCAAGTCGAAGCCGTTGAGGATCGAAGCGAATGGCTCGCAAAGATCGCAGATTGGAAGGCCGAATGTCCGCTCGAGTACGAAAGCGACGGGGCGCTGCGCTGTCAGTACGTCATCGAGCGCTTGCGGAATAAGACGGGCGGTAACGCCGTGGTAGTTACCGACGTGGGACAGAATCAGATGTGGACGGCGCAGTATTTCCAATTTCTGCAGCCGAGGACTCACATAACGTCGGGTGGGCTGGGCACGATGGGATTCTCGTTCCCGGCTTCGATAGGTGCTGCTTTCGGCGTTCGAGAGATGGGCACCAACCTGCCCGTCATCTCGATCAACGGTGACGGCGGCTTCCTCATGAATTCGCAGGAGCTCGGAGTGGCCGCCGCGCACAAGCTCCCGATCAAGATTGCGGTGATGAACAACAACTTCCTGGGCATGGTCCGCCAGTGGCAGGAACTGTTCCACGATCGCCGATTCAGTCACACCGACCTCACTGAAACGAACCCTGACTTCGTCAAACTGGCCGAAGCACACCACTGTGTTGGAATTCGAGCGTCGAAGCCGGAAGAGGTCGACGACGTGATTGAAAAAGCCTGGGCGGTCACCGATCGCCCCGTCCTGATGGAATTCCAGGTCGTTCAGGAGGAAATGGTCTTTCCCATGGTTCCTGCCGGTGCGCCGTCGGATCAGATGATCACGCGCCGTCTCACACCTAATGCTTTCGTCTAAATACCGAGGAGACGTCCATGGCAGCAGAATCACTCACCGCGCAGCAGTTGAGACGCCGAAAGGCCGCGGGTGAACCTATTGAGTTGGGCGACAGCGGCTCGTCGCATCAGCATACAATCACGGTGCTTGTCGAAAACACGATCGGCGCCATGATCAGAGTAGTCAACATGTTTTCCGCTCGAGGATTCAACCTCGAGAGCGTCGCAGTCGGAGAGACCGACGATCCGTCGATGTCACGCATGAACATCGTGACGACAGGGAATGACCGGGTAATCGCACAAATCCTGAGGCAATTGAATCGACTCGTCGACACGCTCGAAGTGAGCGACCTGACCGATGAAGCATTCGTCGAACGCGAACTGTGTCTGCTGAAGGTTTCCTACAAGACGTCCACGCGTGCGGAGATCATGGATATCAATACAATTTTCCGGGGCAAGGTCGTCGACATCACGCTCGGCACGATGACGTTCGAGGTTACAGGCCCCGTGGCAAAAGTCGACGCGTTCGTCAACCTCATGCGGCCACACGGTATCGTCGAAGTCGCTCGCAGCGGCCGTGTCGCTATGTGCCGCGCAGAACAGAAGGTCGCTTCCGAGACGAAGTAACGCTCAATCTCAACGGTGCCTGCCGGACGAAACGAATAGTAGTTTATAAATAACTGTAAATAATACGTATATAACATGTCTGTCAAAGTTCACTATTCCTGCGACCCCGCATTGATTCGTGGAAAGCGGGTAGCCGTCATCGGATATGGAAGTCAGGGTCATGCCCACTCGCTGAATTTGCACGATAGCGGTGTGGACGTGGTCGTAGGGTTGAGGAAAGGATCAGCGTCGGCCGAGGAAGCCACTGCAAAAGGCCTCAAAGTGAAGTCGATTGAAGAGGCCGCGGACTGGGGTGATGTTGTGATGCTGCTGGTTCCGGATCAGCATCAGAGGAGCGTGTATGAGGCATCCATCGCTCCTTACCTCAGACCAGGTGATTACTTTGGGTTCGGACACGGATTCAACATTCACTATGGTGAGATCCAGCCGCCTGAAGGCGTCAACGTCTTCATGGTGGCGCCGAAGTCGCCCGGGCATCTGGTCCGGCGGACGTATGAGCAAGGCATGGGCGTGCCTTGTCTTGTTGCGGTTCATCAGGATCCCTCCGGCAGTACGCTGGATCTGGCGCTGAGCTATGCCGGCGCGATCGGCGGACTCCGTGCCGGCGTGATAGAAACCAATTTCAAAGACGAGACGGAAACGGATCTGTTCGGTGAGCAGGCCGTGCTTTGCGGTGGCACGGAGGCGCTCATCAAGGCGGGATTTGAGACGCTCGTCGAGGCGGGATATGAGCCGGAGCTCGCCTACTTCGAGGTGCTCCACGAACTGAAACTGATCGTTGATCTGTTTTATGAAGGCGGACTCGCCTATATGAACTATTCGATCAGCGATACGGCCGAGTATGGAAATTATTCGCGCGGCCCAAGAATCGTCGGAGACGAGATTCGGGATCGCATGCGTGAGGTACTTGGGGAGATTCAGTCCGGCCAGTTCGCTCGTGAGTGGATCAATGAGTGTGCCTCGGGCGGCGCCCGGTTTGAGAAGCTCCGTGAGGCGAGCCGAGACCACCAGATCGAGCATGTGGGGCGTCGACTCCGCTCGATGATGAGTTGGTTGCGTGACAACGCCGAGTCCTCGGAAGAGACGCCGGCGGAATCTGAAGAGCAAACGGCTTGAGACGCATGGCCGCACCGCGCTACCATATTGTGGTTCTGTCCGGAGACGGGGTCGGGCCGGAAGTCGTCGCCGAAGCCATTCGCGTCGGAGATGCAGCCGGTGCGCTTTTCGGATTCGAGCTGGAATGGAATCGCCAGCTTGTGGGTGGAATCGCTGTGGATGAGACGGGCTCACCGCTGCCGGAACGAAGCCTTTCGGCCTGTCTTGCTGCTGATGCGGTCTTGCTGGGCGCCGTCGGTGGACCCACGTACGATTCGTTGCCTACCGAGAAACGTCCGGAGCGCGGCCTGCTGCGACTTCGAAAGGCTCTGGGCACGTTTGTCAATCTCCGGCCAGTCAAGGTGCCGCACTCGCTTGCCATCAGGTCGCCGCTTCGAAGCGGGCTCGTGTCGGGTCTCGATCTACTCGTGGTTCGCGAGCTGACCGGCGGGATCTACTTTGGGACACCGTCCGAGCGTGTCGGCGACCGAGCGATCGACACGATGGCCTATTCGACGCAGGAAGTGGCAAGGGTCGCGCGCGTCGCCTTCGATTGGGCGCAAAAGCGACGCGGTAACGTTGTCTCGGTTGACAAGGCAAACGTACTCGCGTCGTCGCGCCTGTGGCGAGAGACCGTCCAGCAGGTCCACGACACGGATTACGCGGACATCGAGCTGAGTCACCAGTACGTCGATAATGCTGCGATGCAGATGGTCTCGAACCCCCGGCAGTTTGACGTCATCCTGACGACAAACATGTTCGGTGATATTCTCTCAGATCTCGGGGCAGCATTGGCGGGATCATTGGGGATGCTGCCATCGGCCAGTGTCGGTGGATCAACGGGAATTTTCGAACCCGTTCACGGGAGTGCGCCCGATATCGCCGGAACCGGAAAGGTGAATCCGCTCGCCACCATCCTCAGCCTTTCGATGCTCTTCATCGATCTGGGCGAATTGGAGGCTGCGCAAGCGATCGAACGGGCGGTTGAGGAAGTACTCGAAGCCGGCATTCGCACGAGTGACATCCTGGACGAGGGATGCACGGAGGTGACAACGGAGGTAATGGGGCAGCGTGTCGCCGCGCGCCTAAGCACGCCGGTTCGCGTGGCACAAAATTGATCAAAAAGGAAGCTTCAGGAACAGGGAGGTTAATTCAGTGAGAAAGGCATCAGACGGAAGCGGTCGAGTTATCATTTTCGATACGACACTGAGAGACGGTGAGCAATCACCGGGGGCATCGATGTCGTTGGGAGAGAAGGTCGAGATTGCCGAGCAGCTCGAGCGCCTGGGAGTTGACGTCATCGAGGCGGGTTTCCCGATTTCCTCGCCGGCGCAATTTGCGGCGGTGGAGGCGGTCGCGGCAGCCGTCAGCAACCCGGTAATATGTGCGCTCGCACGCGCCGTGCCCGGAGACGTCGAGTCGGCGGCATCCGCGCTCGCGAATGCGAAGAAGAAACGTATCCATACGTTCATCGCCACGTCCGACATCCACATCGCGAGCAAGTTCGACCACGCACGCTACGGTGCGACGATTGAAGAGAAACGCAAGACGATCATGCGGATGGCCGTCGAGGCCGTGCAGCTCGCGCGCCGTTTTACTGACGACGTCGAGTTTAGTACGGAAGACGCGGGGCGAACCGATCACGGATTTCTCTGCGAGGTAATTCGAGCCGCCGTTGAAGCGGGGGCGACAGTCGTCAATATCCCTGATACGACAGGGTATTGCCTTCCCTACGAATACGCCCGGATGTTTGAGCTGGCGCGAACCCAGTGCGGCGTTTCCGACGACGTGATCCTTTCGACGCATTGCCACGACGACCTCGGCCTTGCCGTGGCCAATTCACTGGCTGGTGTTAAGGCGGGCGCCCGTCAAATCGAGTGTACTATAAACGGAATAGGGGAGCGAGCGGGTAACGCGTCGCTCGAAGAGGTCGTAATGGCCCTTCGCGTACGCCAAAGTGAGTTCGGCCTCGATACCGGAATCAATGCGGAGCTGCTGACGGAATCCAGCCACTTGGTTTCGCTGTATTCAGGCTGCGTCGTGCAGCCTAACAAGGCGATCGTCGGCCGCAATGCCTTCAGCCATGAGGCGGGGATTCATCAGCACGGCGTCCTGAAGAGCAGAGAAACGTACGAGATCATGCGGGCCGAAGACGTTGGTCAAAAGGTCCAGAGTATCCGCCTCGGCCGCCACTCCGGTCGTCATGGATTTTTTGCGCGACTCAAAGACCTCGGCATTTCTGTCAACGGAAAGAATCGCGAGGACCTGTACAACCGGTTCGTTGCACTGGCCGACAAGAAGCGCGAGGTGTTCGACGACGATCTCGTTCGCCTCGTCAATCGAGAGAAGGACGCCGGTGAGCAGACGCTTTTCACGCTGGAAGAGCTCAACGTAAACGTCGGCTCTACGCACGCTCCGGAGGCGTACGTCGCTGTACGTCACAAAGGCTCGGGCTTTTTGACCGAGCGGAAGGCGACTGGAGACGGTCCGGTTGACGCCCTGTTCCGCGCGATCGACCGCGCGGTGGGTGAGTCGCATCGTCTGATGAACTATTCGATTCGATCTGTCTCGGAGGGGGCAGACGCTGTCGGTGAGGTATCGGTCGTCATCGCTCATGGCGGAAAGTCGTTCGCCGGTGCGGCGTCCCATACGGATGTCTTGCAGGCTTCGGCAGGCGCCTATCTCGCGGCGCTCAACCGATTGGCATGGTACCTCTCTCATGAGGGACTGGAGTCGGTCCAATTCATTAACGAGGGCATCATGAATTCCTTCGACTCAGCATCCTGACGCGAATCCACCGCACTATGACAATTACAGAAAAGATTCTGGCCGCGCATGCAGGCCGCAGCCGCGTTGCGCCCGGAGAAACGGTCTGGGTCGACGTAGATATCCTCATGACCCACGACGTCTGTGGTCCGCCCACCATCGACATCTTCAAACGCGAGTTTGGACAAGATGCTCAGGTGTGGGATACGAACAAGCTCGTCGTAATGCCGGACCACTACATCTTTACGAAGAACGTGTTCGCCAACCGTAACGTCGAGGTCCTTCGCGCTTTTGCGGCCGAACAGTCTCTGCCTCACTTCTTCGACGTCGGCACCGAACGTTATAAGGGTGTCTGCCACATCGGACTCGCCGAGGAGGGGTTCAATGTTCCTGGGACGGTTCTCATCGGCACCGACAGCCATACTTGCACCTCCGGTGCCTTCGGCCTCTTCTCGACTGGCGTAGGGAACACGGACGCCGCCTTCATTATGGGTACGGGAAGGATTTGGCTTCGCGTGCCGGAGACCATGCGTTTCGTGTTTCACGGCGCCTTGCCGCCGTATCTGATGGCCAAGGATCTGATTCTCCAAGTGATAGGGGACATCGGCATCGACGGCGCGACGTATGCAGCCATGGAATTCGACGGACAGGCCGTCTACGACCTTTCGATCCAGGAACGCATGACGCTGACGAACATGGCGATCGAGGCAGGCGGGAAGAACGGCATTATTGCCGCCGATGACGTCGTTGCCGAATACGTGAAACAGCGAACGGATGCGGCGTGGGAACCGGTGTTTTCGGATCCGGATGCCTCGTTCCACTCGGAACGGGTCTACGATGTATCGAAGATGGTTCCGGTCGTTGCGAAACCGCATCGTCCGGACAATCTGGCGCGAATAGATGAAGTAACAGGCACGAAGCTGACCCGCGCTTACCTGGGAAGCTGCTCGGGTGCGAAACTCGAGGATTTCGAGGCGGCCGCCCGCCTGATTCGGGGTCACGAGGTGGCAATAGAGACCTACATCGTGCCGGCGAGCACCGAGGTCGCGGCTGGACTCCACACGACCTACATCGACGGCGTCTCGCTCTTCGACATTTTCGAGCGGTCAGGATGCAAGATCGGGCAAGCGAGTTGTGCGGCTTGCCTCGGCGGCCCAAGCGATACGTTTGGCCGCGCCCAGGGCGACGAAGTGGTCATCTCGACCACGAATCGGAATTTCCCGGGGCGGATGGGCTCCAAGCAGGCCTCCGTCTATCTCGCCTCTTCGTACACGGTCGCGGCCTCGGCGATTTCGGGAGTTATTTCGGACCCGAGAGAACTGATCATCTGAGAATCGAGAGTCAACGAATATGACGGAAACTATTACTGGCAAGGCATACGTCGTCGGAGACAGCGTCGACACCGATCAAATTATTCCGGCCGAGCACCTTGTATACAGCATGGCGAAGCCGGAAGAGCGGAGGATGTACGGCCGCTTTGCGCTGAGCAGCGTGCCTGTCGATGAGCAGGGACTTCCGTTCGGCGAGATCCCGTTTACGCGACCCGACGCCTACAAATCGGAATTCGGAGTGGTCATTGCGGGCAGGAATTTCGGTTGCGGATCGTCGCGCGAGCACGCACCGTTCGCGATCCGCGAGGCCGGATGCACGGTGGTCGTGGCGGAAAGCTTTGCGCGCATCTTCTATCGGAACGCCGTCGACGGGGGATTTCTGCTGCCGTTCGAGGCGCCGCCAGGCTTCAACAAGGAAATACGCACCGGTGACGAGCTTCATATCGATGTCGGAGCCGCGACTTTGGACAACCGGACGACCGGTCAGTCGTTCGCGCTGCGTCCCCTTGGCGCCGTCAAAGCGATCGTCGAAGCCGGCAATGTGTTTGAATATGCCAGACAAGCCGGGCTTATTGATGGTCCGTAGTCCGTAGTCCGTAGTCCGTAGTCTAATGACCAAGTACCACGCACCACGCACCAAGTACCAAGTACCAAGTACCAAGTACCCAGCACCATCCAGGCCTTGCGTTCGGATCTTACCACCACTAAATTAGTTATGTTATTTGAAAGCTCATCCAGAAGGGTGGAGGGTTCAGGCCCTGTGAAACCCTGGCAACCCCCTGAGCCGGTTCAGCACCGGTAAGGGAAGGTGCCAAGTCCTGCTCCGACGTAGTCGGGGAGAGATGAGCGGGAGAGTCAGCTCTCTTAAAGCTGCCACCTCTTCCGCAAGTCTGCAGGCGGGAGAGGTTTTTTTATCCTCTCTCTGCAGGCCGGGCCTTGGGCTCGACCTCCTTCTGGATCGTCTTTCCCCACAGTATTGCCGATAACGGCTGACTAAGACGATCAGAGACATGCCTTCGCTGCCTATTTCAGAGTTCAGGTTCGAGGACGGAACCGTCCTCAAGAACGTGTCGATCCGATACGACACTTGGGGCGTCCTTAATTCGGAAGGTGACAATGCGGTGGTTGTCTGTCACACGCTGACGGGAAACACCGATGTGTCAGAGTGGTGGGCACCGATGCTGGGTCCGGGTCGCGCGCTCGATCCCGAGAAGCATTTTGTCGTATGCGCCGCCATCATCGGCTCGCCATACGGCGATTTGTCCCCTCTGAGTATCGATCCGTCTACCGGTCTGCGCTATGGCTCGCGATTCCCCGACGTCACAGTTCGCGACACAGTGAGGCTGCACCGGATTCTCCTCGAACATCTGGGTGTAAAACGAGTGTCGTTCGCGATCGGATCGTCATTGGGGGCGATGCAGGTCCTTGAATGGGCTTTCTACGGCGACTTTGTAAAGGGCCTCGTCGCAATTGCGGTGGGAGGACGCCACTCCGCCTGGAGCATCGGATGGAGCGAGAGCCAGCGCCACTGCATCTATGCGGATCCGAAATGGAACGGGGGCGACTACGATCCGAAAGACCCGCCGGCCGCCGGCCTGGCCGCCGCACGCATGGTAGCAATGATTTCCTACCGTTCGGCGTTCTCTTACCAGCAACGGTTCGGCCGCCAGACGACGGAGGGAGACGACGCTCTTTTTGAAGTGGAAAGCTATTTGAGATATCAGGGTCGGAAGCTCGTCGATCGGTTCGACGCGGGCTGCTACGTGTCCCTGACGAAGCAAATGAACCGTCACGACGTGAGCCGCGACAGAGGCGACTACGCGTCCGTCATCGCGGGAATCAGGCAGCCGGCTCTCGTGGTGGGGATTACATCCGACATTCTCTATCCACTGAGCGAACAACGTGAATTAGCACAGCACATGCCCAATGCCAGACTGGATGTCATCGACAGCCCACACGGCCACGACGCGTTCTTGATCGAGCTGGACGAACTGAATCGTCGCGTGCTTCGCTGGAGGACTGATGTGCTTGAGACCGAGTATTGTAACGAGGAGGCGGTGCGATGGGACGCGGCTTGAAGGTCTTGAAATTCGGAGGGTCGTCGCTTGCAAGTCCCGGCGACATTCGACGTGTGGTTTCGATCATTTGTGATGCCATTCCCGACGACAACGGAATCATCGTTGTTTCCGCGCTGAAGGGCGTGACAAACGATTTGGTTGAACTCGCGGACAACGCGGGCACGCCTGAGCAAGCCGCGCGTCTCAAGAGCGTTCGCGACCGTCATCTATTGACGGGCTCGGCATTGCTTTCGAGCTCGACGTTCGACGGTTATCGGAGAGTCGTCGATTCTCAGTGCATCCAGTTGTGGAGAAGGGTAGGAGCGGAGACCGGCCAACACCCTTCATCACGCGACGAGGTTCTCGCTGTCGGTGAGCGCCTTTCAGCCCCCCTGATCGCCGCCTGTCTTGCGGAATATTGTCGCCCAGGCGAACCCCACGATGCCTCAGGATTTATTCGAACCAACAGCTCGTTTGGGAATGCGAAAGTCCATTGGAGAGCAACTCGAAGGCTCGTTACGGATTGGTACGCGAACTCGTCGGGCATCCGCGTCGTGACCGGCTTCCTGGGGTGTGACAAACACGGCAGAACGACCACTCTCGGCAGGGGAGGGAGCGACTATTCGGCTGCAGTGCTCGCCTCAGTCCTCCACGCGGATGTCTTGGAACGATGGACCGACGTCGACGGCATTTATACCGAGGATCCCGACCTCGATCCATTGGCCCAACGTTTCGAAACGATCCAGCTTAGAACGGCGAGAGATTGGAATCGAGCCGGACGCATGGGGATGCATCGGAAGACACTGGATCCGCTGGCCAGGGTGTCGATCCCCGTGCACGTGCGATCGACGTTCGATCCGAAACGAGAGGGGACGTGGATATTGCCGTGAAGGTCGGCATTCTTGGGGCCACCGGGGCCGTTGGGCAGCGGTTCGTGCAATTGTTGGAAGGACACCCGTGGTTCGAGATCGGTGCGTTGACGGCGTCCGATCGTTCGGCAGGAAGAGCGTATGGGGAGGCTGCGAAATGGCACTTGGATGGGGACATCCCGCCTGCGATTTCTCGGCTCGTGGTCAAACCGACGGTCCCCGACATCAACTGTCGCCTGGTCTTCTCGTCGCTCCCGGCCTCAGAAGCCGTTGATGTGGAGGCGCGTTTCGCGGAAGCAGGCTACATCGTCGTTTCGAACAGTAGCGCATTCCGGATGGATGCTTCAGTCCCGCTCCTGATTCCAGAAGTGAATCCGGACCATTTGGAGCTGGTGCGTGGACAGTCCACCTTCGCGTCAGGCGGGATGATCGTGACCAATCCGAATTGCTCAACGGTCGGGCTTGTTTCCGCCCTGAAACCCCTGCATGATGCATTCGGGCTCCAGGCGGTTCAGGTAACGACGATGCAGGCGCTGTCGGGCGCCGGGTATCCCGGTGTTCCCTCTCTCGATGCGGTCGCCAATGTCATCCCGTTCATATCGGGAGAAGAGGAAAAACTGGAGGCGGAGCCGCTGAAACTGCTCGGATCGATCGACGATGGGGAAGTGAAGCAGGCTGCGTTTCGTGTAAGTGCCCAGTGCAATCGGGTACCCGTCATCGACGGTCATCTCCTCTGCGTGTCGGCAAAACTCGGGCGGCGCGCCGCTCCCGGAGAAGTTGCCGAAGCACTACGCTCTTATGTGGTTCCGGAGTCGGTTCGCGGCCTTCCGAGCGCTCCCGCCGAAATTCATCCACGTCTTCGATGACGACGACTCGCCTCAGCCGCGGAGACATGTTGATCTCGGTGAAGGAATGACAGTTTCGGTCGGTCGCATTCGCAACTGTCCGATCAACGACGTGCGATTCGTCGTTCTGGTTCACAATACCGTTCGCGGGGCGGCCGGTGGCGCCATTCTGAATGCCGAATTACTTTCAGCGTCCGGCGTGCTACGTTCTACGTCCTAAGTCTTACGTCCCGGGTCGTAGGTCCGATATCCTACGTTCGATGTCCAGGTCGTGACATCCGTCACGGGAGCGTAGGGCCATATCGAAGGGCACGTCCCTTTCGCCTTCTCCGTCATTCCCGCGAAGGCGGGAATCCAGGAGTCGCAGGATCGAATGATGTGATTTTCCCTGGCGCCGATGTTCAAACGCCTACAGTTTCAGCGAGACCCTGACGCCCGACGTTCCAGATGAAGGGTCGACGATCGAGGTCAGACTGACCCGAGCCGCATTCATCCGGTTGGCCGTCATTCGCCCATCTTCAGTCAAAGTCTGCTGTCTGCCGTCTGATGTCTGATGTAAATATTTGATGTCTGCTGTCTGCTGTATCTTGAGCGGCGTTTCGCCCCCGTAGTTCAAGGGATAGAACAAGGGTTTCCTAAACCCTAGATTCAGGTTCGAATCCTGGCGGGGGTACGTAAGTCATTAATAATTAATAATTAAGGATTAATAATTGGGGACTTAGTAGTTAGTAATTCGCGTTGGCTCATTCGAGGTGTCGAGCCGTTCAGTCCTCCTTATCCTAGGATTCAAAACCACATGCCTAGCCCTACATCAACAGAGGCAGAATCGTTCTTCGAGGCCCTCCAGAGCTATCTTCGTGATGAGGAGAGCGTGCTTCTTGAAGGCGAAACCTTGGTCATCCTTCACTCGACCTCGGGCACGCCGGTCCATATCGATACGATCATGCTCTACAACCCCTCCTCGATCGCATTTATCGGCAGGGATATGACAGACGGCATGAGGTCAAGCGTTTTTGCGCACGTTTCTTCGATTCAGATCCAGTTCCGAGTCGTAAAACTGGAACTGAAAGAGCCGAGGGAACCCATCGGATTTGTGATTGCCGGCACAGCTTCCGCCGAGAGCGAGGAGCAGTAGATCCAGGGGTTCTCGGGTCCGCGAGGAACGTGCTCGACCCACCGTGTTCTCTGGTGCGTCTAATCTGCGTCGGTCGCAAACGGGGGTTGGGACGCCAGGTCGCGGCACCCCTGCCGCCACCCTCCATTCTGCGTTCTGCACTCTGTATTCTGCATTACTACGAAGGTAGGGGAAAGCCCCACACGACGCTGAGCGCTTAACGTACGTGCGCCAAACCGGCGGGCCGTAACATCGAACCATCGGGCACAAAAACCCGATCATGTCATTTCTCCTACGGACACTTCTTTACGTAGGCAGCTTGGGGTCGCCGGTCTGTGGTGGAGCTGGCGACCCCGACATTTTTATACGGCCCCGGCACGTACGGCAAATGTCAGAAGGAACCGATTCAGCAATGAATCAACCTCGGTAGTTGGCTCCAGTGAACCGACAACTCGGCGGAACGTCTCGTCGTCAGCCAGAAGGGGATAGTGGTGGCGGTATTCAATTATCCGCGCCTCCTCTGCTTCAGCATCGAGCTCGCTGTGAAACTGCGTCCCGTAAATGGGACGATCCTTGATGCGGATCGCCTGGAAGGGTGCGACGTCGTTACTCGCCAATTCGACTGCGTTGTGAGGCAAAACGGATACACGATCCTGGTGTCCCATATTCGCCTTGAACGTCCTCGGGAAACAAGAGAACAGTTCGTCGGCAAGACCCAGTTCAGTCAGTTCGACGGCGCCGCAACCCATTTCGACCCGTTCGTTGTCATTAATCACTTCCCCGCCGAATGCCCGTGCGATGAACTGATGTCCCCAGCAGCAGCCGAATAGCGGCATCCGGCGATCGTGGATCTCGTAGATGAGATCGATCAGGTCTTGGGTCCACGTGTAAGTTCGCGTAACCGAAAAGGCGCCTGCCCCGCCGATGAGCACAGCATCGACGTTTTCGAGGACGTCAGGTGTGAGCGGATCTCGGATCGCGTTCGTGACCACCAGTTGGTCTCTGCGCAACAGCGTACGCTTCAGGAAGGTTTCCTGCTCCTCGTGCTCGACGTGCGGCTCGAGTCGAATCTGGATCAGTCTGACCCGAAGCTCATCGAAAGATGGGGCCACTTGCGCCTCGCGGGTGATGGACGGACGAACGGATTCAGAAGATACGCAGATCCGGGAAATGCTCGCGTGCGAGTCGATAGACCTTGCTGACGGGAAGCCCCATCACGTTGTAGTAATCACCTTCGATTGAGCAAACAAACAGAGCTCCGCGATCGTCTTGAATTCCGTAGGCGCCTGCCTTGTCGAACGGCGATCCGGATGCAACATATTCGTCAATTTCGTCGTCCGTGAGCGGGCTGAAGGTGACGAGTGTCTTTTCATGGTCAACGACTTCCCGGCCCGAGTCTTTGCCCACAAGAGCTACACCAGTGTACACGGCATGGGTTCGGCCACTGAGAGACCGGAGCATCCGCCTGGCCTCTTCAGGAGAATCTGGTTTCCCAAGAATCGTTCCGTCGAGGACCACAATGGTGTCGGCTGCCAGAACCAGCTTGTCTGGATGACGCTCGGCGACTGACCTCGCCTTATCGACCGCCATCATTTCCGCCGCATCTTTCGGGGCAACCCCATCCGGAATAACCTCATCGAGGTTGCTCACGTCAATTTCGAATGAGACGCCCAGATGAGCCAGCAGGCTTTGCCGGCGGGGCGAGCCCGACGCTAGAATGATCATGGAGCCAGGTTCAGGAGCCCACGTGCTCTCGCATGTGTTGTTCGAGGAGTATACGCAACTCTTCGATAGCCTTTTCCTGCCTGGCCAGCTCGAGCGACTGACGCTTGATTATTTCACTGAGTACTTCACTGTGATCAAGGCCGACCACCGCGTTGACGCGTTTGGTGTCGAGATTCTTGTTGGTCTCCCACGCGCGCCCGACCAACCGCGACAGGTCGTCTAGCGTGATATGCTCAGGCTCCACTGCGACAGCTGTTCCGTCTTCAAACCCTGAGGCAACGAGGTAGTCCCCTTTATTGACAGGTCCTTTCGCGCGGACGAGCACTTGACCTACAAAGCTGACTGCTTCAAGATCGGTCACATCCTCTGTACCCTTTCGAGCATTGCCAAGAACGGCCGGCCGATCGGTAATGACCATGACCTGCTGAGCCCCCTGCGTACGGCGACTAACCTTCCCCCCGAAGACGCCCACGACGTCACCGCCCGCAAACGACTCACCCCGCGTGAGGTGCGGCAGATACTCGGCATAGTCGGCACCGGAAGTGTTGTAGGCCACCCCTCCGCTTCCGTTACCCTCGATCTGGCCGACGAGCACGGCTTCATTGTTGAAGAAGCCAATAAAGTTTGCCGCGACCCCAACGTTTCCGGAAGAGCCGGTCTGGAGTGCGAGCACGTCCTCACTGGTGGAGGTTCCGGTATTCTGGATCAGGCCTACATAGGAGGTGCGGCTGCTTCCAGTGTTCACGTCAGGATTGTCCTGGAACAGGAAAGCGAAATCCCCGGAATTGGTAACGACGATGCCATTGTCCGCCGGGTTCTGAATGTCAATACCGTCGTCGCCCGGTGACGAAACATACAGCCCGTCACCACCTGGTGCGGAAGCGTACAATGCCGCGCCGCCTATGTTAGTCAGCAAGATCCCATGCAAATCGGCGCCGTCGACTTCGATCCCGTCGCTCGCCGTTGCACCTTCTACTCGCAGTACGTCACCTGTACCATTATTCGTAATTCTGAGGAGCTTTGTGCCGTCGACGTTCGCTGTCCCTGAGATGACCGCCGGCAACCTGAGATCAAGCGCCTCGAGCGACATGATCGAATAGGGTGACGCGACGATCTGCGGTCTCGGCAGTAGCTCGTCACCACCGTCCACTTCGATCGACAGCCACAACTCATCGTTGAAGTCGACATTTCCCAGCGACGATGCGGAGCCGAGCAGCACGTTGTAGATCCCGTCCGTCACCACCACGTTGTGCTGCGATTCAGTCCACTTTGTGAGTCCGGCCGTCGGGAAATCCTTCAGGCGAAATACGAAGTCGTGCGTTCCCGTGGCCGGGGAGCCATCGTCCTCCAGATAACCCTGGAAACTGATGTAAAGCGGCGCATTAACCGCAGCAGCAGCTGTCTGAACGTTCCCGCTTTCCTCAGTTGCCGCGGGAGCCGTGGGGAGGTCGCGACCGACCGGCGGAGGCTCGGGATTGGATTGCGCGTAGCTGGAAGACGCGATTGCTAAGCTGAGAACGAGTGGCAGAAAGAGGCAATGATCTTGCATGGGCTTTGGGATTCTTGGATTTGGCGAGGGCCGTCGTTTGGGTGGTGCTGGCTCAAGAAATATAACTCGGCGTTAGCTAAGGGCCATTTGGACCGCTACTTCCGCTACTTCGAAACACGCATTTGAACGACCAAACCGGACAAGAGAAGCAACAGACCGAATCCCAATACAGGGAGGTCGCCAACTGCCGCGTACGGCGTCGTGCCGGTGAATTTGGGAACCGACAGGAGCCGGGTGGTGCGCGCCATCCACTCCGTCTTACCCTCCGTCGTGCCATCCGGCAAGATGAGCCCGCTGGTGCCTGTCACCGTGACCTGGACGACTGCCCGGCCGGTTTCGATGGCTCTTAGGCGCGTGAAAGCCCAGTGTTGCCTGTATCCGGCCGTCTCACCCCACCATCCATCCTGCGCGAGAACGACGTAGAATGCTACTTGCTCCGGATCGGCATCTCGAGCCGCCCGTCCAAAAGCCGACTCAAAGCAAATCATGATGCCGAGGTCGACCGCTCTTAGCGACAATCTGCCGGGCGACGAGCCGGCCCCGTAACCTGTAGCGCCACTCGACGCCACCGCCAGACTTCGGAGCCATGGATATCGGTCCACGTACGGCACCCGCTCCGCGAACGGAACGAGTATTCGCTTGTCATATCTCCCCGTAATGCCGACAAACGGACTGATGATCACCGCGCTATTGTAATACGTCTCGTCACCGGTTTCGGCCGACGTTTCTTTGACCACAGCTCCCGTCAGAATTGGAGCCTCCAGGCTGTCGATAAACGATTTGAGTCGGGTATATCCGGCACTCGGCCGATTGCGGGATCGAAGCACCGGAAGCGCGGTCTCGGGCCATATGACAAGGTCTGGACGAGGGCCGTTAGCAGTCCTCGTCAATTGGATCAGTGTGTCTGGCCGAGCCTCGTCCCAGATGTTTGACCACGACGCTGGTGACAGGGCGGGCTGGACTGCCAGAACTTCGAACTTTCCGGTGACGGCCCGCTCTATTCGGGAACGATGATAGCCCAGGGTAATCGACGCCATGATAAACAGGGCCAGTGCAGACCAGGCGCGGATCCGAGACGGTCTTGTTCTGGATAGAACGGCTGTGACGACGAGCGCATTGCAGAGAAGTACCCACGTCGAAAGACCGGGTGCTCCCACGTATGCGGCGAGTTGATTGATCGGGAAAACGGTCGCTTGTGTGTGTCCTGGAATCAACCAGGGGAATCCGATCTCTGTATGAAACTGGGCATATTCGACTATGGCCGAAACGCCGAAAAACAGTCCGAAGCGCATGGCCATCGGTTTGCGGCCGGTACCAATACCGAATAGCCAGAACGGAATAGACGCGGTCAACGAAAGAGCCACGAGTCCGGCCAGCGATGCGTTTCGCGCCGAGGCGACGGGGTGCATGACAACCCAGTACCCGGCCAGCACGATCATGATGAACGATGCGGTCGTGCTTTCTGCAACCACTTCGCGCCAGGAGATTCCGCCGGACAGGCGGATTAGTAGCGGGGCCAATGCGAACCATGCCAGAAAACCCAGCGGAAACGGGGGAAACGAGAGACCCATGAAGACGCCACTCACGGCGGCTCCCAAATACGGCGTATGTTGCAAACGACGGGTCATCCCGCAAAATACCCGATGATGCAACGTTAAGCCCTATTTGACTGAAGCCTGGACATCAAGGTATTTTGGCTGCGACCGTCATGGGTTGCTGCGAGAACGTCGCGGCCGTGAATCATGCTTCGAGGAACCTGTTTGACATGCTGCCCGATCGGATGCTCGTCCACTTGAGAAGGCCCCACTCAATGCGGTATCACCGGTGATTCGTCGCTTAGTATCACTCGTGCTCGTCGTTCTCGTGACGCTGGGTGTCATTTACGTCCTCGCGAATCCGACCCGTTTTGTCTATTCGATTCGTGGACTGCCGGGATTTGTGCCTCCGATGGGGACATTGCTTGACCCGGCAGAAGGTCTCTGGCACACGGCTCGCGCCTCGCGTTATCACGATGGAAAGAGTGAACTGGCCGGATTGAAGGCCGATGCTCGCATCATCAGAGACGATCGCGGCGTGCCGCACATCTACGCCGAAGAAGACCGAGACGCTATCATGGCGATGGGGTACGCTCTTGCCGAGGACCGTCTCTTCCAGTTGGATTTTATTCCGCGCGCCGCGGCCGGCCGTCTTTCCGAGGTATTCGGCGCGGAGTTGTTGCCGACCGACCGGTATCTGCGTTCGACGGGTATGGAATGGACGGCGGAGCGGGATCTCGCCCGACTCAAGTCGGAGAACGGGATCAGCTACGATTTGCTCACATGGTTCGCCGACGGGGTGAACGCTTACGTCGATCAGCTTGACGACGAAGATCTTCCCCTCGAGTTCAGGCTACTAGACTACCGCCCCGATCGGTATAGCCCGATCCAGGGTCTCCGTGTGCTGATGTACATGTCGTACGACCTCTCCTTTCATACCGATGATATTTCGTACGGACGTGTACAAAAGATGATGGACCCGGCTGAGTACGAGAAGCTGTTTCCAACCTACAGCCGTCTGTTCGAACCAATTGTGCCCGGCTCTGCTCGGGCTGATGCCGGCAAGAAGCGGTATCAGGAAACAGCCGCTGCGTACGGGAGGGAGATTGAGCCAAATAGCCTTTTTCCGGGATTCGAACCAGGCAAAGGATCCAACAACTGGGCGGTGACCGGAAACCGCTCGGCTACGGGCAAAGCCATCCTCGCCGGCGACATGCACCTTCGTTTGACCCTTCCGTCGATCTGGTATGAGGTGCACCTGTCGACGAAGGATCTGGATACGTACGGGGTCACAATTCCCGGCGCACCGCTGCCTGTGGAGGCTTTCAATAATCGATTCGGGTGGACCTTTACCAATTCCGGGGCCGATCAAATTGATCAGTATCGACTGGAACTGAATGAGAATAAGTCGTCGTACCGCTTCGAAGACGAGTGGGTGCCCTTCGACATCGTTCTCGATACCGTGTTCGTGCGGGGCGCCGGCACGTTTGTAGACACGCTCCGATACACCCGCTTTGGTCCCGTGATGGGATGGGACGCCGAGCCGTATGCGGTCCAATGGACGGCGCACAAGTCGTCACGAACGCTGGAGGCGCTATGGGATATGCATCACGCGGTCGATTCTCGATCGTTTCAGAAGGCCATCAGCAAATGGGATGCGCCGATGCAGAACATCCTCTACGCCGATTCGACGGGGACGATTTCGATTCGCACCGCCGGATATCTGCCGATTCGGCGAAGCGGTACGGGGGCCGGACTTTTGGACGGGACGTCGAATAAGGATGACTGGACCGGGCGCGTTCCTTTCGACCAACTACCGTTTGCGGAGAATCCAGCCCAAGGGTACCTGGCTTCGGCAAATCAGCAGCCTACGGCCCGGGGGTACAAATACTACGTCAATCACGACTGGGCGACCGGATATCGGTCGCTTCGAATCAATGAACTGCTGCGATCGCGAGACAAACAAACCGTTGCGGATCTGAAGGCATATCAGTCTGACGTGCACGTCGTCCAGTACGATCTTTTCGTCCCGCTGCTCGACACGCTGAGCAGGCTGAGTCCGGACGCGGCCCATTTGCGGGACTTATTGAAGCACTGGAACGGCAACGCAGATATCGATCGGCCGGAGCCGCTTGTCCTCGATCACTTTCTCAAAATCCTCGAGCGTTTGACGTGGGATGAGTTCGACGCCGAGTCGGCGCGGAGGCCCAGGGAGCAGCAGCTTTACTACCTGCTGACGGAGGAGCCGAAATCGCAGTGGCTCGATATACGCGACACACAGCTGCTTGTCGAGCGGAGTGCGGATCTTCTCCGATCCGCTTTGGAGACGACCGTCGACACACTTCGGGCGCGATATGGATGGGGAGAGGAGAACTGGACCTGGGGCGACCACCACGTTATTTCAATACAACACCTGACGCGCTCGAAGGCGCTCTCGGCGCTCGGTTACCGGAAGGTGCCCTATCCCGGATTCGACAAAACGCTGTCGCCGGCCCGCCGGCGGGAAACCTATCACAGTGCGAGCTGGCGAATGGTCGTCGACTTCTCGACGTCACCACCCGAGGCGTTCGGTGTTTTTCCAGGAGGCGAGAGCGGGAATCCGTACAGCGCCCATTACGACGACTTTATTCCGACTTACCTGCAATTCGGCTACTATCGGCTTTCCAGGCCGGAACGGCCGGAAGACGCCCTGGGCCGGCAGGCGCTTGCTGAAACAATTCTTATGCCGGCCGAGCCGACGAATGCCGACACCCTATCCACTTCAAACGCGAATCGATGAACGAAAGCCAGGGCGCAAACGAATCCCATCGCTTTTCGTCGCGCTGGGGCCTCATCCTCTCCGTGCTCGGAATCGCTGTCGGAACGGGAAACATCTGGCGGTTTCCACGCATCGCCGCTCAAAACGGGGGAGACGAAGGCGCGGGCGCGTTCCTGGTCGCCTGGCTCGTATTTCTCCTGATCTGGAGCGTGCCCCTCATCGTAGCGGAGTATGGTTTGGGCAGACGATCGCGCCTCGGTGTCGTAGGTACGTTCGCTACCCTGGCCGGCGGACGGTTTGCCTGGATGGGAGCGTTCGTCGGCTTCGTCGCATCGGCAATCATGTTCTACTATTCCGTCGTTGCAGGATGGTGCCTCTTCTATTTCGGTGAGGTGATCGCAACGCCGCTGCCGATCAATTTGGAGACGGCCACGGCTACGTGGGAACGATTTCAGGCGGCCGGCTGGCCGTTGCTCCTGCACGCCCTGGCCATGGGGGTGGGGGTCGCCGTGTGCATGAAGGGAGTCTCCTCGATCGAGCGCGCTAACAAGTTCCTTGTTCCGTCCCTTCTCATCATCATCATCATCTCGGTCGTTCGCTCGTTGACGCTCCCCGGATCTTCCGCGGGCGTCGCGTACCTGTTCACGCCGCAGTGGTCGCAGCTCGGAAATCCAAGACTTTGGCTCGAAGCATTGACGCAGAACGCATGGGACACCGGAGCCGGATGGGGCCTGATCCTGAGCTACGCCGTCTATATGCGAACCAAAGACAGTGTCGTAAAGAATGCCTTCATCACCGGCATCGGCAACAACACAGTTTCGCTCCTCGCGGCCATCATGATTTTCGGGACGGTGTTTTCGGTTCTTGGATCCGAAATGTCAAGGCCGGAAGTACTCGACGTCATGCGCTCGAGCGGACCCGCTTCTACCGGACTGACATTTATCTGGATGCCGCAACTCTTTGCAAAGATGCATTTCGGCAAACTGTTGGCCGCGCTCTTCTTCCTGGGATTGTCGTTTGCCGCATTGAGCTCGCTCATCTCCATGATCGAACTTGCTACACGCATGTTCGTCGACGCGGGCTTGACCCGAAAGAAAGCCCTCGCGGCAGTGGGGGTTGTCGGCTTCTCGCTCGGTATCCCGTCGGCCCTGAGCCTCGAGTTTCTGGGCAACCAGGACTTCGTGTGGGGTGTTGCGCTCATGATCTGCGGCGCCTTCATCGCATTCGCCGTAATCAAATATGGTGTGAATCGTTTCGCGGACGAAGTGAACGATTCGCCGGCAAGCGACTGGAAATTGGGCGTTGTTTGGAGAAATCTCATCCGATGGCTGGTCCCGCTGCAGGCCATCGTGCTCCTCGTCTGGTGGATGGGACTGGCAGCCACGGTGTATGCGCCGGATGACTGGATGAACCCGCTAAATCCATATAGCGTAATGACTTGCATTGTGCAGTGGGGCGTGGTTCTGGTCGTTCTGATCGTGCTGAACAGGCGGCTTGCTGGTCCATGGTCGGGGCGAAGCGCGCTGTATTCTGCGGACTGAGCCAATAGGGTCTTCGAATGCGCGTTGTTATGAAAAGGGCCGACGATTTCGTTTGGCGGGTTCTTCGGAGAAAATACCTTGCGATCGGCTTGACGTTGATAGGCCCAAATTCATAATTTTCCAAACATATAAGCGTACCGTCGATCGCGGCGGATTGTGGTAGGAATCAGGCTTCCTGCGGAGGCGCTTGAAGGGATCCTGAATTTGTGTTGCCGGCCGGCTTATCTGGTTTAAGTAGGGAGGCAAGCGTTCTCTTCACCTGCGTTGGGAGCCGATCCAGTCTTATGGGGAGGCGTCCATGGGTATTGCTACGCGGTGGGTGACCATCGTTGTGGTTCTTGGTTCGAGCGTTCAGGTCTACGCTCAAGAGTTCCAGCAAATTGCGGCGAACGGCGTTTCGCAATTCGGACAATTCGGTGCAACGCTCCGAATGGACGACAATACGCTTATTGTGGGATCTCTTTGGGACGATCAGAGAGGTTCGAACGCAGGCGCCGCCTTCATTTTCTCCCGTGCTCCTGGCGAACTGTGGGCACAGGAAGCCAAACTCACTGCCGGCGACGCGAGTCAGTCGGCCAATTTTGGATCTGCCGTTGACGTCAGCGGCAACTTTGCCGTAATCGGCGCGTCCGGAGTGAATGGGCGGACAGGCGCTGCCTACGTCTTCGAACGCGTGAATGGGAACTGGGTGCAGCGTTCGAAGATGCTGCCCAGCGGTAATGAGGCGCGATCCGTTTTTGGGGCATCCGTGGCAATCAATGGCGATTGGGCGGTCATCGGTGCTCCGGACCACTTCCGGAATTCAGGTCCGGGAAGAACCGGCGCGGTTTACGTCTATCAACGCAATGGTTCGTCATGGGGCCTCCAGGCGAAAATCTATGCGAATGACGGCCAGTCTGTGAACTATTTCGGGAGCAGCGTCGACATTCTCGATAATCGAATTGTTGTCGGCGCCACCGGAATCAACTCGCTTGGCGGGTCGGTCTACGTCTTCCGGAGAGACGGCTCGACGTGGGTGCAGGAGCAGAAGATAACACCGGGCGACGAGCGACCTGGAGACGCATTCGGGTGGGCGGTTTCGCTGAGTGGTATCCGGCTGGCGATCGGATCACCGAACGACGACGTCGCCAGTATTAATCAGGGCGCCGTTCGAATCTACAGGCGATCCGGTAATAACTGGTCACTGGAAGCGACGGTCACCTCTGCCGGTCACCAGACCTCTGAGCATTTTGGGTTTTCAGTCCACCTCAACGACCCGGAGTTGCTTATTGGAGCGCCCGGTGATGCCGGCGGCCAGGGCTCGGCCTATTTCTTCGATCGCGATGCGGCCGGTCGGTGGCGCCAGCAGGTCAAGTACGTTCCACCCATCTCTGATCGAAGGGCCGCCTTCGGGCGTGCCGTCGGACTGGGCGGACAGGATATTCTGATCGGGGCAAGCAGTGCCGATGGAGGAGCCGTTAGATCGGGTACCGTCTTTTCTCTGGGTGGAGGGGGCGCGTTCCGCCAGGGCTTCCAGGATATGGAGCTCAACCTGCCCGGACTCTCCAATCCGCGCATTGAATGGGCAGATGCGGATGGGGATGGAGACCTCGATCTTGTGCTTTCCGGCGACAGCAAAGGGGGTCCGCAAATACACCTCTACAGGAACGACGGCGACAAGGGCTTTAAGGCCCAGTCGACCGGTCTACGGAATCCCAAAGATGGCGCGTTGTCGTGGGCAGACTTGAACAACGACGGCGCCATGGATCTCATCGCAAGCGGTGATTTCGACGGCGTTCTCGAGACGCGGTTCTATGTCAACGACGGCTCGGGTTCGTTCACCGAGTCAGACAGTACGACCATCGGTTTCCGCAATGGTCGTTTTGCCTGGGGTGACTACGACAATGACGGTGATGCAGACCTCCTCGCCGGTGGTGTCTTCGATGTGGGGTGGCGCATCAATCTCATTCGTAATGACGGCGGATTCCATTTCCATCTCGAGCGAACAGTATTCCAGCCGCTGGACAACCTTTCCTTCGATTGGGGCGATTACGACAACGACGGTCGACTCGACCTGATTCTGTCCGGCACGAAGTCCGACGGCACGCCTACGACCCTGCTCTACAAGAACACGGGTGGGAACTTCACAGAGGTGCCCTCCGGAGCGGCAGGCGTCAACGGAATTGTCCAATTCGTCGACTATTCGTCCGACGGTCAACTCGACGTTTTCGAGTGCGGCGAGTTTGCTGACGGTTACGGTGCCAGACTCTATCGTAACACAGGAGGCGCATTCGTGCCGGCCGACAACATCGAGCTTCCGCAGATTACCGGCTGCTCCTCATCTTGGGGCGATTACGACAATGACGGCGACGTCGACCTGCTGCTGAGCGGCTCCAGCGCTGCCGACAACATTACCGACGTATACGAGAATACGGACGACGGGACGTTTGAAGGCGCCCGTTTCGAGTTGGCGCACGTCAGTCACGGATCCGTCCAGTGGGTCGATTTCGACCGCGATGGACGGCTCGACATCGCCCTGGCGGGGGTAGCCGAGCAGGGTAACGAGGCCTTTCTGTATAAGAACGTCGTTGGATTTTCGCAGAACCAACGCCCCTCCCGTCCACAGAATCTGCGTGCGGAGTTCACAGGACGCGATGTCATACTTCATTGGGATGGTGCTTCAGATGACAAGACGCCCACCTCGGCGCTCACATATAACGTTCGTATTGGGACTACGCCCGGAAGTATCGACGTGATGTCGCCTCTGACGAACCGAAGCGGATTCAGAACGCTGAATCGTCGAGGCAACGTTGGACACACCCTCCAGTTCAGGCTTGACACGCCGCCTGACGGACGATACTACTGGAGTGTGCAGACTGTCGACCATGCATTCGCGGTTTCCCCGTTTGCGCCCGAAGCAGTTTTCATGGTCGGCCAGCACACATCGGACTTCGTGGACGTCGATGTTTCACTTCTCGGATACCGCGCCGGCTCGACAGACTGGCTTGATTTGAATGAAGACGGATATTTGGATGTCTTCCTGACCGGCGCCGGCGACAGCGGTCCGCAAGCGTCGATCTACTACTACGATCCCGATCTGCGCACGTACAAGCTCGGAGAGACGAACGTGGCCCCCGTGATGAATAGCGGTACGGCATGGGGTGACTACGATAACGACGGCGACCTTGATCTGGCGCTCATTGGCATACAGGGGCACAAGGCGGTCTCCAAGATTTATCGAAATGATGGGCTCGGTTCGATGACCGACATTAGCGCGCCACTTCCTCCCGTGATGGACGGCGCCGTCGCCTGGTCGGATCTAGACAACGATGGTGACCTCGACCTCGTGCTTTCAGGGATGGGTCAGAATGGGCCCGTGACATCCGTCTTTGTGAACGAGCACCGCGACGTGTTCTCCGCCCTACAGGTGAACCTGCTTCCGATGTCCCGATCGGCGATCGCGATCGGTGACTATGACGGCGATCTCGACAACGATATCCTGCTCGCCGGTTTCGACGGATTCTCGCCTCGGACGATTCTTTATCGGAATGAAGATTTTCCGCGCTTTGCGGAAGCTCCGATCAACGTTCCGGGCTTCATGGACGGCGATGCCGGCTGGGGCGATTTCGACGGCGACGGCGATATTGATCTGGCTGTTACCGGTACGACGATTGCGGGCGCCATGACGAAGATTTACCAGAACCAGCGGAATGGCGTCCTGTCCGACGTGGGAGCCCCGCTCCCGTCACTTCAGGCTGGATCAATCGCTTGGGCCGACTTCGACGGGAACGGAAAGCTCGACGTGCTGGTGTCGGGCAGTGGAGCATCGAGGAATGAGACGGCCGTGTTCCGATATGTCGATCGCGACGAGGGATTCCAGCGTCTTCCGATTGCCGACCTGCCTCAGATCGAAAGCGGCCACGCGGTTCCCGGAGACTATGACGGCGATGGACGTCTCGACGTGCTCGTCTCCGGTGAGGGTGGATTCTTTTCTACGGCGAGAGTCATTCGGAACCAGGTTCCTCTTTGGGAGAACACGCGACCCTCGGCCCCCAGCGAATTGAGCCACCGCTACGACGGCAACAAGCTGTATCTGTTCTGGGAGGCGTCTCAGGATGCAGAGACCGCATCCTCCGGTTTGACGTACGATCTTCGCGTCAGCACGACAGAAAATGGGTCCGACATTATGAGCCCGGGTACGAGACCTGACGGGACGCGAATTATCGTCGGCCCCGGAAACGTCGGGTTGAATACACGGTGGGTTATCGACAACCCGCCGCCAGGACGCATCGTTTGGAGTGTCCACGCGATTGACGGTGGATTTCGGGCATCGAGGCGTTCGGAAGTGGATGTGCTTCGGATCGGGGAGACGGTGAGCGACTATGTAGAGGTGGATCCAGGATTCGCCGGTGCTTCCTACAGTGATGCTGATTTCGTCGACGTAGATGGCGACCAGGATCTCGACGTCAGTCTTTTCGGTGTCTCGGGAGCGTCTCAGATAGGAGCCCTGTACGAAAACGACGGTACGGGTCAGTTTCAGCGTCTCGCTGTCGAATTGCCCGCCGTCTCCCATGGGGATGCGGTATGGGGCGACTATGATAATGATGGCGATCCTGATCTATTCCTTACCGGAGAGGGTGAGAACGGCAGGATGGCCGCTATACTTCGCAACGACTCGGCGACGGTTTTCACAGAGCTGCCGTTAGATCTTGAAGGTGTTGAGTTTTCATACTCCTCCTGGGTCGACATCGATGGAGACGGCGACCTCGACGTCGCATACGGCGGCGAAACCGTTGAGGGCCTTCTGCTGAAGGTTCTCCTGAACGAAGGTGACGATACATTCGTCGAAGAACCCACCAACCTGCCCGCACTCATTCACGGGTCGATGGACTGGACCGATTTGGATCACGACGGTGATGCAGACCTCCTGCTAACAGGGTCCGACGGAATCTTCCCGAGATCCGGTGTATTCCGCAATGACGGCCTGGGTTCGTTCACAGAGCTGAATGTCGATCTTACGCCGGTTTTCGACGGGACGGGCGACTGGGTTGACATAGACGGCGATGGAGACGCTGACATCGCACTGACAGGGAACGCCTTCGCTGGACCCACAACGAACATTTATCTGAATAGCGGAGGCACATTCACGCTGATAAGCGACCAGCTTCCCGGTGTCAGAGTGAGTTCCACTGCCTGGACCGACATTGACGGCGATGGCGACCTCGATCTGGCAATCGCCGGATGGGATGGACTTGCGCGCCAGACGAGGATCTACGCGAACAACGGCGCAGGCTTCTTCTCCGAAGTCTATACGACCACGCGAGGCGTTTCGGTAGGATCGCTTTCCTGGGGAGATGTCGATTCGGATGGCGATCCGGACCTGCTGGTCACCGGGGCTTCGGATGAAAGTCCGATCACGCGGCTGTATCTGTACGGTCCGAATGAACCGTCCGGTGGACCGCCCTCGGGCAAGATCACTACGGCCGTCTCCGACGCACAGACCGACGCCGCCTTCCCACTGCCTGCAGACGGCTATCTGTTCCGCACAGCATATCCGAATCCTTTTGCCGAAAGCGCCACGGTGCCTTTCGCCGTTGGCAGCCTCCAGAAAGTCGAGGTGTCCCTTTACAATATTCTCGGGCAGCGGATAGCCCGGTTGTATTCGGGGACCGTACGGCCAAACGAGATGAAGTCGGCAGTCATTGATGCGAGGAAACTCTCCAGTGGGGCCTACTTGGTCCGCATCGAAGGTGAGCATTTCTCGGAAACACAGAGCATAATAGTCAACCGGTAACCAGTTATGCGGAGTCAAGAGGTATACGTTTTCCGGTCGATTCTGACCTGGGTCTTTGCCGGTGTCCTCGTCAGTGTGACCGGAGTCACCGAGGCGGCGGGGCAGGGGATTCAGGAAAACCTCTACATTGAAGAGGCCGGGATCGTGAGCTACAACCAGGTTGAGACGCGAAAAGGCGATATACCCACCTCAGTGGCCTATTTTCGCGCGGACGGCACGCATCCTGAGATGTACTGGACCCGGCTCGAACCTTCCCCTGGCAAATACGATTTCTCACCCTTTATCAACGCCCTGGAAGAAGGTCGTAGACAGGGAGTCAAGATCGGAATCAGGATAATCACCGCGAACCCTCACGGTCGCATTTTCCCCAGTTGGGTGAAGGCGAAGACCGTGTCGAGGGACGGACGGACGGGGGTAGCCCCCGACTGGGATGATCCGTCCGTTCAGCAGTCCATCCGTAATCTTCTCGTCGCCCTCGGCAACCGCGTCAAGAATCACCCGGCGTTTCTCTTTTGCGACATCGCCGCCATCGGCTGGGCGGGTGAGTGGACCACCGAGTGGCAGATGTTCCGCAATACCGACTTCATGCCCAGTGTCGCCAATCAGAAGAAATATATCGACTACCATATCGAGGCTTTCGGCGCCGAGAACCTCGTCGCTAATCTCGGAATGAGTACGGAGGTTCTGGCCTACGCCATGTCACGTGGGGTCAACGGTTGGCGTCAGGACGGCTTTGGAAACTTCGTCAAGTTCATGACAGAGTATCCACCCAAGTTTCGAGACGTACCCGCCCTCTGGGATGTCAGCGGCCCACGCTTCTTCGAAATCTGGGGTGGTAATATGAGCGAGTGGCCAAATGAGTTGGTCACGTGGCCCATCGATCAAATCTTTGACGAGGCATTGAAGTACCGCGCAACCATGTTCGCAAATATGGGCTCGCCCATTCCAGCCAAGTACGTCGACGCCTATAAGCGCTTCCATCGAGCGATGATGGAGTACGCGGAGAAGTAGACGAGCCTCAGTTCGAAAAAGCGGCACTTTTTCGCTTTCGGCGCACGATTCGAAATCTCGGCCGGATCACGACGACATACCCGTCGTTTACCATGTCGACATAGGGATTGGCATCCTATCGAAACTTCCCGGAGGAACTGCAAGTGAGTGTCCGTCGAGCAATTCGTCACGTCTTTCTTACGCTGCTCCTGTTCTCAGTTGGCTGCGCATCAAAAGGCGGCGACGACCTTCGTGCTTTCACGCCCGAGCATGTGAGCTACAATGACCTCGTTAAGGAGATTGCCTCGAGGAAGGGACACGTCGTCATTGTTAACTTCTGGGCCACGTGGTGTATGCCTTGCCGGATAGAATTTCCTGATTTTGTACGTTTTGGCAAGGAATTTGAGGATAAAGGGGTAGACGTCGTGTTCGTGTCAACCGATTATGAACCGGATATGCCACACGTGATCGACTTTTTGAAAGAAAACGAAGTACCCTGGCACTCGTACATAAAAACCGGTGTGGATATGGACTTTATCTCGTCATTCCACCCCGAGTGGTCTGGTGCCCTGCCGGCCACTTTTGTGTACGACAAGAACGGCTCGCTGAGAGCCTTCTGGGAGGGACTTTCTTCATTCGACGAACTCGAAGACAACGTGTCAGCTATCCTCGAATCATGAGGATCAAGATGCTTAAATATGTAACAATACTCTTTTCGATACTGCTTCTGACCCTTGCAGCGTCAAGTCTCCAGGCTCAAGAAACACTTAAGATCGGGGCCCAGATGCCCTTGGCAACTAAGGGTTTGTCTGATGTCTCAGGTGGTAAGACGACGATAGGCTCTGTGAAGGGAGCTAAGGGTACACTCGTAATGTTCTGGTGTAACACCTGCCCGTGGGTGAAACGCTACGAGGAGCGCATGGTGGCCCTCGCGGCTGACTATATGGCGCGCGGCTTCGGCGTTATCGCCGTGAACCCGAACGATCCTGTAGCCTATCCTGGCGATTCGATGGATGAGATGAAACGGCAGGCCGAGAACAACGCATACGGGTTTCCTTACGTCGCGGACGCGGGATCCGAGGTCGCGAAAGCATTCGGAGCGAAACGGACGCCACAGGCCTTCCTTTTCAACGCATCGGACGTGCTGGTATATCAAGGGGCATTCGATGATAGTCCGTCGGATGCAGGCAAGGTCGAAGCGTCCTACTTGAAGGACGCCCTCGATGCCGTCCTGGCCGGTAAAGCGATCGCCATGACGGAAACGAAGGCATTCGGCTGCACCATCAAGTTCCAGTAGGCGCCCTCGCCGCCGCGCAGACGAAGCGTTCAGATGAAGTCCGTAGACGGTTACCCTGTCGTCGATCACTACTATACGATCCAGGGCGAAGGCACATATGCTGGACGCGCAGCATATTTCATCCGACTTGCAGGTTGTGACGTCGGGTGTCCCTGGTGCGATACAAAGGAGAGCTGGTCCTTGGACGGTCGTCCGATTGTGCCGACGGAGGTCCTTGTTCATTGCGCCGTGTCCAGCGGGGGTGCTGTGGTTGTCGTAACCGGCGGTGAACCGACCATGCATCAGCTGGGGCCGCTCGTTGACTCCCTGCATGAGGCCGGTCTTGAAGTGCACCTGGAAACGAGCGGCGCCTATGAGATTACAGGCGCCTTCGATTGGGTTACGCTGTCGCCCAAGAAATACAGCCCGCCGGTGGCAGCAAATTATCCACTCGTCGACGAACTGAAAGTCGTTGTGGCCCACCGATCGGATTTCGAATGGGGCGAGCGACATCTGATTCATTGCCCCGACGGCGTGCACGCGTCGTTCCAGCCTGAGTGGGAGTCGCCGACCATGCTCCCTCTCATCGTCGAGTATGTCAAGGAGCACCCGAAGTGGCAGATCTCTTTGCAGACCCACAAGTACCTTGGCATAGCATGAACGTGGCGGAGATAGGCCGGCGGTTTCAGGAAGCCGGAGCACGCTTCGACGATATGGCAGAGGCCGCTTTCGAGCATCAGAGGGAGTGGAGCCCGACGTATCGGCGGTTTGCTGCGGGGCACAAATGGTCCGACTGGGCAACCGCGCCGTTTCTTCCGGTAGAGGCGTTTAAATGGCCGGGAATTGTCGATAGTGGGTCGACACGCCCCGAAGTCGTGTTTTCGAGCAGCGGCACCGGTGGGAAGCAAAGTCGCCATCCCGTAATCGATCTGAGTATCTACGAACGTTCAGTTGCCGCCCACTTTGTGGAAGTCTTCGGCGGCGGTGCGTTTCGGATCGCCGCCCATCTGCCGACCTATCGCCGGTCGGGCGAAACCTCGTCGCTGCTCCATATGGTGGACCTATTGATGCGAAAAGCCGGTACGCCGGAGAGCGGATTTGCACTCGACGAAGCAGAGTTCGACGAAATTCTCTGTCGCAAAGGAAACGAAGACGCTCCCGTGATGGTGTTTGGAACTGCCTTTGGTTTGCTCGACATGGTCGAGAAGAGGTCAAGGAGACTGCCGCCGACGGCGGTTGTCGTTGAGACAGGTGGAATGAAGACTTACCGCCGCAACATTGCGAGGCGAGACCTGCACGAGCGGCTGGCCGAGGGTTTCGGCATTGCTCGCGATCGTGTGATGAGCGAGTATGGGATGTGCGAATTGCTGAGCCAGTGCTACACACGCGGCGGAGAAATCTACTATCCACCGTCCTGGATGCGATTCCGCGTGGTCGACGTCGAAGATCCTGAGCTGGAAGTTGAGGAGGGCTACCCCGGACTGCTCGCCCTCTTTGATCTAGCGAACATACACTCGGTCAGTGCGATTCTGACTTCCGATCTTGCGATTCAACGATCGAGCGGTTTCGAGCTTGTCGGACGAGCCGATGCCGCCGAAATCAGGGGATGTAACTTCCTCGTACAGCCAGACCAGTGAGTTTAGACGAATCGTTAAGAATGCGGGCGGAGGCGGTCGCAGCCGCTGCGGCCGAATGGCTCGATCCGCTTTTCGCCGATCGAGTTACTGCGACGCAGGCGACGCTGGAAGCGCCGAATTCGTTTACACGTGAAGCCATCGACGAAGCGATAGACCTCGTCATGGCGAAAGTGCATCTCCAGTCGCTTGACGAATGGATAGGCAGTCCACTGAAGGGTTCGCCACGACGCGTAGCGGTCTTGAATGCCGGGAACCTTCCTTTCGTCGGGCTACAAGATCTTCTTGCCGTCGTTCTTTCGGGTCACCGGTACCTGGGCGTCGTATCGAGAAGATCACCGCACCTTCTGCCGGCGTTTGGATCGAGTATCTGTCGCCATGCGCCGCAGGTAGAGATTGATTTTGCCGATTTTCAGACGTCTTCGCGCCTTGCCGATGCGCTCATTGCAACAGGGTCGACAGCCACGGTTCAGATCATATCCCGACGCTTTCTGACTGCCGGGATTGCACTCGAGCGTCAGCTGTTGCGTGGAACACGGCAAGGTGCCGCCCTGCTCGACGGCTCCGAAAGCGCGACCGATCTCTATGAACTCGCACGCGATGCCCTGTTGCACGAAGGGCGTGGATGTCGGAACGTGGCCGTGGTGCTCGCTCCCTCCGACTTGGATCCGGCGCGATTTGCCGAACAGGCTGACAGGTTCCGACGCGCATTTCCGGTACACTCTTCGACTCAGAAGGCACTGGCACGGGCCACGAAGCTCCTGCGGGCCGTGGAGGAACCCTTTCTGGGAGGCGAGGGATTCGTGATCGTGGAGAGCGACATCGCGCTGCGAGAGCCGTGCGTCATCCGATGGATCAGGTATGGCGATGAATCTAGTGCCGCGGACTGGCTAGAGCGTAATGAGAAACAGCTTCAAGTCGTAGTGGGACATGCTGACCAGTCGGAATGGATGCCGGACGCTGTCGACCACTGCGAGTTTGGCAAGAGCCAGGATCCGCCGCTGGACTGGCGTCCGGACGGCGTCGACACGATCTCGTTTTTGCGAACTATTGCGCTGACAGGTTTGTGAAAAGCCGTAAGCTTACCTTTCTACCGAGGTAAAACCGAAATGGAAGACAATCCAAAGGATACTGCCGTCAAGGCGCCGAAAAGTGCAGAAACGACGCCGGTTCCGACGAAAGCTTCGGAGGAAGCAGACGGACGGATTGATCGCATCGTGCACGAAACGCGTCAGTTGGGGGACGACTTGATGGAGTGGGTAAATCTCCGTCTGAGGCTTGTCCAACTCGATGTCCAGGAACGCATCGATGAGGAACTTGACTTCGTATTTTCGGGAGTTGTCGTGCTCGCTCTGATCGCGATCGCCGTGCTTATGGCCACTTTCGCCCTGGCTTTCATTCTTGGCGATCGGTTGGGTGATCTCTGGTACGGTTTTGCCATCATGGCAATAGTTTATGTTGTCGCCGCTGTGGTCATATCCAAGATTCATCCGCGTCTTGCGGCCGGATTTCGATCGAACTGGGTGAAGGAAAGACTCGAGCGCCACGACGATGCCTCCAAAACGGACCAATGAACGTGGAGCAAATGGCTGTAACACGGCGAGAGGTTGAAAAGCAGCTCGAAAGCAAGTCTGCGTCTATCGCTAGTTCGATTTCTCGTATCAAACGGGATCTCAGGCTGCCGGTAGAACCGGTCAAATCGGCGGTGAGGAAGCATCCCCTGGAAGTGGTCCTTGGCACCATTGCAGTTGGGATCGCGTGTGGCTGGCTTGTCGTCGGCAAGCGAAAAAGTCCAAGCGTGACTCCAAGTCCACATGGTCCTGCGCCCCTGGATCTGGAAGCGTCGGAGTTTCTTCATCTGGTCAGAGCGGGTAGAGCATCGGGTCTGAGCGAAGAGGACGCCGTCTCAAGGGCGCTCCGAGCGAAATCTTCTTTGTCCGGAAATACGGTTCCGGGGTTTCGCCAGACGATGACCGAGAGACTGGGAGATCAAGTGGTCGATTTGGTTGATACGGTCATAAGAACGGGACTCAGGGTGGTCGTCAGGGAGGCCGCCGGATGGTTCGCGGAGGCCGTTCGGCGTGACAAACCGACAGACACGCAATAAACGCGCACGCGTTTCGACATTCCTTCTTATTGGCGGATTTGAGCGCCGATACGGAAGTCCTATTTTCGACTGAGTTCTGAACCGGCAACTTCCGTATGCGACTGATTCTTTTTGGACCACCCGGCTCCGGCAAAGGGACACAGGCCGCGATTCTCAAAGAGCGCGAGGGCCTGGTGCACCTTTCCACGGGCAACATGTTTCGTGCCGCAATTAGCCAGGAAACGCCGATAGGATTGCGGGCGAAGGAGCACATGGACTCGGGATGCCTCGTGCCCGACGAAATCGTATGGGGCATAGCCCGGGCCGCTCTTGAGAAAATCGATTTCGACCGGTTCGTGCTGGACGGCTATCCGCGTACCATCCAGCAGGCCGTCTGGCTCGACGAGGAACTGGCGCAGACGGGGCACTCCGCCTTTCTGATTAGTCTGGAGGCGCCTGACAGCGTGATAATTCGGCGGCTCTCGGGCCGGCGAATGCAGCGTTCGACAGGTGAGATTTATCATTTGGAATTCAAGCCCCCACCCGACGATATCCCTCCATCGGATCTGATCCAGCGACCTGACGACCTACCTGAAGCCATCCGAAACCGACTCGAGATCTACCATTCCGAGACGTCGCCCGTCAAGGAGCACTACAGAGAACTCGGGACGATCATCGAAATAGACGGTGTCGGGAATGTCGAAGAGGTTGCCGAACGCGTCAGGCTCGCACTGGATGAGGTCGAAGCTCGTCGGCGCGACGTGGTTCGGTAACGCCTGATCGGTGCGGGGTGACGGCGACATAGCGAACACTGGTCCGGCGGCGCACATCGAGATGCTCCGCGAACGGCTCGACGGATACCTCGCGGATCTCGCCGAGAGCAAAGAGCCGAAAACCCTCTATGAGCCGGTCAAACAGGTCCTCACGAGCAAAGGGAAAAGGCTGCGCCCTCTCCTTACGATTCTGACAGCCGAGGCGTTTGGAGTCGAGCCAACGGTTTCGATGCCCGGAGCGGCAGCCGTCGAGGTGTTCCACAACTTCACATTGGTGCACGACGATATAATGGATCAGTCGGCATCGAGGCGCGGACAACCCACGGTGCATGTGACTTGGGGCGCACCGGCTGGTATTCTTTCCGGAGATTTCCTCCTCGGTATGTCCTACGAACTCCTGTCGCGGCTTCCGCCCGCGAACGTCAAACCGGCCCTGGCGTGCTTCTCCACCATGGTCGTACGCCTGTGTGAGGGACAGGCGCTCGATGCCGAGTTCGAAACATCGAATGAGGTGGCCGTGGCCGAGTACCTCGATATGGTTTCACGAAAAACTGGAGCTCTGTTGGTGGCCAGTTTGCAGATCGGCGGCATTGTCGGAGGTTCGGGAGAGGAACACCTTCGTGTCCTCGGAGAGGCGGGTCACCATTTGGGACTCGCATTTCAAATCCAGGACGATCTTCTCGATCTCACGGCGGACGCCGAGAGTTGGGGCAAGCCGATCGGCGCCGACCTTATGGCCGGGAAGCGCGCGTTTCTCCTCCTGAAAGCGATTGAGATGGAAGGCGCCGGGGACGATCGGTGGTTTCGGAGGTTGATGGAGCGCGGAGGTCTCGATTCATCCGAGATTGAAGAAGCAAAAGCTCGTATGGAGCGACTCGGAGTACTGGAGTCCACGCGGACGATTATTCTGCGTGAGTATGGTAAGGCGTTGGACGCGCTGGATTCCGTCTCGCCAGACGTATCATTGCGGGGCGTACGCTGGATCATCGAAAAGATGAAGACGCGTATTCAATAAGCCTTACAACACGCTCCACCGTTTCAATATGGATCGCATAGTCAGAGAAGTGACCGTCAGGAATCGCGCTGGTATACACACACGGCCTGCGTCGATGATTGTCCGTGCGGCGGCCAAATACGGCGCCGAGTTCTTCATCGAAAAGGATCACTACAAGATCAACGGGAAGAGCATTATAGGTGTCATGACGCTGGCAGCCGAACAGGGCTCCAGCCTTCGGCTCGTATTTTCGGGCGCTGACGCTGAGAACGCAGCCGAGGAAATCGTCAAACTGTTCGATGATGGATTCGGCGAAGAACTGTAGTTGCTGATGACCGATCGGCCTGAATTGGTTAGAGATGATGACGGTGGTGTGGGACCCACTGTCTTGAATGGCGTCGGTACATCGCCCGGCATCGCCATAGGTCGGTCATATCGATACGAAAAAGCTGCATATCAGGCAGCGGAGCGGATGATTTCGGAAGACGAGACGCCGGCCGAACTGGCGCGGCTCGAGGACGCCGTGCGTCTTTCGGAGCGCGATCTGAGGAAAATTGCCTCGGTGGCTCGCGGGCAGCTCGGAACCGAAAGCGCCAATGTCTTCGAGGCGCAGGCGCTGATGCTCCACGACCCGAATTTCATCGAGGACGTCCGCAAACACATCGTCAACGATTGCTGGGCCGCAGACTTCGCGGCCCAAAGCGTCATGCAGCGCCATAGGAAACAGCTCGAAACGTCGAACAATCCATATCTGCGGGAGCGGGCCCACGATATGGCCGACGTCCAGTACCGGCTCATTCGACACCTGCAGCGGGGCCAGATCCTGTCGCGTATAGACGAGAAGAGGATTGTCGTAGCAGAATCACTCACGGCGGCGGACCTGATCCTATTCTCGAGGAGAAACCTCCTTGGCTGCATCATGGACTACGGGGCCCAGACGGCTCACGTCTCCATCATGGCCCGAGCACTGGGTGTTCCGACCCTCGTGGGACTCCATGGAGCAACCGAGCACATTCCCAACGGTGAGACTATCATCCTCGATGCGCTGGCTGGCATCGTCATCATCGGCCCAAGCGACGAGCAACTTCGGACTTACCGCGAGAAGCGTAGCCGATACGAGCGAATGCTGCAGGAGCAACGTGCAACGGCATCTCTCCCGGCTGAAACCTCAGACGGCCGCCGCATTCACCTGATGGCGAATCTCGAGTTGGAGGAGGAGGTCGCCCACCTCGACTGGTTTGGCGCCGAGGCTGTGGGACTTTTTCGAACCGAGCTTCTCTTCATGTCAGACTCCCGGATTCCCGATGAGGCGATACAGCTCGAGTGCTATACGCGGATCGTGGATCAGATTCAACCCGCAGTTACGACGTTCAGGTTGCTGGATGTCGGAGGCGACAAGATCCAGTTGACGGGTCCCACGGAGCGTAACCCCGATCTTGGTTGGAGGGGAATCCGTGTGCTACTCGAGCGCGAGGACCTGCTTAGACCCCAGTTGCGTGCCTTGCTGAAGGTCAGTGCGCTGGGACCCATCCGGATCATGCTTCCGATGGTTTCAGAGCTCGGCGAGCTTCGCAGGTTCAAGGCGATCATGCGTGAGACGATCCGGGAGCTGAAGGACGAAGGCATCAAGGTGCCTGATGACATCCCCGTCGGCGTCATGATCGAGGTCCCTGCCGCTGCGCTTCAGGCGACTCATTTTGCTCGCGAGGCCGATTTCATGTCGATCGGGACAAACGACTTGACCCAATACGTACTCGCGATCGATCGGAGCAACGAGCTGGTGGGACATCAATTCAACGAGTTGCATCCTGCCGTGCTGCGTCTGATTGCCACCACAATCCAGGCCGGTCTCGAAAGTGGTACGCCCGTGTCGGTCTGTGGCGAGTTGGCGGCGCGGGTTCCAGCCATTCCGATTCTGGTCGGACTCGGGCTTCGGGAGTTCAGCGCGTCGCCTATCTATTTGCCGGAAATCAAGCGCATTATTCGGGGAGTGAGTGCTGCGGAATGTGAGCCGCTCGCTCAGGCCTGTCTCGAACAGGAAGATGCCTCAGGCGTCTCAAGTACGTTGAAGCAGTGGTTTGATCACCACAACGAATTGCGAAGTCGATTTAGAACCGGGAGAGATTAATGGAGCACAACGATCCTATGCACGAGCACATCCGCTCGTTCGCGGATATGTGGGAGGAAGGATGGCGAATTGCGGCGGCGAGCAACGCATATGGAGGGCTGTCGGCCCCGAAGAATATGCTGCTTTGCGGCATGGGCGGGTCGTCTATCGGAGGGGCCCTTCTCGAGTCACTGGCATTTTCGTCCAGTGAGATCCCGCTGGCGCTCTGTCGGGGGTATGATATTCCATTGTGGGCCGGATCTGGCACGCTGGTCGTCTGCACGAGTTATTCGGGCAATACTGAGGAAACGCTTTCTGCATTCGAACAGGCCGGTCGTCGAGGCTGCTCTCGCTTCTGCATTACATCGGGAGGCGAGTTGACCCGAAGGGCCGGGGAGGATGGCGTACCCTTCGTAGCCATACCGGGAGGTCTGCCGCCTCGGGCGGCGCTTCCCTATACCTTCGTGCCGCTTCTGCATCTCGCGTCGGTTCTCGGCGTGGTTACCATAACGGCAGTCGACAAGGAGGAAACGCTCGCAGCACTCCGCGAGCTCACTGCGGCTTATGGAGACGCCACACCGAACGAAGCCACGATCGTGGCGGACTACCTGACGGGACGGATTCCCGTCGTTTACTCGGGGCCTGGACTGTTGGCCGCCGCAAATCTGCGCTGGCGTGGCCAGATTCAGGAAAACGCCAAGACTCCCGCATTCGGCAATCTATATCCCGAGTTGAACCATAACGAGATCGAAGGCTGGGAATCGCGATACGATATTCTCAGCAACATCGCTGTGATTGAGCTTGCTACGAAGGAGGATCCGCCGGCCGTCCGCCGGCGAATGGACGTGACGAGACGTCTGCTCGAACCGAAGGCTGCCGGATGGTATCGTTTTGAGCCGCGCGGTGAATCGCCGCTCACGCGTCTGCTTTCGACTGTGGCACTGGGCGATTGGGTGAGTTACTACCTTGCCAAGAACCTCGACGTTGATCCAATGCCGGTCGCATTGATCGACGCGCTCAAAGAGGCCCTTAGCCGGACGACGGTGGGGTAATTCCCGTCCCCCGGGGGGAACGGCGGTCCTGCTGTCGCGTAGGTCGAGATATCAAGTTTCCGTGAATCGACCGCGACCCTGACCGCAATGAATCGGGGCCTGATCCGGCACACACTACCCATTCTGGTTACGCTGATCTCGTTACTGGCCGTTGAAGCCGGTAACGCGCAGTCGGGGTATCATTTTGGCCGAAATAAGGTCCAGTACAGCGGATTCAACTGGCAGATTCTGCGCACCTCACATTTCGACATCTACTACTACCCCGAGATGGAGGATCTGGCGGAGATGGGCGCCCAGTTCGCGGAAGAGATCTATGAGGAGCTCGAAAACCGGTTCCAGTTTTCGCTGACGAGCCGGGTTCCAATGATTTTCTACTCGTCGAATCTGCACTTCAAGGAGACGAACGTCACACCGGGGTTCATCCCCGACGGCGTTGGCGGGTTTTTCGAGTTTCTCAAGGGTCGCGTGGTTGTCCCGGCCAACGGCAACATCCACCATTTCCGTCGCGTCATCCGTCACGAAGTCGTGCATGTGTTCACGCATTCGAAAATCACGCGCGTAATGCGCGACCACCGGCAGGTCCTCGACCGATTTCTGCCCCTCTGGTTCACGGAAGGCCTGGCCGAGTACTGGTCAGGAGACCCCGACTACCAGCACGAAATGGTGATGCGCGATGCGGTGGCTTCCAACTACCTCGTGCCACTTCGCAACATCTTTCGCATCCGCGGATCTTACCTGATGTACAAAGAGGGCGAGGCAGTCTTCCGGTTCATTTCCGAGGAATACGGCGAGGAGAAGATCCTCAGAATGATGGAGAACTTCTGGAAGGACCGAAACTTCCAGACGGTCATCGAGGTCACGCTCCACGATCGTTTTGAAGACGTGAGCGATAAGTGGGAACGGTGGGTCCGAGCCCACTACTACAGAATGCTTGAGGATACGGACACGCCCGAGCTTGGATCGCAGGGCATCGCAGCGCGCGGTTTCAACGTGAAGCCCGTGTTCTACGAATTTCCCAACGGCGAACGCCACATTTATTACGTCGGCAATAAGACGGGTTACTCGAACGTCTATGGCGTTCGGGTTGATTCGCTCTACCGGCCGATCGGTAGAGAAGAGGTCGTGATCAGTGGAGAGCGGAACGCCACGTTCGAGGCGTTTCATCTTCTCGAGAGTCGCCTCGATATATCGGCTTCAGGCCTGCTTGCGTTCAGCACGAAAAGCGGGGGACAGGACGTCATCCACATCTATGACGTGGAGAAGAAGAAGCTCGTAACGACACTCAGGTTCTCCGACCAGGTCGCGATCTACTCGCCTGCGTGGGGACCGAACAGCGACAAACTGGTTTTTTCCTCGATCGACAATAGCGGATTCAGTGATCTCTATCTCTATGATTTGCCGTCCGACGAGCTGCGTCGTTTGACGAACGACATGTACGACGATCGTGATCCGGATCTAAGCCCGGATGGACGCTTTGTGGTTTTCTCCTCCGACCGGACGTCTTACGGCGTGCATGGAGCCCGCAACCTGTTCGTTTACGACTTGGACGACGATCACGTCCGCTACGTTACCTATGGGGATCAAAACGACTTTTCGCCGCGCTGGAGCCCCGATGGGACTCACGTCATCTACACGAGCGTTCGCCGCGACAGCACGGGGCGTTTCGGAGGGCAGGACGTCTGGGTAACCGATCTGTCCGATCTCGGCGCCGGGACGGAGGAGCTGGCGTCCCTTACGGATGTGCCTGATACTCCAGAACCGACCCCCATTGACTTGGCCACCAAAGGTCGCAAAGCGATACAACTGACGAGGTTTACGGCCGCTGCTTTCGATCCGGTATGGACGCCTGATGACAAAGTGGTTCTATCCACCTTTGACCACTACAAGTTCACGATTCGTGAACTCGACAACCTCGACTCGCTGTTTGCCGATCCAAAATCTCGTACGACCATCCCGTTAGGCGCCGTCGGGCATCCCTGGGCGTTTGTCCGCCTCGGAGAGAAGCAGGGGGCCAGGAAGGAGCGCTATCGTCGTCACTACAACCTCGACATTGCTCAGAGCCAGGTCTCACAGAATCCAATCTGGGGGACTTCAGGCGGCGCGTTCCTGGCGTTCTCGGACATGCTCGGTGACGATTACTGGAATTTTGCCCTCTTCAGTAATTCGAACAGCAGCGGTGATTTTATCCGGAGCCTGAGTTTTGCGGTTTCCCGCGTACAACTGCAGCGCCGGGCGAATACGTCGTACGGCATATTTCGATTCTCTGGGCAGCGATACGACATCACCGATCCGGATGCATCGGTTGAGTTTCCGGTATTCTGGGAAACAATTTGGGGTGGATTCGGCGGATTGAGCTATCCGCTGTCGAAGTTTCGGAGAATCGATCTCAGTACGGGCCTGGCCTGGAGTGACAAGGAGATCTTTGTCAAGGACGTCCAGCGTAAGGCGCTGCTCCTCTCTAACGCAGTCGCCCTGGTGCATGACAATGCACTCTACAGCATGAACGGGCCCGTTGATGGGTGGCGTGCCAGTCTTCTGCTGGCCTACACCAGTGATCTGCGGTATTCGAATGTGAGCTATTACACGCTTGGCATCGATCTCCGAAGATATTGGAGACTGATTCCGGGCGTTACGTTCGCAACGCGCACCATGGGTCGGTTCAACCACGGTCGTGAAGCCCGGCTGAACATCCTTGGGGGAAGCTGGGATTTGAGAGGATACAGGAGGTGGAGTATCAGAGGACAAAAGATGTGGTTCACCTCGCAGGAATTGCGATTCCCCATCATGCATATGCCGAGCCTTTATATCCCGCTTCTTGCACCATTCGGGATCGCCGATATCCGCGGCGCATTTTTCTTCGACATGGCCCACGCCTGGAATTTCGGCTACGACGACATTGAAAGAGACCTCAATACCGGTAGAACACTTGGTTCAGCAGGATGGGGTTTTCGAGTCAATATGTTCGGCGTCATCGTTCTGCGCTACGACATGGGTTACAGGCACACCGATTTCGCGAAGCACTGGGACAGTGACATGTTTCAGCAGTTCTTCTTCGGTTTCGACTTTTAGCACATGCGAACACGAGGAGGGACTTTGGAGGCAACTCCGTTCAGGATGACGCCGATCGCTCGATGCTCCCTGGGGCTTATCGTTTGCGGACTCTTGGCCTCGTGCAGTCCACTACGGATTCAGTTTCCACTCAACGCGACAGATGCAGACTGGCAAACGGAGGGCAGATCGTCGAGTCGTGATCACGTCTCCCAGGACCTTGCTCTCCAGTTGCCCCTCGAACAGGCATGGATCTACAACGCGGGCGGTGGTTTTGCTTCGGGTTCGCCGCTGGTGATCGACGATGTTGTGATCGTCAGCACGCGAAAAGGGGAAGTCCACGTGCTGTCGCTGGAGAACGGTGATCGAATTGGAATGCAGGAATTCGGCCGCTCGATAGAGGGGGCGCCTTCCGTGGCGGATCAGGTGATTTTTGTGCCAAACGCCTGGGGCAAGATCGCCCTTGAAGCGTTTGATTTACGGACGGGTTCTAGAAAGTGGCGGTATAACGGTGTACCGATTGAGGCGTCCGTCTTGACGCTCAAGGATCTGGTCGTCGTTGGCGACGTCGAGGGAAATGTGATGGGTTTGAGTCAGGAGACGGGGCAGGTTATGTGGCTCTACGAGTTCGGCGACTTCGCGAGCGTGCTCTCAAGTCCCGCGGCCGTTGACGATCAGCGGGTGGTCGTGGCGGATGAAACCGGGCGCGTCGTGCTCCTGAACGCAGTCAACGGCGAGGAAATTTGGATGAGAAAGGTGGACGGCCCGGTAGAGGAGGGACTTTCGGCCGGATCGGGCCTCATATTCGTTCCGACCACGCGCGGCGCCTTCGTGGCGCTGGATGCCGAGGACGGTGCCGTCGTCTGGAACTACCGCGTTGAGAATCGAGAAGTGCGATTTACAGCAGCCGCCGTCACTTCCGACTGCGTCATTTTCGGGGGAACCGACGGCTCACTGCGCTCGCTTCGCGTGGAGAACGGGTCCCCGCTCTGGACGTTCCACACAGACGGCACGATCGCCGGCGCACCCGTGGTCAACGGAAACATTGTATTCGTTGGGGCCATGGACGAGAAGATCTATGCCGTCCGTCGAGACAACGGAATGATACAGTGGCAAGCGCCGCTGCGAGGTCGAGTCAAATCGGCGCCCGCAGTGCGCAATGGGTATTTGATCGTGCTGAGTGAACCGCGATACGTCTATGCTTTTGCGAATGCGGCCAATATTCAGGATTAGCTTTCTGCTTCTCGCACTCCCTGTCTTGTCAAATGCGCAGGAAACAGGGGATGCCTTTGTACAGATAGAGTCCAACCTGGATGGTAGTCTGATCCTCGTCGATTCGACGTACGTCGGAAAGGTCGGGGAGGGGACGCTCATTCGGATTGACCCTGGAGAGCACACACTTGGCGTGGCCCCGCCCGAGGTCGGCTCCTGGGCTTTAAGTCCGCCGGAGACCTCAATCTCAGCCCGCGCCGGCGACACGCTGACGATTACACTCGATTTTCCGTATACCTACCGCATAGACTCGACGCCGTTTGGCGCACGAGTATTTCGGGAAGATGAGGACCGTAAACTGGGTGAGACACCCCTTGTCTTCTCATCGGAGACGGCCCTTCGATCCGCACTGATATTGGAGAAAGCCGGCTATGCCACCGAGCGGATCATGCCGGGCACGGAGGTTGTCAACAGGCACTCCGTTGCCTTGCGACAGGTGGAACCGCAGATTGCTCAATCGGATGCCGTCGAATGGACGCCCCCGGCTGACGGTCAGAAATGGCTTACCTATGCCGCGGTCGGCATGATCACGGCGGGAGGGGCCCTTGCCGTCCATTTCAAGTTTGCGGCTGACGACCGTTATGAGGAATATCTCGCGACCGCAGACAGTGAGACAAAAGCAGAAGTGGACCGGCTCGACCGCCTCTCCTACGTTGCACTCGGAGGCGTCCAGGTCGGGGTGGGTATCCTCGTTTATCGTCTGGCCTTCTGAGAGCCGGCTCCAGTTCGAATGCGTCGTTCTGTCGGAACGGGTGTGGCGAATGTTAGTATCTTGACGCCACAAACCGAAGTAGCGTCGTCATGGCTGAAGTGTCCCTCAAGTCGATCGAACTCGATCTCAGAAATGCTATGATTGCCCATGAAGAGATCCGTGTTAGAACCCTTCGTTCCATCAAGGCGGCCATCCAGTCGCGTGAGATCGAGCAGGGGCGCGGAACGATAACGGCTGCCGACATCCAGGCGGTCCTTCAGAAGCAGGCCAAGCAGCGTCGGGATTCCATGGCTCAGTTTGAGTCGGCGGGACGCACCGATCTCTTTTCCAGAGAGGAAGAGGAATTGGCAGTTATTGAGACGTATCTTCCAGAGCAACTAGGCCAGAGTGACCTCGAAGCGATCGTCCGGGATGCTATCTCTTCGACGGGTGCTGAATCCGTCAGGGATATGGGTCGCGTCATGGGCGTCGTCATGCCGAAGGTAAAAGGAAGGGCAGACGGAAATCTGGTCCGCGAAGCAGTCACCCGATTGCTCGCTTAGACATTTGGAAGGGATAATCAAGTGAAGTTTAACATTGTTGACGGTATCGTCCTCGCTACCGTGGCATTCGGCATCTGGCGAGGGTTCGTTACGGGCATCATACGCGAGCTTTCTCAAGTATTTGGCCTGTTCGCGGCCTTTGCTCTCGCCATCCACTTTATGCGCCCGTTCGGCACGCTGCTCGTTCGGGACGTGAGTGTCGTGAATATTCCACCCGAAGGTGGTGCGCTCGTCGGGTTCGTGGTCATTTTTACATTGGTGTATGTTGGTGTCTACCTCCTGGCGAGGCTTCTGGAACGTGTCGTTGACGGAATGAAGATGGGGGCGATCAACAAGATGCTCGGCGGCATCGTGGGCGGATTTAAGACGGTTCTCGTCCTGAGTATTGCCTTCGTGTTTCTGGGCCAGATGGGTTTCCCAGGAAAAAAGACTCAGTCGAGTTCGTACCTCTATGGTTCGGTGGAAGCGATCGCACCGGAGGTATGGGAAGTGTTTACGCAGTCCGTGCCTAAGGCGACCCGGCTCACGCGAACAGTGGGGCAGAGGTTCTGGCTCCGGAACGACTCGGATGAGGAGTCGGATCAGCCGGCAGAAGGGGGTGGACTCTAACGGCTGACAGGCCGAGTCACCTCGGTGTTTCGTCCAGCTCTCGACCGCCGCATAAGGTAGAGACCGACGAGAATCGAACCCGCCCCGACAAGCTCGAAAATCGTTCCGGACTCGCCTAGCCACACAACGCCGATCGCGAAGGCGACGACCGGAACGAGGTTTGCAAAGACAGACGTGTGCGCCGGTGGCAGCAGCGCAAGCTCGTACTTGACGGGTGGGCGGTTGTCGGACATACGGACGGGCTGAGCTCAGAAGATGCGCGAACCGCGGTGTTACCTTGGCGCTGGGAGTCCGTTCCTCCCGTACGCCCCCCAGGCTAGGCGCGGTATCTTCGACGGTAGCTTGTTCGTCTGAAGTAACCGTCGAGGTACGCGATGCATTCTGCTTGATCCACAACGGAATCGAGCCGTCCGTCGCACTTGCTACTGCTGTCCACACTTCGGATATTCAAAGGCCGTGAGGCCGTTTCCCCAGTGACAGGCTTTTCTATTCTTGCGCGTGAGTGACGTCGAAGGCATCAAGAAACTTTACTACTCGATCAGCGAAGTTAGCGCGTTGACCGGATTGGCTCCACATGTCCTTCGATATTGGGAGACCGAATTTGAGGAACTTCATCCCAAGAAGAACCGAGCCGGTAACCGCGTTTATACGGACGACGATATTCAGACGCTCGGGCGGATCCACAGCCTTCTGAAGGACGACAAGTATACACTCGAGGGGGCGAGGCAGGCCCTGAGAGCCGGCGCCGGTGCGCATGCGTTGAACCCGGAGTTTCGAGGAGAGCTGAAGCGACTCAGAGACTTCCTTCAAGAACTTTTGGAGCGCCTTTGAGTACTTTTGATTCGCACGTTTCGGGAAGTGGCGCAGTCCGGTAGCGCACTCGGCTGGGGGCCGAGAGGTCGCAGGTTCAAATCCTGTCTTCCCGACGCTTTTTGATCAGCACATCGCTGCGGCTGCCATATGAGACGGCTCCGCCGCACTGTGGTGCCGTCGTCACTCCGGCCTGCGACCCGATAAACCTCTCGGGACATGCACAGCGACCGACGGCGAAAACCATCTTTGAGGTCATGCGGTCCGATCGACTTATGAAAGAAGGTCGAGACAGTGGGGTTGGGAAATCATACTGGTTCGATCTTCGATTGATACGAGAAGCCAAGGGAATTGGGATCGACACGGTACACGAGCATACCCGCGTGCCTGTCGAGATTCTGTCGAATTTCGAGCATCGCGGTTTCCCGGATCGCAAGCGTTTCAATTCTGTGTACCGCCGTTCAATGGTTGCGGCGTACGCCAGAGCGATCGATATCGACCCGGACGACGTGCTTCGCTCCGCTGAAGAAACGGAGATCGGACGATACAGGGGCCGTCTGGCTTGTAATTACCTCGGAGCTGAGCTGAAACGGTTAGAAACGCGCTTCGAACCAAAGGCCGGGCCCGTTGGCAGTGAACGGGCTGTCAATGGCCAACCACAAAGAGCTGACGGATCTGAGGTTGCAACAGTAGAGCCTTCCATTTCGGATGCACCGGCAGAGCAGGCTTATTCTGACGTCTTGCAGCGGACACTCGCGGTGGCTGCCGGAATCATTGCCGTAGCAATTATCCTCTGGCTGATCGTGGCAATCATGTGACGCCGCTATATCCCACAAGCGATCCCGGTGTGTTCTGCGCCAGTAGCAAGAGGGACGGAGGCGTCCCTACACCCGACTACAGGCACGAAGCCCCGGCACAAACGGTAGGCGCTCGTAAACGAGATAAGCAGTATTTTCGGCTGCAGATTCGTCACCAGCCGACGCTACAGGACAGACCGACCCCACACATCTGAGTACTAACATGACGCTATGCTGACTTCCCTCGATCTGGTCGTATTGGCAGTATACCTCGTCGGGGTGACAGTCTTCGGGCTTCTGGCTGGGGGGCGACAGAGGAATGAATCGGACTATTTCCTGGGAGGGCGTACTCTCCCGTGGTGGGCAGTCTGCTTTTCGATCGTGGCGACCGAAACCAGCACATTGACGGTTATTGGTATTCCGGCCGTAGCGTATCTCGGAACGTTGGCCTTCTTCCAACTGACATTTGGCTACCTCCTTGGCCGGATCGTTGTTGCGGCGTATTTCGTGCCTAAGTACTACACGGGCTCCTTCGTTTCCGCCTATGGATTTCTCGAGCGGAGGTTTGGAAAGCGGATGCAAATCGCCGCATCGGGTACGTTTATGGTTACCCGGCTGTTGGCGGACGGGGTACGCCTTTTCGCCAGCGCCATTCCTATCAAGGTGATCGCCGATGCGGCGGGTTGGTCGGTCGGTTATTTCGAGATCATATTGTGCATCGGCCTTGTTACGATCGCATACACCTACGTTGGTGGTATCAAGGCCGTCGTCTGGATGGACGTCGTCCAGATGCTGATCTATCTGGGAGGCGCCGTCTGGGCCGTCATCATTTTGATGAATGGATTGCCGGACCAATGGTTCGCGCAGATTGCAGATTCGGGGAAGTCGAGTCTCATCGTCTGGGGACTGGGCGGAACGTTTGGAGACTGGGTCACGTCACCTTACACGCTCATCACAGCCACCATCGGCGGGGCAATCTTCTCCCTGGCGTCACACGGAACGGATCAGCTGATCGTCCAGCGGCTGTTGGCCTGCAGGAATCAGTCGGAGAGCCGGAAGGCAATCGTCGTCAGTGCGCTCGTCGTAATGTTCCAGTTTGCTCTCTTCCTCGCAGTTGGCCTCCTTCTGTGGATCCACTACGACGGCGCTTCGCTCTCGGCACTCGGTCTGTCGCGTGGCGATGAGGTGTTCCCAAAGTTCATTATTGAAGGTATGCCGCCGGGCGTGTCGGGACTCCTTCTGGCCGGGATCCTGGCGGCAGCGATGAGCACATTGTCCGCCTCGCTCAACGCGCTGGCGTCGTCTTCCGTCGTCGACGTCTATCATCACATTAAGAAATCTGCGAAGGGCTCCGACAATCTGATGGTGTCGAGGATCTTCACGCTCATTTGGGGCGTGATCTTTATCGCGTTCGCAAATCTCTTCGAAAATCAGCAGAATCCCGTCGTTGAGTTGGGCTTGGCGATCGCGTCGTTCACATATGGTGGGCTTCTGGGTGCGTTCCTGCTGGGGATGCTGGGCGCCAAGATCCGGCAGCGTGAAGCACTCTGGGCATTCGGAGTGGCGATCGCGTTTATGGTCTGGGTTATCTTCGGAATCTGGTATTCTCCGGAAACGCAATCGTGGGTGTTTACATTCTATCCATCAGCGAGTGTCAAGGCTGCCCTGAGCCTTCGTGGTATCGCCTGGCCGTGGTACCCGGCGATTGGCGCAGGAGCTATGCTCTTCTTTGGGGAAATTGCCAGGCGCATAGCCGGCCCTCACGAACGGATGCAAGATGAGCGCTTGGTCAATTAGAAAACGCCGGATAAGACCTGTCGGAACGACTCTCGAGACGGGCGGCGAGTCGGGCGGCAAATCGTGGCGCGAGAGCCGCTTGCTGAAGGGGCTCATTATCGGGGCACTGGTCGTTATCGCCATGTTGGCCTACCCTCGACAGCGGGCATACGAGTTTCCCATTGAGGTCGGCGAAGTTTGGAAAGACGCGGACATCATTTCGCCCCAGGCATTCCCCATCTTCAAGACCCGGAACGAGCTCCAGTCTGAGATCCAGGCCATCAGGGGTTCGTCTCGCCCCATATTCCGGGACGAGACAAACTCTTACGCTGATTTCGATTCGCAATCTGGACTCGACAAACACGCATCTCGAGCGGATCTTCCGTAAGTATGCCGCCTGGCAATCCAGCAGGCTTCGATCCGACCGACTGCAGGTGTCGCGCGATTCGCTCGCGTTCCGTCAGGAGCTAAGCCGATCAGATGTCACCCTGACCCCTATTCAGTGGACGTTTCTTCTGAATTCGTATGCCGAACGGGTTCCGGGGCTGACCGCGAACAGGAGAACGCCGGTCAGCGCGCGCAGACTCGATGAAGAACTGCTTGCGCACGTTCGACTCTTGATTACCAGGTACTCCGATCAGCCGGTAATCAATACGGGTGTCGATAACGTGCTGACGGATGAAATCATTGTGCTCAACGAGCGGGATCGGACGCAGCGGTTCGTTCCGCGAAAGGACCTCATCGATCCGGCGCAGCTGTCAAAGGAAGTGGCGGAATATTTCAGCGGGGTGTACCCATCTCATCCGGATACGGCCAGTATCGGTCGCTCCCTGTTCAGGCAGGTGTTTAGGCCGGAGTTGACCTATCTCTCCGAAGCCACCGAAGCGCGAGTACAGGACGAACTTTCCAGGATATCCTCAACACGAGGACTCGTCAGGGAGGGTGAGGTAATCGTTCGGAATGGGGAGGTCGTCACTGCCGAGGTGAAGACCAAACTCAATTCCCTGGCGCGGAGTCTCGCCGAGCGGGGTGGCCAGGTGCGCGCCTGGTTGCTCCTTCTGGGTCAGCTGGTCATGACCCTTGTCGCGTTCACCATTTTCTATCTATTTCTCTTCATTCTCAGGCGGAGGCTATTCAACGACAATAGAGACGTCCTGTTAATGAGCGTGTTGCTCGCGACTATTGTCGGCCTGTACGCGGCTGCGATTCGGTTTGAGGACGTGCCCGATCTGGCGGTGCCGGTAGCGATCGCGTCGATCCTCTTGACCGTGTTTTACGATTCGCGTGTCGGGATTTTCGCGACGATATCACTGGCCATTCTCGGTGGCGTCTACTTCGGCAACGATTTCAAGTTCGCGTCCGTCACGATCTTTGCGGGAACGCTCGCCGTTTTTAGCGTGAGAGACATCAAACGTCGCGCTCCGTTTGTCACCACGGCGGGTCTGGTGCTTCTGGCGTACACGGTGATGCTCAGCGGCTTCTGGCTGTTTGACGTCGTGCCGCTTGGAAAAGGCATCGTGGCGGAACTGGTTCTCATAGGCATCAATGCGGTACTCGTGCTGCTCGCACAGCCACTCGTTCTCATATTTGAGAGACTGTTTCGGATGACGACCGACGTCACGCTCCTCGAGTTGTCCGATACGAATCGAGACGTCCTGCGTGAACTCAGTATCAAGGCCCCGGGTTCATTTAATCACTCGCTGCAGGTAGCCAACCTTTCCGAAGCGGCAGCAGACGCGATTGGTGCGAATGCGCTTCTGGCCCGGGTGGGCGCGCTCTATCACGACATTGGCAAAATGCAGAAACCCGAGTACTTCGTGGAGAACCAGCGGTCTGGATACAATCCGCACGATCGACTCAAGCCTCGAATGAGCGCCCTCATCATTGGCAGTCACGTCCGCGACGGTGTTGATCTGGGGCGCCAGGCCAACGTTCCGGAGGTCATTCTCGATTTCATCACCATGCATCACGGTACGGCGAGGATGGAGTACTTCTACAACCGTGCCATTCAGATGACGGAGGAAGGGGAGCAGCCTCCGTCGGAATCGGAGTTTCGGTATCCGGGCCCGAGGCCGAACACGCGGGAGAGCGGCATCGTGATGCTGGCGGATTCCGTGGAGGCGGCATCGCGAAGCATCGAACAGCCGACGCAACGAAAACTGGAATCGATGGTCAACTCGATCTTTTCGTCGAGGATAGCCGACGGCCAGCTCGATAACTGCCCCCTCACGTTTGCGGAGATCAATACCGTCAAAGTGACGCTGCTGTCTATGCTGTCGGGTATCCATCACTTCCGGGTGAAATATCCTGGACAGGACGAGATGCTCGAGTCGGGCGGGGGCGAAGCGGCTGCTGCATTGGAGGCGCCGCCGGAGGAGGAAGGAGAATCGGGCAAAGAGCTTCCCTCGAAGTTGGAGACGTCAGCGGGAAGCGAAGGTACGCCGGAGCGCATCGAGTGATTCGACGGCGACGCGAGGGTCGAGCTCGACGCTGGGGTGGCCGGCCAGTCTGGAACGAACACGTCTTCGACTCTGGTGCGTGTAAAGCAACAGGTCTACCTGTGCAAGCAGGTTCTTGAACTCCGCCGTATCAGCGTGGGCCGACAATCCGAAAACCTGGCCCGCAAATCCCGTTTGCCTCCGTATGTCGATCATGATCGGCTCGACACTGGTTGGGTCGAGGGCCGCGATACCGACGGTGTTATGCGGCATCAGATGAGCCAGCGATTCCTGCAACTCATGGGAGTAAAACACGGTGACACCGATCCCGTGCGATTCGGGAGCTTCCTGGAGGACGGTCTGGAGGGTGGCGAAGGGCGTGATGACGTATTCCGCCTCCGGATGCCGAGTCAAATCCGTGATGACAACTGGCGCGACCGGGAGATAAATGGCCTGTTCGACCAACTCGCTGCAGCGCTGCGCCAACTCTAAATACGGTGCGGCAAACAGGATTTCGGGAATACCCTTGGCCTGCTCAAGCTGGGCGAGTTGCTCCATCAGGACCATCTCGACCTCGAGATCGTTCAGGCCAATCCCGATCAACCGCTGCACCGCATCCTGTGCAACTGTGGCTCCGGCCTCCAGCCGCTCCGAGCGAGTCTCGCCCGCCGTCTGCTTAACGAGGTAGCCGCTCCCACCCCGCGACTCTACCAGACCAAGCTCGGCCAACGCCTGATACGCCTTCCGAACCGTATGAAACGAGATCTCCAACCTTCTCGCAAGCGTACGCGTCGAAGGTAAAACGTCACCGACCTGATAGCGTCCCGTGGCAATGTCAAAACGCAGCTGGCGAACCAGCTGGGCCACGAGAGGGACTCCGGACTGACGATCCAGGGCAAGCATGCTCGGAATCAAGGATGCAAAGACCGGGTACGCCGACCCGGATCAATCCGACTATTCAAAGTCGGAGTCCATGAACGGGTACGCGTAGTGACGCGCCGGCGCAAAGGTCTCTTTGATGGAGCGGGCTGATACCCACCGAACGAGGTTCAGCAGCGATCCCGCTTTGTCGTTAGTGCCAGAAGCCCTGGCTCCACCGAACGGCTGCTGGCCAACGACCGCTCCGGTTGGCTTGTCGTTGATGTAAAAATTGCCGGCCGCTTCAGCGAGTTCCGTCGTTGCCTGGATGATAGCCCGTCTGTCCGTCGCGAATACGGCGCCCGTCAAAGCGTACGGAGACGTTTCGTCGACCAGTCTCAGCGTCTCATCCCACTCTCCCTCCGGATAAACATAGATGCTAACAACGGGACCAAAAATCTCCTCGCACATCGTCCTGTATGAGGGGTCGGAGACCTTGAGAACGGTAGGCTCGATGTAGTAGCCCTCCGTGTCGTCGTGCCCACCTCCGAACAGAATCTCGACGTCGTCACGCGCCGCCGCCTCGTCGATATACTCCGAAATCTTGTCGAACGACGGCTTATCGATGACGGCGTTCATGAAAGTAGTAAAGTCTTCGACCGGACCCATCCGGACAGTGTCGAGCTGCTCGAGCATCTCGTCGCGTACGGCGCCCCAGAGTGAATCAGGAATATAGACGCGAGACGCCGCCGAGCATTTCTGACCTTGATACTCAAAGGCGCCTCTGACAATCGCCGTTGCCACCTCGTTCGGGTGGGCCGAAGGATGTGCGATAATGAAGTCCTTGCCACCTGTTTCACCGACGATCCGCGGGTAGGTGCGGTACGTACCGATTTGCTCACCGATCGTCTTCCACATGAACTGAAACGTATCGGTCGATCCGGTAAAATGGAGTCCCGCAAAATGCTTCGAGGCGAAAGTTGGCGTTCCCACATTTCGACCTGAGCCCGGGACAAAATTGATGACTCCGGGTGGCAGTCCAGCCTCCTCGAGCAGTTGATAGATGAACCATGACGAGTAGGCGGCCGTGGTCGCCGGCTTCCAGAGGACGGTATTGCCCATCATGGCCGGCGCCGTCGGGAGATTGCCGCCAATGGACGTGAAGTTGAACGGCGTTACAGCAAACACGAAGCCTTCCAGACCCCTGTATTCGGAACGGTTCCACGCCGCGGCGGTCGATATCGGCTGATCTTCGTAAATCCGCTGCATGAAGTATGCATTGAAGCGGAAGAAGTCGATAAGTTCGCATGCCGCATCGATTTCGGCCTGGTAGGCGGTCTTGCTTTGGCAGAGCATCGTCGCCGCATTGAGCTTCGCCCGCCACGGACCGGCCAGAAGCTCCGCAGCGCGGAGAAAGATCGCCGCTCGATCCTGCCAATCCATGTGCATCCAATCCAGACGGGCAGCCATGGAGGCCTCGATCGCCTTCTCGATCTCCGGCTCGCCGACCATGTGCAGCAGCCCGAGCTTCGTCGCATGGCTGTGCGGCGCGGTGACTTCGCGCGTGCTACCCGTCTCGATCCGTTTGCCGCCTATCACGACGGGGATCTCGACGAAGTCGTCTTTGAGCTCTTTGAGCGTGCGTTGGAGCACATCGCGCTCCGGCGAACCTGGGCGGTACTCGAGGATCGGCTCATTGACTGGATTACGGACAGAAGATTTCGCGTTCAACATGTGGGATTCTTGGATGGTAAACTGGACATTGAAATATACCGCGCAGGGCAGCGCCTGTGCCTTGAAAACCTCGCCAAACTGGAAGGACCGGTGAGGCGCGACAAAGACCGTGACCTGGTGACTCGCTGTATCCTTTACTATTGCAACACGATATCTTTTCAGGGGTAGCAGTACCCATCGACGCTACAATCGTCCAACGTGTCTCCGAAGTCTCAAAGCTATTTCCAGCGGTTTATCGCTATTCGGTACCTGACCGGGCAAACGACCGGGCGCGAGGGGTCGCGTTTCGTTCGATTTGTGATCTACGCGGCAATTGGCGGTGTCGCTGTCGGTGTCGCAACACTCCTTCTGGCTATCTCGATAACCCGCGGATTCTCAGTCGAGATCGAAAAGAAGATCGTGGACTTCGGTTCGCACGTCCAGGTTGAGAATTTCCTCGATGCTCCGCTGGATGGAACGGGCAAGTACGTCGAGGAGCTAAGCGCGATTCCCGGCGTGATCGATGTTGCGCCCGTCGTGCAGGAACTGGCGTTGCTGCGCACATCGACCGACATCGACGGCATTGCCCTCTGGGGAACGTCAGAGGAGAGCCGGCTTCTGAGTCAGTACCTGGTGCAGGGATCGCTGTCCGCGAATGATTCCCTTTCCTCAAAACCGGGAATTGTTGTCAGCCGCAGTCAGTCCCGGATGCTCGGCGTCGGACTCGGAGACGTCGTGACCTGTTTCTCGATGCGTGAAGTCGACGGGGGCTCGCTTCTGACCGCGCGCCCGCGCGTGAAGCAATTTTCCGTATCCGGTATCTACGACACGGGGTTCAGCGAGGTCGATGACCGATACGCCTTCGTCAATATTGTGGATGCGAGACAGCTGCTTGGCTACCGCGCGGATCAGTCGACGCGCTTCGACCTGCGCCTCGCCGACATTTCGATGGCCGACTCGGTCGTCGCTCGCATAGAGGATCGAATTGGATTCCCGACCATGTCACGAACCGTGTTCGAGGTTCATCGAAATATTTTTGCCTGGGTCGGACTGCAGGAGAGCATGATCCCCCTGGTCATTGCGATTATTGTCCTCGTAGCGGCTTTCAACATCGTTGGGACCCTGCTTATGCTCGTTCTGGAGAAGACCGGCGAGATCGGTATTCTCCAGAGCATGGGTGCGACGCGGCGCACCGTCAGGCAGGCATTTATCTGGCTTGGACTGCTGATCGGCGTGGTCGGGATTGGCCTGGGAGAGGGCATCGCCTTCGTCGTCGCGTTCGTACAGCAGCGATACGGTGTGATTCCCTTGCCGCGTGAGACGTATTTCATGGATACGGCGCCTGTGTTGCTCGACGGCTTCGATTTCGTACTCGTTGCCGCAATCGCACTCGTGCTCTGCGTTATAGCGGCTTACGCACCGGCACAGGTGGCGTCGCGGATCGATCCGGTTCGGACAATCCGATTCAGTGCTTGAATCGCCCGTGTCAAACAATCAGTAGAGATTCAGCAGGATGCCGTCTAATTCGAATACAGGCATTGAGACTCCCCTTACGATCAGGTTCTTCTCGGTGCTCCGCGAGTTGACGGGGCGCCGTTGCTTCGAGATGCCTCTCCGCAAGCCGGAGGAGGTGGCAACTGTTCTGGATCGACTCGTGGCTGACTATCCCGTGATGGCTCCGTACAGAAAGACGATGAGAGCGGCGGTGAACAGGGAATACGTGGATGAATCGTTCACCGTCTACAATGGTGATGAGCTGGCCATTGTTACTCCGGTCAGTGGGGGTTGAACCGTTGAGTGAATCGAAGAAGGACCGCGTTCTCGTCCACCTCGGGCTTGCCGAACTTCGTTCGGAGGAGGCCCTGGCCTTCGTAACGGACGATGAGGCGGGCGGCATAGCCCTTTTTGCCGGAACTACCAGGCGCATTACCGATGATCGAGAGACACTCGAACTGCAGTACGAAGCCTACGAGGAGATGGCGCTGTCCGAAATGGAGAAACTCGCGCGAAAGGCGCTCGCAACATGGCCGCTGCGCAAAGTCTACCTGGCGCACCGGTTGGGACGCGTTCCGAAAGGTGACGTCTCGGTCTTGATCGCGGTTTCCGCCCCGCATCGCGCGGAAGCCTTCGATGCGTGTCGATCCCTGATTGACGATATCAAAAGCCGAGTTCCCATATGGAAGAAGGAACGTTATGCCGATGGGGGACAGGAGTGGATAGGGGGGAGCTCTTCCCGACGTAGACTGACGCGCACGGCTCGTCCGGGATTGCGAGACGGGTCTGTCTAGGCGATCTAACGAATATGATTTGAGATGTTGAAAATCGGCTGCTTTCAGTTCCAACCGAAATTTCTGGAGCGAGATTCAAATCTGGAGACTCTTGCCCGAGCATTCGAGGGGAGCTCGTACGATCTGGTGGTTCTGCCGGAGCTGGTCTCTTCGGGCTATTTCTTCTCGTCAATGGATGAGGTCGAGGGATGTTGTGGAGCATGTATCCGACGGGTGTACGACGAAATCGATGGTCGAATTGGCACGACGTCATAAGTGCCACATCGTATTCGGTCTTCCGGAAGTGGACGGCGGTGTTTTCTACAACAGTGCAGTTTTGGTTGGACCCGAGGGGTATCTCGGGAGCTACCGGAAGACACACCTCTTTTATGAGGAGAAGATCTGGTTCACCCCAGGGGATTCCGGGTTTTCAGTCTTCGACGTTACCTCTCCTCACGGTGAGGCCTATCGACTCGGCATTATGATTTGCTTCGACTGGTTCTTTCCGGAATCGGCTCGCACGCTCGCTGCCGGGGGAGCGGACGTGATCGCCCATCCTTCGAACCTGGTCAAGGAATGGTGCCCAAAGGCGATGCCGATCCGAGCGCTCGAGAATCACGTATTCACAGCCACTGCCAATCGGATTGGTACCGAGTCAAACGAGAATGAAGCGTTGACGTTTACTGGTTCGAGCCTGATATGTGGGCCCGACGGTTCCGTTCGGGCGAGTGCGGCTCGAGAGTCTACCGAGTGGATCGAAGCGTTGTGCAATCTAGAGGAGGCGCGGGACAAGCACGTGACGTCCCGCAATGAGATCTTTCTGGATCGCAGGCCGGACCTCTACTCCAATGGATCGCTCCGGGGTTAACTGAGTCCTTTTCCTCGCCGTGTGACTAGACCGTGGGTGACTGCGGGAAGATCAGGATCCAAGGACCCGTTCAATTGCCTCCAGAACCCGGGAGGCCGGATCCTTCGATGCAACCGGCTCAAAACTGCGACCGGTTACAGCCTCGAAGAGCTCGATGTATCTGGCCGAGACGGCAGCGCGAAATGCGTCCGGCAACGTCGGCATCGTCTGACCCTCTTTCCCGGCAAAGCCGTGCTCCATCAGCCACTCGCGCACGAATTCCTTTGAAAGCTGTCGCTGCGGCTGATCTGCCGCGAGGAGTTCGTCGTATGTGTCAGCGTAGAAGTATCGCGACGAGTCAGGGGTGTGGACCTCATCGACGAGCACGATGGTACCGTCGGGCAACACACCGAATTCGTACTTCGTATCGACAAGGATCAGCCCGCGTCTGGCCGCCATCTCCGTGCCTCGCGCGAAGAGCGACAGTGCGTACGACCGAAGCTGCTCGTAACTATCGGGGGCAATGATTCCGCGGGCAAGTATATCAGCACTCGAAATATCCTCGTCGTGTCCTTCCGATGCCTTCGTCGTGGGGGTCAGGAGCGGCGTCGGGAAACGTTCGTTCTGACGCAGTCCCTCGGGCATCGCGTTGCCGCAGATAGTGCGTCTGCCGGCGCGATATTCACGCCATGCGTGGCCGGCCAGGTAGCCGCGAACCACAAATTCGATCGGAAACACCGAGCATTTCTTCGCGATCGTCACATTGGGATCGGGAACGAGATCGACGTGATTCGGCACCACGTCGAGGGTGTTCTCGAAGAAATAGGCGGCAAGTTGATTGAGTACCTGACCCTTGAAGGGAATCTGTTCACCAAGCACGAAGTCGAAAGCCGAAATGCGATCGCTGACTACAAGAACGTAACGATCGTCGTCCGTCGTGCAGGTGTCGCGCACCTTTCCACGGTAGGCTTTGCCAAAGCGTGACAGATCGACGCCTTCAAGGCAATTTCCGAGTTGCTGTTTGATCTCTTCGATGTGTGGACTCTGTACAACGCTTACACTTTCCATTGAAAATTGCTCGACTCCCTTACGGTAAGTTGTGGAATGATTTCTTCGTTCACCAGCACCGTTTGGCCGCCCTCGGCGATACGTCGCAAGAGGAGTTCCGATGCTCGGTAGCCTATCTGCTGCATCTGCTGATCGACGCTCGACAGCCCGATGTACCGGCTGATTTTGATGTCGTCGTATCCGACGATGGCGAACTCGCCGGGTACGGTCTTGCCCATTTCCCGAAGAGCTTTCCAGGCGCCGATCGCCTGGACGTCGCTGCCGGCGAAAACGGCGGACACATTAGGATCGATGGCCAGGAGTTTCTGCATGGCTTCAAAGCCGGCCTCCTCGCTGAATCCGGCATGCTTGAGCGTCCGACCCGACTGGATGAGATCGGCGTCAAAAGCAATTCCCGATTCCTCCAGCGCGCGCCGATATCCGTCGACGCGAAGTGTGTTCGCCTTCGTATCGGCAAGTTTCGAATCCCATACGTTAGCCGTAATGTGGCCGATGCGGCGGTGACCGTTCGTAATCAAGTGCAGCGTAGCCTCGTGAGCTCCCGCTTCGTCATCCCAGTAGAAGCAGTCGAAATCCGGGGATTCGGATCCGATAAGGACGACCGGTGCGTGCAGCATCCGCAGTTCGTGCGACAGGCGATCGTCTACGGGGAGCGACGCAAGCATCAGTGCGTCGACGGCGCCGCGGGTCAGGAAGCGCCACAGTGTCTGCAACGGCGCCCCGGAACCGAGATTGCAGAGAAGGAGATCGATGTCGTGCTCCCGGAAACAGTCTTTCACGCCCTTCAGCAGTTCGTTGTAGAACTGAGAAGTCGACGACGGCACGGCGACCGCAATCGAGTCGGTCTGCCTTTGGGCGAGGGCTTTTGCCGTTCGATCAGGTCGAAACTCGAGTGCCTCGATTGCAGCCTGTACGCGACGGCGCGTTTCCGGAGACACCTCGGGCGATCCATTCAGAACTCGTGAAACCGTCGAGATAGCTACTCCGGCCCGATCCGCTACATCGTAGATTGTTATCTTAGTCTTGTCCATTTCGTCGGCCGTCGAACAGTGCGTGCTTATGGTCGGAAGCTATGCATTTTGCAGCTAATGATGAACGCCTGAATAGCCGCCTTTGGGTTGACAGTAGTCAACCGGAAGGGACTTTCTGGTATCTTCGGCGATTCTTCCTAATTTGCCTCGGAATCTACACATCAAGTCATGGCACGGGTACTGCTCGAGAACGTTAAGAAGGTTTACGATAACGGCTTCGTTGCCGTTCATGGCGCCTCTTTCGAGGTCAACAACGGCGAATTCGTTGTGCTTGTCGGACCGTCAGGGTGTGGCAAGAGCACGACACTCAGAATGGTCGCCGGCCTCGAGGACATCACCGAGGGAAAGCTCACGATAGGCGAGCGTACGGTAAACGATGTGCCGCCGAAGGATCGTGACATCGCCATGGTTTTCCAGAACTACGCCCTCTACCCGCACATGACTGTGTATGATAACATGGCATTCGGGCTCAAGCTCCGGAAGTTCGACAAGAAAGAAATTAGATCCCGTGTCGAGAACGCTGCTGAGACGTTGGGGATTACGGAAATCCTCGATAGAAAGCCGAAGCAGCTTTCCGGGGGCCAGCGGCAGCGCGTAGCGGTTGGACGAGCAATCGTTCGTAAACCTCAGGTGTTTCTTTTCGACGAGCCGCTCTCGAACCTGGATGCCAAGCTACGCGTTCAGATGCGCACCGAGATCTCTAAGCTCCACAATGCACTCGGCGCGACGATGATCTACGTCACGCACGATCAGGTGGAGGCCATGACCATGGGGGACCGGATCGTCGTGCTGAAGGACGGGCATATCCAGCAGATCGACACGCCGCTGAATCTCTACAATTCACCGGCCAATCGTTTCGTCGCGAGCTTCATCGGAAGCCCCGCAATGAACTTCATCGACGGCGAGATTACGAGGGACGGCGGACTGCAGTTTGCCGGGGCCGATGGAAATGTGTCGTGCAAGGTTAATGAGTCGGCGGCTACGCGCCTCTCGAACCACCTCGGCAAGAAGGTTATCCTCGGAGTGCGTCCGGAAGACATCTATACGAGCGGCGGCGACGACGGCCGGCGTGACCAAGTGGGCTCGTTCAAACTGGACGTAGTCGAGCCGATGGGCAACGAAATTGTATTCTATGCGGCGAGCGGGGACAATATCGTGGTTGCAAGAGTTTCGCCGCAGCAACTGCCTGACGTCGGTGAACAAATCTCCCTCTGGTTCGATGTCGAAAAGCTGCACTTCTTCGACGCCGAATCAGAAGTCTCGTTATGAGACCAGTTTCGCAATCCGCGATTTGAGTCTCAGGCTGTTGGTGACCACCGAGACGCTTGACAAGGCCATCGCAGCCGATGCAATCATCGGATTCAACAGGAGTCCTATGAGCGGGTACAAGACGCCCGCTGCGACGGGTATCCCCACCACGTTGTAGGCAAAGGCGAAAAACAAATTCTGCTTGATCACCCTCATCGTGAGTCGAGCCGCCTGAATCGCGTCGGACACAGATCGAAGGTCATCCCGAACCAGTGTTACGTCCGCCGTTTCTATCGCGACGTCGGTGCCGGTTCCGATTGCGATTCCCACGTCGGCTGCCGCCAATGCGGGAGCGTCATTGATACCGTCGCCGACGACGGCAACGCAGGAGCCCTCGCTCCGGAGACGTTCGACGAGCGCGGCTTTGCCTTGAGGACTGGTTTCGGCGAATACTTCGTCGATTCCTAACTCCCTGGCGACGGCCTCGGCCGCAACCAGTTGATCGCCGGATGCCATGACGATACGGAGGCCGAATTCCTTGAGACGCGCAACGGCCTCGCGACTCGTAGGGCGGATGCGGTCGTTGAGGTCGATGGCGCCCGCCAAGCGACCGTCTATCGCGATGAAAACGCTTGCGCGCGCCTCAACTTTGCCAATGTCAATTTCGTCGAGGGAAGAACCCAGCTCAGACTCGAGAAACGTTCGGGTACCGACGGTGATGGCCTGCCCGAGAACACGCCCTCGGATCCCTCCACCCACGAGCACCTCGACATCGGTTGCTTGTACCAGTCCCAGGTGGGCGTCTTTCCCCGCTTCCACGATGGCCTTGCCGATTGGATGTTCCGATTGCTGCTCGAGCGACGCGGTCATTTTCAAGACGGATGACGAATCGAATCCGTCGACTACTCGCAGATCCAGGAACTGAGGGATACCCTCCGTGAGTGTGCCCGTCTTGTCGACCACGATTGTGTCCACGCTTTCGAGGCGTTCCAGGACGTCACCTCCGCGCATGAGCACCCCCTTCGTGGCGGCACTGCCAATCCCGACGACGATGGCGGTAGGCGTTGCCAGGCCGAGCGCACAGGGGCATGCTATGATGAGCACCGATACGAAGACGACAACGGCGAAGGCGTACGCAGGGGGCGGACCCACGGCGATCCATACGATGAACGAAAGCGTGGCAATGGCCAGGACCGACGGAACGAATATCGCCGCCACCTTGTCGGCAAGATGCTGGATCGGCGGTTTTCGGCCCTGGGCGTCACGAACGAACTCGACGATTCGACTCAGAACCGTATCGCGCCCGACTCGCGTGACGCGGACCGTGAGCGCTCCAGCACCGTTCATTGTTCCCGCGACAACCTCATCGTCCGGTTCCTTCGAGACGGGGAAAGGCTCACCTGTGAGCATGCTTTCGTCCACGTCCGAACGCCCTGCCGCCACGACGGCATCGACCGAGACGCGGCTTCCAGGCTTGACCAATACCATGTCCCCGACTCTGATCGATCGGAGCGGAACCTCCACAACTTCTTCGCCTTCGATCCGAAACGTCGTGTCAGGCTGCAGCGCCACGAGCTTCCGGATGGCGTCTTGCGTTCCCGATTTGGCCCTGGCTTCCAGGAGACGGCCGAGGAGCACAAGTGTTATGATTACGGCGGCCGCCTCGAAGTACACGTGCAACTCGGGCCCGGCCTCGAGGAATCTCTCTGGAGCAACCGTGGCGACGACGCTGTACAGATATGAGGAGCCGACCCCGAGCGAGATCAGGCTGTTCATGTTCGCCGACCCCTGTCGCAGCGCCTTGAAGGCATCCGAGAAAATGGGCCGGCCTGCGACAATCACGACCGGCGTCGTCAGGATGAACAAAATCCACGATCGGTAGGGGAGGGCGGAGAATGCCGGGATCATGGAAAGGATGAGCACCGGGGCGCTCAGGGCGGCCGAGATTGCGAACCGCTTGAGCGCAACGGAGACGGGTTTCGACGAGGTGTCCGAACCAGACCGCGGCTCGCCGTTTTCCATTTGTCCGACCTCGAAGCCGGTTCGCTCCACAATCCGGCGCAGCGATTCAATTGATTCGGCGTGCGGATCAAAGGTGACGGCCGCCTCATTCGTCGCAAAATTGACAGAGGCATCAACCACGCCGTCCGACCGATTCAGCTGCCTCTCGAGTCGCAGCGCGCAGGCGGCACATTCCATTCCCTCGATCGGAAGTCTCGCTTCGACCTGATCACGGGGCTTGACTGCCGCTATTTCCATTACAAAACCCTCAAGTTCGGACGAAGGCTATTAACGCGGATGTACGCCTAAGGCTCCAAGTGAACCCTCGGCACGCACGAAACCTCGGGACGCCAGCTCTGAACATCCCAAAATAGTAGACGTGTAGTGTTGTTATAACTGTGACGTAAGCACGAATGAACATTTATATCATGCACTACATGAAGTTAATAGACTCGAATTATGACCCAGTCGGGACTGATTATCATGGTCGTTTCGCCGTAAATTTCGAGTATGTTGATCTTGGGCCGATCCGGGGCGTACTAGGAAGCGACGCGCGTAAACCTGAGCTTTAGTCACGTAAGCACCGAAAGATGAGAGAAGTATATATCGTTGCGGCGGTTCGAACGCCAATCGGGAAGTTCGGAGGTTCGTTAAAGGACCATTCGCCGGTCGATCTTGCGGCCCATGTCATGACGCATGCCCTCGAGGTTGCCGGCATTAGCGGATCCGCGCTCGATTTCTACGCTTTCGGAAATGTTCTGCGGGCCGGTCACGGCCAATTAATTCCAAGGCAGGCCGCTTTGAAGGCGGGAATTCCGGAAGAGGTGGACGGCGTTGCGCTGGACATGGTCTGCTCGTCTGGCATGATGAGTTTGATAACCGGCGCTAGTCTGATTCGCTCCGGTGACGCCAAAGTCGTTCTGACGGGTGGCGTCGAGTCGATGTCGGGTACGGGGTTCTATCTTTCCTCACGGGCACGCTGGGGGTACAAGTTTTTGATGGGCGCGCCGGAGGAGGTTAAAGATCTCCTCCTTTATGACGGACTCACGGATCCAATGTCCGGTGAGGCTATGGGCGTACAGTCCGAGCGGCTCGCAAGCGAGCTCGGCATCGAGAGGAGAGACCTCGATGAGGTCGCCATGGCGTCGCATGCCCGTGCGCTTTCTGCGACCAGGGATGGGAGGTTTTCAGACGAGATCGTTCCGCTGTCGCTTCGCGTGAAACGGGATACGGTCGAGTTTGGGGAAGACGAGGGCATTCGTCCAGATACGACGTTGGAAAGTCTTGGGTCGTTGAGGCCTGCATTTGACTCCGCCGGTGTTTTGACGGCCGGGAATTCAAGCCAGATCAGTGACGGTGCGGCGGCGATTCTGCTCGCATCGGGGGAAAGTGTGTCAGAACTGGGATTAACGCCGCTGGCGAAAGTCCTCGGCGGTGCTTGGTCGGCGGGGCCATCGTGGCGGTTTCCCGAGGCGCCGATTCCGGCCGTTACGAAACTGTTGGATCGGATCGATCGGTCGATCGACGACTTCCAGCTGTTTGAGAATAATGAGGCCTTTGCGATGAACAGCATTCTGTTCCATCGCATGCTTGGCGTGCCGTTCGATCGGCTCAACGTGCACGGCGGCGCCATTGCGCTTGGGCATCCCATTGGCTGCAGCGGTTCGAGGATACTTGTAACCCTGACGCATGCATTGAAGACACGCGCAGAAGAGGCGGGCGTTGCAGCCATCTGTCACGGGACCGGCGGCGCGACCGCAGTGGCAATTGAGCGGGTCTGAGCCGATTGCCCGCTTATATTGATAAGGTGTTGAAGGATTGGAGAGTGCGGCCGGGATTCGGGATCAGGACTCGGGCGCTATTGTTTGGTCAAAAGTAGTGCCAGAAACCAGCAGGGGGGAGGCATGTTCAGATTCGGAATCTGCGTGATCGTCATAGTCTTCGGTGCAACATGCGAAGCTGCTCGGTCGCAGACACCCGGCGAAATCGGTCATCAGGGAATTCTCACGGATTCACTTGGGAATCCGATCGTGGAAGGCACCTTCCAGGTGATGTTTTCGCTCTATGACCAAGCAAGCGGTGGAACGGCGCTTTGGTCCGAGGAACAGTCCGTCTCCGTTGAAGAAGGCCTTTTCACAGTTCTTCTCGGCGCCGTGAATCCAATCGATTTGCCGTTCGATGAGCCATACTGGCTTGAAGTGAAGGTCGATGGCGACGAACTTGACCCGAGGCTGCGCTTCACGGCGTCGCCATACAGCCGCCGCGCCGCAACGGTCGATTCCGTTGGGCCGGAAGCGGTGCGGCCTGGATCACTCCCGACAGATCGCCTCGACGCGAGCAGCGCCCCCTTGAACGCAATCCTTGCCGTTTCAGCCACCGATTCGGCCGGCTGGCGCCTCTTGGGCTCCGAAAACATTGTCGATAAAGGAATCCTCAGCACAAAGATCAGTCCAATCGGAGGTGGCACAGGTCAGATTCTTGCCGTTCAGGGCGACAGTGTGGGATGGACCGATCCGCCGGCGATTACCGGGGCGGCCATCCCGAACAAATCAGTTCGGTCGACAAAGCTCAATTCCGAAGACGGCGTCGTCGATGAAGTGATGGTGGCAGCTTCGGGCGACAGCGTGGTGTGGTCAAAAGTCGGCACGAGCATGATCGGGAACCAATCGGTCACCAGATCCAAACTGTCGCCTCTTGGCTCATCGGCAGGGCAGATGCTCGTCGTACGCGGCGATTCGGTCGATTGGGCCTCAGCCACTGCCTTAGATCCGGGTTCGATTCCGCCATCAAAAATCGGGAGTGCGGATGCCGGACAAGGTGAAGTTCTGCTGGTAACGGCCGACGATACGGCAGGCTGGGGACTGGTGGCAGCGGGGCTCGATTGCTAACAAGGGCGTAACGGCGCCGAAGATCGATCCTGCCGGTGCGACCGAGGGGCAAATCCTGACCGTCGAAGGGACGGATGCGGTCTGGAAGGATCCCGCCGGCATTAGTAAGGGCAGCATCGCGTACGACAAGATTTCCTCCTCAGCCGGTTCACTCGGTCAGGTGCTGGCAGTCGCCAGCGGTGATACGGTCTCGTGGAGTTCGATTACATCGGAGAACATCGCCGCCGGCTCGATTACACCTTCTCGGCTCAGCGTCAGCGGCGCAGGGGACGGTCAAGTACTTCATGCAGATGGCGGAAATGCGACCTGGGGAACGATCGCGGGCTCTGCGATAGACAATGCGTCTATTCCAATCGGGAAAATTGCGCCAGCTCCAGCAAGTCCAGGAAATATAATAGGTTATAACGGGACCTCTGTAACATGGGTGGATGATGGACTCTCGCTGCCTTTCAGCGGATCCGTCGCTTCGGTGGACACATTCGGTCTCCGGATCAGTAGTCCGAGCATCCTCGAGGGTTCAGGTTTTGCGATTCAGGGGATCATGACGTCTCAGGATGGAGGAGCCTTCGCTACGGCGGTCCGTGGTGAAAACAGAAGCACATCGGCTCTGGGGATCGGCGTTTGGGGTTCACACGACGGCGGCGGCTGGGGCGTGTACGGCCGAAGCACGAGCGGTCGAGGCGTTTACGGTTCGAGTCCCGACGGTTTTGCCGGCTATTTTTCGGGAAACGTGCGTGTCACCGGCTCAATTGAGAAGGCCGGCGGCTCGTTCAAGATTGATCACCCGCTGGATCCCGAAAACAAGTATCTGCTTCATAGTTTTGTCGAGAGTCCTGACATGATGGACGTCTACAACGGCAATGTGACGCTGGATGCCTCTGGACAGGCCGTCGTGCAGCTTCCTGACTGGTTTCAGGCGCTGAATGTCGACTATCGATACCAATTGACCCCGATTGGGGCGCCTGGACCAAACCTGTACATCGCGCAGGAGGTTACAGCCAATGCATTTCGTATCGCAGGTGGGTCTGCGGGAATGAAGGTCTCGTGGCAAGTGACAGGAATCAGAAATGACGCCTGGGCGCGTCAGAATCGCATTCCTGTCGAAGAGCCAAAGGAAGGAGCTGAGCGCGGCACGTATCTGCATCCCGAAGCGTTTGGCGTAAGCCCGTCTCTCGGGCTGGATGCAGCGACCGACCAGCGCCTGAACGAGCGTTGATCGACGTTTCAAGTTCCCGATTCCGGGTTCCAGGTCACGAGCTGCCGTAAAGTCTGATTGCGATTGACAGCCCTGAAACAGGTTCGGGAGGGTTGCATGGCGTGAGCCTCCAAGTCCGGAGCAAAGGGGCAATCGCGCAGACGGAAGCGGTGGCGCAAGTACCAAGTACCAAGTACCAATAGAAAAATAGCCTAATACGCTTGATAACTATTATTATCACGCGTATCTTATGTCATTGTAATTATTGAACCTGTGTGCCCTACCTTTTGATCCTAGCAATTAGCAACTAGCAACTAGCAATTAGCACCTAGCACCTCTCCCTCAACCGGAGGCAACCACTTGGAGGCATGAGATGACGGTTGAACGGAAAGACACGATCCTGATTCGCTCCTCACGGACGGGAATCGCGCAGGATACGTCGGATCTCCTGCCGATCTACCTCCTGCGGTTCGATCGTGAACAGACACGGCGCGCGTACGCTAACGATCTAAAGCAATTCTTCAAGTCAGAGTGCATTTCTCTTGACGTGGCGCGTACGGTTAACTTCGTAGACGTCAACACGCACCTTTCGGATATGGAATCGGTTGGTGCGAAGCCGACAACGATTCAGAGGCGTATCGCCGCTCTCAGAGGCTTTTTTGAATGGCTGATCGCCCTGAATCTTGTTCAGATCAATCCCGCGAGCCGCCAGGTCGTTCGCAACGTTCGCCGGGTTGCATCCAAGGATCGCGCCATCACGGTGCTAACATCCGAGCAAGCTCGAAGGCTTCTCTCGGCCACTGAGCACGCCGGTGAAGCAGCGCTGCGAGACTACACGATGATGTCCGTCATGCTGCACTGTGTTCTACGGCGGTCCGAGGTCTCATCGATGGATATGTCGCACATCAGGCAGATCGGTGGCTACTGGGTCGTTCACCTTCCCTTCACAAAAGGCGGCTCCGAGCAGTACGTAAAGATGCCGGATCACGTCAAAGAACTCGTCGATCGCATGTCGGCTCATTACGGGATCCAGTCCGGGCCGGTGTGGCGCTCGATGAGCAGGAATGCATCGAAAGGCCGACGCCTCTCCCCCGGTGGTGTGTATCGTATTGTGAAGCGAACAGCCGAGAGAGCGGCGCTTTCAGAAGAGATTGGAGCTCACACGCTACGACACACGGGCTGTACGCTCGCGATCGAGTCGGGCGCTTCGCTGCAGCAGGTGCAGACACATGCCCGGCACAAGAGCATCGAGACGACGATGATCTACGTGCACCAGCGGGATAAGCTGCGAGACAGTGCGGCCGATAAGATCAAGATCTGACGTCGAAAATCTTTCGTCGAAGGTCGAGCGTCCATCGGCTACTGACTGATGCCCTTCCGTTGAGACCAATTCGGTCCAGTCCCCCACCCTGCTCGCTGTAGCATCGACGTGGACTACAAACTTCAGCCGTCAAGAGGCTGCCACCTTGTGTCCGAAACGTTGCAGCAGCGCGAGTCGGCCCTCCTCGAAGAGCGAGTAGAATATTGGGACGTAGACCATGGTGAGGAAGGTCGAGACCATAAGTCCTCCTATCGCGACTACCGCCAGGGGCGAGAGACGTTCGAGACCGATAGCCCACTCCGCCGCAATCGGAATCATCCCCACCGAAGTGCCCACGGCCGTCATCAGTATTGGTCGCGTACGGATTCGAACCGAGTCAATGAGCGCATCGTGTACGCTGGCTCCTCCGGCTCGTGCCGTCGAAATGAAGTCGATCAGTAGAATGGAGTTCTTTACAACGATACCGGCGAGCAGGATCATTCCCATCATCGAGGGCATGCTGCCGTGTTTGCCTGCAAGGAGCATGCTCCATGCCGCACCGATCAGGGCAAGTGGAATGGCTGACATAATCGTGAGAGGATGGAGCCAGGATCGAAATGCCGGCACCAACGAAAAATAGAGCAGGATCAGCCCCAGGATTAGTGCTTGACCGAGTCGACCAAAGGACTCCTGCATCTGCTTGATTTCGCCCTCGTGGCTGATGTGATAACCGGGTGGCAGCCTGAATCCTGCCAGCGCAGTTTCAACGTCCTCCTGCATATGCGAGATGGGTCGCTTCGTACGAAACGCGGTGATGTCGAGTGTCCGCTGGAGGCCCTGGCGAGTTATAACCGGGGTGGTGAAATGGCGCTCGATGTGCCCGAGTTGTTCCAGAGGGACTGAGCCGTGCGGAGTGAGGACAGGAAACGTTTCGAGCTGGGCAGCGTGCTCGCGCTGCTCCGAGTCAAGTTGCAGCCAGATATTGAGGCCGTCTTGATTGGGAACGCGGAAGATCGAGCCCGGCAGGCCGCGAACTACTCCCTGGAGTTGACCTGATATCGCTGATGGCGATACCTGATACAGAGCCAGTTTCTCGGGGGCGGCCGTGAATCCGATCTCTTCGTTATCCATTGTCCAGGAGCGGGTGATTGAAGTCGCATCCCGGACGTGGTTTCTCAGGCGCTGCTCCACCAGAGAACCGAGTGAGTCAAGTGTGGCCAGATCGGGACCGGAAATCATGACGTCAACCGAGGCGCGGATGCTTGAAAGCGGAGTAGCCCCAAAGTCGAATACATCCATAGTCTTCACGCCGGGCAGCACCTGTAGTCTGTTGCGAAGATCAGTCTCTATTTCCCAGATCGTGTTCTCGCGATGAAAGCGGTCGACGAGGTGGACGGTGATTTGCCCCTGCTGGGCCGTTCGTCCGGCCCCGAATGAGATGACCGCCGGCTCCGATCCGATGACCGATGAGATCGAGGTAACCTCCGGCCGTTCTTGGATGACTTTCTCCATGCGAGTCAATATCGCATCTGTGCCGGTGAGCGATGTATTGGCATCAGTCTCGAAGTTGATCTTGACGATGCCGGTATCCATCGGCGGCATGAGATCGCGACCGACGAGGGGCATCTGGAGCGCTGCTGCGACCAGCAAAATAATGCCGGCCAGGAGGAAGAGGAACCGATGTTGCAGGGCCGTCCCAGTGAGTCGGACGTAGAACTCACGGATGGGTGTGACCACGTATTCGTCGAACTTGTAGATGAGTCGTTCGAACCGATTGCGACCAGCGTTTCGAGTTCGACGCAGGATTACTGGCGCCAGCAATGGGATAATTGTCACGGAGACCACGTAGGAGGCGATCAACGCGATAGTCAGGGAGATCGACAGGGGTCGGAGTACGGTTTGTACAAAGCCGCCGATGAAAATAATGGGTAGCAGCACCATGACGGTGGCGTAGGTTCCCGAGAAGATCGCCAGCATGACCTCTTTTGTCCCTCTGAGCACGGCGTCACGCACGTTTGTGCCGACATCGTGATAGTGACGCTCGATGTTTTCGAGTACGACGATGGCGTCGTCGAGAAGCATACCGACTGCGATAATCACGGCAGTCAGGGTGACCATATTGAATTCGTACCCAATGAGCCACATTACCGCAAATGTGAGCAGGTAGGTGAAAGGAATGGATATAGCAGCCAGCACCATGCCACGTACATCGGCGAGGAACAAGAAAATCACCAGGATGGTCATGAGAATGGCGTCACGAAGGGCGTCGAGCATGTTGCCTACGGACAACCCAATGAGTTCGCCCTGGGTGTCAGGAATGCTGAAGTCAATGCCCGGATAGGTCTGTTCAAGCTCCGGCAGGACACTCGCGACGTCGGTGATGGTATTTAGCGCGACGCCGCTGGTAGCGCGCTGGATTGCCACCGCGATGGCAGGCTCTCCATTGCCGTGATACGAGCTTTGGGGTTCGAAGATCGAGCGATGGATTCTCGAGACATCCCCGAGGTATACGTCGCCGCCGTCGCGATGCGCGATAGGAATGCGGCCAATATCGGACACACGCTGGAACTGCCCGACCCGTTTCAGGAGGAACTGGCTATCGCCGGTGATTAGGAGGCCCATCGGCTGATTTGCGTTAAAAGCGGCCAAGGTTTGGCGAATCATCGACGCCGTCAGATGGTATCGTTCAAGGGCGTCGCGGTTGAGGTCAACTCGAATCACAGGTTGATGTGCTCCAAACACCTCGACATTGGCAACTTCTGCCAGTTGCAAGAGCCTCTCTTTGATCGTGTTGTCGGCGAGTTGGCGCACCATCGACAGGTCGAGTGACGAATCCTCTTTTGGGCGCAGCGCAAGGGTCAGTACGGCTGGCGTTGCCGACGAAACCTTGAAGATCATGGGAGGACGTAGGGACTCCGGCAGAAGAGCCTTAATCTTCTGAAGTCCGTTTGCCACGTCCGTGGCCGCGCCGCTAAGGCCTTTGGCATACTCGAATTCAACGGTCACTGCCGAGACCTCGTCTTTGCTGACCGATGTGACCAGCCTCACCCCTTCGATAGTATTGAGTTCTTTCTCGATGGTGCGGCTGACCTCGACCTCGACATCCTGTGCGGATGCTCCAGGATAGACGCTCACTACGGCGATCTTGGGGCGTTCCGAATCGGGGAAGAGATTGACAGGCATGCGGCGGTAGCCAATGAATCCGACAATCGCCGCGAGCAAGACTAACGAAACCAATAAATGCGGTTTCTTCAGGTATGAATCAATGAGGTCCATGACTTACCTCTCATCGTTCGAGTGGACCGGAGAGACGATCATTCCTTCGGCTAGACCCATCAGCCTAGACGGACGAGCAACGACGACCTCGTCACCTTCGTTAAGCTCACCCTCGACGACGGCCTCGACGAGGGAACGGTTTGCGACCGATACGTCGACGACGTGCACTGAGTGGCCTCCCTCACCCGAATTCTGAATCTGAAGGACGTGAGCTCCATTGCCGCCTTCGAGTAGGGCATCCAGTGGAACGAGCAACCCCTTGCCTCCTTCGAGATGCAAGTCAACCCCGACCGTCGCGCCGACGACGAGATCTGGAGAAGGTTCGACAACGTCGATCTCGATCGTCCCAAGGTGGTTGTCCTCCATCGCGGGGAAGACTCGAGAAACGGTTAGTCTGAGCCGCCCTTCCCGAATCTCAAGGTCTACCGGGGTTCCTTCCTTCACAGACAGCATGACTGCGGGAGGGACTTTCGCGCGAACTCTGACTGTGTTTTGCCTGATCACTCGAACAAGAGGATGGCCAAGCACGGCGAGATCACCAGGATCGACCAGACGCGCGGAGACAACACCGTCGACTGGGGATCGAACGACGGCATAGGCCATGCGCGTTCTCGCCCGGTGAAGCTGAGCATTGGCCACTGCCATGTGGCTCCGGCTAGCCGTCTCGGCGGATTGGGAACGTTCCCACTGTTCCTGGGAGATGGCTTCATTCTCGAATAGCTTCCCGTCGCGGGCGGTTGCTGCGGCCTGCGTACTTTGGGCCATCTGGGCCGCCTCGACGTTAGCCTCAGCTTCGAGGACCGCATCTCTGAGTTCCTGAGAATCGAGGACGGCCAGCACTTCGCCTTTTTTCACTCTCTGGCCCTCGCGGACACGAATCTCATCAACGGTGCTCACGACGCGCGATGCAACATCTGCCTCGTCGGCACCGCGAACCTCCCCAAGTACGTGGTCGATACTCTCTATTCGTCCAACACGGACGGTGGCGACCTGAACGCTGGTGGGGATTGACCGGAGCAACGGCATGTTCTCTTTTTCAGTCATGCGCTTGTATCGCACGCCGGCCAGGATGGCCACGACGAGCGCGACGGTGGCGACAGTCAGTATTCTGTGGCGCTTCATCGGATCACCTCCTTCTCTACGATAGCATTGATTCTGGCCGCGGTGATTAGAACATCTCCCTCGGCCTTAGCCAACATGGCCTTGGCGGCCGTTGCGTGGGTCTGCGCACGCAGGAAGTCCTCAATCGTGCCGGCCCCTGTCTCATATCGGATACCCTCGATGCGTGCAGCCTCACGGCTTGCGTCCACACGTTTCATTGCGGCGCTCAACGCGCTCTTGCTGGCAGTCAACCTCGCGAGGCTGCTTTGCAGGTCCACCTCGAGCTGGCGTTGCGTCTGAGTCCCCGCCAATTCAGCTGCTCGTTGCTGGGCACTGGCGCTTTGATAGGCCGCGAGACGGCGTCCACCGGCAAAGATTGGCAGTGACACGCCGACTGTCAGCTCCCAGGTCTCCTCGGCTCCGACAACCGATGGGGCCCTATGCCCGAGAAGATTGCCTCGGAAGCTGACTTTCGGGAGGAACTCGGAGCGGACGATGTGTTTGCTGCTTTCGGCCTGTCCGATTCGCAATTCGGCGGCACGGGACGTGGAGCTGGCCGCGAGTAACTGCGACCAGTCAACATCGCCGACAGGCGCCTGGGGGAACCGCGGTGGAAACGGATCGAGTTCGAAGAGTTGATCGATCGGACGATCGAGAAGAGCCGCAAGCATGGCCCGGGCATGGACCTTATCAGCATTGGCATTCGCCAACTCGGCTCGGGCTTCCTCCAACGTCTCGACCATCTTCAGGAGATCGACGTTCGGTCTCTTCCCCGAGTCGACCATGAGTTTCAGATGCTCGAGGGTCTTGTCGAGTGTGTTGACCTGCTCCTCGTAGGCATCGATCGCGTGGTCTACCGCCTGGTTGGCGGCATAAATTGAGATTACATTAAAGCGTACTTGCCAGCGCGCACCACTGAGCAGAGCCTTCGTCTCATCGGCTTTCAAGCGCGCCAGTTTCATATTGGCATGAAGCTTACCACCAATGTAGAGAGGCAACTCAAAGGTCAGGCCGTAATGCAGTTGGTCACGATCAAAAGGCATATTGTCGAATCCAAGGGCCAGAAGTTGGCTCGACATGGGTAGCAGAATCTGATCATCCTGATAATGGCTGCCCCATGCCACGGCGTCGATCTCGCCGAAATGTTGTCGAAAGGCGGCGGCGGCCGATCGCTCGGCGCTTTCGACCTGCTGCTCCACTGCCCGCAGACCGGGATTGCTCGTCAGAGCTTCCTGAACTGCCTGGTCCATGCCAAGATGGAGCGGAGCTGTCGCTGCCTCGTCCCCTGAAGTGGCTGTCCCGGCAAGTATCTGCGCCGAGACGTTTCCAGGTGAAGCGATCTGCAGAACGAGGAGTGCAGCCACAATCGTCGGAATGAATCTCAGAGAGATCAGACGCGAACACCGGAACCGATTCCGAGCTTTGAGCGCACTCGACCACCCGTACCGGAGCGCAAGTGCGACGGCTTCAGTCATGGCGGTTCTCCGTTTACTTTAATCTTCTTGAGTAACTCTGCTGGCCCAGGTCTTACCGGGCAGTGTCGCAGGAAAACTAGAAGTAGATCGGAGGCGGCGCCTTGACCGCGGTCAAGAGATGAGAAATTCAGACTACTGGTTCGGCAGCCAGCCTTAGTTCCTTTCGGTCGAGGACACGGTAGCGCCCGTGGCCGATCCGCTTAATGATGTCTTCATCAGCCAGACTCGACAATGCCCTCGAGAGCGTTTCGGGGGCGATTCCGATGGCGGCGGCAAGCTCATGGGCCGCTACAGGAAACTTGATTGCGACAGGGTCATCGTTCACCGATTCCGGGATAAGCCCGAGAAGCGCCGACGCAACACGGGATCGAGCACCTGGTGTGGAAATGTTTTGGATGAGATCAAAGGCAGCCCGGAGGCGGAGTCCCAAAAGCTCGATCAGTTTGAGGGCAACCTCCGGTTCGGTACGAAGAACGTCGAGAAGCGCCGAGCGAGACATGACCTCTGCCTCGACGGCGTCGATTGCCTGGGCATAGGCGGGATACGGCCGTCCGTCCAAAAAGGGCAAGAAGCCGAAGACGTCACCGGGGCCGAAAAGGTACAATGTGATGGATCGGCCGGTTGGAAGGAGACGGTACACCTTGACTTTGCCCGATCTGATCGCCACCAGCATGCCCGATGTCTCTCCCTCCATCCAGAGGAACTCATCTTTTTGAAACCTGCGAACATGGAGATATTCTTTGAACAATTGCCGAGTCTGACTCGCAAGATGATGTAGCTCCAAGGCGGAGGCCGTGATATTCATTGTCGTTGCTTCTGTCGGTCAGGTACGTCTTCAGCAGGTGCCGAAATCACTGATCAGCGTGGTAGGCCAAGTCGTTCTAAATGTTCGCCCAGTTTCGTGGACGGATCGCGCCATCGATCGGTAGTCTCAGCACTCGATATATCGCCCAGGATACGAGCGGGATAAGCTAAGGAACAGTGCGGCGGACAAGATTAAGATCTGACGACGAAAGTCTTTCGTCTTTCGTCAAAGGTCGAGCGTCCAAAGTAGACAACGAGTGCTACGGATCAACTGAAAATGGGCCATTGGTCCGGATCTGCGTAGACTCAGCGTGGAGCGGGTGATATATTCGGACATGGAGACCCTCCCCTACTCACCCGAAGCCGTTACACGGATTCTGGAGTCAGCCGAGCGACGAGACGTTGACCCGCTCGATCAACTCCTGCCCGTCGTTTACAGTGAGCTGCGCCTCATGGCAAAGCGAGCGCTGGCGAAGGAGTCGTCAAATCAAACCCTTGTTACTACAGAGCTTGTGCATGAGGCTTATCTTCGTCTGGCGGCTTCTTCGTCAGTAACGGAGAAGGGGCGTACTTATTTCTTTGGTGCCGCATCCCGCGCGATGCGACTTATTCTGGTTGATCGTGCCCGGCGCCGAGCGAGCCAGAAACGCGGCGGGGGCATAAGACCGGAACGTCTATCGGAAGCAGACGCCGTACTTGACGAATTCGTGACCGACATTATCGATCTCGACAAAGCCCTTGAGGAGCTCGGCGCGCTCAGTCCGAGAGCAGTCAGAGTGATCGAATGCCGCTACTTTGGTGGTCTGACGCTTGAGGAAACCGCAGACGCGTTGAATACGTCGAGCCGCACCGTCAAGCGTGACTGGGTCCTTGCCAAGGGCTTCCTGAAGAAGAGCTTGAAGCGCGAACCAGACGTGTGAGCTGGCCCGATCGGAGTCAATTCCCCGAAGGCTATGGTCAAAGACCCGCGGTTTCCAACATCAAGTCATCGCGATACGACATTGATGAGATCTAATCTTTGGCGCAGGCTCGAGGACCTGTTTGCCGTCGTTCTGGATGCGCCACCCGGTGAGCGACGGGCGTTGGTTGAGGCTCAATGCGGGGATGACTTTGAGCTTAAGACAGAAGCCCTGTCGTATCTCGACGCCATCGAGGCTTCGCAAGGATTTCTCGAGGAGCTGGATACTGAACTCGCCGGAAGACTCATTTCGGATGGGTCTGAACTCGCGATCGGAAGTCGGGTAGGTCCTTTTCGCATTCTGGAGGAACTGGGCCACGGCGGCATGGGCACGGTCTATCTGGCCGAGCGTGTCGAGGGCGATTTTGAACAGCAAGTCGCACTGAAGGTTATCCGGTGGAGCGGCTTGTCGTATCAGCTAAGAGAACGATTCTACGTGGAAAGGCAGATTCTCGCCAGGCTGCAGCACCCGGGAATTGCGCGGCTTCTGGACGGTGGAATCACCGAGGAGGGCGATCCCTGGTTTGCAATGGAGGTCGTCGAGGGGCGACCCATCACCGATTTTTGCTCTGAACGCGGACTGAACCAGCAGCAGAGGATTTCGTTGTTCCTGGAGGTCTGCGATGCGGTCCGATATGCTCACCGGCTGTTGGTTGTCCATCGGGATCTAAAACCGTCGAACATTCTGATCAACTCGGATGGTCGACCGAAGCTCGTCGATTTCGGTATCGCTAAAGCACTCAGTGATCCGGAGGGCGACGGGACGAACGAAGACAGGCTTTACGGATTTGCGGCGACCCCGGAGTATACCGCGCCTGAGGTTCTTTCGGAGGGCACGATCACGACCGGGTCCGACGTGTTCTCTCTGGCCGTCGTACTGCACGAGCTGCTCGTAGGCGTTCGGCCTATCGTCTTGGCCGACACCGAATCCCCGGATGCACCCGCTGAGGACGAAGCTTCATCTGCACGCTCGACACCGCACGAGCCACTTGCGAGAGAACCCGCGTCGGTGCCGCTCAAACCGGATCTCGAGGCGATTATCCAGAAGGGTATCGATCCCGACCCCGAACGTCGTTACAGAACCATTGAAGATTTCGAGTCGGATATTGGGCGATTCATGGATTCGCGACCGATCACGGCAAGACCCAATACACCGGCGTATCGGTTCGGGAAGTTCGTCAGGCGAAATCGTGGCGCCGTATTGGCCGCGCTGCTGGTCATTCTTTCGCTGATGGGCGGGCTGATCGTTTCTATCACCCAGACGCGAGAGGCACGCCAGCAGGCCGTCCGTGCCGAAGAGATCAAGGACTTTCTCATCCGTGCGTTCGATGCGGCTGGACCGGCGACGGCGCGCGGCGAGACGCTCACGGCGCGACAGATCCTCGATGAGGGCGCCCGGCGAATCCGAACCGAGCTTGTCGACCAACCCGAGGTACAAATAGAGCTTCAAATGGTCCTCGGGTCGATCTATCGCGAGCTTGGTCTATTCGCCCAGTCCGATACGCTTCTGTCTGACGCCGTATCAGCCGGCCGGGTCACGTTCGACGGCGAGGATCAGAGAATGGGCTCCCTCATTGGAGAACTGGCTAGTCTCAGACTGGAACAGAGCCGACTTCAAGAAGCAGACTCACTATTCCGAATTGCGCTTGATTTGCGAAAAAGACTGGCCCCTTCTGCAAGCCCGGAAATTGCGGCCGGCCTGACGGGTCTGGCAAATACACGTACCCAGCTCGGAGAATTTGAGGAGGCTGAGGCACTGCATCGAGAGGCCTTGAAGATCGACGAGATTGCATTTGGCGGTGACGACCTTACCGTTGCGGAGGATCTGCAGAACCTTGGCTGGGTAGTTTGGAGATTGGCCAAGTACAGCGAGGCCGACTCGGTCTTGAACCGAGCACTCACGATCCAAAGGCACCACAAAAAGGCGGATGATCACAAAGTGGCGCTGACCCTGGCTACGCTGGGGAAAGTCAAATCGTCGCTCGGCGACGAGGCGGCTGCAGAGAAACTCCATCGCGATGCGCTCGCGCTGCGAAGGCGGATCCTCGGTGACCGACACCCGGACGTGGCGTTGTCGTTGTCTGACCTCGCCCTGGTGGTACAGCGGCAGGGCCGCCTTGACGAAGCCTCGGATCTCTTTGAGGAAGCCCTCGATCTCGAATCCTCCTCACTAGGGTGGGAACACGCCTACACGATCAACACGCTCAATAACCTCGCGATCTGCAACTATCAGATGGGACAGATTGCCCTCGGCGTTGAGCGTATGAAGCGTGTCGTCGATCTCCGGACAAAGACCGTCGGCGGAGATCACGCAGATGCTCTCACCGCTGAGAATAATCTCGGTGCCATGCTGCACGCCATGGGCGCAGACAGAGAAGCACTTCAATGGCTCGAGCGAGTCAACAAGACCAGGATTTCTCAGGGACGAGAAAACGAAATCGACAACGGTTTCACCCAGAAGAACCTCGGAGATGTCTACTCCGCGTTGTCAATGGATGCTGAAACCGAGAAGGCGTACGTTGCGGCGCTCAATATTCTGCGTCCCAAGTTGCCTGCAAACAGCTTCCGGATTGGAGATGCCGAAGCCGCCTTGGGCGAGCTGCTCGTGAAGTCGAAGCAGTATGGTCGTGCTATTCCGCTGCTGCGCGACGCCGTCCGCGTTCGTACGGAGAATGAGGGCCCCGACAATCCAAAGACTGTAGAGACGCAAGAATGGCTCTCAAAGGCTCTTGGCGCCACCAGGGCGCTGGATGAGGCGGAACGCTTGCGCCTGGAGGACGACTCCGTCGCAGCTCCAACTCCAAAATCGACGACCCATTAGCACCTCGCACGATACCTCGGACCCTAACCCTTCCCAACTCGTCTCAGAGCAGTAATAGCGAACAAACTCACGGCTGGTCCGCTTTGTAAGCCTGGAGCCCGGAACCTGGCACCCCGAACCCCGAACATCTCACAGTGCTTCCTGAACCGAAGATCATAGGCCTGTTTGGACCGACTTGCGTGGGAAAGACTGCCGTTTCCATTTCTCTGGCCGGCGAATTGGATGCGGAGATCGTCTCTGTGGACAGCCGCCAGATCTATCGTGAGATCACCATCGGCACGGCCAAGCCGTCTGCCGCAGAATTGGCAGCCGTCCCACACCATTTCATCAATGAGCGTTCAGTTACCGACCCGATCACCGCCGGCCAGTACGCCCAGGAAGCCAGTCGCCGTGTTGCGGAGATCGTATCTCGAGGCCGCTCCGTCCTATTTGTGGGAGGATCGACACTCTACCTGCACGCGCTGCTGTTCGGGCTCGACGACGTCCCTCAGACCGATCCGGAGGTGCGCGCTCGACTTCGGAAGCAACTCGAAATCGCAGGTCTCCCGTCTCTCGTGCTCGAGCTTGCACGAACCGACCCCGAAACCCATGGTCAGATCGATCTTTCGAATCCGAGGCGCGTCCTCCGGGCGCTGGAAGTGTTTGAAACGACAGGCAAGCCGATTTCCTTCTTTCAATCCAGCACCAAGACTCCGGTTATCAATGCACGGATCGTGGTGATGAATCGTGAAAGGCAAGATCTGTATCGACGAATCAATGCCCGGGTCGAGACCATGATGACCGAGGGTCTCGTGGATGAAGTTAATAGTTTACTTGAGAAGGGATACAGTCCTGCTTTGCAGGCCTTGCAAACCATCGGATACAGAGAAGTGGCAGACTTCCTCTCGGGCGGGACTGATCGGGGCATCATGGTGGAGGCTGTGAAGCGAAACACGCGTCGATATGCCAAGCGTCAATTGACGTGGTTCAGGCGATATCCTGCGTTCGAGTGGATCGAAGTCAGAGAAGACGACGCTCCGTCGATTGTCGCGACCAAGCTCCTGAAGGCGATTTTGCGCACCGGGGAGGGATGATCAGTGCGTGAATGGTCCGAATCGGAGGCCTTTACCGCACTCCGCGTCCGACCGACTGCACCATGAATTCGCGACGGGGCCCAGACACCTCACTGTCGATGACAAAGAGCGCCTGTTCGTGAAAGCGCCCCCAGCGCCGGACCGACTGAACCACACCACCGTCGCGCTCTATCATCGTGATCCATTCATCCACCGTACGAAAACGAAGCCATTTCTCCTGTGTCGCCATCTCGCCTCGGGATCGTATTCGATTTACAAGGCGATCGGTGAATCGCAGGAGCAGCCGCTTGAACGTGCCTTCGGCAACCGATTCGATGATAATCACGCGGCGTCGGCTCACGCGTCGTGCTTCCTGAATTACCTTGCTCGGGGATTCGGTATGGTGCAGAACGAAGACGAGCAGGGTGACGTCAAATGCGTGATCTGCGAAGGGAAGCCTGCCTCCCGCGTAGACTTTGTAAGGCAGATTTGTCCGATTCGCGTCTCGCACATCACAGAGTGTGACCGTGCATCCCGGGATTTCAAATCCGGAGACTGTGTCCTGAAACCCCAATGTCTCATGAAGCCTCTCTCCGACATACCCCTCCCCTGCCCCGAGATCGAGAATTTCAACCTCCGAAGTGATCTCCGGAAGAAACGGTCTGATGCGGGACGCTTTCTCGACGGCTCGTTCCTTGACGTCACGGTCCGCAATCCGATTCAGGAATTTCCACCGCGGAAGCCACAACCAGGCTCCAATCAAAACGACACCTGACCAGCCCAGCCACACGAACGGCCAGTAAATCGCATTCGAGTAGAACAGGTACGTGGCGAGTGACGTGACCGCGAGCCAGAGCCACGCACCCGCGCCGGTCTTCATGAATGGCGTGAATGCAAGGATCGGTACGAGGTACCATGGATGCACCGTTGTTGCGAAAACGAGGTATCCGCCGAGGACGAAGGCCACATCAGACGGGAGTTCCGACTCATCAGCGCTCTTTGCAACGAACCTGCGAATGACGAGGATAACGAAGGCAGCTGCCATCGCCGGCCCCAACACATGCTCGAGGCCCTTGATCCCAATCAAGAGGTAGCCGAGCCATTTCAGGAGCAGGTAGGGGCCCGCGTTGAATTCGAAGAGCCTGACGTAGAGATCGAGCGAAGACGCCACGTGCTCGATCACGCCCGGCGCGGCGTAGGGTGCGATGACTGCGGCCGATAAGACGAGCGGTATCCAGACGAATCGCCACCCGATTCGGCGGAGTACGAAGGGTACGAGGAGAACGGGGTACAGCTTCACCCAAACGGCTCCCGAAATAGCCGCCGCGGCCGCATAAGGTCTTTCTCGTTTCACGGCCCAGACGGTTGCTATCAGCGCAGCGGCGGCGATGCCCTCCAGGTGTCCTTGTCCCGCGACTTCGACGACGACGAGTGGGTTCCAGGCGTAGAGGACGAGTTTGCGCGGTTCGACAAGTGTGGACAACAGAAAGATGCCGCCGACCTCAATCCCTGCAACGATAAGCTTAATGAAGAGGAATCCCCATTCCCAATCGTGTGGGAAGACCCATGCCGCCAATCGGAAAATGAGTTGCGAGAGGGGCGGGTAGACGGAAAAATATCCCTGCGAGTTCAGCCGGGCGTATATGTCGAGGCCGTGAAATGACTGAAGCGCTGGACTGTCAGGCCGAAACAGGTATGGATTGAGCCCATCGATCTGCAGCATCCCGTCCCAGATGTAACGGTATCCGTCGTCTGAGAGCGAAGGCAACAGTGGAAGCAGGATCAGTCGAAAGAGTATGGCCAGCAGCAGCACTTCCCGTACTGTGGGCTGCTCTCGGCGCGAGGACAGAAAGACCAAACCCGCGGCGACAGTTGCCGCGACGACGAACCAGACCCAGAGAGCAGGCGTCGCGGCGCAGATGGCCATCGCAAGGAAGCACAGCATCAGGGTGATGCGTCTTCCTCGCGGTATGCCGCCGGAGGAGGCTCCGATGGGTTGTATTCGAATGGAAGGAGCTCTCGCCATCCCTCGGTATCCGACAACGATGATTGAGACGGGGGCTTAACCTAGCGCGAAACGCGCGCAGAGACAGTTGCCGTTTGCCTCGAAACGGATCTCATCCGCAAACTGATGTATGAGATAGACGCCGCGTCCCCCCTCGGCAAGCAGATTCTCTCTAGCGAGCGGATTAGGCAACTTCGATTCGTCGAACCCGGGGCCTTCGTCCGTCACCAGCATCTCTACGAATTGCTCATTGACGGCCAGAACGAACGTGACGACTTTCGAGGCGTCGAGATCGTTTCCGTGCTCGATGGCGTTCGTGATGGCCTCACTGCCGACCAACCGGAGGCGATCGAGCATATCGTCGCCGAGAGCGTGATCCTCTGCAAAGAGCTCGATGAAGTCAATCGCTCGCTCCAGCTGCTCGAACGTGCTTGGAATGATCAGTTTCCTGCTCTTCATTCTGCGTTGTTGCGTCTAGCGCAGTACGGCCAGTTTGAGCGTTACCGTTTTCTGTCCTTCAGATTGAATCAGCACAATGTAAATACCCGATGGGACCAATTCTCCATGCAGATCACGCAGATCCCACGGTACGCCTCCATCGCCATCCGTTTCTTCGAGGAATCTGACCGGTTCGCCTTGAGGTGAATATATCTCAATATTCGCGCTTCGTGGAAGGCCGGCGATCATGATCCTTTGTTCATGCTCAGCAGCCCTGTATGGATTCGGAAATACGTATGCCTCTTCGGTGGATTGGGCCACCGCTGCAAAGGTAGCAACAGTGCCCTCGGAACCCAAATGTGTTCCGTCCTGCGCCCGCAGATTCCGGACCACAATAGTTGTCTTGAGTCCCGTCGGGCCCAGACTCCGATCTCGGACTCTGATCAGTACCTCTTCCGGTCGTGCGATATCGAGCATCGCAGACTCCACCTGGCCCGTCGGCTTGACGACGTAGTTGCGAACATCTCCTGCCGACGCGGGATCCAAAGGGAGATTGAACACGAGCCTTGCCTCGCTCTCCGATTCGGCGCGCCACGACGCCAGGAATAGGCCTCCGTCCGCCCCCTCGCGCGAAGGGATGAGTACGTAGGTGTCGGCAAACAGCGTTCCGTCGACATCGCGAAGCACTTTCCACCGAAGCGTGTCGCCGGGTGCAGGGGTATCCTGGAACCGGAGCAGCAGGCGGCGCCCTCCTTCACCCGCCTGAACAGAAAGAAGCTCGTCTCCAGATGCGAGCACGAACATGTCGGGTGCGACGTCATGCTCGACGGGCTCCGTAAAGAGAACACTCAGATAATCCTTTACCCATTCGATCGAACTAACTACGCCGGGGTCGTGCGGACGGACTGAACGTATCGTCGAAAACGCCGACGGACCGTCGGGAAATAGACTGCGGATTCGATACCTCACGGGTCCCGTCGCAATGTCCGATAGTGAATCGTCGGTCACGACGGCTAACAGGTCGAAGGTTGATTCGCCCGAAGCTCTGTAGACGGCTACAGAGTCTGCTGTGGAGAGCCATTTCAGTGCGACCGATTGTGCATCTCGAGGATATGCCTGCAGCCATTCAGGCGTCGGGTGCCTGGTCCCGCTGGACGACCATTCGAACTTGTGGAGTTTCTGATCGGCGCCGGCTGCCATGAACTCGGAGACACCGTTGCCATCGAAATCCCCTCCGACGAGACTGACCGATCGAATCCCCTCCGACATTCCCATGCTTTTCGGCTGTTGGCGAGCATACAGGATTTGCCAGCGCATGAGCGGATCCGGCTTTACGATGTAGAGATTTGGAGGATGGGCAATGACGAGCTCATCCGCGTCATCGCCGTCCAGGTCGACGGCGGTAATGGCGCCCTGGTTCGAAAGATTCCCGGAGACCACAAGACTGTCGACGAGGTTGAACGTATTGTCACCGGATACCTCGAATCGGTAGTAGATCCCCAGCGGCGCCTCATACTCTCCGTCATCACGAGCCGACGGCCATGAATGCACGAAACCGATGAACTCCCGTTTGCCGTCCCCATCGAAATCGCCGGTTACCAGGCGGCTGCCCTGGTTAGTGAAGCGGTTAGTCTGATACCACCAGACAGGCTCAACCATGTTGTCCCCGGTCGATTCATAGACGATGAAATCACCGTCCGTATCTGTCACGATGAGCTCTTCGAGACCGTCGCCATCAAGATCGTCGATAACCGCCTCCGGTTCAGCGAACCCGTTCACCTCGCTGCCGAGCAGGTCCGGCCGGCCCTCCTGGGGCGGCGTGGGATTAACGAGCCGGACGGTCTCTTCGTAGGTCGATCCGTTCCATTCGAGGATCCGCCAAGCCTTCCGATTGTGGACGATGATCTCACCCTTCCCGTCGCCGTCGATGTCGCCGAGGAGTGCGCCCCAGGCGGCGCTGTCGACTGACGGATTCTTGATCCCCGCCGTGTCCAGGTACACAAGTTGGGCAGACCTGCCATGATCGCTGAACTCGACGAGCTGCGCGATAGCCGAAACCTGCAGGAGCAATTCCGGATTACCGTCGTGGTCCGTGTCCCCGACGTCCCTCGGGAATGCATTGGAAAGCAGTTCGATAGACGGTCTGAAGTCGGTTCCGGCCCATTCGAGAACCTTGACGGTGTCACCGAGCCAACCGTCGATGTAACGATTTAGAACGATCTCCGGAATATTGTCCGTATCGAGATCGGCTGCTTTGGGAAGGAGGAAGCCGGCGGGGGTATCCAGCGTCTGCTCCGTCACATATCCCGGAAGCGGCCGTCGTGGCACCACGACGGTTGTTGTGGGCGAAACCGTCGTGAGTCCTGCCACGTTGCGCACCTCGACGTGAAAATCGGCGGAGCCTCCAAGGCCGCCTTCGTCGATCCATTTGAGTCCCTTGCCGTGCCGAAGCGCCACGCGATCCGATGCGCGCCGGTATTCCTGTCCGTTGTACGTGACTACAAGCTCGGCCGTAGCGAGATCATCCGATTCGATTTCGGCCTGGATTCCAATCTTACCGGCAATCAGCGCGGCGTCCCCAACCACGACGTCAACTCGAGGTGGAGTCCGGTCAAGAAAGACCCTCCGTCGATCCTCGATCGTTCGGCCATCCTTAAGCGTGACCTGCAGGCGCAGCAGGTAGGAGCCGTCCGGAAGACCGGTGGCGTCCCATTTTGCGAGAAGGCCGTCGCTGATCTGGGTCGACGTGGGACCGGCGATGAGTGACCAGGACGGTTCTTCGCCCTCTACCTCCGGCGCGAACCAGACGCTGTAGTTCTCGAAAAGTGGATTGAGGACGGTTCCGCGAATATCGAGAGATCCCTGAAAACCCGACTGGTGTTCAGGAGAGATAATGGACACCGATGCAGGATAGGGCAGTTCGAGAGCTGAGGCGGCGTCGACGCGGCCCGAAGCGGTCTGATGGTCCCATCCCGGCGCTGCAAGATCGGTCGCTGTGCTGGTCAGAATCGCCTTGATCGACGAAGGACTCAATGATTTGTCGACAGAGCGCAGCAGTGCGGCAACGCCGGCAATCTGCGGGGCCGCTACCGAGGAGCCCGATCGATACCCATACAAAAGACTGTCTGCCAGCTCCGTGTCGGGCAGATCGGAAGGCGGAGGAAGCAGCGTCGTGAATATGAAGGATCCCGGTGCTCCGACGTCTATACCCACGCCGAATGAGGCACGCGAACCGCGATGCTCCCCGTCTCTGTCGAGCCAGAGCGCTCCGATGACCTCGGGATAGTCGGATGGATAATGGGGCGCATCCGTTCCAGCATTTCCGCCCGAGGCTACGACCGTGGTTCCGAGCGCGGCTGCATAGCGGACCGCCTCTGCCATGAGCGGCGAATAGTACGTGTCGCCGAATGAGAGATTTACCACGTCGATTCCCTGCTCTGCCGCATAGACGATCGCCGCCGAAACGTCGTCGTCGTCGCCGAGTCCATCGACGCCGAACGCCCGCAATGGCACGAGCCTCGCTCCCGGCGCCACGCCGGCGACTCCTTCGCCGTTATTCAATGCCGCTCCCGCGATACCGGCAACGAGCGTACCGTGGCCGAGGCCAAGCCGGTTGGGAAGTCCCGGCTGAAGACGATCCTCGGATGCATCGAAATCTCGAACCTGATAGTCACCCGGATCCACCGCTTCAGGCCGGTCGACAAAGTCGTAACCGAGAACGTCGTCGACGTATCCGTTCCCGTCATCGTCAATTCCGTTGATGTCAGCGTCGTCGAGGATGCCGTTTCCGTTGAGATCCTCTCCAGGATTCACCGCCAGCTGGCCGGCGAAGTCCGGATGATCCATGAAGATGCCCGTGTCGATGATCCCTATGCGAACGTCGGGAGTGCCCGTCGTGACGGTCCATGCCTCGAGCGCTCGGATGCGTTCCAGATGGCCGAGACTGTCGAAGTAAGTGTCGTTGTAGGTATCGTTGTAGGTGTCGTCGAATGCCTCGACGCGATATCTATGGTTCGGAATGGCCCAGGACACATCCGATTCAGCGCTCCACTGGGCGAGGGCGGTCCGGAAAGTGGCCGAATCAGATAGCGAAAGAACGAATATGTCGCGCGGGGCGTCCTTTCCAAGTGTTTGCCCGTTGCGCGATGGGAAGACGGGAGATGCACTGAGGACATTGCGGAACAACGTATCGTCGGGGCCCATCTGCTCCCCTTTCGAAAGGGCCGAGACGCGGCGGGAAAGGGACCCGACGCCGTCCGGTTTCATCTTGACGATGAGATCGACCTGTGCGGATGCGCCGGTGGCCACCACGAGCTGTGCGCAGGCTGCTAACAGAACCGCCTTGAATGAGACTCTCATGTAATGACGTCGGCAGGAAGCGTTGAGTGCATCACCTTCGCCAGCCGGCCGGCAAGGCGCGACTGATCAAAAGTGACTGCATATTCCTCGTCATGTGTAGGGAGAGAGTTCGTACGCCAACGTTCGTAGAGGGATTCAAGGACAGCGGCAATTGCCTCCGGATCGTCAGGGGGCGCTATTTCCGAGGCTTCGTATCGCTCGAGCACCTCTCGTGCGGCGCCCTCCGGCACCAGGCCGAGGATCGGCTTCCTGGCGCCGATGTATTCTCCCAGCTTGCCAGTTGAGATGGACTCGTTCCCCGGACGTTTGCCGACAGTCATCCAGAGAATATCGGCATCCACAAGCCTGGCAACCGATTCGCGGTGAGGAAGGTATCCACGGTAGTCGACCGCATCCTCCAGATGGAGCCGCTTGATGAGATCCAGGGCCTTTTCAGAAAGATGCCCGACGAATTCTGCCACCCATTGGCTCTTGAGCGCCGGACGCCGGTCGAGAAGGAGCGCCATGCCGCGAAGAAAAGGTTCGGGCGATTGGACGTCGTAGAAGACGCCGGTGTAGGTAATCCGCAACTTTCCGTCGTTGCGCCGCGATGCTGCCCTGGGGAAATCCTGGGGATCGTAGCCGTGCGGAATCATAGAAACTTTGTGATATCCTGCCGGCCCGAGATTACGGACAATGATCTGGTCGTAGATTCTGCGGTTGACGACGGTGACTGCCGCGCTGTCCTCGATCAGGCGCGACTCGAGCTTGACGTGTTGACCGCGATGCCAGGGCGTGGGATATACGTGCCGAGGATTGCCCACCCAGTCATCACGGAAATCGGCGATGAGCGGGAGGTCGCTGTATGCAGCCAGCGTTAGTCCGACGAGATGGGACGTATAGGGAGGGGCTGTTGAGAAGATGGCGTGGTAATCTCCGGAGTTGAGGATCTCTCTCCCCTTCCGCACGGCCGCACGGCGCCAACCAATCTTGTTGTCGGGAATGAACAGGGCCTGACTTACAGTGGACGCGAACTTCCTTCGTCCTTCCGTTGGAAATGAAATCCGCTTCCGTCTGCCAAAAAGGCGCGCCGGATCGAGGGATGAAACCCTGTGAACGTCGATATCCAGACCGTCGAGCTCATCTTCGAGTGAATCGTCGAACTCGAAGTATGCACCGGGCTCTACCGTTAGGACGGTAGGCTGCCAGCCATGCTGTGGAAGGTACTTGACGAACTTGAGCGGGCGTTGGACGCCGCTCATCGCCATCGGTGGAAAGTAGTACGCGACCACGAGGACGTTGAAGACCGGCGCCGTGTCGATTCTGGTTCCCTGCCCCAAGGTGGTGTCCGCTATCAGATAATGACGAGTTCGGTTGATGACTCCGGCAGCGCCTCGCAACCGCCCGGATGCAGGACAACTGCATTCTCGATGCGCACGCCGAATTGCCCCGCAATATACACGCCCGGCTCGATGGTGACGACGGCTCCATCGGGAAGCGACTCCTGATTTGTTGATGAAAGTTTGGGTGCTTCGTGAATTCGCAGTCCAATCCCATGCCCGAGGCTATGCGGAAAGGCATCGTCAAGGCCCGCCTCCCCTATGATGTGACGAGCGATTCCATCGAGGTCGCAGGCCCTCATTCCCGAGCGGGCCGCCTGCTGGGCCGCTGACTGGGCGTACCGCACTAACTCGTAGGTCCGCTGTGCTTCCGGCGGGGGCATCCCGATTCCGATCGTTCGCGTCATGTCCGACGCGTAGCCGTCGACGAAGCATCCGAAATCGAGGACAACCAGGTCGCCGGATTCGAATTTCCGGTCCGTCGGTCTCGCATGAGGCCGTGCGCCGTTGGGTCCGGATGCAACGATCGGATCAAACGACATGCCATCGGCGCCGTGCTTCAGTTGGCGGTAGACGATCTCGGCAGCCAACTCGTGTTCGGTCATACCCGGTTTCGCGATCGACAGAATTTCGGCGAAGACGGCGTCCGTGATCCTCTGCGCGTCTCTGATGCAGCGCAATTCCGCTTCTGATTTGACTGCGATGAGCGCTGCAAACGGTGCATCGTACGAGCGGATCTGCGGTTTTGAGGACCACGACTGTATCCGGCGGAAGACAGCCACAGAAGTGTTGGCGCCGTCTATCGCAACCGACGAAAGGGTCGATGCTCCCTGCGCCTTCCCCACGGCTGTGATCAGATCGCCTGAATGTATATTTACGGATACACCCCGTGACTCGGACGGCGCCTGGTCGGCATATCGGCCGTCGGTAAAAAGCGTTGCGTCGGTGTCGGTAATGAGCAAGGCTCCACTTGAACCGGAAAAACCGCACGCCCAGCGAATGTCTTCACGGGCCGTCAGAAGGAAAGCGTCATTTCCCGTTGTCTGTAGAAATGCTCGGATAGACGCTAGCCGCTCAGTAGACATCAGGTTTCCGGAAGGATAGCCACTGCAGGCTTCCTTCAGATTCGGACGCTGTAATTTGGCGATTCTTTTGTAATAGTCACGTCGTGCGGGTGACTCTCGCGGACCCCGGAGCCGGTGACGCGCACGAACCGGCTCGCGGTTCGAAGGAGCTCGACGTCGGGGCATCCGCAATATCCCATTGCCGCGCGAAGACCTCCCATGATTTGATACACCACTTCAGAGAGCGTGCCCTTGTAGGGGACGCGACCTTCGATTCCTTCAGGAACGAGCTTGGCAATGTCGTCTTCGGCGTCCTGGAAATAGCGGTCGGAGCTGCCGGCGGTCATGGCGCCGATGGAGCCCATGCCGCGATAGGTCTTGAACTTGCGTCCCTCGTAGAGGATTGTCTCGCCAGGGCTCTCCTCGACTCCCGCGAAGAGTGAGCCGATCATTACTGAGTGAGCCCCGGCAGCGAGTGCCTTGGCCACATCTCCCGTCTGCTTGACCCCTCCGTCGGCGATGACCGGGATCTGGTGGAGTTCGGCCGCCCGAGCACACTCGATGACGGCGGTAAACTGGGGAACACCTACGCCCGCGACAACGCGCGTGGTGCAAATGGACCCCGGACCTATGCCCACTTTGACGGCATCGGCTCCGGCCGAAATGAGATCGAGCGTACCATCGTAGGTCGCGACGTTGCCGGCGATCAGCTCGACTTCGGGATAATTCGTCTTTACACGCTCGACCATGCTGATCACGCCAAGGGACTGTCCGTGCGCCGTGTCGACAACGATCACGTCTACACCCGCCGAGACGAGGGCCGATACGCGATGGAGCGTGTCGGCCGCGATCCCAACAGCAGCCCCGACACGAAGACGCCCATGCTCGTCCTTGCAAGCTTGGGGGAACTGCGTCTTCTTCTGGATATCCTTGAACGTGATCAAACCCTTGAGCCGCCCTTCCGTGTCTACAACGGGCAGCTTCTCGATCTTGTGCTGCTGAAGTATCTGTTCGGCTTCCTTGAGGGTCGTACCGATAGGCGTCGTTATCAGACCTGTCGAGGTCATCACGTCTCTCAACTTGGCCCGGACGTCAGGATTAAACCTGAGATCCCGATTCGTGACGATACCTACAAGCCGCTGGTGTTCGTCCACGACAGGGATGCCTCCGATCGAGAAACGACTCATTAACGTAAGAGCCGAAGAAACAGTGTCTTCGGCTCCCAGGGTAATTGGATCGAGGATCATCCCGCTTTCGGAACGTTTCACGCGGGTCACTTCGGCGGCCTGCTTCTCGATCGACATGTTCTTGTGAAGGATGCCGATGCCTCCCTCACGCGCCAGTGCGATGGCCATGCTTGATTCCGTGACCGTGTCCATCGCGGCCGAGAGAAGTGGAATGTTGAGGGTAATGTTGCGGGACAACCGTGTTGTCAATGCAACTTCTCGGGGCATTACTTCCGAGCGATTGGGGACCAGGAGGACGTCGTCGTAGGTCAACCCATCGTAGAGGATTCGGTCAAACATGGCAGCCGGGAGATCGGGTTTCTGAACGTGTATGCATGTCTAAGCGAGAACGTTCCGCAAATTGCTCAAAGTCTGACAAGTCTTCGCAAGCTGCGAATTTCCTCGGGTCGCAGGCGACGCCATTTGCCCCTGCGAAGACCTCGGAGGTTGAGTCCGCCGAACTGGATTCGATCGAGCGAGGCCGCCGTATGACCGATTGCCTCCATCATTCTCCTGACCTGGTGATTTCGACCTTCGTGGATCTCGAGGGCGATAACGTGTTTGTCACCGTCACCGAGGTAGCCGGCTCTCAATGCGGCGGCGGGCCCGTCATCCAGTTCGACTCCTTTAACGAGTTTCTCCAGATCGACCATCGTGACGGGTCGCGTTGAACGCACGGCATAGATTTTGGAAACAGTCCATCGCGGGTGCATCAGCCGGTGTGCGAGCTCACCGTCGTTTGTCAGGAGGAGCACTCCGGTGGTGTCCCTGTCCAAACGCCCGACCGGGAACAGGCCTTTGCCAGTGAATCTTTCGTCGGCAACAAGGTCCATCACGGTTCTGCGATCCTTCTCATCGGAGACCGTCGTGATCGTATCGCGGGGTTTGTTCAGGAGAACGTACAGCGGCTGTTCGATATGCAGACGCGAGCCGCCAACGACTACTTTGTCATTGCGGTCGACCTTCGTACCGAGCTCCGTGACGACGGCATCGTTGATCTTGACTTTGCCGTCGCGGATCAATTCGTCGGCTTCGCGTCGCGAGCATACACCCGACCGCGCGATGAAGCGATTGAGTCGAACCGGGAACGATATCTCGAAACCGGACGAAGCCGCCGGTCGTTTCTTAGGATTGCGTTTCACTCGGATCGTCGGTGACGGGGAATTCTTCCTCATCCTGTGGATCAACCTCCGCAGGCAAGTCCTCGTGGTGCATCGCTCCGAGTTCTCCTTCCGCGAACAGTTCATCCGCTTCTCTGAGTTGCGGTAGGTCTTCAAGCGACCTGATGCCGAACTCTTCCAGGAATCGGGCTGTGGTCGTAAAAACGAGAGGTCTCCCGACCGTGTCGGATCGACCAGCCATGGATACGAAGCCGAGCTCCATCAATCTCCTCAGGGCGTAGTTTGAGTCCACTCCCCTAACATTGTCGATCTCCGGCTTACTGACAGGCTGTCGGTATGCGACAATTGACAGGGTCTCCATGAGCGACCGAGTGAGCTTCCGCGGCCCTTCCTGGAAGAAGGCGCGCAGATAGTTCGCTACGGCAGGGATCGAAGCCATTCGGTAACCATCAGCCCACTCGTGAATGCGGATAGCGCTGTTTTCGCGCTCATAGCGCTCGTTCAAAGCGCTGACGGCCTCGGCGATCTCGTCGTCAGATACGGACACGGTTTCCTGTCCCGATACGATCCGAATCGCCTCGCGGATCTCGTCGGCCGCAATCAAACGGCCCGCTGCGAAAGCAATGCCTTCGATGATCTGGATCAGGCTTTCCATGAGCAACGATTAGTTCTCGACGTTAAGATCGTCGGAATCCGCGACACTTTTCCTCGCAAGATAGAAGTCCTCATTCAGTGGACCGAGCAGCAATCGGAACGACCCGTCCCGTACCACTTCGAGAATTGCCAGGAAAGTAGCGATGATAAAGCGTTTCGAGCGATTCGACACGACCTCTGCGAATGAAACCGGTTCGTCGGACGTGATGTTCTCCTTCAGCCATTCCCGTTGTTCCTCGACGGAGTAATCCGTCACGCGTACGAGATGCTCGGGTTCGGCCTCGGCTCGTTCGAGCACGCGTCGTAGCGCGGCCACGAGATGAAACACGGAAACGTCGTACGACACCTCCAGGTCTTCCGCAGGTTCGACGACCTCGTCATCCGGCTCGTTTCGAGTGTAGAGCTGAGACCTCGAATCCAGCACGAGTCCCAGTCGGTCGGCCGCGTCCTTGAAGCGCACATACTCGAGGAGTCTGTCGACGAGCTCCTTTCTCGGGTCCGCGATTTCGTCCTCGCCGTCGGGGCTCGAGCGAGGCAGGAGCATGCGGGCTTTGACGCTGATGAGCAACGCGGCCATGTAAATGAACTCCCCTGCTCCATCCAGATCGATATTCTCGAGCAAGCGGACGTACGAGAGGTACTCGTCCGTTATCCTGGCAATGGGGATATCATAAATATCGAGCTCGTCCCTCTGAATGAAGAAGAGCAACAGGTCAAGAGGACCTTCGAAGTCGGATAGACGGACTTCATACACCTGGACTAACCGCGAGGTGGAGCGAAAGCGGCTCCGATTTCGGCGTGATTCACGCCCTTATCTCATCAAATTTCTCCGCGAACCATTCTACGGTTTTTTTGAGTCCCTCGTCGACTCCGAAGAGCGGTTTCCATCCAAGCTCATTCAACGCATGGTCGCACCCGAGCACGCTTCGCATTTGCTCGCCCGGTTTTGCATCCGCGTGTTGTTCTTCCACATCGGCGTTCGTCAATGACCGAATCGCACGGAAGAGGTGATTAACGTCGGTCTCGATGCCGGTCCCGACGTTGAAGATGCCGGATCCGGAATAGCCCAGCGCCGCCATATTTGCCCGCACGACGTCGCCCACGAACACATAGTCGCGCGTTTGGCGTCCCGATCCATTAATCCAGACCGGTTCGCCGCGCAGCATCCTTTCGGTGAAGATCGCGACAACGCCGGCTTCGCCGTGTGGATTCTGGCGAGGGCCGAACACGTTTCCGTAGCGAAGGGCCACGTAATCGACTCCGTACGTCTGTTTGTAGAAAAACAGATACTTCTCAGTGGCCAGTTTGGTAATTCCGTACGGCGAGAGCGGTCTTGCGGGATGCTGTTCATCCTGGGGCGTGTAGTCGGGCTCACCATAGATAGCGCCGCCCGTTGAGGCGAAAACGATCTTCTTGAGGCTCGATCGCGCACCTTCCACAAGCGACAGAAATCCGACGATGTTGACGTCGGCGTCGTACCCGGGATCAGCGACTGATCTGCGAACGTCCATCTGTGCCGCCAGGTGGAAGAGGATTTCGTAGCGCTCGGCGGCGCATACTGCTGCCGCGTCTTTGCTTCTGATATCGAGCTCGTGAAGCGTTGCGCCGGGTGGCACATTTTCACGCTTGCCTGCCGCAAAATTGTCCATCACGTGCACATCGTGTCCCAAGTCCAAGAGGGCGTCTGCGACATGAGATCCGATAAATCCGGCGCCGCCGGTGACAAGTATTTTCATGTGCTCAGGCGTATGAGAGCTATCGATTCGTTATCGCTCAGGGACAAAAACTACTGTTGACAGCTGATCTGGATCAAATAATTCGAGAAGCGACTCGCTGTACGTCTTCGGGCGTCACTGAATCGACTTCCGCGATGATATCGTCAAGCGACACGAACGGCCGATCGTACATTTCGAGCCGGCCTATTCTGGACATGCGGTGGCTCAGCGATTCGAGCCCGAGCATCAGCGAACCTTTCAACTGGCTCTTGGCTTGGTTCATCTGTCGCAGGCTGATCGGTCGCGTGACCAGCCGCTTGAGCTCCCTCTGGATCAGTCGGCGTGCATGGTTCACCTTCGATCCGTCGGTCGCCATATAGATACCGAAATCGCCAGAATCACTGAGCATATTAGCGAAGGAATAGATCTGGTAGCAGTAACCATACTTCTCGCGGATGTTTTGATTCAGGCGGCTGGACATACCTCCCCCGAGCACCGTATTCAGCAGGGAGAGGGCTGAACGTCGGGGATCTGCCAGCCCGAAACACCTTCCCCCTGTGACGATATGGGCCTGCTGGATCGTCCGGCGCTCTTCAAGAAACGTCGTTTCGAAGGGCGGAGCCGCTGAGCGGATATGCCTTTTCGTACGACGCGTTCTCTTCGATTCAGCCCACAGCCGATCGACCATGCGCACGATGCGATCGTGATCGACATTACCCGCTGCCGCGACGACGATCCGATCCGGAGTATAGTAGGTCGAAAGCCTGTCGACCAGGTCCTCACGCGTGAACGTTCGAACCGTTTCGGGATAACCTACGATCGGACGCCCGAGCGGGTGATCTCCATAGATGGCCGTCTCGAAACGATCGAAAATCAGGTCTTCAGGAACGTCCTCGTACATCTTGATCTCCTCCACGACCACTTCCTTTTCCTTGTCCAATTCATTGGCAGGAAAGCGCGGAGTCAAGATCAGATCACATGTAACATTAAGTGCACGATCGAGGTGCTCGTCCAGCCCGCGCGCATAGAAGCAGGTGTACTCTTTGCTCGTGAAAGCGTTGAGATAGCCGCCGACTGACTCCATTCGCTGAGCGATGTGGTGCATGCGCCTCGAGTCGGTCCCTTTGAAGACCATATGCTCGATGAAATGACTGATGCCACACTCTTCCCTCTTCTCGTCGCGGCTCCCCGTGGCAATCCAGACCCCGACCGAGATCGAGCGTACAGAAGGGATGCGTTCAGACACCACGCGCACGCCATTTGGCAGCACGGTCCGACTAAATTGCACCGGAGTATCGACGGGAGGATGAACAGTCATGAATAGTCGGAAGCGTTCTCACGCCCACAACACGAGCTCTGACTATGTTATGCGGACAATATGTCTATCGGCGTCCGCGTCCTCCGCCACCGCCACCGTGTCGTCCTCCATCTCGGCGCCCGCGATCTCCGCCTCCACCACCGCGCCGGCGATCTCCACCGCCATCGCGTGAGCGGCTGTCGTGGCTTCTCGGGGGGCGCTCCACGTAGCCTTCCGGCTTCTCAAGGAACGGCTTGCGGCTAAGTCGCAGTTTCCCGCCGTCCTTAATCTCGAGAACCTTGACCTTGATCGTGTCGCCTGGCTTGACGTAATCCTCTACGTTTTCGACAAACCCGTAATCGAGTTCAGAGACGTGAAGGAGGCCGGTCTTGCCTGGGAGGATCTCGACGATGGCGCCAAACGGCTCGACGGAGAGTACGTGTCCTTCATAGTCTTCTCCAGCCTCTGGCACGGTCACGATCTGCTTGATCTGCATGAGGGCGGCCTGTGCCTTTGCCTCGTCTGTAGCAGCGATCGTAACGTAGCCCTTGTTGTCGCGCTCTTCGATATCGATTTTCGTTTCGGTTTCGCGCTGGATCCCCTGGATGACTTTGCCACCCGGGCCGATGATGGCACCGATGAATTCGGCGTCGATCTCGACGGAAAAGAGGCGCGGAGCGTACGGCGAGAGTTCCTCGCGCGGCGTCGACAATGCCTCATTCATCTTTGCGAGAATGTGCGTGCGGCCATCTTTCGCCTGTTGGAGGGCGGCCCGAAGCACGTCGAAGGAGAGTCCGTCGATTTTGATGTCCATCTGACATGCAGTGATGCCGTCAGCGGTACCAGTGACCTTGAAGTCCATGTCCCCGAGGTGGTCCTCGGTGCCCAGGATGTCGCTGAGGATGGCAGTCTTGCCGTCTTCGGCGATGAGGCCCATGGCGATACCTGCGACCGGCTTCTTGATCGGAACCCCTGCGTCCATGAGGGCGAGGGTTCCGGCGCAGACGGTGGCCATTGAAGAGGATCCGTTCGATTCGAGAACTTCACTTACGAGACGAACCGTGTACGGGAAGTCTTCCTCGGCGGGAAGAATACCTTTGAGCGCTCTTTCAGCCAGGTAGCCGTGCCCCACTTCCCGACGGCTGACGCCGCGAATGGGTTTGGCCTCTCCGGTGCAGAAGGGCGGGAAGTTGTAGTGCAAGAAGAACCGCTTGTCTTCGTTGTCGAAGACCTGGTCGACGGCCTGTACGTCTCGTGAACTTCCGAGTGTCGCGGATGCGAGTACTTGGGTTTCGCCACGCGTGAAGATGGCAGAGCCGTGTACTCTCGGGAGATAGCCGACTTCGCACCAGATGGGTCGGACTTCGTTGAGTTGTCGACCGTCGAGTCGCTTTGACTCGTTGAGGATCATCTTGCGAAGGCGATCCTTTTCGACCGCTGAAAAGGCATTCTTGATCTCCTGTTCCTCATAACCGTCGTCCGTCGCATCGGCACGGACGAGGCCGGCTTCCGGATCATCTACGCCGAGGAGGCTGTCAACCATCTCCTTCCGGAGGTCGGAAATGCCGTCGTAGAAGCTGCGCTTCTCATAGTCGGAACGAATGTGGGTGTCGATGCGAGCAGACATCTCTTGCGAGACTTTGTCAACGAGATGTCCCGCCGGCGCGATCGTGTCATAATCGACCGCCTCCCTGGCGCCCGCTTGTGCGACGAGGTCGAGCTGCGCCTGGCAGATCTTTCGGATGGCTTCGTGGGCGAACTGAAGGGCCGACAGAACGTCGTCCTCGGACACTTCTCCCATCTCGCCTTCAACCATCACGATGGCCTCTTTCCGACCGGCTACTACAAGGTTGAAGTCACTCGAAGTGAGCTCCTCCCTCGTAGGGTTAATGACCCACGAACCGTCGACTCGACCGACGCGCACTTCGCCGACCGGACCCCCGTAGGGTGCACCGCTCAGCATCAAGGCTGTCGATGAAGCCACGCCGGCAAGAACATCGGAATCGTGTTCCGGGTCCGCCGAGATTACGTTGACGATGATTTGTACCTCATTCCGAAATCCATCCGGGAAAAGCGGACGGATGCAGCGGTCGATGAGGCGGGCCGACAAAATCTCCTTGTCGCTTGGCCTGCCTTCGCGCTTGATAAAGCCTCCGGGAATCTTCCCGCCGGCAAAAAACTTTTCTCTGTATTCAACCGTCAGTGGAAAGAAGTCCAGACCCGCGCGAGGCGAATCCATGACGACGGTTGCGAGGACCATGGTGTCACCCAATCGGGCAACCACAGCACCATCCGCCTGCTTGGCCAACCGGCCAGTCTCTAATGTTATCGTCTTCCCTTCTCCGATTTCGACGGATGTTGTGAATCCTTTGATCATGAATGTTCTTCCTCTCTTATCGATCAATCAATACGATCAGGCCGCGCATATCTCTTTCAGGAGCTGCGCATGCCTGGTTGGGCAGCCGGGCTTCATCGCCCGAGACAATTGCCCGTGGGTTGTTTGTTGCGTACACGTTCGTCTCAGTGGACGACGAGTTCGATTCGGCACTCTGTCGGACTACTTCCTAATTCCGAGTTCCTTGATCACGGTCCGATACCGCTCGATGTCGGTGTCACTTAAATACGTAAGCAGTCGTCGACGCTTTCCTACAAGCTTAAGAAGTCCCCGGCGCGACGAATGGTCCTTGGGGTTGTCCTTGAGATGCCCGGTGAGCCTTGCGATGCGCTCCGTAAAGATTGCGACCTGAACCTCCGTTCGGCCCGTGTTGGTCGCACTGCCGCCATACTGGGCGACAAGTTCCTCTGTCTTCTCTTTGGTAATCATAAACCTCTTTAGATTATACCATGCTAAAGAAGCAACTACGCGCACATGTCGATGCGCGAAACGCTTAATCTGGTAAATGTACGGATTCTAGTACAGCGATACAATTGACAAGATCCTGCCGTATTTGTGCAACGAGTGCGTCAAGACTGTTGAATCGTCTCTCATCTCTTAATCGGCGAACGAACGCCACGTCAATGGTCTTTCCATAGAGGTCCCTGTCAAAGTCCGCAACATGTACCTCGGCGACGAACTCGATACCTTCCGTTACGGTCGGTCGATAGCCGATGTTCATCACACCCTGATGCCAGCCGGCGCCCTCTCCGGGTTTGACGAACACGGCATATACGCCAACTGCGGGGACGACCTTGATTTCGTCGATCATGCGGAGGTTGGCGGTTGGGAATCCGATCTGTCTTCCGCGACCGTCTCCGTGCACGACTTCCCCGCGGAGTGAATAGTAGCGGCCGAGATGATCAGCCGCAGTTGCAACGTCCCCGTCGTCTGTGAGCATCTCTCTGATTTGGGTAGACGAGTACGTGATGCCGTCTGCCTGCTGGGCCTCTACAACCTGCACCTCAAAGCCGTAATCGGCTCCGAGCTCTCGCATCGTGGCCAGATTGCCGGCGCCGCCTCGACCGAATCGGTGGTCATAGCCGAGGACAATCTCCGCGAGCCCAATCCGGTCCACCAGAATCGAAGTGACGAATTCATCCGGCTCGAGCTGCGCGAACTCGCGGTCGAACGGGATTACGATCACTCCGCCGATCCCGAGCTTCTCAATCAACGTCGCCTTTTCTTCCAACGTGGTGAGCAGCGACACGGAGGTACCGAGCAGCACCGCTTTCGGTGGGCGGTCGAAGGTGACGATGAGAGATCGCGCGCCAAGCCGTTCGGCCTCCTGCGCAACCTTTCGAAGCACGGATTGGTGTCCCCTGTGCACACCGTCGAAGAAACCGACGGTAAGGACGGTCCTGTCGTCGTGTGCGATGCCGGCGAGGTTGGTATAGCTTTTGGACGAGCTCATCTAGTCTTTCGCCTGGAGTGTCTCCGGTGACAGAGCGCTGTCTACTCGGTAAGGCCCGATGGCCGTTCGGCGGAGAGCGATCAGGTGGGCCCCCACGCCGAGCCGTTGGCCGAGGTCATGGACAAGCGAGCGAATGTACGTGCCTTTTGAGCACCTGACACTGAATTTTGCGTCCGCCCCTGCCTTCTCAACAAGGGAAAACTCCAGAATCGTGATCTCTCGGGAAGGGCGCTCGATATCTTCCCCCTGGCGCGCCAGTTTGTAGAGCCGTTTGCCCCCAACCTTGACGGCAGAATACATAGGAGGCGTCTGGGACTGCGCGCCGAGAAAGGATTCAAGAACATCCCGAAGATCGGATTCCGACACGTGATCCACCGTTCGCGTTTCCTCGACGGGCGTTTCCGCGTCATACGAAGCCGTCGTCTCCCCTAGCCTGAGCGTTCCTTCGTATTCCTTGTCCAATCCCATGAAATGATCGATCCGCCGTGTGGCGGACCTTCCGATGCAGCAAATCAGTAGCCCCGTAGCCATTGGATCCAACGTACCTGCGTGGCCGATTTTCCGAATACCGGTGTAGGATCGCAAGACGCGGACGACGTGGAAGGAGGACCAGCCGGGAGGCTTGTCGACAAGGACGGCGACGCCGTCTTGCCATCCGCCGATAAACGACGATTTGTCCAGGATCGGTAGATCGGCCTGCGACGAAATCATTCCTCGGATGTGGGATCGGAATGCTTCTCGACGGGCAGGTCGTCTTCCGCGGCCGTTTCGCGGCCGGCCCGCTCCTTGCGCGCTTCGCTGAGAAGTTCTTCGATGCGTGCGGCGTGATTGAGGGAATCGTCGAGCATCAGCCGAATCTCAGGTATGTGTCGTACCTGGTGGCGAATGCGCGATGCTAGTTCTGACCGGATGCGTGGGGTCAGTTCTTCGAGGCGCTGGAATGCATTGACGCGCTGCTCCTGCGTGTCGCCGAGACAACTGACGTAGATGTAGGCGATCGAGAGATCTCTGTTGACTCGCGCCTCGGTTACAGTGAACATCCCCGGCGCTGCGTCCTGAAAAGACTGGAGAATGTGGGCAACCTCACGTTGCACCAGACGCGATACGCGCTCTGTACGAATACTCATTTCCGACCTGTGAAAGAGCGTTACCTGTCAGACGGGAAGCTGGCGCCTGGTCTCGATTACTTCGTACGCCTCGATGTGGTCACCGACCTTGATATCGCGATATCGTTCGATAGAGACGCCACATTCGTATCCCGACGTAACTTCCTTTACGTCATCCTTGAATCGACGCAGCGATCCGAGTTCTCCCTCGAAAATCACGACGCCGTCACGAATGAGGCGGATTCGGTCCTGTCGACGAATCTTTCCTTCAACCACGTAGCAACCGGCAACGACGCCGATCTTCGGAAGCTTGAAGGTGTCGCGCACCTCGAGTGTACCGAGCGTCTTCTCTGAAACGTCGGGCGAAAGCATGCCCTCGAGTGCGTCGCGAACATCCTCGATCGCGTTGTAAATGATCGAGTACAGCCTGATGTCGATCTCTTCCCGTTCAGCGATCGACCGAACTCCGGGAATGGGTCTCACCTGGAATCCGATGATGACTGCATCCGATGCCGAGGCGAGCATAACGTCACCTTCATTGATTGCACCGACGCCTGAGTGGATGATATTGACCTGCACTTCGTCCGACGAAAGCTGCAAGAGCGCGTCGGTAAGGGCTTCGACAGATCCCCCCACGTCGGCCTTGACGATCAGATTCAGGGCCTGAATATCGCCCAGCGCGAGGCGGCGCCCGACGTCGTCCAGCGTGATGTGCTTGCGCATGCGAAGCGTCTGCTCGCGCTGGATTTGCTGTCTGCCATGTGCAATTTCGCGGGCTTCCCGTTCGTCCTCGAGCACGACGACGCGATCCCCTACTTCCGGTGTGCCGGCCAGTCCAAGAATAAGCGCTGGTTGAGACGGTCCGGCCTCCTGGACGCGAGTCTCCCGCTCGTCAAACATGGCGCGGACTCGCCCGTAATGGGCGCCGGCGATGAACGTGTCGCCTTGGTGGATGGTCCCGTTCTGCACGAGAACTGTCGTGACTACGCCTCGGCCCTTGTCGACCCTGCTTTCGATGACGGTCCCGATGCCCTCTCGATCAGGATTCGCAGTCAACTCCAGAACGTCAGCTTCGAGTAGCACCTTTTCGAGCAGATCGTCGACGCCCTCACCCGATTTTGCGGATACGAGCGCAGCCTGGACCTTGCCGCCATATTGTTCGACCAGCACGTTTTCGTCTGCGAGACCCTGCATCACCTTCTCAGGGTTGGCGTCTGCCTTGTCAATCTTGTTGATCGCGACGATTATGGGCACGCCTGCGGCCTTGGCGTGGTTGATGGCCTCCACGGTCTGCGGCATGACGGCGTCGTCTGCGGCAACGACCAGGATTACCGCGTCGGTTACCTGTGCGCCGCGCGCGCGCATGGCGGTGAAGGCCTGGTGACCCGGCGTATCGAGGAACGTGATCCGCCGGCCGTCCTTCATTACGACTTGGTAGGCGCCGATGTGCTGCGTGATGCCCCCCGACTCACCGCCCACGACGTTGTCTTTTCGAATGTAATCGAGCAGCGACGTTTTCCCGTGATCGACGTGGCCCATGACAGTGACAACCGGACTACGCGGCTTCAGATCTTCGGGGTTATCATCTTCAATTAGAAGGTCGTCTGTCCCAAGATCCTTGACGAACTCAACGTCGAAGTTGAACTCATCGGCAATGAGCGTGATCGTATCCGCATCGAGTCGCTGGTTGATAGAGACGATAGTGCCGAGCTCGAGACAAACGCGAATGATCTCGGTGACGGCGACGTTCATATTGTCGGCCAGCTCGCTCGCAGTGATGAACTCCATGATGTGGAGAACGCCTGCATCTACCTGCGCTTCTTCGGCCTCGCGCTGGCGCTGGGCTGCGTGCTCTTCACGTCGTTGGCGGCGACGGCGCTGGCGGACGCGGCTGGATGACTGCTCAATGTTGCGCAGGGTCTCCTGAACGGCCTGATCGACTTGCTCCTGATCGACGGATGGACCCTTGCGCTTTCGCTTCTTCTTGCTCGCGGCATCGGCCGGGGTCGGCTTGGTGGTCCCCGTTCCGTCAGTCGACGTCTTATCATCGTCTTTCTTCTTCCGCCGCCGTTTGCGACGACGGCGCGTTTCACCCGACTGCTCAATGTTGCCGAGATCGACCTTGCCGAGAACGCGTGGTCCGGTCAGTGTGTAACGGCCCGCCTTGATCAGCTTTCCATCATCGCCGTCTTCTTGTGGCGCCTCGGCGTCTGCTTCCGGCGTTCCGGCTTCGGACTCAATTTCCACCTCGGCAGCCGGCTCTTCCTCAGGTTCTTCCGCGACCGGAGCAGCCGCTTCCGTTTCCTCGTCGGTAGATTGGGTTCCTTCCTCCTCTTCGACCGTTTCCGATTCGGCTGTAATCTCGGGTTCAGATTCCGGTTCGGGTTCGGGTTCGGGCTCGGGTTCGGGCTCCGACTCTTCGACGGTGGGGACTTCCTCGGGTTCGGGCTCGGGCTGGGGCTCAGGTTCAGGTTCGGGTTCGGGCGCGGCGACCTCATCTTCGACCGCCTCGGTTTCGTCTTCCGTACCCGTCTCCAGGTGCTCGAGGGTTGGACCCTCTTCAATCATGCCTTCTCGGCGCAGCTCTCGGACTCTTTTGACGTGCCGTTCTACAGCCTGTTTCTCGTCCGCAAAGGCCCCGAGAACTTTCTCGTAAACCTCTGGGCTCAGACGCGCATTCGGACCCGAGCCTTCCATCTCGAGCCCCTGATCGTCGAGATACTCGAGAAGCGTGTTACGCGCAACATTAAGCTCGCGCAACACTTTGAAAAGCCGAACACCTTTTGAACTCACCATATCGTATTGCAGAAATTCCCTTAACCGAGTGTACGGGCGTTAAACCTGCTCTCCTTCTCCTTCGTCCTCAAATTCAGCACGCATCAAAGCACGAATGTGCTCCGACAACTCGGTTTCGAATCCCGCCCGGCGGCTCAGTTCCTCAACCGAGAGGTCGAGGACCGCTTTGGCCGAGTCGCAGCCGATTCCACGGAGCCGTTCGATGATTTCGGATGACAATTCGTCGTCGAACTCATCGATGTCGAGGTCCTCCTCGCCTTCGGGAATCTCACGATAAACGTCGATTTCGAAACCGGACAGTTTTGAGGCGAGGCGGATATTCTGACCTCCCCGCCCGATAGCGAGACTGACCTCGTCGGGATTAACGACTACGCGTGCCCGAGGTGGCTTTTCTTCGCGGAACAGCACCACGGAAACGGGTTTGGCCGGCGCAATAGCGCGGCCGATGAGCTCTATCGAGTCGTCGGACCATGCGATCACGTCGATGTTCTCGTTCGACAGCTCGCGGACCACCGAGTGAATCCTCACCCCCTTCATGCCCACACATGCCCCGACGGGATCGATCCTTTCATCGTAACTCACGACGGCTACTTTGGCACGGTCTCCAGGCTCACGCACGATCTTCTTGATCTCGACAATTCCGTCGACGCCGTCGTTCATCTCCGGTACTTCCAGCTCGAACAAACGCTCCATGAAGACCGGATCGGCACGCGAAATGATGACCTGCGGGTTGCTCCCGAGGTCTCTCGTCACATCCTTCACCACCGCCCGAATCATGTCGCCCTTGCGGTAGCGATCACGGTAGATCTGCTCCTCTTTCGGAAGCACGAGCTCTACCTTGTTATGAATGACGAGCACCTCGCGTTTGCGGATCTGATAAATCTCCCCAACGACGATTTCTCCGATCAGCTCGGAGTACTCCCGTACGATCTTCTCCTTTTCGAAATCACGAATCTTCTGACTGAAGGTCTGCCTCGCCATCATGATGGCACGGCGACCGAAATCACCAATGAACACCTCGTTGGCAACTTCGTCGCCTACCTCAGACTCGTCGTCAACTCGAACGGCATCCGAGTGCTCGATCTGGGTAACGGGATCCTCCAGGTTCATGTCTTCGACAACCTCACGGATGTGGTAGATCTGGATATCTCCGTTGTCCGGATTGAAGATGATGTCGAACGACTCGTCGGATCCGTACCGCTTCTTGATCATGGCTCGGAAGACGTCCTCAAGGATCATCTGCAGGGCGTCGCGATCGATGCCCTTCTCCCGTGCTATCTCGGCAAATGACGATACAAGATTTACACTTTGCATCCTGTTCTATAAATATTGCTGTTACTCTCTTTGCACTCTACTACCAGGCAGTCTTTACCACTGCCTTGCGGATTGACCTCAGCGGCAGCGTGATTTCTCCCGCTGCTGCTTCAATGCGCACGGCGTCTTCAGCTGCGCCCAGGAGACGTCCCTCGATCGTCGTCTCGGTGTTCTCTATGTCCTCGACCTCCAGGCGAACGTCACGACCTACGTTGCGCGCGTATTGTCGCGGGAGAAGCAGGGAACGGTCCAGTCCCGGCGAAGACACACTCAACTCGAAACCATTCGGGCAAATACCGGCTTCCTCGATTCGGCTGTGAAGCTCACGGCTGATCGTTGCACAGTTCCCAATATCGATACCTTCATCGCCATCCAGATAGACACCGATGATGGGTGCACGGGCCGTACCTTTGGCCGTCACTTCGACACGGAAGAACGTCGTCTCCCGAAGTATCTCGTCGACCAGTCTGTCGACGTGCTCTCGTACGTCCGTCAAATGCGGCATCTGCTACAAAAAAAAGCGCCTGTTCCCGGCAGAACAGGCGTATCAAAGCACTCGTTCTAAAAAAAAAGGGCGGTTTCCTAGAAACCCCCTGCGCTACCCAACAGCCGGGAAGACAAATAATATAACACTTCCGGCGATTATCAACCGAATTCCGCCGCCAGATGTTTCCTCATCAGTCAGATCAACGTATCACGCAGTTCGAGCGGGTTAGTTTCGGGGAAGTCGGTCGTGAAATGCAGGCCGCGGCTCTCCTTTCTCATGCCTGCGCAGCGAACGATCAGGTACCCCACGGCGATCAGATTCCGCAATTCGCAAAGCTCGACGGAGACACGCACACCTGCGTAGAATTCTTCCGTTTCTTCATAGAGCAGCCTGAGGCGTCGCGAAGCCCGTTCGAGGCGAAGCGTCGAGCGCACGATGCCGACGTAGTCTGACATGATACGTTGGAGCTCCTCGCGGTTGTGACTGACCAGGATCCACTCGTTCGGTTTTACCATCCCTGCATCATCCCAGGCTGGAATGCCCTCCTGCCAGCCGGTCGACTTGGCTCGTCTGATAGCGGGCTCGACCGCCCTGTCGGAAAACACGAGTGCTTCGAGCAACGAGTTGCTGGCCAATCGGTTGGCGCCGTGAAGCCCCGTGCACGTGACTTCACCACAGGCAAATAGCCCGCCAATGGACGTGCGTCCCTCCATGTCGGTCACCACGCCGCCGCAAATGTAGTGAGCGGCCGGAACCACCGGAATTGGCTCATTCGTAATGTCGATTCCATAGCGGCGGCAGGTTTCTGCGATCGCCGGAAATTCGTCGAGTATCTCCTCTGCGCCCTTGTGTGAGATGTCCAACCAGACATGCGCTTCGCCACGCTGCTTGAGTTCGTTGTCGATTGCGCGTGCGACGATATCACGGGGAGCCAGTTCACCGCGTTCGTCGTAGCGCTTCATGAACCGATCGCCCCCTTTGTTGTAGAGGATCCCGCCCGCTCCCCTTACTGCCTCACTGATCAGGACGCGATTCGCATCGGGATGTGACAGGGCAGTCGGATGAAACTGGACGAACTCGAGGTTCGCAAGACGCGCCTTGGCGCGGTAGGCCATGGCAATACCGTCTCCGGTGGCAACAGCGGGATTCGTGGTGTGCAGATAGGCCTCGCCGGCTCCCCCACTAGCGAGCAGCGTGACCTTCGATAGAAAAGTGATGACCTGATCGTTTTGCTCATCGAGCACGTACGCGCCGAAACAGGTGATGTCAGGCCGCACTCTCGTCACGACTTGGCCCAGATGGTGCTCCGTGATCAACTCAAGCGCAAAATGGTATGGATAGATCGTGATGTTCGGATGCCGGCCTACAACGTCGAGCAAGGCGCGTTCGATCTCGCGCCCGGTGGTATCGCGGGAGTGGACGATCCGATTCGTCGAATGTCCTCCCTCACGGCCCAGGTTGAGATGATCACCGTCCCTGGAAAATTCGGCGCCCAGTTTCTGCAGATAGCGGATGCATGCCGGTCCCTCCCGAACAACCAACTCAACGACTTCACGGTTGCACAGGCCCGCGCCCGCCTCGAGCGTATCGGCGATGTGCTCCTCGAAAGAATCCTCCGGATCAATCACGGCGGCGATGCCGCCCTGCGCATAGTTCGTATTCGACTCGGCCGAATCTTTCTTCGTAACGACAGCGACCGATCCGTGCTCTGCGGCCTTGAGAGCAAATGTCAGGCCTGCAACTCCGCTTCCAATAACAAGAAAGTCTACGCGTTCTTTGCTCACCTTTGCGCCGTTTGAGATTGTCAGGCCAGACCTGACATCAGGCAGGCCTTAATAAATTGGTCGAGGTCACCATCCATTACGCCATGTACATCACTGGATTTAAGTTCGGTGCGATGATCGTTTACCATGGTGTAGGGCTGGAACACATACGATCTGATCTGGCTCCCCCACTCGATCTTCTTCTTCGACTTCTCACGCTCACTCTTGGCGGCTTCCTGGATTTCTCGTTCGAGCTTGTAAATGCGACTCTTGAGGAGCACCATCGCTTTCTCTCGATTCTGCAGTTGGCTGCGCTCCTCGGTGCACTCGGCGACGACTCTTGCCTCTTCTCCGTTCGAAAGTTCACCAGTCCAGATCAGCCGGACGCCGGTCTCGACCTTGTTGACGTTCTGGCCGCCCTTTCCTCCGGAATGAAAGCGTTGCATTTCAACATCGTCGGTATTGATATCTACGTCGATTGAATCGTCGATTTCAGGATACACGAAGACGGAGGCAAAAGAGGTATGCCGGCGCCCGCTGGAATCGAAGGGTGAAATCCGTACGAGACGATGAACGCCGGATTCCGCTTTCAGGTAGCCGTACGCGAAGAGCCCCTGCATTCGGATCGTTGCGCTCTTGATGCCGGCGCCCTCGCCGGGCTGGTATTCGAGCACCGTGACGTCGTAATTGTGATTCTCACCGTAGCGGACGTACATCCGGAAGAGCATGTCGGCCCAGTCCTGGCTCTCCGTTCCGCCTGCGCCGGGATTGATGGTAATAATGGCGTTGCGAGCGTCGTCCTCGTCTCGCAGCATATTGCGCAACTCGAGTTCTTCGATACGCTTTGTCAGGGCGCGGGCTTCACTCTGAATTTCCGCATCAAGGCCGGCCGCGTCTTCTTCGTCAGCCAGCTCGATCAAGGTTTCGATGTCCTCGACGGACTGTTTGACAGCCTCCCACTCATCGATCCATGAACGCTCTGCGGCCAAGGTCTTCTCTACGCGGGTTGCCTCCTGCGGGTTGGACCAAAAGTCTTCCCTCAGTCTCTCTTTCTCAAGTTCGCTTGCTCGGGCCTCTCGATCAGCGATGTCAAAGATACCCCCCGAGCACGCGTGCGCGCTCTATCAGTTCTTGAATGCTCTCGCGTGTGAGAGATTCTTCCAGTGCGGAAGTGGCCATTAGGTTGGTCGCTTTAGGTAATGGTGATTCAGGCCTGGCGTCGCGTGCGAACCTCCAGCATCAGGCGCCTTGTCAGACCGCCGATGGTTCCTCCAAGCAGCCCGAGTACGAGCCCGATCAAGACGGTGACGACAACCACCATCACGCCCGACATGTTTCCAAAGAGACCTCCCGTGATCCGGAGAAAGCGCGCACTCTCAGGAGCGGCCGCTGCGAAATTGTACAGCACGAGCAGGCTCCAAGAGCATCCGACGGCAAGTGCGCCGACGAGCCACCCGAACCGCGGCATGGCCAATCCGGCAACCGCCCCACCGACGATTGACCAGGGCCAGCCGAGAAACAGGTGAAATGCCAGCGCCACGATGAGTGAGGCGAGGAAGATCATGCAGATTGATCGCTACGTTTTCTCTCGCAGAATAAGGCGATGCGCTCTGCCGCGACGGTCAACTTGTCCATTGACGTGGCATAGGAACAGCGTAGGTACCCGCTTCCGGAAGGTCCGAAGGCATCTCCCGGGACACAGGCTATGTGCTCTTGCTCCAGCAATTCTTGCGCGAAGGCTTCCGACGTGAGTCCGGTCGGGCGGATGTCGGGAAAGCAGTAGAAGGCGCCTTCTGGCTCAAACGTGGGCAATCCGGCGGCTCGGAAGCCGTCAACGATAAAACGCCGGCGCTCGTCGTATGACCGTCGCATGCGCTCCACGTCGTCCCCGCACAGCTCTAAGGCTGCGATGGCGCCGGCCTGTGACATCGTCGGGGCACTCATAATGATGTACTGATGGAGCTTGTACATCGCACTCAGGATTTCGGGAGGGGCACAGGCGTAGCCGATGCGCCAGCCGGTCATGGCGTAGTTCTTCGAGAACCCACCGAGGAGAATGGTGCGGTCCCTGAGTTCGCCGACAGTCGGCACGCAAACGTGCCCGCGATCGAAGGCGGAGCCGTAGATGAGTCGATCATAGATCTCGTCAGAGAGGACGATGAGATCGTGTTTCACCACCAGTTCGGCGATCTCTTCGACAGTTTCACGTCGCAGGACGGCTCCTGTGGGATTGTTGGGATACCCGAGGAAAAGCGCTTTGGTTCGGGGCGTGATGCGCCGCTCAAGATCGGCCGCCGTTACCTGAAAATCGGTTTCAACCGAGGTTGGGACATACTTGACCGTTGCTCCGGCAAAAATAGCGGTCGGTCCATACGAAACGAAGCAAGGCTCCGGAATGAGAATCTCGTCGCCGGGATTCAGGATCGCGAGCATGGCGAGTTGCACCGCCTCGGATACCCCCACGGTGGCGATTATCTCCGTCGCAGGATTGTAGGACGCGCCGTACAGTCGCTGCAGCTCGGAGGCGATACGTTCGCGGAGCTCGATCATGCCGGCATTGGCCGTGTAGCCGGTCTGACCTCGACGGAGGGACTCGACGGCGGCGTCTATAATCGGTTGCGGCGTGACGAAATCAGGCTCGCCTATGCCCAAAGAGATGACGTCGTCCATCGTTGCCGCAATGTCGAAGAAACGACGGATTCCGCTCGGCGGTACCGATCTCGCGCGATCCGATAGGCGTTCGATGAGGTTAATAGCTTCAGGCGTTGTTAACATTGGGTCGCCGTTGAAGGTGATCGTTTGCGACTGCAGATTGTCAAAGTAGCGGTTTTGAGAGAACTCCGACAAGGCCGTTGAGGGGTAACTATTGAAAGCAACCCGAGAAGACTGATTATGTTCGATAAAGAAATTGCAGATGTCCTTCGCGAACTCGGTCTGAGCGAGCGAAATCCGTGCGGTCTCACCGGTTCAAAGACATTTTTCGTCGACGGAGGCGAGTGGCATTCGGTCACCTCGCCGGCAGACGGCGCATTGCTGGGAGCCGTTCAGTTCGCCGATCAAATGACCTATGATCAAGTCATTGACGCAACGACGAAGGCTGCGGCCGCCTGGCGTCAAGTGCCTGCCCCGCGGCGGGGCGAGCTGATTCGTCAGGTGGGGCTCGCTCTACGAGAGAAGAAGGAGGTGCTCGGTCGTCTGGTCTCGCTCGAAATGGGCAAGATCTTGCAGGAAGGGTTGGGAGAAGTGCAGGAGATGATCGACATCTGTGACTATTCAGTCGGTCTATCGCGCCAGTTGTACGGTCTGACGATGCACTCCGAGCGTCCCGGCCATCGCATGTACGAGCAATGGCACCCCCTCGGCGCGGTGGGCATCATCTCAGCATTCAATTTCCCGGTCGCCGTGTGGTCGTGGAATGCAATGATCGCCGCCGTGTGCGGCAATGCAACCGTCTGGAAACCGAGTGAGAAGACGCCGCTTTGCGCGATTGCCTGCGTGAATATCATCAAGCAAGTCTTGGAGGACAACGGAGCTCCCGAGGGACTTTTCTCCGTCGTCGTCGGGGATCGTGACATCGGGCGAAGGATGGCCGAGGACGAGCGAATTCCGCTCGTTTCTGCAACCGGATCGATCCGAATGGGTCGGTCCGTCGGAGAGGCGGTCGCAAAAAGACTCGGCCGCAGCATTCTTGAACTCGGCGGCAACAACGGCATCATTGTTTCGCGCGAGGCAAATCTCCAACTCGCGGTTCCGGCGATCGTCTTCGGAGCGGTGGGCACGGCCGGACAGCGTTGTACTTCGACCCGCCGGCTTATCATCGACTCCGAGGTGTATGACGAGGTGAAAGAGCGGCTCCTGAAGGCCTATCGTTCACTCCCCGATCGTATCGGGCATCCTCTTGATGAGACCACGCTGGTTGGCCCACTCATCGACCGTGCGGCCGTCGATCAAATGCAGTCCGCTCTATCGAAAATTGAGGACCAGGGTGGGCGGATCGTGTTTGGCGGTGAGGTCGTTGACGATCCGCGTTTTGCGAGTGGACACTACGTTGTGCCCGCGCTCGTAGAGATAGACAGCGGAGCCGACATCGTTCAGCAGGAGACGTTCGCTCCCATCCTCTATCTGCTCCGGTACGACACCATCGACGAGGCGATCCGCATCAACAACGACGTGCCGCAGGGACTTTCATCGGCGATTTTCACGGACTCGTTCCGCGAGTCGGAGGCATTCCTGAGCGCAGCCGGGTCGGACTGCGGGATTGCCAACGTGAACATCGGGACCAGCGGCGCTGAGATCGGAGGTGCGTTCGGAGGTGAGAAGGAAACGGGCGGCGGTCGCGAATCGGGATCGGATGCCTGGAAGGGATACATGCGGCGGCAGACGAACACGCTCAACTATTCGAGCGATCTGCCTCTGGCGCAGGGAATCAAGTTTGACGTCTAGGAGTATTCCTAAAATGAAGAAGGGCGGTGCATCGTACGAGATGCATCGCCCTTCTTCGTTTCCGTCAGCCGTTGGAGATTAGCTTTCTGAAGATTCTTCGTCTGAAGCTTCTTCCGATGCATCACCCGCCTCTTCCGAGGCTTTCGCTGGCTTGGCCTTTTTCCTGGACCGCTTCGGTTTCTCTTCGGGAGCGGCGTCCTCGGCCGGAGCAACCTCCACCTCTTCGGTTTCAGAAGGGACGTCCGCCTCGTCGGGGACGACAGCTTCTGTTCCCGATTCTTCAACGGCCGCTGCTTCCACTTCCGGTTCCGCTTTGGCTTCCGCTTCCACTTTGGCTTCGGCAGCCTCGACCTCGGCAGCTTCTGCTTCGACCTCGGCTTCGGCGGCTTCCGCCTCGGCAGCTTCCATCTGCTGCTTGAGATTCTCGAGACCGCTCAACTCACCGAGTGTAGCCGCGCCACCGGAGGGTGAACGCTTGTACGATGAGTATTCGCGCTGGTCCTTGTCGGATGTACGCTTACGGGCGCGGTCGGCGGTCTGCTTCTCACGCTTCTCCTCGGCAGCTTTCTTCGCCCGTTCACTGAGTACGATCTTCTTCTCGTCGAGATTGAACTCGATAACACGCAGTTCGAGCATCTCATCCGTTTCGTAGACCTGGCTCAAGTCATCTGCATTCCGAACCAGGTGCGAACCGGGTACGAAAGCTTCAACTTCGAGTGGAAGCTGAACGATCAGGCCGTTGTCGAGGAATCGGACGATTCGGCCTTCCGTGTCGGTTCCTTCCGAATAGGCGACTGCAAACTGCTTCCAGGGATTCGTCTCGATCTGCTTGTGACCGAGGGAAAGGCGGCGATTCTCCTCATCAACGCTGAGAATAACGACGTCCAACTCCTGGCCCTTCCGGACGACCTCGCCAGGATGGCGAATCTTCTTCGTCCACGACAGATCAGATATATGAACGAGCCCGTCGATTCCCTGATCGATCTCGACGAATACGCCGAAGTTCGTCAGGTTGCGAACGGTGCCCTTGACGATCGAACCAGCCGGGAAACGCTCTGAGAGATTCTGCCACGGGTCAGGACTGAGCTGCTTGATTCCAAGTGAAATCTTGCGTCCTTCCTCGTCGATGTTCAACACCTTCACGTCGATCTCGTCTCCGATGGACACGACCTCGGTGGGGTGCTTGATGTGTTGCGTCCAGCTCATTTCTGAGATATGGACCAACCCTTCGATCCCCTTTTCCAACTCGACGAATGCACCGTAGTCCGTGATCGAAACGACCCGTCCTTTAATGACGCTGCCTTCGACGAAGCGCTCGGAAATATTATCCCACGGGTGCGGCGTTAGCTGCTTGAGTCCGAGTGAGATACGCTGGCGTTCTTTATCGTAATCGAGAACGACGATTTTCAGTTTCTCGTCGAGATCGACGACTTCAGACGGATGGCCCACGCGACCCCAGGAGAGATCGGTAATGTGGAGCAGTCCGTCGACGCCGCCAAGGTCGATGAACACCCCGAAGTCGGTGATATTCTTGACCGTTCCCTCGAGAACTTGGCCGGCTTCCATCGTGGACAGAATTTCCTCGCGCTGGGCTTCGAGATCTTTCTCGATCAGTGCCTTGTGAGAAACGACGACGTTGCCGTTCATCGGGTTGATCTTGACGACCTTGAATTCCATCCGTTTGCCGAGATACGCGTCGAAATCGCGCACGGGTCGAATGTCGATTTGCGAGCCCGGAAGGAAGGCCTCGGAACCGAAAAGGTTCACGATCATGCCGCCCTTGATGCGGTTCACGATCTCGCCTTCGACGACCGTGTCGTTATTGTGCGCATTCTCGATGGCTTGCCAACGGGATAGCTCGTCTGCTCTTCGTTTCGAGAGTACGAGCTGGCCATTGCGGTCCTCAATTCGCTCGAGGTAGACGGCGACTTCATCGCCGGGATTGACTTCCTCGTCGAATTCGTTACGGGCGACGATACCGTCGCTTTTGAAACCTATATCGATGACGACGTCCTTGTCGCCCAGCGTTACGACGCGGCCGGTGACGATCTCGTTCTCCTCGACCATAGTCATCGAGGCCTCGTAGAGGTCGAGCAACTCGGGGTCGAGCTCCTCTTCTTCCTCCACTTCCTCGACGATGTCGTCGAGCCTGACAACGTTGTCGCTGATTTCTCCGCGGAATGCCTTAACTGCCCCTTCGCGCTCGCTTTCGTCCGTCGATTCAATCGCAATCTCAATGCCTACCGACTCGATATCGACTCCAGCTTCTTCGACAACGGATTCGGCTACGATATCTGTAGCGGTCTCCGACATCATTTCAGGTTGGTCAGTCGCCTCTACGGCGGCGGCTTTCTCGGCCAATTCGGCGTCGTCAACGGACTGTTCGAGGAGGGACTCCACGGGTTGTTCTTCCGTTTCTGCTGTCGGTTGTACTTCCTCGGATGCCTCGACCTCAGTCGTTTCTTCGACGGTCTCGACTTCTTCTTCCGAGATCTCGGCTGGAACTTCGGCTGTCGCTTCCGCGGCCACCTCCTCCAGCTCGGTCGTCTCGTCAACCGCGACGTCCTCGTTTATTTCTTCTTTTTGCTGATTGTCAGCCATGTAGTGTTCAGGCGCCTTCCCGAAGGATGACACCAGGGTTTAGTGAATGGTTCAGTGAATTAAACAAGTTCTTTTCTCTTGGCGGGCGAACGCCCTGCCGCGATCTCGAGCGCCCAAGTCACAATCCTCGAAACCTGTTCGTCGAAAGTCAATGTGGTGGTATCGAGGTGTAAGGCATCATCGGCAGCCTTGAGTGGTGCGATCGCACGACTGCTATCCTCTGAATCACGGTCAGCCAATTGTCGGAGCACCTCCTCCTCAGGCATGTCACGGCCCTTTTGAGCCAGATCCAGCCGGCGCCGCCTGGCACGCTCATCCACCCGCGCGTGGAGGAATACCTTGAGATCCGCCTCCGGAAACACGACCGTCCCAATGTCACGGCCCTCGACAACGGCTCCTCCGCCTGTCGACGTAACCTGGTTGGCGAGGTCGCGCTGCTTAACCACCATGGCGGCTCGAACAGGTGCCTCCTTCGCAACGGTGCTGGCAAGACCGCTGATGTCGGGTGTGCGGATGTCCTCCGTCACGTCGTCGCCATTCAGAAAGACGCGAGGCGGATCCTCCGCGTAGGAAAATTGTATGTCGATATCGTCAATCAGATCGATGACTGTAACATTCGGTTGGTCTGATCGCGCCCGTGATAAAGCCAATGCGACGGTCCGGTACATTGCACCGGTATCCACGTAGAGGAACCCGAGCTGCCGGGCTACGGCACGCGCAGTGGTGCTTTTGCCCGAACCGGCCGGACCATCAATTGCTACAATCACAAAGGGTTAGGTAGTTCTCTAGTTCTCGTTTTTAGGCAGAAAAGAAATATAGAGTATCAGGCGATTATCGGCAATGCAACGTTTGCCGGTATGTTGCTGTTTTCACAGAACGTTAGTGCGAAAACTCGCCCACGAGGAGATTCCGCGTCTCTCCCCTGAGGAGATGCGCGACAAGGTGAAGCATCCGATCGTCGTTGTACTGGACAATATTCGTTCGGTCCACAACGTCGGCTCGATTCTTCGGACTTGTGATGCGATGTTGGTAGAGCACGTTTGGGTTGCTGGCTATACGCCCCGACCGTCGCATCCTGGGATCCGAAAGGCCGCACTAGGCTCAGAGCGTACGGTTTCGTGGAGTGAGGCGGAAACGGCAGTCGATGTGGTCACCCGCCTGCGCGACCAGGGCTTCACTATAGCGGCACTGGAGATCACCGATCGGCCTACTTCGATTGCCGATGTAACGCAATCCAGTTTTCCACTCGCTCTGGTCGTCGGCAACGAGCTCGTGGGGGTCTCGGAAATGGTCATGAACCGTGCCGATCTGGCTCTCGAGATCCCGCAATACGGCTCGAAGCAGTCGTTAAACGTCGCTGTGGCATTTGGGATCGCTGCCGCGGGTCTGGTTGAGCGGTACCGCCTACTTGATAGAACCCGGGACCCGGCGCCCGGAGCCTAGGAGCCGTACTCCCCCCACGCCGACCGAAGGGCGTTAGAAATCTCTCCGAGCGTTACGTCCGACGTGACGGCATCGAGGATGGCAGGCATCAGATTGTCGTCCGACTCCGCGGCCGAACGAATGCGTGTAACGGCTTGGTTGTGCACTTCTTTGTTACGGCGAGAACGGATCTCACGCAAGCGTTCGGTCTGTTTCCGCCCCACCGATTCATCGACTCTGAACACGTTTGGGTCCACCGCATCCTCCGACGAATAGGCGTTCACGCCTACCACGATCTTCTCCCCCGACTCTATGGCGAGCTGAGCCTCATAAGCCGATCGTCCGATCTCCCGCTGGTAAAACCCTGTCTCAATCGCTGATACAGCACCGCCGAGCTGATCGATCGTCCCTATCAGATCCACCGCGCGCCGCTCAATTTCATCTGTGAGATATTCGACGTAGCTGGATCCGCCCAGCGGATCCGCCGTTCGGACTGATCCCGATTCGTGAGCGATGATCTGTTGGGTTCGAAGCGCCGTTCGCGCAGCTTCCTCTGTCGGAAGCCCGAGCGCCTCGTCGGCGCCGTTGGTATGCAGGCTCTGCGTACCCCCAAGGACTGCGGCGAGAGCCTGGATCGTGACACGGACGATGTTGTTGTCCGGCTGCTGCGCCGTCAGCGTAGATCCTCCGGTCTGGACATGAAAGCGGCATTGCATGGCCTTCGGATTCGATGCTCCGAAGCGATCCTTCATTATCCGAGCCCATGCCCGGCGGGCTGCACGAAATTTTGCGATCTCCTCGAAGAAGTCGTTGTGCGCGTTGAAGAAGAACGACAGACGACTCCCAAATCGGTCGACGTCGAGGCCACGGGCGCGTGCCGCCTCGACATAAGCGATCCCGTTGGCGAGTGTGAATGCCAACTCCTGGACGGCCGTTGCGCCAGCCTCACGGATGTGATAGCCTGAAATCGAGATCGTATTCCATCGCGGCATCTCATGGTCGCACCACTCGATGATGTCCGTAACAAGCCGCATTGAAGGACCTGGCGGATAGATGTAGGTTCCGCGTGCGGCATACTCCTTGAGAACGTCGTTCTGAATGGTCCCCCCAAGGACCTTCCGGTCGATCCCCTTCTGCTCGGCGGCCGCGACGTAGAGCGCAAGCAGGATCGCGGCAGTCGAGTTGATCGTCATCGAGGTCGTTACCTCACTCAGGTCGATCCCATCGAACAGCCTGACCATATCGTCGAGCGAATCAATGGCAACGCCTACCTTCCCAACCTCTCCTTCGGCGATCGGGTCGTCAGAATCGTAGCCTATCTGAGTCGGAAGATCGAAGGCGACTGAGAGACCTCGAACGCCCTGGGCAAGCAGGTATCTGTAACGCGCGTTCGATTCCTCGGCGGTGGCAAAGCCGGAATATTGACGCATGGTCCACAGCCGGCTCCGATACATTTCCTCGTACACGCCCCGGGTAAAGGGGAAGACGCCGGGTGGCGGACATGAAGAAGGATCGACCTCGTAGACCGGATCGACCGGAATGCCGCTGTCGGTTATCCCGAGACGTTCTCGTTCGGGCGACGTCCTGTCGTGGCGCTTGTTCATTGTGCCGAGATCACCCTGCGTTTATTTGCTCCGCGAAACGCCCAGCGGCCACCGAAAGGCGGCGTACACAGGCCTCTCTTCCGATGAGCGCCAGTGCATCCAGGAGAGCCGGTCCGACGGTCATGCCTGTGACCGCGAGCCGCGTTGGAAACATCAGGGCGCCGGGTTTAACGCCAAGAGCCTCGGCCGTGTCGTGAATCGCGGACTCGGCTGCTGCCTGGGTCAATGGACCATCCTCCGCAGCGAGTCTCTCGCTCAACGCAGCAACGTGCCCAGGCGACTGCGGCTTCAGCTTCGCCATCGCAGTGGCGTCGTAGGATTCCGGATCGTCGAAAAAGTAGCCGCTAAGATTCAGCAAGTCCGCCGCCGAAGTGATCCTTTCCTGGAGCAGTGTCACAACGTTGACGACATAATCTTCGGAAACGTCCGGGTGCGCCACTCGAACCTGTTCGAGAAGCGGACGGGCGAGTTCGCGCGAAGGGCGGGAGCGCAGATATTGCTGGTTGAACCAGCGCAGCTTTTCGAGATTGAACTGCACGCCGCTCGACCCGATGCGCTCCAGCGAAAAAGCGGTGATCAGCTCGTCGAGCGAGAACAGCTCCCGATCGTCGCCAGGGTTCCAGCCAAGCAGTGCCAAAAAATTGAGTAGTGCTTCGGGCTCGTACCCGGCTTCTCTGTATTGTTCGACCGAGACAGGAATTCCCAGCTCGTCGGCATTCCGTTTCGAGAGTTTGCCGCCTGACGGACTCAGTATGAGCGGCAGGTGGGCCAACTCGGGAGGCGTCCATCCAAGATAGCCGTAAAGGAGAATGTGCTTGGGCGTGGACGAGAGCCACTCTTCCCCGCGAATCACGTGACTGATTCCCATGTCGTGATCATCGACCACGTTAGCGAGGTGGTAGGTCGGCATGCCGTCGGACTTCATGAGAACCTGATCGTCTATTCCATGCGACTCGAAAGAGACCCAGCCCCGAACCTGATCGTGAAAACGGATGGTCTCCCGGCGCGGCACTTTCAGCCGGATTACGTGTGGGGCTTCGTCAGCCAGCAGCCGATCTACCTCGTCCTGCGAAAGCGTGATCGAATTGCGCATGCTCATTCGCGTGATCGCGTCGTAGCGCGGAGACGGATTGCCTGCCTTCAGCAGACGCTCGCGCATGTTTTCGATCTCCTCGTGCGTGTCGAACGCGTAGTACGCGTTTCCGTCACGAATCAATGTCTCCGCCGCCACGCGGTATGCCGCGCCGCGCTTCGACTGGTAGTAAGGCGCATGCGGTCCGCCGATGTCGGGACCCTCATCGTAGGTGAGACCGGCCCACTTCAAGGCATCGAGGATGTTCTTTTCCGCCTCTTCGTGATACCGTTCGCGGTCGGTGTCTTCGATACGGAGAAGGAACTGCCCATTGTTTTGCCGTGCAAACAGGTAGTTGAAAAGTGCAGTTCGAAGACCGCCGATATGCAATAATCCGGTCGGACTGGGAGCGAATCGGACTCTAACGGGTTTGTGCTGCTCCATACTTCCTTCAGGCATATTGAAGAGGTCGAATAGTTCAAAATAGGTCACATGCTACGATTGGCAGCCGCCGAATGTCCGCGAAGCATGATCAAAAAGGCGTTAAGAGATTGCAGATGGTCGTGATCTACGGTTAAACTCGCTGGCTATCGCAAAAACGCATTATCGAGGTCAAAGGAGAAATGCTCATGTCCAGAATCTGGTGGCATTCATATGCAGGGATTTGCGTTGTCGTGACCGCCGCGGGAGTTCTCGCCGGTTGTGGCGGCACTGCTCCAGTAATGAAGGAGGGGCCCGGCCCAAACGTCGTGGCACGCTTTGCGGGACAGGAACTTACCGTTCCCGAATTTGAGAAGCGTTACGAACGCAGCGTCGGCGGGAATGCCGCAGCGGTTCAGGATTCGATGGCTGACTACGAAGACTTTCTGCAACGCTACGTCGATTTCCGATTGAAAGTCATTGAGGCCAAATCTATCGGCCTGGATAAGGATCCGGAGATCGTCCAGGAGATCGGGCAGTACAAGGACCAGCTTGCCAGGCCCTATCTCGTCGATCAGGAAGTCGTAGACGGTCTGGTTCATAATCTCTATGACAGGCAGCAGGAAGAAGTAAGTGCAAGTCATATTCTCGTCAGAGTTCAATCGCCCGGTGCGCCTGCGGACACGCTGGAGGCGTACTTACGAATGGAGTCGCTTCGAGACTCTGTCCTCGCCGGCACACCATTCGGAGATATCGCGCAGCGGAATTCGGATGACCCGTCTGCAAAACAGAACAAGGGTTATCTCGGGGTATTTACGGGCGGCCGGATGATCAAGGCCTTCGAAGACAAGGCATACGAGACGCCGGTCGGCGAGATGTCTGACATCTTCAGGACCCGATTCGGCTACCATATTCTTCAGGTCCACTCACGCGGGAAGCGGTCTCCCGACATTCGCGCGGCCCACATCCTCATACGCACGTCCGACGACGACTCGACCAAGGCACTGGCGACGATCCACGAGATCATGCAGAAGCTCGATGAGGGCGTCGAATTCTCGGACCTCGCAAAGGAATACTCGGAGGATCAGGGAAGCGCCCAGAACGGTGGTGATCTCGGTTTCTTCGGGCGGGGACGCATGGTCGCACCCTTCGAAGAGGCCGCCTTCGGCCTGAAGAAGATCGGGGATGTCTCTGCGCCGGTGCGTACGCGCTTTGGATACCATCTGATCAAGCTGTTGGACGTCGGTACCCTTCCGACTTTCGACGAGGCATACGATGATCTGAAGACCCTCGTGCAGCGACTGCCCCGATTCAAAACGGCGGAAACCGCCTTGGCATTGAGCTACAAGGAACAGCTTGGCTCGTCGATCGACACCATGGCCGTCGAGCAACTCACTGCAGAGCTTTCCGCAGGACTCGATCCTCTTCCATTTGGCCCTCGAGAATTGGTCGGACGACCAGAAGGCGACGGTTATTGCCAGGCTTGGTGATCATGAATACACGCTCGGGGATTTCATGAACTACGGTAGCGAGCGCCGAAACGAGGCGCCGCAGAGTTATGACCTGAACGAGACGCTCTCAATGATCGACCAGATGCTCACAGATCGAGCGCTCGATGTTGAGGCCTCGCATCTGGAGGATCGCGACGCCGACTTCAAGGACCTGATGGATGAGTATCGCGACGGCATTGTCCTTTTTCGGATCATGGAAGATTCTGTCTGGAACCGCGCGAACACAGATACGCTCGGGCTGATGAAGATCTACGAGCAAAATGCGGCGAGTTACCGTTTTCCGGAAAGGAAGCGGGTGATCAGCTTCTACTCGAAGTCCGACTCGGTCCTGAATGGGATCGCCAAGGAATGGACGCCTGGAGATACGACGGACTGGGCGGGCCGAATCGATGAAGAGGGATTCAGGGTCGACACAACGTTTGTTTCCGACTCGACGAATTCGATTTACGATCAGGCCATACCGCTGTCGGTGGGTCAGACTACGCGCCGATTCGGTACCGTCGTGGATTCATGCTTTTGGCGCTTGACGGTCTGGAAGCTCCGCGGCAGAAGACATTCAAGGAGGCACGCGCCGACGTAGTTACGACGTATCAATCGCAAGTCGAAGAGGAATGGCTGAAACGACTCCGTGAGAAGTATCACGCCGTCCTATATCCAGAAAACCTCAGGTACGCGTTCAACGATATCGCCCCTGCGGGAATGAACTCCAGTCCTTGACGCCGTCTCCGGTTCCATTATGATCAAGGCGGTACGAACGACCATTGTCGCCGCATGCTGCTTTGCAGCTGCCTGCGGTCGAGCCGATGTCGACAGAGACTTCGTAGCAAGGGTCGGGAATTCGTATCTCGACAAGGATGATCTCGAGCTCGCATTGTCGAGCTTGCCGGTTGGGCTTGACTCAACCCACGCGGCCGAACAGTTCATTGATCGATGGGTGACCGATGAGCTGCTCTCGCAGGAAGCGCGAGGACAGAATCTGCAGAACGACCCGGACGTTCGCCGACGCATGGAGGAAAGTGAGCGGTCGGTGCTGATTGGCACGCTCGTCAGCCGGATGTACCGTGAGGTGGAGACTCCCACGGACCGAGAGATCCGCGCCTATTTCGATCGAAACGTCGACAACTTAACACTGAGGGAGTCATTTCTCCGGATTCGCTACCTCTCGACCTATGATTCGGTGGCGGCCGTTCTCGCAGTGGCCGTTCTCGATACGCTCGATCAGTCATCACGACCCGATTCAACGTGGAGATCAATCGTAGGGGCCGCAGCGATCGATCCGGAAGTCTGTCTCGCACTGTCAGTGAACTACTTCCCGGAAAGTCGATTCTTCAGGAATATTCCGGAGTTGACAGAATCGATCGAGCGTTTGCGGCCTGGCCAGACAGCCCCGATCATCCGAATCGAGAACCAGTACCACGTTATCCATTTGGTCGATCGGGTTCCGGCCGGGACAAAACCCAATCTCGAGTGGGTGGTCGACGACATCAGAAACAGGCTGCTGATCGACAAGAGGAAACAGATGTATCTCGATCAGGTTCAACGGCTGCGAAATAGCGCGCTTGCTCGCGGTCAATTGGAGTTGCGTACGGATTCGCCGGAATAATCCCCGTCCCCCACTGACGGCGAACCCGACATAGTATGCATATCACCAGGAGCCGATGAAACCGGTCAATATGAAGCGGATGATTTTGGATATGGGAGAAGAATGGCGTCGGAGCCTGAGGTTTTTCGTTCTGCTGGTTCTGGTTGGATGCCTGGCGGGATCAGCGAATGCGCAGCAGGAAACGGTTCTCGACGAGATCGTGGCCGTCGTCGACGGAGAGATCATTCTCAGGTCTGACGTGAACGCTCTCGTGCTGGGGGTAATGCAGCAGCAGCAGGCTGAATTGACGGACAAACTCTGGCTTGATGCGCTCGATGAGCTCGTGAACCAGAAAGTCATTCTGGCGCACGCAAAGCAAGACACCACGATTCAGATCACTCCTGAACAAACGTCTCAGGAGGTCGACTCCAGGATCGATCGCCTCATCGCTCAAGCGGGCAGTCAGCAGCGGCTTGAGGAGGCATACGGCGAGACGGTCGCGGAGATCAAGGCCGACCTGAGCCCTGCCGTCCGTGACCAGCTGATCACGGGCGAATTCCAGCGCCGGCACATGCAGAACATCAAGGTGACACCGAGCGAAGTCAAGGAATGGTTCAACAAGATCCCTCAGGACTCTCTCCCGACGCTCCCCGAGATCGTCCGTGTGGCGCACATCGTGAGACTGCCGGAACCTGATCCCGCCGCGCGTGAGGAAGCGATGCACATCATCACGACTTTGCGGGATTCCGTAGCGAGCGGAGGAGCCACGATCGAGGAGCTTGCAAAGTTCTCCGATGACGTCGGCTCGGTGGCGGATAGCGGCCGGTACAAGAATATCCGCTTGTCGGATCTGGTGCCTGAATTCGGCGCCATTGCCGCCGGTCTTGAGCCTGGACAGCTTTCCCAGATATTCGAGACGAGCTACGGATTGCACTTCATGCGACTCAACCGACGAACCGGGGACATCGTCGATTTCAACCACATTCTCATCAAAATCGATGAGAGCCGCGTCGATCCACAGCCGGCGATAGACTTTCTCACCGCGGAGCGCGATTCGGTAGTCAACTTGAACATTCCCTTCGAGAGGCTGGCCAGGAAGAATTCTGAGGAGCCGCGGAGCGCCACGCGTGGGGGCTACGTCAGTGACCCGCGGTCAGACGATCGCGATCTCGTGCTCTCGGCACTCAGCGATTCCTGGCAGCAGACCATCAACGATCTCTCGGTAGGCGACGTGAGCGAGCCTGCGAAGTTCGAATTGCTCGACGGTCGTGCCGCTTGGCATATCGTCTGGCTGCAAGACCGTATTCCACCCCATTCGGTCAGTCTCAAGCAGGATTATGACCGCATTGAGCAGCTCGTGCTGCAAGAAAAGCGTGCCAGGGAGCTAGACTCCTGGCTTCATAAGCTCCGAAAAGGAGTCTATGTTGAGATACGAGTTCCGGGGGCCGAGAATCTTACAACAGCTGCCGACTAACCCTTTTCGTCTACCTCACGCATAGTCGCGTCCTCACCGAACTCAGCAATCCAATGCATCCAGCTGCTGCGCAAGACACAGTCGAGCAAGCCAACAACGTCCAAAGAAGTTACGCGAGACTTAGGGAAGAGGTAGGCAAGGTGATCATCGGGCAAGAGCCCATCATTCGCCGGCTGTTCGTTTCGATTCTCGCTCGGGGACACTGCCTGCTCGTCGGAGTACCTGGGCTCGCCAAGACCCTCCTTATCCGAACCCTGTCGGATGCGATGGATCTTCGCTTCTCACGGATTCAGTTTACGCCCGACTTGATGCCAAGCGACATCACAGGAACCGAGATCCTCGAGGAGGATCGCCAGACCGGCAAGCGCGCCTTTAAATTTCTCCATGGACCGATCTTTGCGAATGTCGTTCTGGCCGACGAGATAAACCGCACGCCGCCGAAAACGCAGGCCGCACTGCTCGAGGCGATGCAGGAGCATCACGTAACGGCGGCCGGGCAGACATATCGTCTCGAAGAACCGTTCTTCGTCCTCGCCACCCAGAATCCGATCGAGCAGGAAGGTACTTACCCCCTGCCGGAGGCCCAGCTCGACCGGTTCATGCTGAACTTGTGGCTGGATTACCCCTCGTTTTCCGATGAGGTCGAAATTGTTCGAAGTACCACGGCGGTGCAGCACGCGAAGGTGCAGCACGTCGTATCATCGGCCGACATCTGCGCTTATCAGGATCTCGTTCGCCAGGTGCCGGTCGCGGACAATGTTATCGACTATGCAGTCAGCCTTGCCGCCAGAACGCGACCTGGTCAGAAAGACGCGCCGAAGATCGTGGAGGATTATCTGAGCTGGGGTGCCGGACCGAGTGCGTCTCAATACTTGATTCTCGGTGCGAAAGCGATCGCGCTTCTCGACGGCAGACTCACGCCGGTGATCGAGGACGTCAAGTCCATGGCCGTTCCGGTCCTGCGGCACAGGATCGTGACGAATTTCAACGCCGAAGCAGATGGCGTTTCTCCAGTCGACGTGATCAACGAACTGGTCGGATAGTCGAAGGTCAAAGGTCGAAGGTCAAAGGTCGAAGGTCAAAGGTCGAAGGTCGAAGGTCGAAGGTCGAAGGTCAAAGGTCGAAGGTCGAAGGTCGAAGGTCCGAGGGCCTGCCCCGAGCGAGCGAGACGCTGCACAATCGTCGTCGTGATGTGTGCCGAGCGACGAGGGGCCCGAGGGGGCTGTCAGTCTTCGCGCTTTCGGGTCCCAAAATCTGTGACGCCCAGCCCCTACCCCTGAGTCGAGCACTGTCGGCTAGAAGACTAGAAGACTAGAAGACTAGAAGACTAGACGTCAATATCACCGACTTCGGCGGCGTGTTCCATGATGAAGTCGTAGCGGGCAGACGCGTTCTTGCCCATCAGATCTGAGATCAGCTTTTCTGTCGCCACCCGGTCCTGATCGGGTATTGCAACCTTCAGCAGGCGTCTCGTTGCTGAGTGGAGCGTCGTTTCCTTCAGCGTGGCAGGCATCATTTCGCCCAGACCTTTGAAACGCTGGACCTCAGCCTTCGCGGCACGCTTTCCGGACGATGCTTTCCGGATGATCTCGTCCTTTTGCTCCTCGTCGAGCGCCCAATGTGTTTCTTTGCCGACGTCGATGCGGTACAAAGGTGGCTGGGCGAGATAGATGAATCCCTGTTCGATGAGCGGCCTTAGATAACGGTAGAAGAAGGTGAGCAGCAGCGTTGCGATGTGATGGCCGTCCGAGTCGGCGTCCATCAGCAGGATGATCTTGTGGTAGCGGAGGTTCTTCAACTCGAGATGATCCCCCATCCCGCAGCCGAGGGCCTGGACGATGTCACTCAGTTCACGGTTGTCGAGCAGCTTCTTTCTCGAAGCCTGCTCGGCATTGAGCACCTTGCCGCGCAACGGAAGGATAGCCTGTGTTTTCCGATCACGTCCTTGTTTGGCCGAACCGCCGGCGGAATCACCCTCGACGATGAACAGCTCTGATTCCTGTGGATTGGTCGATGAACAATCGGCCAGTTTGCCAGGAAGATTGAGTCGGTGGCTGATCGCAGTCTTCCTTCTTGCCTCCCGACTCGCGGCGCGACTTGCGAGGCGGGCTTTGGCCGCCTGAATGATTCGCGCGGCAATCGCATCAGCCGTAGAAGGGTGCTCATTCAGGAACTGTTCGAGCTCGAGTCGAAAGGCGCCGGTGACCGTCGAACGAGCCTCCGGATTATTCAGCTTCTCTTTTGTCTGACCCTGAAACTGCGGATCTACAACGAAGAGGTTAATGATTCCGACGAGTCCCTCTCTAATGTCGTCGGCGGTTACCTCGAGCTTCTTCTCTCCGATCCCGTGTGTATCCATGTAGGCCCGCACGGCTCGTGCTACACCGTCTTTGAAGCCGGTTTCGTGGGTACCGCCGTCGACCGTTGGGATGCCGTTTACGAAGCTCCTGACGTGATCGCGCGTCAGCTCGGTCCATTGCAGGGCGACTTCCACACGATATCCTTCATCGAGATCCTCCTGCCTCAGCACAAAAGCTTCCGGATGAATCTCCCGCGTCTTTTGTTCGGAGATGACGTGCTCGAGGTACTCAGCAATCCCGCCTTCGTGGTGGTACTCTGCCCGTGTGCCGGCCGCTTCGTCGACAAAAGCTATTCTCAGCGACCCGTTAAGAAACGTCTTAACCTCGAGCTGATCTCCAATAAGCGCCGCATCGAACCTGACGTCTTCGAAAATCTGTCCATCAGGCTTGAAAAAGATCGATGTGCCCGAGCCTCGTCCGTTCTCGCCGACGACCTTAATAGACCCGTCGGGAACTCCCCTCGTGAACGATTGCCGGTAGGTCTTCCCGTTTCTCTTCACGGTGGCGATCAGTTTCTCGGAGAGCGCATTCACCACCGACGCGCCAACACCGTGGAGGCCGCCCGACGTGATATAGTTCGAATCGTCAAACTTGCCCCCGGCGTGCAGTGTCGTGAGGATGAGTTCGAGCGTTGGAATGTTCTTGACGGGATGCTTTTCCACCGGGATTCCCCGGCCGTTGTCTAATACGGTGATGCTGCAGCCGTCGCGATGGAGCGTAACGTCGATGGACGAGGCAAAACCGTTGCTTGCCTCGTCGACTGCGTTGTCGACGATCTCCCAAAGCAAGTGGTGAAGGCCGGTCTTGCCCGTACCTCCGATGTACATACCGGGACGTTTGCGAACAGGCTCGAGTCCCTCGAGCACCTGGATCGCTTCAGCTGAATATGTGTTGCTTACTGCCATTGAGTAACAGTATGACCGGCCGGTCTACGCCTCCTCTTGGTTCTCAGAATCCTCTTCTTCGCTTCTGCCCCCGAGATGCACCTCGATCGTTTCCGGAACGACGGCAGACAGCCCGCCACGACTGATCACCGTCTTGCCTTTGTTTCCTCGATTGGATACTTCGAACTTCGTCGTTCGAATGGTCTCCGACCTCCCGCGAGAGGTCATTACGGAAAGACCTTGCCGTGCCGCATCGGAAAGCGTGAATCCGATCACGGAATCGCCCTTCGCAAGGCGCACTGCGATGACCCCCTTGGAAGCGCCTTTAAACGTGGAAATCTGCTGCACCGGAAATATCAGGGCACGTCCCTCCTTCGTCGCCAGACATACGTTCTCGTCTCCCCTGCTCACCAGAGCGCCGAGAACACTATCCCGGCCCTTGACCTTCATAAAGGTGCGCCCCGTTCGCGTCGAGGGATCGGCAAATGATTCGACCGAGTATCGGGCGCAGTACCCGGAGTTGGTCATTGCGACGAAGTATGGACCTGAATCCGACTCTTCTTCCGACTCATTATCGAACAATATCGGTTCAGGGGTCTGTTCGGGTACCGGCGTCGGCAATACGCGCTCGTCGAGGGAGAGCACTCCTACGACCGTCTCCTTGTCACTGAAATCGAACATCTTCTGGACCGGATCCCCATATCCCGTTGTGTTTGGAAGCTGGTCGATCCGAGTCGTGTAAGCCTTGCCAAAATTGGTAAAGAAGCACACAGTGGCGCGTGTCGAACCCGCCAGTACCCAGCCGATGGAGTCACCTTCGCGAACCCGAATTGAGCCAACGTCGGTGTACGACTTCTGGCGCTTCACCCAACCGTCTCGGCTCACGATCACGTACATGTTCTCCTTGACAATGTAATCCTCCTCGGAGAACTCGCGAATCGAGTCTGGACCGGCGATGAGCGTCTTGCGCTCATCAGCATAGGTTTTCTTGAGTCCCTGTAACTCGTCGCGGACGAGCTTTCGGCGAGCGTTCTCGTTTTCCAGGAGCGCGCGAATCTCGGCCGCCTTCATTTCTTTCGCTTCGAGCTCGACGAGGATGTCGTCAATCTCAAGCTTCGAAAGTCGATAGAGCTTGGTTTCCAGAATCGCATCCGCCTGAACATCGTCGATCCGGAATCTGTGCATGAGGCGTTGAGCGGCGTCCTGCTTGTCGGATGATGCCCTGATGATGCGAATCGCCTCATCGAGACTTCCGAAAATGATCGCAAATCCCTTCAGGATGTGGATGCGTCTTTCGATCTGCTCGAGCTCGTGGCGGAGCCGGCGCGTAACTACCTCGAAGCGGAAGTTCAGGAAGTATCTGAGGGCGCTTTTCAGATCGACCTTTCTCGGTGCCGAAACCTGAGGATTGTCGGTCGGAAGGAGGCACGTCATGTTGACATGGAAGCGCGCCGAGAGCGGCGTGTACTTGAACAGATACGCCATCGCAGCATCCGGATCGGCGCCGCGTTTTATCTCAATGGCAATCCTGACATCGTCGGTCGACTCGTCGCGGATGTCGAGAATCTGCGGCACGCGTCCCGCGCGGATGTGGTCGGCGATCTTCTCGATCAGATCGCTCTTGTTGACGCCGTAGGGAATCGATTCGATGATGATCCCTTTTCTCCCATCGTCGAGCTTGCCGATCGAGTATTCGCCGCGAAGGCTGATCGTTCCCTCGCCTGACTCATAGACCTTCAGGATTTCATCTGCCGTGTTGAGAATTCGTCCGCCCGTGGGGAAATCCGGCCCCTGCACATGTTCCATGAGCTCCGAGACAGCCATCGAGGGCTTCTTCGAGAGTGCGATGAGTGCGTCGAGAATCTCACCGGCATTGTGAGGCGGGATATTCGTGGCCATTCCAACTGCGATGCCGCTGCTGCCGTTCAGGAGGAGATTCGGGACCTGGGCCGGGAGAACGATCGGCTCATTGAGGGAGCCGTCAAAATTAGGCCTGAAATCAACCGTGTTGCGGGTTAGCTCTTCGACGAAGGTAATCGCGATCGCCCGTAACCGAGCCTCGGTGTAGCGCATGGCGGCGGGACTGTCCCCGTCGATGGATCCAAAGTTGCCCTGACCGTCAACCAGCGGGTAGCGCAGGGAAAAATCCTGCGCCATACGCACCATCGCTTCGTAGATCGCACTATCTCCGTGAGGATGGTACTTGCCCATCACTTCACCCACAACGGTAGCACTCTTTCGGTGGCGCGACTCCGGTAGAAGCCGGAGGTTTGTGTACATGGCGTAGAGAATGCGACGCTGAACAGGTTTCAGTCCGTCGCGAACGTCAGGGAGCGCTCGGCTGGTGATAACCGAGAGCGCATAGTTCAGATATTTTTCCTTCGCGGTGTCCTTAAGTGGGACCGTCTCAACTACGTCCATCCGACCTCCTCCTGCAGCCCAGACTTACAAGCACCCGTGTCATCATATCGCAATGCGCTCACGTTTGGAGCGGATTGCCGAATATATGCAAATTATGTGTACCTGTCGCTTCCGTTTTTCCGATTTGTGGACGCTAACGCGCCTTCTGCAGGCAACTCCTCGTGATAGTGGAAGACGAACACATCCTCCTTTTCCGAGGGCTGCACTTGCAGAATATTGGCCCGCGTCAGCAAGACGATAATCTCGGAAGCGTCAGAGATCGGAATGTCGGCCAACCGGGCGAATTGCGCTACGGTGATGCGATGATATTCCTCTAGAAAACGCAGAAGAAGAAGCTCCCGATCTCCGAACTCGAAGCGCGCTCCCACAGGATCCCCTTCGCAGGCCAAAAGGGCGACCACCTCGTCGCTCGCTGCAACCGTCTGATCGTCAATCCGGATAAAGGCCGCCGACTCCATCGACCCACCGACGTTGAGAAAATGGGGCTTGTAAGAGCTCTCCGGGATTTCGATGACAATCACCTCGCGTCTGGGACCGATTGTGATGGTGCGACACGTAAAGGCGATGGCGGGTTTGCTGAAAATCGTCAGGGCCCGCTCGAGGTCGTAAAGCTCTTCTTCCACGTCTTTGACGCCTAGCAGTGCGCCATCGTCGCCAACGCCGATGAGGATCGTACCACCCCAGGTGTTAGCGAAGGCGATCGCTTCGCGAGCGATGCGTTCAGGCGTCGAGACACGCCGCTTAAACTCGAGATGGTATCCTTCTCCGATTCGGACCAGGCTTTTCAGATCCGAATTGCTCAAAATTGAGTCTCGCACATTGCCCCCCTTCTCTTTCAGCTTCTGTCCGGCTGATGGAACGCTTCGTGTTTTGCCGACCGCGTCATGAGGTCGTAGACAGCTTCTTCGGGTTGTTTCCCCTCGAACAGGATCTTATGCACCGCCTCGGTTATCGGCATTTCGACACCATATTTCATTGCCAGGGCCATAACGGACTCGGTCGTTCGGACACCCTCGGCCACCATATTCATATGCGACTCGATGTCGGAGAGATTCCGGCCTCTGCCGATCTCTTCGCCAAGAAACCGGTTGCGAGAGTGCTTGCTCATGCAGGTAACGACCAGATCGCCGATTCCGGCCAGGCCCGCAAAGGTCGATTCTTGCGCTCCGATGGCCATGCCCAGGCGCGTGATTTCAGCGATCCCGCGCGTAACGATGGCGGCCTTCGTATTGTCGCCATATCCGACGCCATCGCTGATCCCGGCCGCAATCGCCATGACGTTCTTCACCGATCCGGCGATCTCTACGCCGATCAGATCGAGATTGACGTACACACGAAGTGTCTGCGAAAAGAAGACGCGCTGGATTATTCGAGCAACATCCTCTTCCTTGGCGGAGGCCACAACGGCCGTAGGTACACCCACGGCTACTTCTTCGGCATGGCTGGGACCATACAGCACCCCTACCGCCTCACGAGGGAGATCGGTCAATACCTCAGAGAGGATCTGAGTCGTTGTCCTGAGGGTTCGGTTCTCAATTCCCTTGGCGACGGAGACGGCGACGGATGCTTTCGCACTGCATGCGGCTACCTGCTCGGCGACTGAGCGCATCGCCTGCGTCGGCGTCGCAAAGACCCAGACTGAGGCATCGCGCACCGCGTCCGGCAGAGAAGACGTGACGCGGATTGAATTAGGAAATGTGGTACCGGGGAGGTAACGGCGATTCCTTCTCTCTCGCTCGAGGATGTGCGCGAAGTCGGGGTTTCGGGCCCAGAGCGTTACCTCGTGCCCGGTGTGGGCGACGGAGACGGCAAGTGCCGTTCCCCAGCTTCCTGCGCCGAGGATCGCTACTCTGCCTAACGGTTCGGTTTTACCGTTGTTCAATCGCCTGCGCTTCGGTGAGCCTCCGTCAAACGGCTCTTATGATCGTTTACGTCTCGAGCCGACTGCCGTGCGGTCTGAATGATCGAATGCGCTTCTCCGTACCGTCAAACAGCCGGCGAATATTGGCACGGTGCGCAAAAATTATCGCTAGCGCCATCACCGAGCCGAGTATAAGAAGACTGGGATCAAGCGAATCGATATGAAAGATGTAGCGTCGAACTGCGATGGTCGTAGGGAACGAAACCGCGGCCATCAAGGAGGCCAGCGATACATATCGCGACTGAAGCAGCACGACAGCAAAAACAATCACGACAATAAGAATCGTGAGAGGCGTTATCGCCAGCAGCGCACCCGCCGAGGTGTTTACGCCTTTTCCACCCTTGAAACCGGCCATGATCGGATACATGTGGCCCGCAACCGCGGCAATGCCCGCAAGAAGCCGAACAACCGTTTCAACCTCCCAAGCCCCGAATCCAGCCGGTAACCATCAAGCCGGATCGACGCAATCAGTCCAGCTGCAAGAACGCCCTTTCCTGCATCGACGAGCGTTGTCAACACGCCAGCCTTCCAGCCAAGTATGCGAAATGCGTTTGTCGCCCCTACGTTACCGCTCCCATAGTTGCGGATGTCGACGTGGAAAAAATGCCGGCTTATCCAAAGACTCGCAGGAATCGAGCCGGCGAGATAACTAAGAATCAATATGACAAACAATGAAAGCATACTAGACCTCTATGCTCCCGCTGTGTGGATGGATGACCTAAAGTACTGCAATTGTGCCACAAAATATGCGTTTAACTGGCCGTGCCTTGACTTGTTCTTCACTCCCTCGCCTCCCTGACAATACGCCCGATGATTATTGGTTCCTCTCCCGCGGCGCGGAGCAACGCCTCGGCACCGGCCGCTCGATCGACAGGAACGACAGCAACGAGGCCGATCCCAAGGTTAAACGTGCTCCTCATATCGGACTCCGGAACACTGCCCAACTCCTGAATCAATCGGAATATGGCCGGACGCTCCCACGCATCCCATTGGACATCGATCTCCAGTCCATCGGGTAGTATGCGTCGCGTATTCCCAGCTATTCCGCCCCCGGTAACGTGGGAGAAACCGACCGCCAGACGTTCGCTCAAGCAGGCGGCGTATCACCCCTAAATACGAGCGATGTACGCGTAGCAGAACCTCTCCCACCGACTCGCCTCCAAGCTCTTCCGGCTTGTCATGGACATCGAATCGCGAAAGTAGAACGTGTCGCGCCAGAGAGAAACCATTCGTATGAAGGCCCGTGGACGGGAGGCCGATCAGGACGTCTCCGTCCGAAATCGTGCTTCCGTCGACGATCTCGCTCCGATCGACCATGCCGACGATCGTGCCCGCTACGTCATAGTCGTCAACTCGGTACATGCCGGGCATCTCGGCCATCTCACCTCCAATCAGGGCACAGCCGTTTTCTCGGCAGGCTGTCGCGAATCCCTCGATCACTGAGACCGTGCGCTCCGGATCGAGGCTTCCGGCGGCGAAGTAGTCCATAAAGAACAGCGGGGTAGCACCGCACACCGCAATGTCGTTGACGCAGTGGTTTACCAGGTCTTGCCCGACCGTGTCGTGACGGTCGCACGCCACGGCTACGGCCAACTTCGTCCCGACGCCGTCCACCGAGGATACAAGGATGGGATCATCGTATTGCCTCCAGGGAGGGGCGAAAAAAGCACCGAATGCGCCTATGTCCGTTAGAACCCCTTCGGTAAAAGTGCTTCGAACGAGCGGCTTAATCCGTCGGACCGTATCCTCTCCGGCGGAAATATCCACCCCGGCTTCCTTATATGTTGCCATTCCTCCTGATAAATCCGATGAGCCTCAGCGAAGATAATCCTCCAGCCTGAGTTTCGCGTGATAGAAACTCCTGACGCCACTGCATCGTCTACAAATCGGTTACGTTCTACTCTCGGTAGAATGTCGCCGAATGTTGCGGTTCGCGCGGGCCGTCCTGACGTTTGCGCCGCACTGACGTAACCCGTTTGACATTAACCTCGTAACTTCGTCCGATTCAAGGCAGAGCCATTCATGACCGAGATCGGAAACAACATACCTGAGCGCGGCATCGCGGCTACCTATAAGGCGCGGGACGTCGAAGAAGTAATCGATATCTACTTCTATCGACCGATCGGGTACGTAATCGCCTTGGCTTCAATGAAGCTGGGCATCAGCCCCAACGCGCTCTCTGTCGTTGGTATGCTGTTTGGCGTCCTGGGCGGGCATTTCTTCTTCTACAACGATCTGAGCCTCAATGTCCTGGGTATCGTCTTCTGGATGCTAGGGCAGGCATTCGACGGCGCCGATGGTCAGCTTGCCCGTATGGCGAATATGAAGTCGCGCCTCGGCCGGGTGCTCGATGGTTTGTCTGACAGCTTTAAGTTTCTCAGTGTCTACATCCACATCTGTTTGCGACTGGCCTTCGCAACCGGCTTCTGGTGGGTGTACCTGGTCGGATTCCTGGCCGCTCTCTCCCACTCGGCCCAGAGCGCCTTCGCAGACTACTACCGGAACCTGTACCTGTTCTTCGTGATCGATCCCCAAAAAGGCGAAATCGACCAATCAGAAGTCGTTTCGAAAGAGTTCCGGAACATGTCATGGCGATCCAGTCCGATTGAAAAACTCTTGTGGTGGCTGTACGTGCCCTACACGAGGATGCAGGAACGCATGTCAGGCAGCCTGGATGCGCTCAAGGAGGCCGCGTCGGCTCAATTCGATTCGCACATTCCGGAAAGTGTCAGACAGGAGTACAAACGTCGTAATAAGCCCCACCTGCCCTTCTACAATGCGCTCACGACAAATACGCGCATGGTCGTCATGTACGCAGCCCTTCTGTTCGGCAGTCTCTGGTGGTATCTCTTCTTCGACCTGGTCGTACTGAATATCGTGCTGGTGTTCATGCGGGTGCGTCAGGATCGGACCAATGAGGAGCTCATGGACATCATTCGTGGCGCTACCGATACGATACCCGTGCCCCCCACCCCGGCGGCTGTCGGCCGATCGACCTGAGTCACGGCAACAAATCCCGCTTCCCAGTCAGGAATTCATTGGCCGTTGCGACCATATCAGGGCTCCCAATGTAGATCGGGGTCCGCTGATGCAGCATCTTGGGAGGGACCTCCATAATCCGCCGGTAACCGTCCGTCGCAAGTCCGCCGGCCTGCTCCACCAAGAACGCCATCGGATTGGCCTCGTACATAAGTCGAATTTTACCCGTGGGACTTCTCGTATTCGCTGGGTAAATGTAGATGCCGCCCTTGAGGAGGTTGCGGTGGAAGTCAGCCACAAGCGAGCCGATGTATCGGGCCGTATACGGCCGGTTTGAAGCATCGTCCTCCTGTTGAAGCCACTTAATGTACTTCTTTAAGCCGTCCTCCCAAGAGTTATAATTCCCTTCGTTAATGGAGTATATCGTGCCCTTCCTCGGGATTCTCATACTGGGGTGTGAGAGGATGAACTCTCCGATGGATGGGTCGAGTGTAAAGCCGTTCACCCCATTTCCCGTTGTGTAGACCAACATGGTCGACGACCCGTAAATCACGTACCCGGCGGCGACCTGGTTTACGCCGGACTGCAACGCCTCTTCCATACTTGGGTCAAGGATGCCGTCCGGTGCACGGTAGATCGAAAAGATCGTACCGATGGAGACATTGACGTCAATGTTTGACGATCCATCGAGCGGGTCGAGAAGCACGATGTACTTTCCGGAGCCTTCGGTGTCCGTCCTGAGTGGAATAGCCTCCTCGTGCTCTTCGGAACCGATCAGGCAGCACTCTCCGCCCCTGCGTAACGCCATCACGAATTCGCGATGCGCAAGCAGATCGAGCTTCTTCTGCACCTCCCCGTGCACGTTTTCGGTTCCCGTCGGACCGAAGATGTCTACGAGGCCGGCCTTGTTCACGTCGCGGTTGACTATTTTTGCGGCCAGGCTGATGTCGTAGAGCAGTCGTGTGAGGTCCCCGGTGGCATGTTTAAAATCGCTCTGCCGGTTGATGATAAACTGTTCGAGCGTAATGAGCCTGCCTGCGCCCGAAGCGAGGGTGTGCTGGTGCGGAATCGTGAGCTCTTCTATCATTCGTACTTGCTGGTGACGCTACTTCTGTGGTGGGTGTTCAAAATACGGGTTTTTCGGAAGCGCTTCCTTGGTTTGCAGATGTGTTTTCAATCAAGCCCCGGCTGATCAGAAATGAGCGGGTTGCTGGACATCCTCCGTCGCCGGTCCTCAGATCTTCTGCCAGGCGACGAAGGTCATTGACGGTATCGACGTCGTACCATGGCTCCAGCAGAATTGGCTGCAAGTCCGCCGAACTACAACGTGCAAGTGTCTCTGACAGTACGTCTCGGTGTGTGTACGACATTCCTTCGAAGAGTTGGGGACACGGTCGGGAGAGTCCCAGCAGGTAGTATCCGCCGTCCAATGCAGGACCGAGCACGACGGTTCGTTCCGAACTGAGCGAGTCGAAGGCTTGCGTGATCCTCAAAGGCGGAAGCGTGGGCATGTCTGAGCCGATGATGACGACGCGAGCGTACCCTGCGCTAAACGTGTCGTCAAAGGCGTTTGTCATGCGCGGCCCGAGCCCCTCGCCTTGTTGGCGTAACTGCGCTCGATCGAACTCCAGCAGGTCTCGATCGATTGCCCGCTCTGTCTTCTCCAGGTAGAAGCGGATGTCGACATCCAGCATGCTGCAGCGCCGCAGCGTGTCCAACAGGAGTGCTTTATACAGACGGGCAGCCTCCTGCTGCCCTATTTCAGCTCCGATGCGCGTTTTCACCGTTCCAGGGGCAGGATTTCGTCCGAAAACAATTACTGCTCGGTTACTCATCACCCAGCGTCGTTGCCGCCGTCTGATCCAGCCAGACGGCAAGGGCGTCTCGCAGTGCTGCGACGTAGACCTCTTTCGCATCCAGTCGCTCAAGAACGGCCTCGAAATGCGGAGCGATTCGGGGATCGCCGAGGGAGTCGAGCATGATATTGTGCCAGAGAATGACCAGCACGCCGCCGAATTCCCTGGTCGCATCAAGAAGCTGCATGGTTGCGTCGATGCCGGCTGCAAGATCCAAGTCGCGGTATCCAAACAGCGTGGTGTCCATGACCGCAACCGGTATTTCCCAGATATCGAGCGGTTTGTTCGCAACGAGGTCAAAAAGTCGAAACGGGACTGTGGTCGCGTTCCGGAAACCTTCCTGTTCGGCAAACCCGAGCGTCGAGTCGATCAGGAAGCCTGTTTCTGCATAGGTCCGAGCCGTTTCCCCGACAAACCACCGGAGGTAGTGAGAACGGATGGACTGGAGTCCAATCGAAAGGACATTCTGGAGCCGAGTCTGCTCCTTCTCGACATATCCGGGATGATCCGCCGCAAAGTAGCTCGCGTGCAGTCCGATCTCGAATCCTCCATTTTCAAGTCGATCGATCGCTTTGCTGATCCATCCGCGTTCGAGCCTGTAATCCACGTCGTACGGGCCGTGGGCGCCCGCCTTCAGGAACCAGGTCGATCCAAAACCGGCGACAGTTTCAGCGTCCAGCATCGCGTCAAGGGACCGACGGAAGGGGTCCCCGCGCATGGCCGACATGGCAAGCGCCGTTGCGAGACGACCCGTTTCTCGGATGCGCCCGCCGGGCTCTCCGCGAAGGACGTGCTTTACCGTTTCGCCGTAGAGGATGCCTGGGCGCCATTTTCGGTGGTAATCGATATCGTGCGTGATGCAGATCTGCCGAGCTTCGTCCATTCCACAATCGGCGCCGAACCGAGTGTCCGAGATCCTCGAGATGGGTACGAAGGAAGCGACGGTAGCGATCGACCATCGGGTCATAGGCAAGGTCGAAACGAGACTGCAGGCTCTTTGCGTAAGGAAATCGACCGTGCATATCTCTCGATCGATCGACCCATTCCTGCCAGCCCGAAAGAAAGTAGAAGGCCGAGGCGATGGGGTCCCAGTTGAGCAGGTGGCGGTCCGCCGGCCCGGCATCTCGGGCACCGAGGGGAAACAGTCTGAGCATGCCTTCCGCATCTCTACCGGGCGGGAACTCTGCCAGGACAGTCCGACTGGCGAAATAGAGCTCGGTCGCCCCAGCCAATGGAATGCGAAGAACCCTTGTGTCGATGGAGTCGGCATTCGGCCCGTAATAGATCCCTCCAGGATCGATCTCGTCCCGCCCCACCCAGTTCGGCTCGAGCCTGATGGGTCTGAGAAGCGACGTCAGAGCATACCGTGCCTTCGGCAGATAGTCGGCAGCACACTCTAGACAACAGGAGATCTTCGTGTAGGTCACGGCTATTACGGAGAAACGACCTTCAACCCCGTTTACCTTTCGCGCCACCGAAGGCGTTGCGCGACAGCAGGTCGGTGTCGTAGGAATGGATCTTGCCGACTTTTCTACGGTGTCGGTCGAGGCCGAGTTCGATGAGCTTTGTCAGGAGTTGGTCGAAAGCGATCCCGGCCGGCTCCCACAGGTAGAAGGAAAACGAGCCCGGAATCGTGTTGATCTCGTTGAAATAGAGACATTCCGCTGCTGTGTCATAGAGAAAGTCGATTCGAGCCACGCCGGCGCAACCGAGCGTCTTGAAGATTCGGTAGGCGTGTCGCCGGATGTCGGCCGCGAGGGCTTCCGGAATCTCCGCCGGTATGATGCGGTCGAGTGATGCCATGCCCCGGCCGGTCGAACTCGACTTGGGTCCTGAATTCTTGCCGCCCCGCTGGTATTTCTGCTCGTATGAGAGAAGCGCCTCGCCTTCGATGCGGACCGGCTCTTCGATTACGCTCACCTCAGCGCTTCGGGTATCTCCGATCACCGAGCAGTTGAACTCCCTGAGACCTGCAATGCACGTTTCGACAAGGACCTTTCTCATCCAGACGGAAGCATTCTTCGATGGCAGACTCGAGCATCTCGACGTCATCCACCCGATGAATGCCTATGGACGAGCCCAGGCGGCACGGCTTTACGATCATCGGAAACCCGAGCGCCTCCCGGCATTGCCGCATCCGTGAATCTTCCTGATTTCGCCACTCGTCCTCACGTATAACCACGCTGTCGACGACGGGGACATCGGCAGCGGCGCACAGCGATTTGGCGAGCGCCTTGTCCATCCCGACAGCCGAGGCAGTTACGTCGGATCCCGTGTATGGAACGTTCAAGGTTTCGAGGAGGCCCTGCAGGCTGCCATTTTCACCCTCGGCGCCGTGCATGGCGACGAGAATCGCGTCGACCTCCAGTCGGTAGCGTGCGGAAAACAGACGTGCCTTCGTGCCTTCGAGCACGAGACGACCTCCGGGTCCCGAAACGGGATCTACCCGATTCGCTGACTTGGTCAAATCACGGGTATTCCGATATCGCTCCAAATCGGCAAGTATGCTGCCGCTGTGCCACGTACCCCGCTTATCGACGTAGATCGGCACCGCCTCATATGCGGTGTCAGACAGGGCGTGAAGGGCCTGAATTCCTGTGATTACAGAAACCTCGTGTTCTACCGAGGAGCCACCGAATATCACGCCTATGCGTGTTTGCGAGTTCTCTGCCAAGGATAGCGACTGGTTTGTGCCTCAAATCTAACTGTCGTAGCTTCCGCGCGTCAAAATCATTTCGCCGGGCGAAATCCCATCTTTCTCTGGCGTCCGGGTGCCGCGGGTAGTGCAGCTGAAGGTATGAAGATCGCTCTTATATCGGATATACACTCTAATCTTCAAGCTCTCACGCGTGCGCTGAGCGAGATCGATAGGCTCCGAGTCGATGCCATTTACTGCCTTGGCGACATCGTTGGTTACGGGGCAGATCCAGCTCCCTGCGTAGATCTGGTGATGCGATCGTGCAAAGGGCTCGGTACTGGGGAATCACGATCTGGCCGTTGCACGCGATGACGGAACGGACTACCTGCCGCGTAGTGGCCAGGCAGCGATCAAACACAATCGGTCAAAATTGAACGGGGCGCAGATCCAGTACCTGGCCTCCCTTCCTTACACCCTCGTCGTCGACGACTGTACGCTGGTGCACGCAACCCCGAAGGATCCGGAGCACTGGGTTCGGTTCGACACGCTTGGATCCGTGAGGGAACAGTTCGACTATTTCGACACGACGTTCTGCTTTGTCGGCCATACGCACATCCCGGCTGTTGTGGCGGACAAGATCGGCGTGTTTCGTGTGCGGCCGGGCAGCCGGTACATGATCAACGTCGGCAGCGTGGGCCAGCCGCGCGATGATGACGCACGACTGGGATTCGCCGTGTTCGATACGGAAGAGATCAAGCACGAGCTGATTCGTCTTGCCTATGACGTTGAAGGAGCGTCGAGCCGCATCCTCGCCGAGGGCCTCCCGAAGGATCTGGCAGAAAGGTTGAAGCGGGGCAAATAGACGCTCAGGCGCTGATCTGCGTCAGGATCCCCTTGTTGTAAGTCGCCCAGGCACGGCCGCGCATCTTTTCTCCGATGAACGGTGAATTGTGGCTCTTCGACTTCACACAATCGCGCCCGAAGGTCCACTCGGTATCGGCATCGAACACAGTCAGATTCGCAGGATCGCCAACGTGAACGCTCACGGGCTGCAATCCCAGAATCCGTCTCGGAGCCTCGGTGATTTTCGAAACGGCATCGGCCAGATCGAGGCGTCCGGCCGCGATGAGCTCGCGCCCGATGAGACCCCAGGCAGTTTCGAGTCCAATGATGCCGAACGGAGCCGTAATGTACTCGACCTCCTTCTCGAATGAGGCATGCGGCGCGTGATCGGTGCAGATGGCGTCGATCGTGCCGTCTGCCAAACCTTGTTTCATTGCCTCCACATCGGCGGCGGATCGAAGTGGAGGATGCATCTTCGTGTTTGTGGAATAGTCGGAAGTTTCGACGGCTTCATCCGTGAGCGAGAAATGATGAGTGCAAACCTCTGCCGTCACACGTATCCCGCGCGCCTTGGCCTCTCTAACGAGATCGACCGACCGAGCAGTCGAAATATGGGCAACATGGAGCCGGCCGCCGGTGAACTCGGACAGCAAGATGTCACGTGCTACCATGACGTCTTCCGACAGGCCCGGGATTCCGGGCAGTCCGAGCCGCGTCGCGACCGATCCCTCATGCATCTGGCCGCCGCGGTTCAGCTCCAGATCTTCCATGTGGTTGATGATCGGCGCGTTGAGCATCGAGGAGTACTCGAGAGCGCGCCGCATAAGACCGGCATCGTAAACGGGAGACCCGTCGTCACTGAATGCTACTGCGCCTCCTTCCTGCAGATCGGCCATTTCAGCAAGCTCTTTCCCTTCTCTGTGCTTGGATACGCAGGCGATGGGATAAACGTCAACCGGCAGCTTCTCGGCCCGTTCAATTATGAACTCCACGACATCTCGCGTGTGCGTGGGAGGATCGGTGTTCGGCATGCATGCGACCGCCGTGAATCCTCCGTAAGCCGCCGCGGCACACCCGGTCACGATTGTTTCTTTGTATTCGAAACCAGGTTCGCGAAGATGGACGTGCATGTCCATCCAGCCCGGGGAGATGTAACGTCCCGAACAGTCGAGCGTGATCCCGTCGGATACATCATCCAGACTGGGACCTATCTCAGCGATGACGCCGTTCCGAACGAGCAGATCGGCCCGTATGACTTGTCCGGATTTCGGATCTACGATCGATCCACCTCTAAGCAGGAGATTCGGTTGGGGTTGTTGTGTCATTCCTATTGCTGACCCGGATGTGTATTGGAGACGATAAAATCGGTCATCATGTTGTGAAGATGGAACTCGGCATCGTTCCCCTGAATCGCATGATCCTTGCCCGGATATACCATGAAACGGAACTGCTTGTGAGCCTTCTCCAGCGCATCGATCAGTTGGATCGAGTTCTGAAAATGTACATTATCGTCCATATCTCCATGCACGATAAGAAGGCGCTGATTTTCGGCCATTCGATCGACATGACTGATCGGCGATGCGACGGCGTATCCTTCGGGATTCTTCTGAGGCGTTGACATGTATCGCTCAGTGTAGATCGTGTCGTACTGGCGCCAGGTAGATACTGGCGCAACGGCGATGCCGAAGTCAAAGGTTTCGGGACCGTCACCTGTGAACATGGACATCAGCGTCATGAACCCACCGTAGCTCCAGCCCCAGATACCAACATGTTCGGGATCGATGTACTCCTGTTCCTTAAGCCACTTGGCTGCGGCGATCTGATCCTGAGCTTCCAGGACGCCAAGCTGTTTGTACGGGGCGCTTTCGAACACCTTCCCGCGTCCGCCCGTACCCCGGTTATCGACACACGCGAGCACAATGTCGTAGTTGTCAGCGAGCATTTGAAACCAGAGTCTGCGTGTTCCCAGCCAGGCCTTGCGCACACGCTGCGACGCGGGACCGCCGTACACGAACATGAGCAATGGGTAGCGTTTCGCGGTCGAGAACGTACGTGGTTTCACGAGGTAGGCATTCAGCATTTCGCCTTCCGCACCGGGGATTTTGACGAACTCGAGCGGATGAATTTGATACTCTTCCAGTCGTGTCTTTAGATCCGCGTTGTCTCCCAGCGTGCTGAGCACTTCCCCTTCAGCGTTTCGAAGGGTCACCGTTTCGGGCGCTTCCGAGGTCGAATAGCGGTCGATGAAGTACTTGCGATCAGACGAAAGACTGACCTCATGCCAACCCTCCTCTCTCGTTATCCTTTCCGGCGTAGCACCGAAGGTGAGACTGTCGGCGGAAAACGGCAGCCGGTAGAGCTGGCGCTCTGTCGCACCGGCTATCGTTGCCGAGAAATAGATTTCCCCTTTATCCTCGTCGACACCATTGAACGTGGTCACGTCCCACTCGCCATTTGTCAGCTTACCGACGCGCTCGCCAGTATTGTTGTGGAGATAAAGATGCCGGTAACCATCTTCCTCGCTCGTCCACACGAAGTGCTTTTCGTCCTGGAGAAACGTGAGCTTCTTGACATCGAGATCGTTAAACCCCGTCTCCGCATTGATGTACGCAGCATCGCTCTCTCTTAGCACGACCCGGGATTCTTTCGTCACTGGATTCAGGTACATCAGATCGAGATGGTTCTGGTCGCGATTCTCGCGAAAAACCCAGACATAAGAGACGCTGTCGATAGGCGGGGTCCAACCAATTCCGTTCAGGTACTCGTGCTGGTCACCCCCCGAATACCACGTATCCGTGTCGAAGAACGACGTTTGCATGGAATCGACGTCGATCAGGCCGATCCTGATTTCGCTGTTTCGCTCGCCGGCCTTCGGATAACGGAACCTCTTGAACTCGGGATACAGTCCTCGATTGTCCGCCAGCCAGTAGTCGCGCGTTCGCGTTTCGTCGAACTGCATGAATGCCAGGTAGCGCCCGTCAGGGCTCCATCTCCATGCATCCCTGATTCCGAACTCTTCCTCGTACACCCAGTCTGATGTACCGTTGATGATGGCGCCCGGTCCACCGTCTCTAGTCAGCTGTGTTTCCTTGCCGCTTTCTACGTCGACGATGAAGAGATTCCGGTTCCGGACAAAACCTATCCGTTTGCCAGAAGGATCAAACTTGGCGAACATTTGGGGACCGAATTCGCGGTCGCTGAGCGGCGAAAGGTGCCCGGACTCAAGATCGAGAACGTAGTAATACCCTTTTGTATTGAGGCGCCAAACCTTCTCTGAATCGGTGTAGAGCAGCACCTTGCGGCCGTTCGGTCCAGGCTGGTAGTCTTCGATCCTGAGTTGCTCCTTCGTATCGGGCTCAATCAAGTCGGCGCCATCGACGACGAGTTCTTCTGTTCCGTCCACGAGATTGAACGACACGATGTCAGTCCCCCCATCGTCTCTTCCGCTGATGAACGAAACGATGGGACCTTCATCGGCCCACCGACCCGTCGCCAAGGTGCGCTGCTCGAATTTCGGTTCGAGGAAGAGATCCTCGTTCGTCAGGGCGGGAATTTCGCCAGTCTGGGCCGCGGCGCTGCCCGCCGCGATTACCACAAACAGTGCAACGCGGACGGAGTACGAGCTACGAGACATCATTTCGTTCTGTTCTTCAGGGGTCGCGCCTTCTAACTGTCACGGGATTACTTGTTTCCGGAGTAGACTGTTCAGGTGCAGACACGTTCGAGTATCTCGCCGAATCTTACGACGTCGGAATAAGAATTGTAGAGAGGTACGGCCGCAATCCGAATAACATTCGGTTCTCTGTAGTCGCAGGCAACACCATTCGCCTCGAGGGCCTCGAAGATCTCTCGGCTGTGTCGTTCGAAAAAGATTGAAAGCTGGCATCCTGACGATCCCTCTGCTGACGGCGTGATTATGCGAAACGGTCCTTCGACGTCCGCAAGAACCTCACGCATGAATGCGCTGAGGCGTCTTCTCTTTTCGTGGAGCGCATCCATCCCGGCCGTTTCGAATATCTCGAGAGAGGCACGTAGCGCTGCGAGTTGCAGGATCGGGGGACCGCTCACCTGCCAGCCATCGGCCGATTCCGAAGCGGCGAAGGTCGGCGGCATTTCGAAGCGTGTGGCCGGATCGTGGCCCCACCAGCCCGCGAGGCGGTTCTTCGTACTGTCTCGCGCATGCCGTTCATGGATGAAGGCGCCCGCAATCGCGCCAGGTCCGGCATTCAGATATTTGTAGCTGCACCACACGGCAAAGTCACATCCCCACTCGTGAAGATGCAGCGGCACGTTGCCGACAGCGTGCGCGAGGTCAAATCCGACTGGAATGTTCAGCGTCTGGCCTGTTCTCGAAATCACCTCCATGTCCAGGACCTGGCCCGAGTAGTAGTTGAGTCCGCCGAGCACTACGAGAGAAATCTGATCGGTTTGATCCTCCATTACCCGGACAATGTCTTCGGTGCGGAGAATGTCTTCGCCGGAGCGTGGGTTGAGCTCGATCAGATGGTCATCAGGGCTCAGCCCGCGGAAACGTAGCTGCGACTCGACGGCATACCTGTCCGACGGGAAGGCATTCGCTTCCATTACGATGCGAGATCTTGTGCCGGAAGGCTGGAAGAACGTGGCCATCATGAGGTGGAGGTTCACGGTGAGGCTGTTCATCACGACCACCTCGTGCGGCAATCCCCCAACCAGGGCGGCTACCGCTGGACACACCGACTCGTGGTACTTGAGCCACGGCTCGTCACCTTCGAAATGCCCGGCGACACCCAATCGTCGCCACTTCTCGAGCTCCAGTGAAACGTAGGAGTGCACCGATTTCGGTTGCAGACCAAGAGAGTTTCCGACCAGATAAATAATGTCGTCGCCGCCCGGCACGGTCGGTACGTAGAACAAGTCCCGAAACGATCTGAGCGGATCGGATTCGTCCATCTCCCGAGCCCTTATCTTCAAATCAGCGCGCATAGGCTCCAGGTCCAGGGGGCATGCTCACAAAGCTGTTCGGGGTTCGATCGAATAGATGCGGCCGCGCCACCACGGGTCAGCCCGCACTCTGTTCGTCAGGCAGCGCCATAACCGCCCCACATCTCTTGCAGGTTCGATACAGCTCGGAGTCGTGAAAGCGCTCCAGAACCGGGGGCAGTTGCTCGACGATGTCGTCGACATGGAAATATTCATCATGGAGTTTGTTGCCACAGGATTCGCAGAACCACACGATTCCGTCCGTTTCTTCATCCGATCGAATCTTCTGCACAACAATGCCAAGGGTTCCGGCCGGTCGTCTCGGCGAGTGCGGTACGCGCGGCGGAAGGAGGAACATCTCGCCTTCTTTGATAGGGATATCAGCCGGCTGCCCATCCAGCATGACCTTGAGCAGGATATCGCCTTCGATCTGGTAAAAGAACTCCTCACTTTCGTTGAAGTGATAGTCATTTCTCGCGTTGGGACCCCCGACTACCAAGATGATGAAATCGTCGGACGGCTCGTAGATGTACCTGCTCCCAAGCGGTGGCTTGAGCAAGTGCCTGTTGTCCTCTACCCATTTCTTGAAGTCGAGCGGCGGGAGGAGCCTCATGGCGGTTCAGGATTGTGGCCAACGCGGGCCGTGAAAATTGCGTTGTGTTGAATTTAAAGCAGTTGGTGCCAGGAACTTGGAAAGATCAAAGCGTCTTTTGTCAATACCTTTATAGAGGTTAGCGTTATTGCTCGTTACTTAAAGTGTAGGACGAGATGAAGGCATCGCCACGAGCCGCGATTCGGGGCGCTTTTGAAACTATCGGGTGGCAACTCCGATTGCAACCTGCGGTCAATGGTTTCCATCGCGAAGCCGATTGCTTCACGTACGGAACGAATTGTAAGTTGCGCCGATCAAATGACCGCACATTATAGCGAGAATAGCTAATGCCTTTGCTCCGTACGTCGCTTTACGATCAGCACATCAAGCTTGGAGCGCGGATGACTGGATTTGGCGGATTCGAGATGCCGGTCCAATACACTTCGATCACCGATGAGCACCTGGCGGTTCGGAATGCCGCGGGCATGTTTGACGTGAGCCATATGGGTGAATTCCTTGTGTCAGGGCCGAATGCCGCGACTTTTGTCCAACGTCTCGTATCCAACGACGTTGCGCAGCTCTACGATGGTCGCATCATGTATTCAGTTATGTGCAACGAGGCCGGTGGCATCGTCGACGATCTGCTCGTTTATCGCATCTCTGAGAGTCGGTTCATGCTGGTCGTCAATGCCTCGAACATGGAAAAGGACTGGGCGTGGGCCGTTTCGCAGAACAGGGTTGGCGCCGATCTGCGGAATGTGTCAAGGGAGATCGCCTTGATTGCCGTGCAGGGGCCGGCTGCTACCGACATCGTCCAGGCCGTGACCTCCGTCGACCTGAGTGATCTCAAGTTCTACCATTTCGTGGAGGCTGCGGCTGGAGATCCTCTCGGTGGTCCGTTTCAGCTGATCTCTCATTCGGGTTATACCGGCGAACGGGGCTTTGAGCTCTACACGTCGGCTGATTCGGCAGTCAGACTCTGGGAGCTCCTCATGGAGGCGGGGCGCGACAGTGGATTGAAGCCCGCCGGACTCGGAGCGCGGGATACGCTGCGTATCGAAGCGGGCTACTGTCTCTATGGAAATGACATCGACGACCAGACGAATCCGCTCGAGGCTGGGCTTGGCTGGATAACAAAATTGGATAAGGGTCCGTTCGTTGGATCCGAAGCCCTGCAAGAGATCAAGGATGCGGGCATCGCCCGGCGACTCGTAGCATTCGTCATGCAGGATCGAGGGATACCACGATCGGGTTATCCGATCGCCAATGCCTCAGGTGACGTTATTGGAACTGTGACGAGCGGCTCGCAGTCCCCTATCCTCAATGCAGGGATGGGCATGGGTTATGTCCCGGATGATCCGGCTTATCGTTCACCCGGATCGAATCTTTTCATTGAGGTACGTGGTAAGCGGCTCGCTGCCGAGGTGCGCAAGCCCCCGCTGCATAAGAGTTAGTCGCTTAAGGAGAAACGTAGTGAAGAAGGGAATCGACATTTTCTTTACTCCCGTGACCCTGTCTGATCAGGATCTGTCCGGGAAGCTCGTGGTCATCATCGATGTATTCCGAGCATCATCGACGATCGTTACCGCCCTCGGGCACGGAGCACGTGAGGTTTTGCCTGCCTCCGATTATGGTACGGCGGGACTTCTGGCTTCCAAGATGGGCTCGGACGCTCGGGTTCTCGGAGGAGAGCGCGACGGACGTCCAATCGACGGGTATGATCTCGGAAACTCGCCTCTCGAATACACAAAACAGGTCGTTGCACGCAAGTCGGTCATCCTGATTACTACCAACGGCACCCCGGCGCTTATGGGCAGCCGGACGGCCCGCTTGCTTGTGGTTGGCTGCTTCTTGAACGCGGATATGGTGGCGAAGAGCATAGCGGACAACGATCTGGACACGTTTCTTGTCTGCTGCGGATGGAAAGGCCGTGCGAGCCTGGAAGACACGGTCTGCGCCGGCCTGATCGTCGATCGCCTGTTCCACTCGAACCTTCCTGATAACCTTCCGGATTCGGTTCGAATGGCCCATATGCTTTACAACACGTATCGAGATAATCTCACAGGCACGCTGTCTCATTCGACGCACGCAGATCGACTCCGTGCGATTGGGTATGAGCATGACGTGGAATATTGCCTGCAGATCGACCATGTTCCGGTGCTGCCCGTATTCGACGGCGGCCGGCTCAAGCTGGCTGATTGAGTTGGGCCCGCGGTGCGGGATTGCGAGAGCACATTGGCGTATCTTTTAGCATGAGTAAGGGATCCAAGCGGAAAACGTCTGGAGGTGGAGCGAAAGCAACCGCTGCGGCCAGGAACAAGAAGAAGGCAGCGCCCGCATCGCCTGCCCCGTCGAGAGAGCGGCAATTTGAGATTCTCGGACTCATCGTAATGATGCTGGCCGTGCTTCTGGTTCTCGGGCTCGCATCCTACAATCCGTCCGACAACCCGCTCGCGGCTGATTTCCGACTCGCGAACGTGCTCAAACCGGGCGCCCCACCCGCTTCGAACATTTTGGGTCTCGTCGGAGCATGGGTCGCGTGGCTGGCTATCCCGAATTTCCTCGGATACCCGATAATCCTCCCTGCGGCCCTCCTTTTTGCGCTCGGATACGCGCTCTTTCGGCGCCGTCCTCTCTATCCTGTCGTCTGGCGCATTATGACGGGATCGATCGCGACGCTCGTAATCTCGACGTTTGCAGGCTGGTTGAGTGCGGGACCCGCAACAACATGGAGCGGAACTGTCGGCGCCGGTCTTGCAACTACGATGACTCGAGCCCTCGGATCGACGGGCTCGCTCATTGTTCTCATTGTGAGCGCACTAATCTTGATCCTTCTGACGATAGACAGTGACGTCCAGGAGACACTGGACTGGATTGAGGATCGATTCGCCGCCTTTCGCGAGCGCCTCAAGTCGCGTCCCAAGCCGACACCCGCGCCGGCACCAGCGCCTGCACCTGCACAGCCGTCCAGATCCGGCTATCCCGAAAAGGCGGAATTCTTCTCGCCGCCGACGGAAGCTGAGAAGAAAGCGCTTGCGTCCGGCCCCATTCGGAACGATCTCTTTCGGGACAAGAAGGATGTCGTCTCTCCGACGTCCGGAGGAGACACGGAGCCCCAGGATGGCGCAACGCTTGCAGCCCAGGATCTCGCGCTGAACGTTCGTGAGCGTGTCGAGGAAGAGGTGGCAAACCTGGACGAACGTAGTCGAGCTCCGGCGCCGGCCGCCATCCCCTACGAATTTCCTTCCGTCGAACTGCTCGAAGACGACAGTGCCTCGCGACCGCCCATCGATTACGACGGATTGGAGGAGAACAAACAAATCCTCCTGGACAAGCTCGAGACCTACAACATCGAAATCACGGACATAGATGCTGTGGTGGGTCCGACCGTAACGCTCTATGAGTTGACGCCGGCCCCGGGCGTAAAGATCAGTCGCATCAAAGCACTCGAAGACGATCTCGCCATGGCGATGGCTGCCAGGGGCATCCGAATGATCGCGCCCATTCCCGGCAAGTCGGCGATCGGCGTCGAAATACCCAACCGCTACCGCGAGCTCGTACAGGTACGAAGCGTAATGAACACGGCTCGGTTCCGTGATGCGAAGATGGAGCTTCCCGTCGCGCTCGGCAAGACAATCGAGGGTGAGGTATATGTCGAAGACCTCGCCAAGATGCCGCACCTTCTGATGGCCGGGGCTACGGGATCGGGGAAATCAGTAGGTCTCAATAATCTCATCGCGAATCTCCTCTACGCCTGTCACCCACAGAATCTGAAGTTCGTGATGATCGATCCGAAGCGCATTGAGCTGCAGCAGTATGCGCGGATTTTTGATCACTTCATGGCAATGCCGGAGGGCTCTGAGGAGCCTATTACGACCGATTTCACGGACGCAAGCGCGGTCTTGCACAGTTGTTTGCGCGAGATGGAGCTGCGATATGATCTGCTCTCCGCAGCAGGCGTCCGGACGATCAAGGAGTACAACAAGAAGTTTGCAGACGGTCGGATCGACGACGATGCGGATCATCGTCACCTACCGTATATCGTCGTCATCGTCGATGAGCTTGCCGACCTCATGATGACTACCGGGAAGGACGTCGAGGGTCCCATTGCGCGCCTCGCTCAGATGGCGCGCGCCGTCGGTATCCACCTCGTTGTGGCAACCCAACGGCCGTCCGTAAACGTGATCACGGGGCTGATCAAAGCCAACTTCCCATCCCGCGTGGCATTTCAGGTAGCGACGGGCGTCGACTCGAGAACGATTATCGATCAGTACGGCGCTGAGCAACTAGTCGGCAACGGGGACATGCTCTATATGAGCGGAAGCCGGATCATCCGAATCCAGACCCCCTACATCTCTCTCGAAGAGATCGAGGCCATTACCAATTTTATCGCCGAGCAGGATGGGCCGGGACCGTACATCCTTCCGAAAGCGGAGGATCCATCGGGCGACGGAATCTCAATCGACGGAATGGATGACACGGATGTAGATCCGCTCTTCGTTGACGCTGCGCGGACGATCGTCCGAAACCAGCAGGGTTCTGTCTCCCTTCTCCAAAGGAAGCTCTCCGTGGGATACGCGCGAGCGGCGCGTATCGTCGACCAGCTGGAGCAGGCCGGCATCGTTGGGCCTTTCGAAGGCTCCAAGGCGCGACAGGTATTAATTCAGGACGAGGTGCAGCTCGATGCGTTTCTTGCCGATAGAGACACCACGTGACTTGGTCTCGTCAATTCCACTATTCACGACACTTGTAGAATGAATCAGGATCCGGTTGTAGGTATTGTCATGGGGAGCGAGTCTGATCTCCCCGTTGTTGAAGGCGCGTTCGCCATTCTACGCTCATTTGACGTCCCGTTTGAAGTTCGCGTGCTCTCAGCGCATCGGACCCCAGACGAGACCGCAAAATGGGCCTCGACGGCCCGTGAGCGTGGAATGAAGGTGCTTCTCGCGGCGGCGGGTGGCGCCGCTCATCTCGGAGGAGTGGTCGCGGCGCACACCACGCTTCCTGTCATTGGGATTCCTGTCGGAGGCGGCAGTCTGAACGGACTTGATGCGCTTCTCGCAACGGTCCAAATGCCCAGCGGCGTGCCGGTGGCGACGGTCGCGATCGGCGGGGCCAAGAACGCGGCGCTTCTCGCGGTTCAGATACTTGGAACGAGCGATCCGGCGATCGAAGCGCGACTCGCTGATTACAAATCCGAAATGGTAGGCAAAGTCGCGGCAATGAACGCCCGTGTCCAGGAAAAGGCCGGTCAATAGTCGGAATCAGCCAGTACGCTGAGCAGGTGCCTCCGGCTGACTGTATGGCCGTTGTGAAGATCCGTCACATCGAGAACGAGACGATATTCGCCCGCCGGAAGGTTGGGCGGAATTCCCACGCTCAGAAATCGAGGTTCGTCTGAGCCGTTTGAAGTCGATTCGGACGAGACGGAGACACCGGAATCGCCTCTTGGACTGAAGAGGCTGGTTAGCAGGCGTGCAAGCCCGCGATGTCGCTCTGCCCCTTCGACGCGCGCATCGATTCGATACGACCCTCGACCCGCACTATCGGAAGTGAGTCCGTATATCTCGAAATAGACGAGCAGATCGGATCCGGCCTTGACTTGCGTCCATGGCATTGGCTCAATTGCGTATCCGGAGCGTAGGATTGAATTGCCGCCGGAAGCCACGGTCCCTTTCGGTCCACGATCTATCGAGGACGCAGCGAGCAGGTCGCTCACCGAGAGTGTGTCATGACCAAATCCTGGAATATCCGCCTCGAAATCTACTCGGCTGGCGGACGATCGATCAGCGCTTAGATACTCGACGCCGAGGCTATATGAGCCCGGCATGCACCTTAGCCGGCGGGTGGAAGTGACGCCCAGCGGCTGCCCGCCTGCACGGGAATCATCCAGCTCCCGAACCCACTTGTCGACGACATTCTCGCTTTCGTCGAGCAAGTAGGCGCCCACCGAGCCATCAATGTGCTTATTGGCACTGTCCGAGGGCACAGGCACGAGCACGTGAACGTAAAGGTCTGATTTCTGGCCCGCTCCTCTGAATGCAGATGTCTCGACGAGTAGTTCGACGGGCGCTACGAGTTTTGGATCGTACTGCTCGGGATTCGAAATCGCCATTTCCGCAGCTTGGATGACGTAGTCGTTCGTCCAACTGCTCGACGCACCGGCTTTCGGACTGTACATCGTGTAATGGCCGCCCCTCGTTATGTCCTCGAAAACGAATTCGAAGTCTCGGTACGCCAGGACGTCGAAGCGGCTATACCCGCCGATGAAGGATGCATCACTCCATGGAATGCCATATCGCAGAACGATCTTGCCGCGCTCGGTTTCCCAACCAGGTGTTGCACCTCCGCCGTACCAGAGATCACAGTAGGCCATGCGCGCGTAATGATCGACTTGGCGTTCGTTTACCTCCGTGAGCAGGAATGGATCTCGTTCCGCCCAGTAGCTGGCCGTGAAGCCTTGTCTGTCTGCATGATATGCGGCCTCCTCCGCCGTGCTGAGAAACAGGCCGATGTCCGTAAACGACTTGCGCCGTTCATCAGACATCAGATGAATTGCGTGCTCAAATGACGGGGCCGCCCCTTCGGCCTGATTTTGCATCTGCGCCACCAGTCCCTTGAGCAGCCATGAGGTCGCGTTCGACGGCATGGCCTGGGTTGCCGATACGGCAAGGTCGGTGGCGGCCGTCCACTCCCCTTCCTCTATAAGAAGCCGAAGGAGCTCCTTGTAGGCGCTGAGGCGAGCAGGATCGGCATCAATCGCACGATGGAGGAAGTCGACGGACGTTTCGAACTCTTCGCGGGCCTTTCTTGCCACGCCGCCTCCCAGCGGTTGTTTGGTTGCATCGAAGTTCGCGTACCATCGATAGTTCATCGCATGATGAAGGCCAAGCTCTTCGAGGGCGGCGGGATTGTCGGGGTCCCGCTCCAACAGCGACTCGGCGAGCGACACTCGCCGGCCGTCTGTCAGGGAGATCGCTGATTCAGGCGGTGTCGATGCGCGCAGAATCTCGATTTCCGCAACAGCGAACTTGATGTTTGATCGGTCGAGCGCCCGTGCCTTGCCGATTTCCGCGCGAGCAGCCCGAAATCGATCGTCTCCAAGAAATGCCTGGGCCAGCAGATAGTGCGCCTCGGCATTGGCGCGATTCGCATGCGCTACGGACCGCAAAAGCTCGATGGCCCGCTCGTAATTGCCTGCCCCGAGTGCTTCACGACCTGCTTCGATCTGAGAGTCGGTCGAAAGCGTCTGCGCGCTGGCGCCTGCGACGCAAACGGTTAGGGCAAGAGGAAGAATGGACAGCCGCCGCAGCATCATGCGACCGGATGGGCCGAAACGAAAGAAGGGAGACGCAAGTGCCTCCCCTCTCCGGATCCCCCGTCGGTTGGATAAAGGGCTATTCGAGGAAGAGGTCCTGGTCTTTCTGAACGGTCTTGTCGGAAACACGGTCCTTAATCTTTACGACAAGATGATAAAGACCTCGCGGTTGATCCGTGGCATCCAGGATCAGTGACTGGTGGTCGGTGCTGGAAATGCCGCCGCCGTCAAATCGGACCGAAACGCCTTCTTTGTGGCCGCCGATTCCGAAGAGGCCGGCGATCCCGCCTTTCTCTTCTTTAGGCCGCAGCGTAGCCTCCACTTCATAGTCGCTCCGCCCGGCCTGACTGAGGCCCAGATCGTAAAGCTCGAAGTAAAGGTAGATCGGCTGCTTGCTCCCGAAGACGCTCCAAGGCGCCGGGGTTATCGAGAGATTGTTTCGTACCACGTCACCCGGATTCAGGGCCTCTCCATCATCGCTGTCTTCAATCGCGTAGGCAAGCAGGAGATCACTCAGCGTCGTCTCGCCCTTCTTATAGTCAGGCACGTCGATCTCCCGGCGCTGAACCGCGACGGTTCCACCGCCGACCGTCTCAAACTCGACAGAGACCTCATGACGTCCCGGAGGCGCGCTCAGTGTATTGGTATCGACCCAAAGGCTAACCTCTGAGAAACTGGTAATTTGCCGCGTCTTCAGCCCGTATAGCGTTTCCCGTCGTTCTACGACCACGTCGCGGTCGTTGTCGATGAGGAACGTCCCCGTGTTGACCGTGAGATCGACAGTCTCTTTCGTCGGATCGTAGCCCTGGACAGGAATGCCGTAGTGGATCAGCACATCGGTCTGATCGCCGCCGCCTCGGAACGTGGTCACGAGATACGGGATGTCTACCTGGCGTCCCGGGGCTTCATACTTGTATCGTTCTGGCGTCTCACGAAAAGTTTCGGCGGATTTGATTACGTAGTCGTTCTCCCACGCATCACTTTCATCATTCAGTACCTTGGCAGAGGGACTGTACAGCCGGTATTCGTTGTTCCGAAATGGATCCTCAAAGACGAATTTGAAGTCTCCGTAATCCCAGATGTCGAACGTGTTTGATTCGAGGACCGACTGGTCGAAATCCAATACCTTCTGTCCGGGCGCATCCGTTTCTTCCAACTTCTTTTCACGCGTCCGGGAAGCGGCCAAATGATTCAAGATGGATTCAAAGCCGCCGCTGATGACGACGTCACTCTGCGGAACGCCATAGCGGACCAGTATCTGCCCGCGCTGCGTATCCCAGCCTCTCAGTCCAAGTCGAGGTGCGCCATAAAGCAAATCGGCGTAAACGAGGCGCGAGTAATGCTCGAGCTTGCGCTCGTTGTACGGCGTCAGGAATCTGGGGTCCTTGCTCGTCCAATAGCGCGCTGCATACGCAATCGGATCCTTCTGATAGGCCTCCTTCTCTTCCGGTGGAAGAAAGAGATCCAGATTCTCAAAGGCATAGCGGACGTCGTCGTCGGCGTACTTCAGCGCGGTATCGAAACTCTTGGCGGCGGCATCGCTCTGTCCCGTCTTGTAATGCACGAGGCCCAGATAGAACCAGAACGACGCATCCTCTGGAAAGAATGCGTACATGTTCCGCAGCGTGGCCATCGCGCGGGGGTAATCCTCTTTCAAGGCATAGACGCGCATGAGGTAGTCGTACACGTCGCGCCTCATCGGGTCTGCCTCGAGCGCCTTCGTCAAATGGAATATCGCCCGAGCATACGCATTGTCGGCTCTTGAGCGGAGGTCCTGGACCGGAATCCCCTGCATCTCGAGGCGATTGATATTGAACAGGTCGTCGTTGCGGAACTCGAATTGGTCTTTGGAGAAGACGATTTCATCGTATGCCTGCTGCTCCTGCTGAACACCAAGCGTCGGGTTGCCACCGGGGTCGGAGCCTCCGCCGGCCGAGACGTCTTTAAGGGGGTCGGTACGCGGAACGTCACGATGGACGATCTCTTCTCGAAGCCCAAGCGTCGGTAGCGAAATCGCATTGCGGTACCGCCAGAAATCGCGAACGTATGATTTCCCGAGCTCTTCGTGCGCCACCCCATTGTCGGGGTCAATCGCCAGGACTTGTTTGGCGAGCGACATGCGCTTCATATCGCGCATCCGGTCGACGATATAGTTGGAGGATTCGGCACGGAGATGCTCCAGCCGCGCGACCATATAGTCGACATTCTTCGGCTCGAGCTTAATCGCATCGTCCAGTTCATTGCCCGCCTTTCCGAAATCCTCCAGCGGTGTTTCGTAGTAGATCCGGGCCAGCATGTAGTGCGCCTGCGCATTCTCAGGGTCGTCTTTTACCACCGCGGAAAACAACTGCTCGGCGTCACTGTAATTGCCGTCACGGAATGCAGCGATTCCTTCGTCATAGCGCGCATCGGCATCCTGCGCGAAAAGAGGGCCGCTTCCGATGGCCAGGGCAAGCAGAAGAAGCGCTATTCGGACGGAGTAGCCGTGGGACATCGGACACGTCAACGACATGGGTCAGGCGATTTGTGAAAATAACACCCAGCATCTTACATCCGGGTTGAAAGCGCTGTTCCGACCCGAAGTAGGGCCAAAATGAGTCACCATGGTCGTACGTCGGGAAACCTGAATCAGCTCATGAACTTTCAGTGAAGGGAAGGTATGATTCTGCTCGCTCAACTGTCATCTGAGGGTTACTCCAACAAACCCTTTCAAACCGATGCGACGCATTCTTACTCCCCTACTCTTCCTGGCGGCGTCTGTCTCCTTTCCCTCTGTCTTAATGGCCCAGTCAATCCAGTATGCCCAGGATTTCGATGCGGTTACGATTCCAGAGCTTCCGCCCGGGTGGTCCGCCCCCGAATCCGCCTGGGAAACCAGTTCGAGCGTACCCTCACCAGGATCTGGAGGAAACAATGTCGAAAACGCGGGTGGAGACACGGGATCGCTGGTGTCGCCCGTATTCGACTTTTCACAGGTGACGACTGCGACGCTTCATTACACAGCACGCCGGACGGCCACGTACGACTCGCTTAGCATGAGCATTGAGGCCTCGATAGACGGCGGAGCAACCTGGAGCGTAACCGTCGTCGACTCCACGACCGCACTTCCAGCACCACCATCGACTTACGTTACAGTGGATGCCGGCGTGCCGCAGGCGATGCTCGGTGAAACCGCGGTCCGATTCAGATTCAATGCGCTTCACGCGACGAGCGGGAATCTCCGCGTGGATGATGTAGAGCTCGTGGCAGACGGACCCGTATCGTGGAATCGATTCGGTTTCGCGACCGACTCGTCATCTGGCGTGGAGGACACTGACTCGCTTCTGATCCCGATCGGGCTTCACCTGATTCCCTCGTCCGTCAGCCTGCAGGGACTCCAATTCTCTCTCGTGCTCACGGCCGGTCTGTCGTTTCTGTCACTGGAGTCAACGCTCCCAGCTCTAAATGAACCTGGTTGGCATGTGTCGTACGAGGCTGCTGATTCCACGATAAGTGTGGTTGTTTTGGCGGATGGGATCAGCGGCCTTGCGCCCGTCTCCACGGATTCTCTCCTGACGATGGTCGTCCGACCCCTTCCCTTGGACGGAGCCTCGAGCCGAAACGATGTGATCGAGATAGATGCCGTGATCGCATCCGCCGTGTCGACAACCGGCGAAGATCTATTTCTTGCCGTTGATCCCTCCATCCATCAGGTCGCCGTGCTGCCGCGTACGCCGATTCTGAGCATCGACTCTACGCAGGTGGACATCGGCACGATCCGAGAGGACTCGACCGCTGTCGTCGACCTCACGCTGACGAATACCGGAACCGGTGTTCTACAGGTTCTCGACATGTTCAGTATCAGCGGATTGTTGCAGATCGATCCGGCATTTGCGACGCTGGAGCCGGATTCGTCCACGGTTGTTTCAATATCGGTGGATGGTTCCGCATACGGAGTCGGTCCTCTCGAAGACTGGCTCGTCATCGATCATGACGGACTGACATCCCCGGATACTCTGATGATATTTGGATCCGTAATCGGTGCCGACACAAGAGGTGATGCAAACGGAGACGGGTATGTTGATGTTGTCGATCTAGTACTTGGAATCGATCTGATCCTCGGACGGATTGACCTGCCCGAAACCAAGTCGCGCCTCGATCTGCATCCGTTTCCGGGCGGAAATGAGGCGATCGACGTTCGAGACTTGACCGTGCTGGCGCAGGCAATCGCTCGAGGCTCGTGGCCGGACGGAGCGCTCCTGCCGCTTCCTTCGGCGGCCGTATCGAAGGCAATGTCGGTGGTCGGAGACGTAATAGTCAGGCGGACGGACGAGGGACTTGGATTATGGGTTCGCTCGGCGGAACCGCTCCGGGCGCTGCATGTCGTCGGGCGTCTCCGTGACCCGAATGCGGTCATCCGGTCCAACCCGGAATTGCCCCAGTTTGCAATGGGCAGACCGTACGGGATATCGGGTTCCGACAGCTTCTCGATCCTTGCCTTCGGCATGGACGAAGTCCTTGTACCATCGGTGGGCACTGTTCGACTCGCGACGATCGATGGCGCAACCCCCGAAGATCTCGAAATAGTCTCCTCCATGGCCGTCGATGGATCGACTAACCGTAGGAATCTGCTGGTAATCGAGGAAACTTCAGAGGTGCCCGACGATGTCGTTGGAATCAGTTTCGGGGCCCCGTATCCCAATCCGGTGGATCCGCGCAAAACAGGACTGCTTCACCTTCCGGTAGAGACCGAAACGGGACGTGCCTGCCGTATCGACGTCACTGATGTCCTGGGCCGGCGGGTGCGATCGTGGGACTACACGGCCGATTTGGGTTCACGAGTTGCAGCTTGGGACATGCGAAACGCAGAGGGCAATATGGTGCCCTCCGGGATGTACTTCCTGACTGTGACGTCTGGAAACCGCCGGATTACTCACAGTGTCGCCGTGCGATGAGAGCGCTTATCACACAGATGGCACGAACGCGAGCAGGCGCGCCGGGCCCCCGCTACCTCCCCGGATCTTCATTGGGGCGGCCACGAGCCAGGCCCCCTTGACGGGCACCGTATCCAGGTTGGCAACGTTTTCGAAAATCAGAACGTTGGCGCCAGTCAGATGTTGATGAGACTCAAACGTCGTGGACTGCCCATAATCGATGCTGGGCGTATCGATTCCCACGCCGTTGATATGTCGAGAAGCCACGAGCCAGGCAGCTGCTTCCGGATCCAGTCCTGGAAAGTGCAAGTCGGGCAATGCCTCGGCGCCACGAGCGCTGGTGCCCATATAGGCTTCGGCATCCGGCCAAAACTGCCCGTAGCCGGTGTACAGCAGAACCATGCCGCCGTCCGGAAGCGGTCCATTTGCCTCTTCCCAGGCATCGAGATCCGCCACCGAGACGAGATAGTCACGATCTTTGAGCGCCTTCTCGGAAACGTCGATGCGCACCGCAGGGCCGATGAGGTGCTTTACCGGAATCTGATCGACGGTTTCCTTTCCAGCGCTGAAATGAATCGGCGCATCGAGGTGTGTCCCCCCATGTTCCGCCGCGCGGAAGTTATAAGCCGAGTAAAAATAGCCGCCTGGCGTGGTACCGAACGAAACCGTATCGAGCTCGAAGGATTCGGCCGTGGGCCAATAGATCGTCTCATCGGAGAACGAGTACGACAGGTCGAGCCAAACACCATCAGACAAGGCGCTCGGTCCAGCCTTACGCTCGGCTCGAGGCAGAACGCAGGAGGAGAACAGAAATGACATAAAAGCGAGGACAACAAGTCGTGTCGGGATGTACTTTGGACTACTCATTGATCATCAGTCGTTAATCATTGACCGGAAGGACGGAACCCTAAACATACAACGTCCAGCGCGTTTCGCCGACGCGAATCGTCTGCAGGACAATACCGAACTCGACATCGTGGAGGTTCTTTTCCTCGACAATCATCTCCTTGTTGTGAACAAGCCCGCCGGTCAGCCGGTGCAGGAGGACAGCTCGGGAGACCTTGACCTGCTCACTGAGGCAAAGGCCTTCATAGGCCGTGAGTTTAACAAGCCCGGGAAGGTATTCATCGGACTTGTCCACCGGTTGGACCGCCCTGTCTCCGGCGTCGTTGTCTTTGCCCGAACATCCAAGGCTGCAGCACGGCTTTCCGATCAGTTGAGGAGGAGAGTCGTGAAGAAGGAATACCTGGCGCTCGTGGAGGGCCGGGTCACGGAACCTCGATCGCTGACGTCATTCCTCCAAAAAAGGGGCGTTAAGGTTCGTCTGGTCAAGGAGAGCGCTCCGGGAGCGAAAGAGGCGATACTCCGATACGAACCGTTGGCTGTGTTCGGGCGCCGCTCTCTGATCAAGGTACTGCCGTTGACGGGGAGACCCCACCAGATAAGGGTGCAGCTTTCACACGACGGGTTCCCGATAGTCGGAGACTTTAAGTATGGGGCTAAACTTTCGTTGGACGGGCGTAACATCGCGCTCCACTGCCACAAGATGACGCTCGCCCATCCGGTGCTCAAAGAAGAGCGGACCTGGTCGACTCCGCCACCCGCATCGTGGCCGGCCGACGTCCGCTCCGGCCTCTCGTCGTTCTAGACCGCCTGTACCGGCGAAATTACCTTGAACACTCGGATTCGGCTGTCTATTCTATGAAGATGAACCAATTTGTGAGAGTCGGGTTACAATTTCGTCGCACGACAACATTAATACCTTTCGTATGAAACGTCTATTCCTCACCCTGGCGGTCGCTTTAGTAATGTCGCAGGCGGTCGCGCTCTATGGTCAGGGTAAGGAGATCAAGATCGATCTCGATTTTGCGAGCTTTGCCTACGACGGGGAGACGACGTTACTTGAGTCGTATCTGGCGTTTGGCGCCGCCTCCCTCGATTTCCAGCAGGATTCGGCCGGCTTCGTGTCACTTCTCCCGGTCTATCTCGCACTTAGACATGCAACCGTTACGACCTTGCTCGAAACCGCCCCGCCGCCTGTCTGGGCAGATTCTGCGGCGCTGAGCTTTTCGGTACCCGACACCTCGGTTCTTGGACCCGGTCAGCACTTCCTTCACTTGGTCCGCGCAATCGTGCCGCCCGGGGAGTACCAGATGATGCTTACCATTCCCGGCAACGAGGAAGTCGGTCGGAGGAGACTTGTACTGACTCGCGACGTCAATGTACCTGACTTTTCGTCGGCTTCCGGCCCCCAGCTTTCCAACATCGAGATGGCCGCCTCCATTAAGGCGTCGAGCAACCGTGACGATCTTTTCTACAGAAATGGGCTGCTCGTTCGTCCTAATCCGAACCTGCTCTATGGATCGGGCCTGACGTCACTGTACTACTACCTCGAGGCATATAACATTGACCAGGCGGTCCAAGACTCGGCCTACAGCGTCTACACCTTCATCTCGCAGTCCAGCATCCCGCAGCCGGTTTCGGGCCTGCAGCGTAGATCCCAGCGTCAAGTGCGGTCACCCGATGTGCTCGTTGGCTCGTTCGACATTGGCGCGCTCACCAGTGGATCGTACCTCTTGAACGTGGTGCTTCTCGCGTCCGACAACAGGGCCATCGTCGAGCAGACAAGGAAGTTCTTCGTCTATAATCCGGCGGTCCAGGCCCAGCAGTCCAATCAGAACGTCGACGTCGCCTACGAAGCGAGCATATACGCTGCTATGACCGAGGAGGAAGTCGAGGAGCAGATCCGCTACGCAAAGGTCATTGCAACGGACTCCGAAAGATCAGAGATGGATCATGCCAAGGGACTCGACAACGAGAAACGTGTTCTCCAGCATTTTTGGGAGAAGCGCGACCCTAATCCTGCAACTCCACTGAACGAGTTTCGTGAGGAGTACTTCAGCAGGATTCAGTATGCACGCGATCGGTACTCGAGCGGGCATGCTGAAGGATGGGAGACGGATCGTGGCCGGACGTATCTGAAATACGGAATGCCTGAGCATGTCAGTCCCCACCACTATGAACGAGGATCGGCACCATACGAAATTTGGGAATACGACAATATTCCAGGCGAGGGCAAGTCGATGTTCGTCTTTGCTGACGTGGGCGGATTCAACGAGTTCGAACTCATACACAGCGACGTCGCTGGTGAGCCAAAGAGTCTCGACTGGCGCGCCGAGGTGAAGGACCAGCACCAGTAATTCACGGCGGAGAGTAAATGGAGTTCGGTCAGGACATCCCTGCCGATGTGCTGACCCAGGCCGTCGAATCCGTTCTCAGGGGGGACATCCTTCTCTACCCCACGGATACAGTCTATGGCATCGGCGGTGACGCGGCCAGAGACGACGTGACAAGACGCATCCGCGATCTCAAGGGTGTCGAAGCAGACAAGCCACTTCTCGTCCTCACCGATTCCTGGGATCGCGTCGAGGACTGGATACCGAAACCCGATGGACTCGTCCGACGGCTGATGGCGCTCTCCACGTTTCATTCGATAACGATTCTCTTTCCGGCAGCCGAGTGCGTGCCCAGGACCCTGATCGGATCCTCCGAGGAAATAGGAATTCGGTTGTGTCGTCACCCGTTCTGTATCGATCTGATCCGAAAGGCGTCTCGGCCCATCTCGTCCACAAGTGCGAATCCGACGGGTGAGGCCGTGCCGCTTTCTATACGGGAGGTCGACGATCGGATCAGGCTGGGCGTCGACTTGGTCGTGGACGGCGGCAGCCTGCCGGGGGCGCCCTCGACGATTGTTCGACCCGAAGGCGACCGCCCGTTTGTGCTCCGGGAAGGATCGATTTCCGAGGCTGCCCTTGCGCGCCTTCTCGAAGGCCAATTCTGAATCCATCCTGTTCAGTCGGAAGTCCATCCTCTGTCGCCGTAACTTCGCCTCTCAACGATTCACAAAACAATGGATTTATGGCGGCAGACGTCGCAATGATCAGCGATCTACCGAGCCGTGTCGGCGAAAATGTCTCGCTGCAGGGCTGGGTTTACAACAAGAGAGGTTCGAAAGGACTGCTCTTCCTCATCCTTCGCGACGGTACGGGAATCGTCCAGTGCGTCGTATCCGAACAAGACGTAGACGAGCCGACATGGCACGTCATCGATTCGGCCACGCAGGAGAGCGCCATCGTTATTTCGGGGTTCGTCAAAGCGGACGATCGTCAGACAGGCGGTGTTGAGTTGATCTGCTCAAAAGCGACGCTGATCAGCATGGCCGAGGAATACCCGATCACGAACAAGGAGCACGGCATTGAGTTCTTGATGAACAATCGCCACCTCTGGCTCCGCTCTCGGCGTCAATGGGCCGCTCTTCGCATCCGAAATCGCGTCGCGATGGCGATCCACGAATTCTTTCAGAGGCAGGGATTTCTCCAATTGGATGCACCCATCTTTACGGGAAATGCCGTGGAGGGGACCACTACCCTTTTCGGGACGGATTTCTTCGGTGAAACGGCCTATCTGACACAGAGCGGTCAGCTTCATGGTGAGGCGATGGCGATGGCATTCGGAAAGATCTACACGTTCGGCCCCACCTTTCGCGCCGAAAAGTCGAAGACGCGGCGTCATCTGTCGGAATTCTGGATGATTGAACCCGAGATGGCCTTCTATGACCTCGATCAGAATATGGAGCTCGGGGAAGACTTTCTTGTATACATCGTCGGATCCGTCCTGGAGGACTGTAAGGTGGAGCTGGAGGTTCTCGAGCGGGACACATCGGCGCTCGAGCGTGTCAAGAAGCCGTTTCCCAGGTTGAGCTATTCGGAGGCAGTTGATCTGCTGCGCTCGGATGCGACAGCCACCATGATTGAAAAGGAAGTCGGTCGCGAGATTGCCGAGAAGCTCCAGCTCGAAGAGGAGTTCGAGACGGGTAAACAAAGGTACGGTCAGGCGAAGAAGGGCGAGAAGAGGCGTCTCGACCAACGCTTCGTAGAGATCAACAAGCGATTGGCGGATATCGAGGAGGACCTTCGAAACTTCCCGTCGTGGGCATCCTCTGCTGCAAATTTTGAATGGGGATCCGATTTTGGCGGAAGCGACGAGACGCTGCTGACATGGCACTTCGATCGCCCCATCATAGTCCATCGCTTTCCTGCGGCTATCAAGGCGTTCTACATGAAGCGCGATCCCGACGACGATCGGCTTGCGCTTGGGATGGATATTCTTGCTCCCGAAGGCTGTGGCGAGGTGATCGGCGGCGGTGAGCGGGCAACCGATCTTGATTTCCTGAAGGAACAAATCGAGCGCCACGGACTACCCGAGAGTGCCTTCGACTGGTATCTCGATCTCCGACGGTACGGATCCGTTCCGCATAGTGGCTTTGGTCTCGGCCTCGAGCGAATGGTCGCGTGGATGTGCGGATTGCATCATGTACGTGAAGCGATTCCGTTCCCCCGGCTTATGGGTCGATTGAAACCATGAGGCGCAAAATACTTACCGCCGCGGTGCCATTATGAACACATTGATCAAAACGAGCCTTTGTCTTGTGGCAGTGTTTGTCCTTGCCGGCGTCTACGAAGCCGGTGCACAGCCGAAGCAGGACTTTAAGCGAACGGTAACGGTACGTGGTGAAGCCTCTCGACAGGTTTCTCCTGACCAGGCTACCGTTAATTTCAGTGTCGTCACCAGGAGCAAGGACCCAAATCTTGCCCGCTCTCTTAACGCGGAGGCGGGTGCGCGCGCCATTAAATCCGTTAAGGATGCCGGTGTACCTGAAAAGTCTATACGACTTCAAAACCTCATGCTTTCTCCGGCGCGCGAGTGGGATCCCGATACCCGCAAGTACAATGAGTTGGGTTATGACGTGACCCGCTCCGTGCAGGTCACGGTCGACGATCTCGACCTGGTGGCCGACGTCGTGGTCGGTGTAGTGGAGTCGGGAGCCAACCGCCTCGAAGGCGTGCAATATCGGCTCAAGTCAGACACCGACATCAGGACGATGATACTCGCCGATGCCGTCCAGTCTGCGAAGCGACGTGCGGAGGCCATGGTCACCGCGCTCGGCGGAGAATTAGGCGATGTGCTGACGATCAACGAGGAGGGAATGTCGGTACCGACTCCTTTCGTTGCTGGTGAACGAATGATGGTCCAAAAGGCCATGGCCGACGAATCGCAGGCTCTGCCGGCCGGCGACATCGAGGTCTCGGCCACTGTCGCTGTGACGTTTTCCATCCGTTAACCGGTCACAATTCGCTTTGAAGTTTACCGAGAAGGATCGGGCCTACATGCGCATCGCCATGGAAATGGCCAGAAAGGGCGTCGAATCGGGCCAGTCGCCTTTCGGGGCGTGCATCGTTAACGGTAACGGTAAAGTGATTGCCCAGGCGCACAATGAAGTCGTTCGGAATACCGACGTCACCGCTCATGCAGAGGTACAGGCCATTCGCCTTGCTTGCCGTGCCGTCAACTCGATCGATTTGTCTGGATGTACCATCTATTCGACATGCGAGCCGTGCCCGATGTGCTTTGCCGCCTGCCATTGGGCAAAACTCGATCGCGTTGTTTACGGAGCGTCAATCAAAGATGCCCAGGGCGCCGGGTTTAACGAAATGACGATCTCAAATCTCCAGATGAGAGAGCTCGGCGGCAGTTCCGTAGAGGTCGACGGGGGATGCCTGTCCGAAGAGAATGAGTCAGTGTTTCGGGCTTACATCGGACTGCCGAATCGAATCGTCTACTAGTCCGGGATTTCGGCCACAGCGTTCGGTGGGCGTTCTCCATCTGCAGCAGCAATGATGTTGCGCGCAGCCATTTCGGCCATCCTCGATCGAGCCTTCAAGGAAGCAGACCCGGTATGGGGTGTCACGATCACGTTTTCGAAACCGAGTAAGGGATGGTCGGCAGGGAGCGGCTCGGGATCCGTCACGTCCAATGCTGCGCCACCGAGATGGCCCTCTCCGAGTACGGATACCAGCGCATTGGTATCGACGACACGACCGCGCGCGGTGTTGATCAGAAATGCCCCACGCTTCATCCTCCTGAGCCTGTCGAAATTCATCATGCCGTCGGTCGATGCATTGAGCGGCACGTGCAGTGAGACGAAATCCGATTTCGACAGGACATCATCAACGGTTGCATAACGTGCGCCCGATATGCCGACGTCTTTCTCGCCGGTTGCGGCATAGAGGATTGTCATGTCAAAACCGACACACCGTCGTGCGAAGGCCTGGCCTATGCGGCCAAAGCCAACGATGCCCATGGTAGCGCCCGACAACTCCGGACCAAGGAAGAGACTGGGGTGCCAGCAGGTCCACCGTCCTTCGCGAACATAGCGGTCGGATTGCGGAATCTTCCGCGCTATGCCGCACAGTAGAGAAAAGGCGAGATCCGCCGTCGCCTCATCCAAGACGCCCGGTGTGTTTGATGCCCAGATCCTTCTCGAGGAGGCAGCCGCAACGTCGAGGTTATCGTATCCGACGCCGGCTTGTGCGACCACCCTGAGATCTTTGCCGGCACTGCCAATGACGCGAGCAGTGACAGGATCTTCCACGGTCGTTACGATCGCGAAGGGTCCGTCTGCGACGATGTCGATCAATTCCTCTTCAGTCGGAGCGTTGAAATCGGGCCGCTCTCTAACGTCGAAACCTGCCGATTTCAGCAGCGATACCGCGTCACCGGGCCATTTACGCGTAAAAACAACTCGCTTCATCGGAGAATCATTCTGGGCGTCGGATGGAATCGAGATAGCGTTCTTCGAACACGCGCGCGTGATGGATGAGGTGGCCGGCCGTGACAAACGCCATGGCTCTCACAGAGTACAAGTGATCGCTCGCAATACCGGTTCGATTCCACTCCGTTTCATTCAATGAACTGTAAAACGAATACGTGAGCTTCCGGCTCAGTCCGAACGCTGTCGTGAGATCCGTAAAGGACCGAACATCGAAGTTTGCGCGCTCGACGTATGCATTTTCGTCGAATGACGGGAACGGACCGCGGTCCCCGCGAGCAAGACAGAGGGCGCGATATCCGAGGATGCGCTCGGTGTCGCAAAGGTGGCCGACGAGCTCCTTAACACTCCACTTTCCCGGGGCGTACCGGAATAAAGCATCTGCGTCAGACAAGCCGGAGAACAACTTTCGAAACGTCTCCGACTGAGCCTTGAGGAGTTCAAGGATATTACCCGGAGGTACCTCGTCCACGTACCCCTGGTGAGCCGGGGCGCACTCCCCTACCTTCGGCCTGAGTTCCAGAAAAGATCGAGCGTTCATGGAGGTTTGAAATTTGGATGCGCGAAGGTACCAACCCGATGATCCACATCAAAAGATCGGTCATGGGGTCCAAAGGGAGGCGACGGATTTCCGCCTTCCCCATTTGCCGGCTCCTCGTCGTAACATCCAACAAGAAACAACATTGACCCGCCGAAGCATCTTGACGCCATCAGCACCATGAAGTTCGTGTCTCTCTCTGCCCGAAGTATGCTCATCCTGACCACCGTGTGTCTTCTTGTCCAGACGCGAGTTGTGGCGCAAGAGATGACGATCGAGGAATATGAACCCCGGTCAACCCTCGTCGTACCCGAGCATCACCCCTACCCGGGCGCTGTACCCATTCGTTGACGTCCATTCACATCAGCGAAATCCGACCAGCGGGCACGTTGACACACTCATCGAGGCGATGGACGCGATGAATATGGCGGTCATGGTCAATCTGAGCGGAGGGACGGCAGAGGAACTCGCGCAGACCGTCCGCACCATGAAGGCGTCGTATCCGAATCGGTTCGTGGTATTCGCCAATATCGATTTCTCCACCTTCACCGAGCCTGGCTTTGGAGAGCGTGCGGCAGCACAACTCGAACGCGATGTCGCGAACGGTGCGCAAGGATTGAAGATTTTCAAGAATCTCGGCATGTTTCTGAAGGACTCCGACGGAACGATAGTACCGGCCGATGACCCACGACTCGATCCGGTTTGGGAGAAGTGCGCAGATCTTGGGATTCCCGTGCTCATTCACGTGGGTGAGCCATCGCCGTTCTTCGAGCCGCAGGATCGGTTCAATGAGCGCTGGCTGGAGCTCAAGCAGTTTCCCAATCGCAAACGCCCGCCTGAGGTGTTCGGGACGTGGGAAGAAGTCATGGGCCATCAGCACAACCTGTTTAGGAAACACCCTCGGACGACCTTCATCAACGCGCATCTCGGATGGATGGGCAATGATCTTGCCAGACTGGGACGCCTGATGGATGAGCTGCCGAACATGTATACGGAGATCGGAGCCGTCCTTGCGGAACTCGGACGCCAGCCACGTTTCGCGAGAGCCTGGCTGATAAAGTATCAGGATCGTGTTCTGTTCGGCAAAGACGCGTGGAATCCCGAAGAGTATCAGGTCTATTTCCGGACGCTCGAGACAGCGGATGAGTACTTCAAGTACTACCGCAAGCGCCACGCGCACTGGCGCATCTATGGGCTGGATCTACCTGACGAAGTATTGCGCAAGTTGTACTACGAGAACGCGCTGCGCATCATCCCGGGACTCGATCGTTCACTGTTTCCGGCAAACTGATCGAATGCCATGCAGGACACCCGATGCGCAGGGGCTGCAGAGAACTGGGCAAAATGCGGTTTCCTTCTTGCCATTCTTATGCTCGGGGCATGTGACAGTGCCGACTTCAAGCCAGGAGAAGAACGACTCCTTTCTGTGACTGTCGATGATCAAAACCGCATTTTCACGCTCTACATTCCGGATAGATATGACAAGTCCCAGGGCTCTCCCCTGCTCTTTGCTTTTCACGGCACGCCAGGGAACGGACCCGGTATGCGGAAATCAACGCACCTCGACGAGATTGCCGACCGGCAGGGCTGGCTCATCTCATATCCCGACGGCCTGAACGGAGAGTGGGCTGCCGGCTGCCTTTGCTCCGGCGTCGATCGGGCCGGGATAAACGACGTGGAGTTCATCACGCGAATGATCGCCCGGATTCAAAGCGAGTACATCGTGGACACGAACAGGATCTACTCGGTCGGGTTCTCCTCGGGCGGCATTATGAACTACCGCATCAGTTGCAACCTGAATGAAATCTTTGCGGCCACCGCTTCCATTGCGTCGTCGATGACTTGGGCTCAAGCCGAGACATGCACTCCGAGTAAACCCACGCCGGTTCTTGCGATGATCGGCACGGAAGATGAGTCGTTTCCATGGTCCGGTACTGGAATGGTAGCGGGGCAGCGAATGCCTATTGACTCGACGTTCAGTTTCTGGGGTCGTATCAATCAGTGCGACCACCAGGCGGACGTCGATTACTCCCAGCCGAAGGACAACGGGCTACCGGTTCGGCGCGAGCAATTCCCAGGGTGTGCCGCACAATCGGAGGTCGTGCTCTACGCAATAGAAGGAGGGACCCATGTGTGGCCGGCTACGGCAAATGCCGCCCTGGTCGCCTTCTTTGAGCGTCACACCCTGTTGCGGTGACTGCGGTCAGTCCTCGTCTCTTGGGCGCCATCGCCGATCCCGTTTTCGCTGGCCGCGACGCTTCTTCGCCTCGATTCTTTGCTCAATAGACGACCTCGGCGGTCGCGTCCGAACGCGTTTACGTACCGGCGTGGCCGCCCGCCGAACAAGGTCTACGAGCCGATCGACAGCATCCCGTCGATTCATACGCTGGGACCGATAGCGATCGGCGAAAATCAGGATCACCCCCTCCCCGGACATGTATCCGCCGGCAATTCGATGAAGCCGCTGCTTCACGCGATCGGGCAGCGACTCAGACTGGGCGACGTTGAAAGAGAGTTGCACCGCGGTGGAGGATCGATTGACATGCTGTCCACCGGGACCCCTTGCCCGAACGAATCGAAAATGAAGCTCGTTGTCGCGGATTGCGATCCCGTTGCCGACTTCGATCATGAAACGCTTCCGTGTATTGTCATGGGCTCGTCTCTATCACGTATCGCATGATGGGTCTCGTCTCCGAGCGCCGAGCAATCTCCCGAAATCCCGCCGAACGAAAGGCGGATGCGAGTCCTGTGAATGCGAACACGTCGGGCATAGGACGCTTTTTCGGTTCAACGGGGTATCCCTCGAGGATCCTACCCCCTTTTGAACCGACGAACCGAACGGATGCCTTAATCAGGTCCGTACTGAGTCCTTGATTCCTGTACGGTTTGTCGACAAACAGGCAGACGATCGACCAGACGTTCGCGTCGTCAACCGGTCTCAGGATCCTTGATCGGCCAAGACGTGAGAAGGATGGACGCGGGGCGACGGCGCACCATCCGATCGGTTTCGCACCGTCGTAGGCAAGAATACCTGGCTCGGCACCCGACATGACGAGATGCTCGAACAACCTGCGATTCCCTTCGCCCTTGGATTCTTCGTACTCCGAGGAAGAGAGACGCCAGGTCATGCACCAGCAACCGCCGCAGGCGCCCCTGGGGCCGAAAAGCTCGACGACGTCGTTCCAACGATCAGGCGTCAGCGGATGAATAGTCATCGTCGTTGGGTTCGGTGAGTCCGGGCGTCAGTTAGACTTGATATTACCGTGCGTCGCACCTAAGATCGGCGATCGCAACAACCCGTATGATATGATACTTAGACAAGTTCTGTGGGTGGCTATTCTCATGCTCGCGCACGGGTTAGCGGAGGCTCAGCCCGGTACCTGGACGCTGCTCCCGAATTCACCGCTTCCCGCTCAGAACCTTCGGCACGAGGACATGTCGTTCCCGAGTCCGGACCGGGGATACGTCGTCAATTTCAACGGCGAGCTGCACCGGACGCTCGACGGGGGTGAGACGTGGGAAAAGCTCCATACAGCGAAAACGTTTACCGAGCAGCCGGTTCGATTCCGAAGTGTCGGGTTCGCGACGGAGGACAAGGGATGGATCGGGGCACTGACGGAAGGATATGTTCTCTGGCAAACGGATGATGGCGGCGTTACCCTCAGGAATCTGACAGCGCGTTTGCCATCGGGCGGAGATCTCGGAATTTGTGGATTGTGGGTTGTCGATGAGAATGTGGTCTACGGTGTCGGCCGATACTACGGGCCCGCAAGGTTGTACATGACGAAGGACGGTGGATTGACCTGGACCGTCAAGAACATGGATCAGTACGCCGGGCGGTTAATCGACGTCTTCTTCTTCGACGAAATGAACGGCTTCGCGGTTGGAGGTAGCAGCGAGGTCGGTGGACTAAGCCATGCCGTGGTGCTTCGCACGCGAGACGGCGGAGCTACATGGGAAGTCAAGCACGTCTCAGAGAATACCGGCGAATGGGGATGGAAGATCTCCTTCCCCTCTCCCGATGTTGGCTACGTGTCGGTCGAGCGATATCCGGTCGGCGTGGCCAGAGTGTTGAAGACCGGAGACGGAGGCGAGACCTGGTCGGAAAGCGTAATTCCGGGGAGCCGACCCCTTCAGGGTATTGGATTCATCACAAAGTGGCAGGGTTGGGCGAGCGGCAGAGGAACAACATCCAGAACGCTCGACGGAGGTGTAACCTGGCAGGTGGACGAGACAGATCTCGACCCGGTAATCAATCGGTTTCGGATGCTTGGCGACACCCTGGGATACGCATTAGGGAGCCGGGTCTACAAGTACCTTGGAACCACGCAGGTCAACGCTGAGACGATTGAGGTTCCCGAGACGCAAAGGCTCCTGGGACAAAACTATCCCAATCCATTCTACCCTCTCACAACATTCGAGTACGAAATCCTGCAATCGGAATATGTCGAAATCGCGGTCTATGATCTGCTCGGACGACGGGTGAAGCTCCTGGTCAGTCAGAAGCAGACGGCTGGGGCACACCGTGCGATGTGGGATGGCAGCGATGAAACCGGCCGTCGTGTGACGCCGGGTTTTTACCTGTATTCGCTGCATACCGGAGGGCACGTAGAGACGAGGAAGATGGTGCTCCTCGCATCCCCCTAGCTACACTTCCTCGGATTTGCTCATTTCCTGATGCATCGACTGTCCGATCTCCGCCACGATTTCGGGCAAGGCATCAACGTCCGCAGCCGTCGTTCGGAAATTGACGATACAGGCTCTCAAAACATAGACGCCACGGACCCGGGCGTGTGAAACGAATGCGCGACCGCCCGCCTGTAATTCGTGAAGGATGCGTCCATTGAGATCATCGAGATACTGGCCATTCGTGACGGGGTCGATCCCTGCCGGGACGTAGCGAAACGTCGTGATGCTCAGGCATTGAGACGTAACCTCGAAATCGGATCGCTCCTCAAGCTGCTGAGCCATCCGTCTCGAGAGCTCTACATCCTCCGAGATCGACCGTACGATGCCCGCTTTCCCGGCTGCCTTCAAACCCAACCAGACCTTCAGTGCACGGAATCCTCTCGAGTTCTGCATGCCTCGATCAACGAAATGGACCGGCTGGTCGTCTGCAACGCCGTCCTTATTCAGGTAGAACGCCTTGTGGCTGAATGCGCGCTCCAGGTCGGCCGGATTCCTCACGAGTGCGCAGCCGGCCTCGAGTGGAGCATAGAGCCACTTGTGAGGATCCACGGCAATAGAATCCGCTCTTCGGAATGCGCGAAAGTCGTCTGCGGCATCGGGCAACGCGGCGGCAAAGGCGCCGTATGCTCCATCGACATGAAACCAGAGGTTGCGTCGGTCGCACAGATTGGCAACTTCGATCAGGGGATCGATGGTTCCTGTGGATACCGTTCCGGCCGTTCCCACGACGATGGCAGGCAGATATCCGGCGGCCAGATCAGACGAGATGCATTCGTCCAATTTGTCGACTCGCATCTTCAGGTCGTCGTCGACCTCGATCCACCTGAGGTTGTCGGATCCCAATCCAAAAAGATCGAAGGCCTTGTCGACCCACGTATGGGCTTCCGTCGAGACGTATGCTATAAGCTTGGGACCTCCGTGCGAACCTGTCCGCTGAATCTCCCAGGCCGCTTTTGCCCGCCGAGCGGCGAGAAAACAGACGAAGTTGGCCATATTCCCTCCCGAGACCAGAATGCCGCCGCAATCCGTTGGGAAGTCGATCAGTTCGGCAATCCACCGGATAGTCTGAAGCTCGATCTCGGATGCCATGGGTGACAGCGACCACAGGCCAACGTTGGAGTTCACGGCCGAGGCGATCAGATCGCCCAAGACGCCAACAGGATCAGCCGACGAGGTGATGTAGCCCCAGAAACGCGGATGGCCGTTGTGCAGTGAATGGTGGATCATCTTCTCAGCAGTATCCCGCAACAGTGCACCGGCGTCAGAGGAATCGGGGGGAAGATCGCTCGGCTGAAGCAACGCCCGTATGTCCGCCTGTCGCTCATTCCCCGTTACGAGCCCATCATTGATGCTGCCGAAGAAGTCAGCGAGGATGTCGATAAGGTCGTGGCCGATCCGACGGAATTCTTCAGGGTGTAGCCCCCCCGGTTCTGAGCGCAAATGTTGCCCCATAGTGTGATTATCGAATTTTGGAAGTGGTGCGGATTAAGGTGCCAGAACGAGGGTCGTAGACTGAGAGAAGCTGGCACCACTTGCGCTTACAAAATAGATCCCGGGTGCCAACCCTTCCAGGATGATCGGAACGACGTGCCGGCCCGGTGCATACGTGACACTCTTGGGCGGCCGTACCCTCCTTCCCAGAGAATCAAATAGCTCGAGCTGGATCGTATCTCGTGACTCAAGGCTGAATGTGACGCTCGCGTTCGATCGCGTTGGATTCGGAAACAGCCGCATCTCAGACACCTTGGCAGATGGCAGCGGATCTCGCTGAATGCCTACTGGAATCGGATCGAGGGGGCGACTCGGATCGACGAGGTGATACCGCATGGTATCCGTACGCCCGTCGTGGTCCTCTGCGATGGCGTTGAAGAACAAAGATCGGTACTCCTGCGTCGAGGCTGTCTCGATTGTCACGATCGAGTCGGTAAGTGTAACGAAGCCGGGGGCTCCGTCGAGTCGAAAGGTGACCGGTTCACCGAGCTTCGATACGCGCAGTGTGTCGCGAATGACCTCCCCCTCCAGGCGGAATGAACGGCCGGCAATGGGCCGGAATCTCGGCGGGAAGACGGTTTCCTTCGAAAATGGTATCGCCAGTCTCGCGAGCTTGCGTCTCCCCTCCGTCACGGTGGCCCACCACTCCCCTGCATCGGATTCCGACAGGTCGCCAAGATTCCAGTACCATGAATGGAAGGCATACCTGGACTTCTCACTGAGCACATAATTGAACTCGCCAAACAAACTCGAGTCGGGTTTATAAAGGCTAACCGTGTAGGCCTCGTCCTCCTGACCCTGCAGGAGGAACCACACACCCAATTGCGGCTCATCCAGACCAAACGTTAGCGGCTCAGGCAAGCGTTCCTTGAGCGCACGGTCCGTCACAACGTGAAAGTCGCCTCCTGCCCCATCCCTCGTCGTAAAACCGATTTCGTATATCCGCAGGCTGTCGTATCCCACATACTCGGCTTGCTCCTTCCACATGCTCGGCCGCGGATTAAACGTCCCGTTCCATGGGTCCCGAACGACTGCCATGTTTCCCGAGTTCTCCTGAACCTCGAAGTGCAGATGGGCGTCTGTCGAGTAGCCCGAGCTTCCAACAAAGGCCAGGAACTGACCCGTTTCTACGTGCTCTCCGGGTTCGACGGCAATCGAGTTCATGCGAGGGTGCCAGTAGTAGCTCACGACCCCCTCGTCGTGCTGAATCCATATGCCGTTACCGCTGTCGGGATAAGGGGGTCCGATGTTGCGATCGGGATGATGATAGATCGTTCCCAAAACAGTGCCCGACGCGGCTGCGATGATGGGAACGCCGCGATCCATCGCACGAAACGAAAAGAGGGTCGCGTCGGTCCCCCGATGACCGTTGTACGAATGCGGCTCGCCCATATAGTCGCGAACGAGATTCGTGGGCTCGTTGTCCACGTAGTTCACCAGAACGGTGCCGTCGTGAATGGGGCGGCGCAGCGGCCACGAGAATCCTTCGAATGCGTGATCTCGCAACGTTGGGCCCTCGTATCCCCTTTCCTCGACCAAACAACTGGCACACGTAACGTCTTCGCCCCCAACCGACACGCGAGCAACCCCTGGTGAGGATGGCTGCGCCCCGGCGCAGGTTGCCGCCGCAAGGACGAGCAGAACCACTGCCGGCCCAGGTTTCACCCGAAACCGAAATCTCCTAATACCGTAACCGAATGGGTTTTCCGCCAAACGTCGAACCGATAGCGTTCAAGCCTGCACCGAACTGATACGAGACTAAAATCCAACTCCGCCATGAGAATCGCCATTGCTTTTCTAATCGCCTTGCTGCCGATAACAGCATCCGTCGCCCAAGTGACCGAGTCGTCGCATTCTCACGAGTCGATGGGCAAGACCGACGGACGCCCAGATCCCGCAATGCCACAGGGAGAAAACCTGCAGCGACCTGAAGGATGGGTGGTGCGTCTCGACAAGCCGGATCCTGCCGCCAAGATCGGAGCGGGAGATGATGCGGATATCTTTTTCGTCAACATGACGCCTGGGTGGCACATCACGACTCACAAGAGCGCCATCTTCTATCATCCTGCGAGCACGGCAGAAGGATCCTTCACGGCAAAGGCGTCGATCTATCTGTTTGATCCCGGAACGCGCGACCGCGAAGCCTTCGGTCTCTTCGTCGGCGGCAAGAATCTCGATGGGGACATGCAGGAGTACACGTACTTCCTGTTGCGAAACACCGGGGACTTCCTGATCAAGCGGCGAATCGGGTCTGAGACAAGCGTTGTATCAGATTGGACGCATACGGATGCCATGAAAGTCCATCCGCACGACAGCACCGACTCGGTATTGAACACGCTGGCAATTCGCGCGGGCGACGAGTCGGTTCACTTCCTTGTCAATGGAACCGAGGTCGCACGTCTTCCACGCTCAAAAGCCTATGTGGACGGCGTCGTCGGTCTCCGAGTGAATCATGGTCTGAACCTGCACGTTTCGGATCTGTCCGTCGATATGTAGGACTCTTAGCGTGCGAGAACCAGTGAGCCGCTCTCGTCGAAAACCACACCCGAGAAGCCCTCGACCATGATTCGGTAGAAGTAATGTCCTGAAGGCAGGTCGTCGGCCTGGAAGTGGGCAGTGTACCACCGCCCCTTTTCCAGGAAGGAGTCCTCCAGCACGTCTACAAGGCGGCCCGAAGCGTCAAACACCTTCAGGCTGACGAAACCGTCCTGTGCGAGATAGTAGCGAATCGTCGTTGCATCCGAGAAGGGGTTCGGGAAGCTGTTCGAAAGCTTGAACTGCTCAGGATTCTCAATATCGACTCGTATGGACGCCAATTCCTGCGAACGCCCGTCGGAATTACTTGCAGTCAGAACGTATCGAACCTCTCCGGTCGTGGGGACCTCGTCGTCCGTCAGCGTCATATCCTGTGCCGATTCGCCTGAAAACAACACGGTTCGGCCATCCGGTGTGACTCGTTCGATTGTAAATCCGGTGATTCCGCGATCAGTCAAGAATTGCCAGTCGAGGTTGACAACCCCGTCGGGGTTGACGGTGGCGTTGAGGCTCGCAGTCCCCACGGGACGATTTCCAGTGACCAGCAGATCGGCGACCCGTTTCCGGATTTGAGGAAGGAGTTTGTAGTTATTGTCGCCGGGGCAAGCCGTGCTCGAATAGTCACGGTGGCCGCGGATGATCGAGGGAGTGACACCGTAGGTCTCGCTCAGGAACGCAAACAGGGTAACGAGACTGTCGAGTGCGGCAGGCGACAGCATGTCACGACAGCCGCTTCCCTCGGGAGGATGATAACAACCGAGCACCGAAACGCCGATGTTTCCCGTATTGGATCCCCCGACGTGCGCTCCGAGGGCAAGCGGAGGTCCGTCTTTGAACTTAATTGATTCGTCGAGGAATGGCCTGCCCTGATACACACGGCCCGATTGGTCCAGGATAAAATGGTAGCCAATGTCCGACCAGCCGCGACCGTTCTGATGGAAATCCTGGATTGCCTTTACCTGCGCGAGCCCCTCTGCGAGCGTATATGCTCCGCAGCACGCGGCGTGGTGGAACGTCATGCGGTCGTAACTGGGCCGCGCCAACGGAACGGGCGTGCCGATAAAGTTGGCGGCGCCCCATTCTCTCCTGGTGTGCAGGCGAGGTGGGATGATCCTCCCGGTCACGTTTCCCTTCTTGTAAAGCGCCTGCGGCGATGCCTGAACCTGCTGATCCTCGTCGCTGCGGGTATCAAAAATACCGGCGCTCAGAATCTCAACGTCCGTGTCGGCCGGCCCCACCGCCACCTCGAATCCACCCTGGGTCACGACGACATCCCCATGATACGCGGCAAAGAACAGCGGGCTCGCTTTGTCATGGAGGATCACCATGGGCCGCCACTCGCCGGGCGAAGATGATGTTCGAAAGCGAACCCATGCACGCGGTTCGTCTGAATCGGACCGGGCGCGGAACACAACGCCATTGAATGGTGAGGCAACGGAAGTCACCCCGAAAATCTGGGCATCCGTTTTCGATACGGTCGATGTACCATTGCTAGCTAATGTGACCGGCTCGTCGGAATAATCACCGAGATCCTGACCATAGGACGCCACCGCACCAAAGAACTGCAGCAGAGCCGCCAGAGCCATGACGAAACCAAATCGCAGGTTTCCCGCGCACCAACGGCCGTGGGAAATCGCGCCCCCGGATACGGTCCATCTTTTCATGACTTCAAGAGCCGGCATAACGACGAAAGGATGTTGTTTTCATTCAGCAAAGAAAAGGCAGGTCGGGCCCGGCCGGTATGAAATATCGGACGATATTTGCGCATGGGTAACAAACGGCCGATGTGTTTGTTCGTGATGGTGCGAGAAAAGCTGACCACGGCAGAGGGGTATGGACTCGCTGACGATGCGCGAATGGGTTTGTTGCTTGTGATCGCGATTTGAGGTAAGCTCGCGAATTACGGATGGGGGTATTCACACGTGATTAGCAATAGCCAGCCCAGGCGCACCCAACCGGAGAGAGAAAACATCCACAGAGTTTGCTCCTCGCCTCCGATCGAATTTTGTCCGTGACGGTTCAGAACGTGCCAATCGATGGCTTGTCAACGAGATTCCGGGAACATCTCACCGGCTAATCTAATAATGTCGACAAATTAGCGCACCGGAGGGTGCTATGATTTTTCGTCTTCGGGATTTCATTACTCACGTGGCTGCCATAAAGGACGTCCACGATATGCTGGGCGAGTCACAGTATTGGAAGGAGGACGAGCGTCGAGCCTGGATTCAGGAGCGCCTCGAAAGGGTCCTGGAGCATGCCGTACGCGAAGTCCCCTACTACCGGCAAACCCTCGGACCGTACAGGTCGCGATTCAAGGATATGGTCGACCGCCTCGACCTGAGCGAGTTGCCGATCCTGACGAAAGAGGAAATCCGCAACCACTATACCGAACTCCACGCCGACAATAGTCGGGAGTACCATCCCCGACCGACCCATACGAGTGGCTCAACCGGGACGCCCACAGAATTCCTGTTGGACCGTGTCTCCAACGTCGTCCACTTCGCTTCGATATGGAGAGTGCTCAACTGGACCGGTTATCGATTCGGAAATCGGTTCGCGGACCTTACCGGATATCTTCCGAAGGACGGCGGTCTTTTCCAGTTCGACCCACGTCTGAACTGCATCCATCTCTCTTCCTTCAATTTCAAGAAAGAGAACATGGAGCTATACGTGGAGAAGCTAGAGAAATTCCACCCCGTCTTGATTAAAGCGTACCCCTCGGCCATCGATCTGTTTGTTCGCTGGCTTAAGGAACTTGGACTCAAGGGATACAAGCCGAAGGCAGTCCTGACCTGCGCCGAAACACTCTTGGATCATCAGAAGAAGGTTGTAGAGGAGGTTCTCGGTTGCCCGGTGTTTGACTTTTACAACCAGAATGAACGGGCCGCGCTGATCAGCACCTGTGAGCAAGGCACATACCACGTTCACGAAGAGTATTCTCTCGCAGAATTTGTCGGAGAGGCGAACGCCCCATCGGCGGGCGGTGATATCAAGTCGATCGTTGCAACGACGTTCCACAACTTTGCGATGCCGCTGATCCGTTATCAGACAAATGATCTCGCTTCCGTCAACGGCCCACCAACCTGCGCATGCGGACGGACCTACAAGACGGTAGCGAGAATCATCGGGCGGGTTGAGGACATCGTTGTAACCCCCGACGGACGCCACGTCGGCAGACTCGATGCCGCATTTAAGTACTCACCGGGCATTCGACTGAGTCAGATTGTCCAAGAAACGCCGAATGAGATAGCCGTCAACATTGTCAAAGCGGAATCGTTCAGTCAACGAGACATCGATACGATCGAGAGCGAGCTGCGCGCACGGCTTGGAAACGACATTGGTATTCGCTTCGAGTATGTAGACGCGATTCTTCCCGGAGAGAATGGTAAACTGAAATTCGTGATGTCGAAGCCGGGCAGAGCTGCACTGGCAGGGCTCCATCAGAACGGAAGACCTGCGTGAGGTGATCAAGGCGCATGTGCGGTATCGTCGGTTCGGTTTTGCGGGAAGGTGGCGGTGAGGATCTCGTCCGGGAGATGGTCGCATTGCTGGCGCATCGCGGTCCAGATGAGCAGTCGGTCTATTCGAGTGCACCGGTTACCCTCGGGTTTGCGAGGCTCAGCATCATCGATCCGGAGGCGGGGCACCAGCCCGTCTACAACGAGGATCAGTCGGTCGCTGCCATTTGCAACGGGGAGATCTACAACCACAAGCATTGGAGACGTGATCTCGAGAAGCGGGGGCATCGGTTCAATTCCGACTCGGATGCCGAGATCGTCCCCCACCTCTACGAGGAGTACGGGGAGAGTTTTCTGGAGCACCTGCATGGCATGTTCGCCATCGCGCTCGTGGACCAGAGAAACAAGAAGCTCATACTTGGTCGCGACGCGCTGGGTATCAAGCCGCTCTATTATCTCGAAACCCGTCGGGGCTTTTACTTCGCGTCTGAAATAAAGTGCTTCCTTCTTGCCGAGGAATATCACCCTGAGGTGGACCGCAACGCGCTCGACCGCCTCCTCACTTTCAAGCACATTCCTGGGCAGAATTCGCTGCTTCGCTGGGTTAAGGCGGTGCCGCCCGGGGCGAGACTCGTATACGACCTGGAGCAGTATTCCGCAAGCATCGATTCCTATACGGATGTGCTTTCACGAAGCACGATGAGACCCGAGCCGTCGTTTGAAGAAGCGAAGGCTGAGGTTTGTCGACTCTTTGACGAAGCTGTCAAAATGCGCCTTATGAGCGACGTTCCGCTCGGCGTGTCACTTTCCGGCGGTCTGGATTCCTCTGCCGTGGTCGCGTCCGTCTCTCGCCAGACGGCCACGCCCCCGCAGACATTCTCTGTATACGTGGGCGACACAGTCAATGAGCTCGGTTTCGCGCGGATGGTGGCGGAACGTTACCACACCGATCATCACGAGCTCGTGTTGACTCCCGAGGAATTGTCCACACTGACGCCGAAGGTGATGTGGCATATGGAGTCGCCGATCTCGGTCAGTGAGATCTCGACGTACTATCTCGGGATGGGCGTCAAGGAATTCGTGAAAGTACTCCTTTGCGGCGAGGGTTCGGATGAGCTATTCGGCGGATATGCCCGGTTTCAGCCGATCAACCTTTGTTCACGTTTACCCAATCGCGTGCTGAGTTGGGGATACGTCCGCGGACTGAACGGGTTTACCTTGAGGGAACGAGACCGCCTCTACAGTGCGGATCAGAAACCGTTTCTCGGACCCAACAGCAACGCCTATCTGGATACGGTGCTTTCGGAAAACGGCGATACCGTACTGAACAGGTTGCTGCGATATGAGATGATGCAGGAACTCCCCGGCAGCCAACTTGAGCGACTGGACAAAATGACGATGGCTCACTCCGTCGAGGCACGGGTGCCATTCCTCGACACCAATCTGGTCGGGTACGTTTCGGGCCTCCCATCGAGGTTCAAGGTTCGCGGCTTTCGCGAAAAGGTACTCCTCAAAATGGCGATGGCGGATCGCTTACCCGCTCCGGTTATAGAGCGGAAGAAGTATGGGTTTGCGAATCCTGTGAAAGCTCTGTTCCGCGGTGATTTCCGGGACATTTGCATGGCCGAGATGCGTGCCAACCGTCAGATACTGGACCAGTTCTTCTCCTATCCCGCTCTTGAAAGGCTCGCAGGTGATATCGGTAAGGGATTTCTGAAGGTTCCTGAACAGAAGCTCCTGCAGATCTACCTCTTCCTGAACTGGTATCACCTGTTTGTGGAGAAGGAGTTTCGGGGGATAGCAGACATCAGACATCAGACGTCAGATATTGATTGAGGATCGCCAGTGAGGATTGGTCGTGCAGCCAGACCAGCAGTCCAGGAGACCGGAAGTAGGGGCGAATAACCATTCGCCCCTACTCTAACCATTCGCCCCTACCCTCTAATCAATCGTCCCTACCTCAGAAATCGAGCCCCACCGTGAACCAGTGCGTCTGCTCGAGTCTTCCGAAGTCGGCATACGCATAGTCGAACTGGGCCTTGAGTGTACGATCGATGCGGAGATTCAGTCCAGCACCGAAAGTCATCCCCTGCTCTCCGTCAACCTCGAAGAGATTCTTGTAGCCCCCGCGGAGGGCGAAGATGCCTCGGAAGTCATATTCGGCCCCCAGGTTGACGTACTCCGAGTTGTCGTTCGGGTGTGCGGCGTCGGTGGTTAGCAGGATGGTATGGGTATCGTTGGTGACGGCTTCCCATGTCAATCCGACGCGAAAGACGAGCGGCAGCGGGAAGGAATCTGTTTCATACCGAGAATTGACAATTTCGACGTTTCCCTGATTCTGCGGATCGGGATCCGTGCTGAAAAGGATGTCCCGCCCGTTCATCCGCATGTTCGGCCCAAAGTTCGAAATACTCGCGCCGAGCATGAGCCGGTTGTACGGCGTTCGAAACTGGGAGCCGATGTCAAACCCGAAGGCTTGCGCGCTCGAGTGCCAGATTTGTTCGCGGATGAACTTAACAGAGCCGCCAATGCTGAAGCGGTCTGTCAGAAAACGACCAAAGCTCATCTGGAGGGCGTAGCTCTGCGCCGTGAATAGCTCACTAGTACCCTCCGGCTTGCGGACGGTGCGCACCTCCATATCGCCCGAGTTCATAAGCATCATAGAGAACGCAACGGTTCCGAGACCACCAAGTTGCGTTCCGTAGGCGGCAAAACTGTAGTCGATGTTTGCGATATACTGCGTGTAGGTCGCCTGGAAAGAACTGCCGTGGATGTTCGCGAGACCAGCGGCGTTCCAATACATCGCCGAGAGATCATTCGTGGAAGCAACGGCTGACCCACCTAGCGCCACAGCCCGAGCCCCTACTCCCAGTTTGAGAAACTGGGCCGCGGTAGTCGAAACCTTTGTGATAGTCGGCGCCTTGTCTGCATTCTGCGCTCTGGAACTCTCGGGGAACGCAAGCGCCACACAGACGGCCAGCAGCACGAGGTACAGCCGAGGACGATGCGGGACGGTATGGAAGCGAAGCGCAGTCACGTATTCCCTACTTGATTACCGCGAATTTGCCGATGAAGTCACCTTCGTCGGATTCAACATGGAAGATGTAGAGTCCGTAGGCGATGTTCATGTTGTCTTTCGTGCGGAGATTCCAGAATTCCTTGCCGTCGTCGAGTGTTGAGTCGTGATCGATGGTGTCTACCAGCTCCCCGGCGAGCGTGTATATCCGGATCGTGGCCTTGCGTGGGAGATTTGCGAAGTAAAGGCGGCGATCGCCGCGCTGATCGCTTGCGGCCGGATTCGTAGGCTCGAGGTCGTTCGTGGCTACGTACGGGTTCGGGACGACATAAATATTGCGTAGATCGGCCTTGGTAAGCTCAGGATCTTCGCTGGCTGCCGCCGTCCTGAACGTGAAGCGGTCGGCGGCGGTAAACGGCTTGTCCGTGCGAACGTAAAACACATCACCTGCGCGCGGTCGACCCCCGATGCCGTCCGGATCCTGAAAGCGAACCTCCCACGTTGCAATCTGGGATCCGTTCACGTCTTCGAGAAAGGTGATCTGCTCATCAAGATTCCAAGCACCGTCTCGGTTCAGATCTGGCACGAAAACGTCCAGCTTCTGATTCCCTCTGGTGAGATTGAATACCTCGAACGGTATAGGAATGTTGGTCGAAACGCTCGTGCCCACAGGCTGATCGGCAAAACGGATTTCGTAGTCGTATGGTTGCCCGATGCGGCCCGGACCGGCAGTAGCGGTTCGCACGAGGTATTCATAACGCGCATTGCCCTCCGACCAGCCGGTCTCGTCAAGGTTTAGTGCGAGCACCTGATCCTGAACGAAGATTCTCAGCCCGTCGAAGACCGGATTTGCCTCCTCGTTGTTTAGCAGCGTACTTCCGACAACAGGGGCGTGCTGGTATTCGGCGACGACACGCGCGTCCTGAGGAATCGAGCCTCCGGATAGAAACGACACGCGTCCAGTGGTCGCGTTCAACTGGTAGTCGGTTCCGGACGTGTAGGTCTGGCCGGAAGTGCTCTTGAGGACGAAGCTCTCGATAACGATCGATCGGTTTGTCAACGGTGCCGACTTGCCCAAGACCGCTCCGAGCGTATCAGAAACGACTTTTTCGTCCGTAACGGTGTAGGACGTCGGTGATTCAGAAAACTGGATCGTGAACGGGTCGTCGTTTTGGACGGCGCGCTCGTCGAACACCTCGATTCGAATCGAGCCGGTTCCCGTACCGCTGACCTGCTGGAGCCCACCCGTAGATTCGATCGAAGGCGGCACGTAGCCGGCAACGCGCGGTCTCGGCGTAACGACCGCCGTATTGACATCGAACGTGAAGCGTTCAGACTCCGGATTAAAGGTGATGATCTTCGACGTCTCACTCGGCGGAATAGTGAGTTCTTCCGCGCCACGGTCATAGGCCACTACGGTGTAGAAATACCTCTGTCCATTGATAACGTTGTTCGAGTCGACGAAAGAGTGGTAGAGGCCCGTGTCGTTGCCCAAATCATAGGATACCCCCCGACGAGGAAAAGGTATCTTGGCAGGGCCTGTCAGCCCATTCTTTAAATCGAACTTAGCGGGGACCCCCTGAGCTGTTTCCAGGGGACGGAATAGAAACTTGCTTCCGTTGATATCAGTGATTGTCTGCTGGTCGGAGAAATCGTATGCGACCGATCGATAGACAACGTAGCCTTCAAAATCCGTTTCGTTCGTAAGTGGATCGACCGATTTCTCCGCTCTGTCGTCCCAGTAGAGTGAGACCTTGCGATCGCCCGGTACGACCGTCAAAAGCGGCTTCTGCGGTGGTTTTGCGAAGACGTATCCCGCATTGTAGATCTCTTGGACCGTTTCGGCGTTCAGGGTCAGGTCCCGTCTATTCTCACCTAGGATCAAGGCAATCGAAAAACGCTTGGTCTGGCCGGCCTTGAGCCCGAACGACCCCGAGCCATACAGAAAGACGTAGTCGCCAGGCTCTTCCGGGACTTGATCAAAGCTCCCGGGCTGAATGAACTGCCAGACGCGCTCATCATTCGAAACCTGGTTTCCCGCGAACGGCGGTGAAGAAAACGACGTCAATCCGATCTCGTCACTCTCATCGATGTCGGTGAATTCGAAATTGGGCTCACCGGGCTTCGTGATATCGAAGAGGCTTCCGGCCGTCGGTACTCCGTCGTGTTCGCCCTCGTCTCCCGTTCCGTCAATACCGTCGACACCCACGTCATCGCGATCAACATTCCAATCCCCATCGTTATCGATACCGTCTGTCCACGACTCATCGACCATGCCGTCCCCGTCATTGTCAATACCGTCGCCGGGATAGAACACGCCATTGATGATCTCATTGCCGATGCCTGGACTTTCAAGAAACTTGTAGCCGAAGTATCCGGGGGTGCGACCGGTGATGTCCGAACGACCGTCCTGATCCCAGGCAAAGACCATATTCAGGTCCTTATCGAAGTAGGCGAGGTCGTCGGTATAGTTGTCCGGGCCGCCGATATGCGGATCGCCCCACATCCCAAAAATCACCTTATCGAGATCCTTATCGCTCTTGTTGGTGATCTTGTAAATGAGGAAGATGGCGTCTTCGGCAAGCGGATTCGCCCATTGATAGAGCCTAGCTTCAACTTCGAGGCCCAAACCTTTCTTGGTGGGGTCGTCGTTGAACGGGAAGTAGTTGAACTCCTTGTTCGAGTAATCATTCATGAAGTACAACGCCTCTTTGTCGGCGTTGGACGTCCCCTGTCTTAGCGCCCCGGGCCAGACGTACTCACCCAGATTTGCGTTGTACCATTGAGCCGGCCATGAATCGGGTTTGCCGTCCAAGTTGTCATCGGGAGCGTCGGAAGTCGGGAGCTTGGTCGAATTTGGCTCTACGACCTGCAGGCCTTCGAAACTGCCCACTGGTTGTGCGCAAGGGATAGGCTGCCAGCCCCACCACTCCGTGTCATCAGGCGAGCGCTCGCCGCCGTTCGAAACGAGACCGTCGGAGATAATGTGCATCACCCAGACCGTGTCGCCCTGTGCATCTCTGACGACACCGCCGTTGGCGTCCAGCTGGGGTACCGACTGCGGGTCCTTGTGTCCCTCATCGACAATCTCGGCCCCGACAAGCGGTCCGAATTCGTAGCCATAGCCCAACCCGTTCCAAACGATGTCGGAGATGCGGTTGCCAGGACTGGAAATCGAGCCGAAATTGGTGATTTGGGTGGTGATGCGGTTGCCGTTCAAAAGTGCGTCGCGCCGAAACGTAAAGTCCTCGCAGTCGGCTTGTGAAAGGCTCGTGAACGATCGCTTGGAAACCTCCGTCATGTAGTCGTCCCAGACGTGGACCTGCTCGTCCGACCAGCCGCGCTGGAGTCCCTTGCGCAACACTTCCTTGCTTTGAGCGATCGACGACGACGACGCCGAGAGCCCGAGCAGCATGCCCATGGCGAGGAATAGAGCGAACCGTTGTCTGAAATAGATTGTCATTTCGTGCGGGACTAAAGCGTCAGGCTGGCTCCGATTCTGATCTCACGCGGGGCAGTGAACCAGTGTGGGCGGGTATTCCATTCATCCAGAGTATGGATCCCAGGCAGACCGTAGGCAGGCTCCCAGGAAGCATGCACGTTCGAGATGTTCAACGTCCGATCCGCGCGGCCCGTATCGTCAAAGACGAACCGCTCGTTCTTTCGATCCAGTAGATTGAACGCCTTGGCGAAGAGCTGCAATTGCACGGAGCCGATACGAACGTTCTTGAACAGACGAGCGTCGATATCCAGCTGAGACGGTTTGCGGTCGCTGTTCGGCAAGAGATCGACGTTCTGGTCGAAAATGAGCGGTGAATAGGGATAGCCCGTCGAGTATTGCCCGATGAACGAGATCCCCCAGCTTTGAGGATGGCTGAGACTGACCGTTGTCGAAATGACGTGGCGCTGGTCGAAATCAAGCGGCACCAATTCCAATTCGTCTTCGCGGCCGGACAAGAAGTTGAAAAAGAAGGAGTCCGTGTCGTTGTTGTTGCCCTCCGCGACGAGGAAGGAATAGTCTACAGTCGCGGACAGGAGGCCGCCGGGCTCCCTCCTTTTCGTCAATGAGAATGTAATACCCTTGACGTTTGCATAGTCGAGGTTGCGCCACATCCGGTAGCTGTCCTCACCCGGAATCGTGCTGAATCGTACGCGCTGACGTGCGAGATAGTCTCGGATGTCCTTGAAGAAGCCGGTCACGTCGAAGGCCAGCGTGTTGCCCAACTGCTGTTGGAGCCCGAACTCGTAGAGAACGGTCTTCTCCGGACGAAGATTCGAGTTGCCGAATTCTGGGATGTTCCCGACACCAAACTCGAACTCCGGGTTGATAAACATCTGACGGGGCGTCGGCATCTGATAGAAATGGCCGTAGGAGAAATGGATGATGCCGGTGGCCGTGATCGGGAACGAAACGCCCAGACGAGGACTGACGCGATTCTTCGGATTTGCGTCGGCTTTCTTAACGGTTCGTTCCAGACGATCCTGCCACGGATCACGAAGATCCGGGATGTAAAATCCGTCGGCATTGAAGCGGTCGAATCGAATACCGGCATTAATAATGAAGTCCTCGAACTCGAGCTTATCCTGGGCATAGGCACTGACCTGGAGAATACCCTGGTCGGTATACTTGTCGTGATCGGGTGACGAGATCGCTGGAACGGTCGGCGCGAGATAGCGATTACCGTCGTACAGAATCACATAGTTCTCACGACTCAGCGAGTGGATTCCCCAGTCCACACCTACCTTTGTTTCGTGGACTGAACCGAACTGATGGGTAAAATCAACCTTTCCGCGCATGGAGGACGCGGTTTCCTCTACGTGGGCCTTCTTGTTGCCGCCGAAGAGGAAGTTCGATCCCGGAAAGCCGACTACGTTACCTGTTCCCGCGTCACCTTGGTCTTTCACGTAACGCGGATCGGTCGGGTCCTTATACACGTATTCGTCGTAGTTATTCGACGCGAATGAGAGGCGGACGGTGTAGAACGTCCGATCATTCAACGTGTGTGTCCAATGTATGCCGTGATTTTCCGACTTCTCACGGATGGTGGCGAGCCCGTCCGGATCGTAGCGGTAATCGAAATCGAATTGCGTCCGTCTTGTCCCGTCACGTAAATACGTGTATTCGAGCTTCATTTGAGGTTTGAGCCTGTAGGTAACCTTACCCGTAAAGCTGTAGTCGTCACGGTCGTTCATCGAGACGGGGTCGTGAGGCACGTCCAGTTCGCCGATAGGCTTGTATTCCCACCACGGCTTCCCCTGGATTTCGTAATACCCCGTATTGAAATTGGCGGAGTCTGAAGGCAGGTGCTCCCGGTATCCGAAGATGTACCCATCGCTGTGGTCGTATCGTCCCGAAGCGAAGAAGCGGAGATTGTTGCTGATCGGAAGAGGTCCGCCGAAGCTTCCCTGCAAGGTCGACGTACGCGGCTTGATGCCGTTCGGTATACCCCAAAGGGCATCGTGGGACGTAATGCGGTCGCCTGCAGTTACGCTCAGGCTACCGTCGATTTTAGAACCGCCCTCGCGCGTCACGATATTGACAATTCCCGACATGGCCTGACCGTATTCGGCATTGAACGCGCCGGAGACGACTGTCAATTCTTCGATCGCGTTCGTCGCGACTTCCGTGGCCAGGCCGTTTGTAGTGAAGGGATTCCCGACGGAGAGGCCGTCAACCATGTACGAAATCTCGTTCGAACGACCGCCCCGGATGTGTGTAGCTCCGTCGGCGTCTTTTGTAACACCGGCCTGTGTCTGAAGAACGCCGAAGAAGTCCTCCACCGGCAGTGCGGCGATCTCATCGGCGAGCACCGTTTTCTTCGAGGCGGTCAGGTCCCTTTGAATCAGAGGACGCTCGGCCTGGATGACGACTTCCTGACCTTCTATCGTCTCTTCGCTGAGCTGGACGTCGTACCGTGTGGTTTGATCGGTGACAATGCGGATTCCCTCGACGCGACGCGTTTCGTATCCGATATATGAATATCGAATCGTGTATTCGCTCGGGCGTAAATTGAGAAGGATGTAATTGCCGTCGACGTCTGTGACGGTTCCCTGCTGTGTCTCATCCACGAACACATTCACGCCAATTAGGGGCTCGCCCGTGCGGGAGTCTTGAACGCGACCGGCCAGCTTTCCCTGACCAAGAGCCACAGTCGTCCCGGCGAGAACGAAGAGTAGTGGGAGAAAAGACTTTCTGACTGTGCGACGAGCCGTAGAAATAACGACTACGGTTGGACTTGCAGACCGAACGGCGTCAAGCATTTTCACCTGATCTGTGGCGCGCGTGGAGCAAAGTTAGCCTTCGGACGAGTCTGGGTCTGTACTTGCTGGTGTCCAGACCGCGCCACGCCGCTATGCGAGGTCATTCCGGGAGGTCGAAGTACGGGAGAGGACGACACTAGCCGTCCCCTCCCGTAGGTTCGAGATCCGATACGGTCGTTACTTAAGCAAGACCATGGTCCGCGACTGGCGGAAGTTGCCGTACTCCAGCGTATAGATGTATTGGCCACTCGCCACCGTCTGGCCACTTACGTCCCTGCCGTTCCACGTGACCTGGTGCGTTCCCGCGTTCAGCAGCTCATCGTTGACCAGCGTGCTGACCAGCCGACCCATGACGTCATAAATCTTTACGCTGACTTTCTTGTCGATCGGCAGGGTAAAGCTGAAATTCGTCGTCGGGTTGAATGGGTTTGGATAGTTGCCTGAGAGCTTGTAATCACTCGGCAGGATAATCCGATCGTTCTCCGCACTCACCGTGCGTCCGTTCAACGAGTACACGCGTACGAACGACCGCACGTCAGCTGCCTGCTGGCTCGTAATCGTCCGGAAGTTGATAAGATCGTAGTTGCCCAGTAGCGCTGCGTTAAGAGTCGTGGGATCACCGTCTTCGGCCGCCCTTTCGAGTCCCGCGCTTGCCAGGGATCCCGATTCAAAGAGCTCAGGGACGGCCGGACCAATGACGTATACGCCAGGGGCGAGACCGGTCACGGCGGCTTCAGACTTGCCCGCTGTCGACACGTTCATGATCGTCACCGTGAAGACGCCCGAACCCTCGTCTGCAGCGAGCGTCACCTCAATGACGTCCGATACGGCGGGATACGTATAACCGTCCACACAGCACGGGGTCACTCCGCTGAGTGTGTCTACCGCACCGGCATTCAGGCTATCCTGTCGAGGAGCCTGGTTCGGGCCCACAAATGGCTCTTCGTTCAACTCGGTACCGGCATCCCAGAGCCAGACTTCGGATGTCACATCCCCACTTCGCATGTGCCCTTCTGAGTCCCAAAGCGCGATCCCGGTGTCCGCCGGCGCATAGAACAAGTCATTCGATTCACCGAACATGGTCTCGAATGAGAAGTACGAGCCCGGTGCCGCCCCAAATGAGAACGAATAGCTCTGGCCGGGCAGGATCGGACCTGGCGAATCGGCGCCGTCAGGCGTGTTGAAAACGCCGCGCAGTGAGTCCGGACGATACAGCTCGTTGATCGTCTGCAACGTATCGTCTACGCCCTGGAACGAAATGGCGATTTCGTTCGACCCGTCTCCGTCGGCATCGCCGAAATAAACGAGGCTGCTCGGAAAGATCGGATCACTTTGGTGATTTCCGATCGTCCCCTGCTTGGACAAGGCCGTTTCGTAGTATTGCCTTACGACGCCGGCAGAATCGCGCGTCACTGTGTTAAACCCGCCTTCGTCGATCGGAAACGGAGTCTCGAGGAACTCGACTCCGTAGCTCGCCGGATCGCCGGGATCGCCACCATTGTATTCCGCAAGATGAATCAGATCGGGATTGACACCGGCATTTGCATCGGCGGCGGTGTATGAGCCGCCTGCGATGATCACCTCCTTGTGGCCGTCACCATCGACGTCGGCAACAGCCCCAGGGCCGAAACCCAGCAAGTCAAGGGCGTCAAAAGTCACATGATCGGCATCGATTGCCAGGACGTCTTCGCCGGTGTCATAATCGACGATCGTCGTCAGGTTGGGCCTGGCGCTATTTGCCGGGTAGTTCGGCCAATAAACCTCGTCGTTTCCGTCTCCGTCAATGTCACCTACAAAGCCACCAAATAGTGCCACGTCGTCGTTCGCTCCGGAGAGGGCGAGTGCTGGCCTGTAGTGATTGTTCTCAGCCAGCGTGTCGGCTGATACGACGGAGTCCACACCGACGACCGTCTGGTTGATCAGGTTGAAGTTGTTCCAGACCATCCAGCCGATGTCCATCTGGCCGTCGCCGTTGAAATCTCCATGGACCACGGCGTTCGGACTCCCGCCGCCGAACGCGTTGCCATTCTCTCTCGGGCCAAGCCTCCCTTCAATCTTCGTCGTTGCAAAAGAGGTCTCGTAGCCGTCCGTCTCGATATCACCGACGATGCCAACGACGTAGCAGATATCGATGGCGCTCGCCCCGTTGGATGGAATCAGGAGCTCGCTACGACCGTCGCCGTCGACGTCCGCGGCCTCCATGCGTTCGGCCCTTGCACTACCCGAAAAGGGACCCTGCGGATCCTGCGCATAGTAGTCGGCTACGAACGCAGGCTTTGTACCGTAGTTGTCTGATCCGACGACGCCGTCATGCTCGAAGATGTAGGCGCTACCCGCCGTATACAGTGGGTTGCTGCCGTTATAGCTGTTGCCCGCGACGAACACGATTTCCCAGTTTCCGTCGCCGTCCACGTCCGCACCAACCGCATATCGCGCGTTAAGACTGGTCTCCGTAGAATCAAGCACTGGAGTCGCGTACACCAGCTCCCAAGTGTCCACATCGGTGTTCTCAATGACATATGCCCGGCCCCCGGTTGTATGCTGCGAAAGCAGCATTTCCATATGGCCGTCCCGGTCAAGATCGTACGGTCCCGAAATGCCCCTGACGCCATTCTGCCAGTTGAACGGGAGGGCGTCGTTGATATCGCCCGTTCCGCCGGGCGAAAAGACAAACTCGGTCGACTGGGCCATGGAACCAATCGTCGTGAGGCCAACGATCAGCAATGCGAGTATGGTAACACGCGGCATGTTAACTCCTGGATTTGTTGGAAAATAGACCGACGGAGAGACGTGTCGCACCCCTCACGTTGGTGGAATTTCAAGGAAACCAAAATACCAGTCGCCTCCTACTTAAGCAACGCAATGCGTACAACTTTGTAACAACTTGAAGAAGATTCGCGCCTGAAAACGGTTTCAGTCGTGACTTGCGCCAATCCCGCGCCGACGGTACGTTCCAGCGGCGCCCATTCCGAACGAGCCTACCAATGAGTACTGCGACCGTTTCCCAGCGTCGTGCACCTCGCGGCACGACCCTCTCCTGCAAAGGCTGGCACCAGGAAGCCGCCCTGCGCATGCTCTTGAACAATCTTGATCCCGACGTTGCAGAAAAACCGGACGAGCTGATCGTGTACGGAGGCGGCGGCAAGGCCGCCCGGAATCACGAGTGCCTCGCAGCCATCATCCAAACCCTTCAACGGCTTGAAAATGACGAGACGCTTCTCGTCCAGAGCGGCAAGCCGGTCGGAGTGTTCAAAACACACGAGTACGCGCCACGCGTCCTGATCGCCAACGCCCACCTTGTGCCGCGATGGGCCACGTGGGACGAGTTCCGACGACTCGATGCGTTGGGCCTCACGATGTACGGTCAGATGACCGCCGGGTCGTGGATATACATCGGCACGCAGGGAATCCTTCAGGGCACCTACGAAACTTTCGCCGCGTGCGCGCGCAAGTACTTCGACGATACCCTCACCGGCAAACTGATCGTGTCCGCCGGCCTCGGGGGCATGGGGGGAGCACAACCGCTTGCCGCAACGATGAACGGCGCCGCCTTCCTCGGGATCGAGGTGGATGAGGAGCGGATTCGTCGACGCGTCGACTCGGGGTATTGCGACGTCCTCTCAACCAATCTGGACGAGGCGCTCGGAAGGGTTCTGGATGCTCGAGAGCGCGGCGAGGCGCTTTCCGTCGGACTCGTCGGAAACGTCGCCGAGGTGCTTCCCGAACTGCTTTCTTTGGAGGTCGTGCCGGATGTCCTGACCGATCAGACGTCAGCTCACGATTTGAGAACCGGATACATTCCGGCCGGGCTAACTCTAGCCGAAGCCGATCGGTTACGCGAGCAGGACCCCCAAGCGTACGAAGAAGCTGTCCTCGATTCAATGGTCGTCCACGTCTCGACCATGCTCAAGATGCAAAAGGCCGGAGCGATCACATTCGACTACGGCAATAATCTTCGAGGCCAGGTATCGGATCAGCGTGGATTGACCGAGGCATTTGAGATTCCCGGATTCGTCCCCGAGTTCATCCGGCCCCTTTTCTGTCTTGGGTCCGGTCCGTTTCGTTGGGCGGCATTGTCGGGGAATCCGAACGACATCGCCGTGACGGACGATGAGGTGCTCGCGACATTTCCGCACAAGGATGCGCTGTGCCGGTGGATCCGGAAAGCTCGCGAGAAGGTGCATTTTCAGGGTCTGCCCGCGCGCATCTGCTGGCTCGAATACGGTGAGCGCGCCGAAATGGGGCAGCGATTCAACTGGCTCGTGAAGAAAGGCAAGGTCGAGGCCCCGCTTGTAATCGGGCGCGACCATTTGGACTCGGGTTCCGTCGCCTCGCCGAATCGCGAAACCGAAGGGATGATGGACGGATCGGATGCAATCGCCGACTGGCCCTTACTGAATGCGATGTTGAATGCGGTGTCTGGCGCGAGTTGGGTTTCGATACACCATGGAGGTGGTGTCGGGATCGGCTATTCGATTCACGCCGGTATGGTCTGTGTTGCAGACGGTACGGAGGATGCCGACAAGAGACTGAACCGCGTCCTTACTGGGGATCCTGGGACAGGCGTCATGCGCCATGCGGACGCGGGGTACCCGGATGCCATCCGGACGGCCGGCGAGCGCGGCGTCGACCTTCCGATGATCACGGGAACCGACCGGGACGACTGATGCGGATCCGCCTCTCGCATTTGTACGATGATCTAAATTCCCGAATCGCGGAATTGCGGCGTGACACCTCATCGGTGCGCACGTCTCGTGCAATCGTGGAAGCCGCACTGAAGGACGGGAAAACCTACTACGGTCTGAACACTGGATTCGGCGCCCTGGCCCAGCGACGCATTTCGGATGCCGAGGTCACGACGCTCCAACGGAATCTGCTTTTGAGTCACGCTGTCGGATTGGGCCCGCTCGTGCCGAGACCGATTGCGAGGCTCATGCTCATGCTCAAGATTCAAGCGCTCGGACTTGGGCACTCCGGCGTCTCGGAATCGACTTTCCGGGCATTGCTCGCACTGGCGGAGCACGATCTCGTTTCGGCCATACCCAGCAAGGGCTCGGTTGGGGCATCCGGCGACCTAGCGCCCCTTGCTCACCTTGCTTTGCCGCTTATCGGTGAAGGTCACTTTCTTCTCGAGAATGAGCGTGACACGGTCGCTGCGCTCGACGGGCTCGCAGCCGTGGGCCTGAAGCCCATTGAACTTCAGGCGAAGGATGGCTTGGCGCTGATTAACGGCACGCAGCTCATGACGGCGTACGGCGCCTGGGTACTCGAAAAGGCGGCTGTCACCTGCACGCTCGCCGACGTTATCGCCGCAATGAGCCTGGAAGCCTTGCAGGGAAGTATTCGCCCGTTCGACGAGCGCATCCAGGCCATCCGTCCTCATCCCGGTCAGGCCGAGTCGGCTTCAAACGTGCGCGCACTTCTGGAAGCCTCCGAGATTCTCGAATCGCATCGAGAATGTGGCAAGGTCCAGGATCCGTACTGTCTCCGTTGTGTACCCCAGGTGCACGGCGCCACGCGTGACGCGTTGCGGTATTCGTGCGGCGTTATCGATACGGAGATCAATTCCGTGACAGACAATCCCCTTGTGTTCGATAACGGCGACATCATCAGCGGCGGTAATTTTCACGGACAGCCGTTGGCGCTGGCGCTCGATTTTGCCGCGATTGCGCTTGCCGAACTCGGGAGTATCTCGGAGCGCAGAACTTACCTCCTTCTCGAAGGTCACGACGGCCTTCCGCGTCTTCTAATGACAAATACCGGAATCAACTCGGGGTTTATGATTCCGCAGTACACCGCCGCGGCGCTGGTCTCCGAGAACAAGGTGCTGTGTCATCCTGCGTCCGTCGACTCGATACCGACAAGTCTCGGTCAGGAAGATCACGTGAGCATGGGAAGCATCAGCGCGTTGAAGCTCCTGGAGGTTTTCGAAAACGTTCGCCGGATCCTGGCGATCGAATTGTTCACGGCTGCGCAGGCGCTTGACTATCGAAAACCGCTTCGGCCCGGACGCGGGGTTGAAATTGCCCACCAGCACATCCGGTCCGCCGTGCCTCACCGGGAGGAAGACGCTATACTGCATGGCGACTTAAGCCGCTGCCTCGAGCTGTTGCGGGACGGGGAGCTGTTCCGCACGGTTACGTCCCAAGTATCCCTTAACTGACACGCAAAGGTGCCCGCACTCAGGAACATCGGACAACTGGCGACCTGTCGCGCCGACGGCGGCCAGGCCGAAATCCATGTTATTGCAAATGCTGCCGTTGCGTGGAAGGGATCCCTTATCGAGTGGGTGGGACCTGACGCAGAGCTTCCCGTCGAATGGATGTCGGAGGCGCAAATCAATGTGGACGGTCGGCTCGTTGTGCCCGGACTCGTCGACTGCCATACACACCTCGCATTCGGGGGCTGGAGGGCTGACGAATTCGAGGAAAGGCTGAAGGGCGCCGACTACCTGGAGATCGCTGAGAAGGGCGGCGGAATTATGCGCACGGTCGCTCAGACGCGGGGATCGAGTATGGAGCTTCTTGCACAACGCTCCGAAGAATTCCTTGCCAGCATGCTCGCGCTTGGCGTCACGACGGTCGAGGCAAAGAGCGGCTATGGACTGACGGTCACGGAAGAAATAAAGCAGCTGCGGGTCTACAAATCACTGGCGCGACGTCAGCCCGTTCGTCTCGTATCGACGTTTCTAGCACACACGGTCCCGCCCGAGTATGCGGACAAACGCGAAGACTATGTCCACATGCTGACGGAGGCCCTGATCCCGACGATTGCGTCCGAGGAGCTTGCCGTGTTCTGCGACGTCTTTGTCGAAAAAGGCGCGTTCACGCTGGAGGAGGGTCGAGAAATTCTGATCGCCGGTCAGCGAGCGGGACTTACTCCGAAGATTCACGCGGATCAGTTCAGCGATCTCGGTGGAACATTGCTGGCGGCACGGCTTCGAGCGGCGTCGGCAGATCACCTCGAATGCGTATCCACCAAGGGCATCGACGCGCTTGCAGCCGCCGGCACGGTTGCCGTTTCGCTCCCCATAGCGGCCTTGTATCTCGGTCAGGACGCCATGCCGGCTCGGGCACTGATCGAAGCCGGCGTACCGGTTGCGGTCGCGACTGACTTCAATCCAGGTTCGGCCCCGAGCTTTCATCTTCCACTGGCGATGACCCTCGCCTGCGTGAGGCAGAAAATGACACCTTCGGAGGCCCTCAAGGGCGCCACGATAATTGCCGCACGAGCACTTCATCTCGATACGATTGTGGGTTCTGTCGAAACGGGCAAGTCTGCCGATATGGTCATAATTGACGCACCGGACGTAAACCACTGGCTCTATCATTTCAGACCGAATGCGGCTCATTCAACCATCTTGAAAGGTCATGCTTACCCCCGCATCCGTTAGCCTCCCCGATTTTGCTCCCGATGACAGGCGAATAGGGAACCTGGTAGCACATGGTCAGATCGATGACCATCCCATCGTCGTGATCGTCGGCTTTCCGTCGGATCGCGGCGTCCAGTTGAACGGAGGTCGCCCCGGAGCAGCCCTCGGGCCCGCCGCGGTCCGCAATGCCCTCTATCGGATGACGCCTGGATCCGCCGGCGCGAAATTCTACAAGCGCATTGTCGACATCGGAGATGTACAGGTTACCGGCGACGTCGCATTCGACCAGGATCTCCTCGCGGCCACGGTAGCTCCGTTTCTCGAGTCGGGCGTCATTTGCGTAATACTCGGAGGCGGCCATGAGACGGCATACGGACACTATCTGGGATACGTAGCGAATGACGTTGCGCCACGCGTCATAAACTGGGATGCGCACGCCGATGTAAGGGTGCCCATCGAAGGCCATCCGACATCCGGCTCATCGTTCTATCTGGCGTTAAATCACGAGACACACCCCACACCCAACTATACGGCTGCCGGCCTCCTCCCCCATTGCGTATCCGCGTCTCATGTCGATCTCCTGCACGGAACCCGGTGCACGCATTTGTGGAGAGCGGATATCGACGGCGCTGCCATCGACGAAATCTACTCGGAGAGTTCCGGTCCCACCATGGTGTCCTTCGATCTCGACGCCGTAGATCAGGCCTTTGCGCCGGGCGTCAGTGCGCCCGCTGTCGGCGGGTTGGACACGGACACGTGGTTCCATGCGGCCTACTGCGCCGGGCTTAGCAATTTCGTATCGTCCATGGACGTCTGCGAATTGAATCCGATACATGATCTCGACGGCCGAACCGCAAGGGTCGCCGGGCTCACCGTCTGGAACTTCATAAGCGGATGCGCCGGAAGGTTTGGTGTTCAACGTTTTATCAGAAGTAAGTAAAGACTATGTCCAACAACGACCATGTCCTTGAGCCCGTCAAAGACAGACAATGGGTTACAGAAGCGGGCGAACCCGTCGTCAATCTCATTCACGGCGTGGAAATTCGCTATGCGAAGACACAGCCCGATGCGCGAGGCACCGTCTGTGAAATCCTCAACCCGTCATGGGGCGTCCATCCTGATCCGATCGTTTACGTCTACCAGTTCACGATTCGGCCCGGGATGGTCAAAGGTTGGCACGTTCACCACCTTCACGACGACCGGATATTCATTTCGTCGGGGACGGTGAAGGTGGTTCTCTACGATGACCGGCCCGAATCCCCAACGTACGGAGTGATCAACGAGATCTACAGGAGCGAGCATCGCCGTTCAATCATGGTGATACCCAGATTTGTGTTTCACGCACATGAAAACGTAGGTGACAAAGAAGCGCTGATGGTCTCGATGCCGTCTCGCCCTTATCAGCACGCTGACCCTGACGTGTATAGGCTGCCCGTCAACAACGACTACATCCCCTACGAGTTCGAGAAGCAACTGGGCTGGTGACGCTTTCAACCGTGCCGCGAGCGACCGTCATCATCTCGACCTACAACTGGAGTAGCGTCCTTCCGTTTTCGATTGCGAGTGCGCTCGAACAGACTGAACAGGATCTCGAGATTCTGGTAGTCGGAGACGCATGCACAGACGATTCGGAACAGGTCGTCCGCGCGGTTGGGGACCCTCGCGTACAGTGGTTCAACATCTCCGAACGATTCGGGCATCAGGCAGGCCCGAACAATGAGGGCCTCCGTCGAGCCGCCGGGGAGTTCGTCTTCTACCTGAATCACGACGACGTGTGGCTTCCGCACCACATCGAGCGGTTTCTGGAGATTTTCGATACCGGGGCGGATGTGGTCTACGGAATGACCGCTATTCTTCATACCGAAGGTGAGGTGCGGCTCGCGCCGGAGTACCCGACGCCATATAGGCGCGGCATGTGGACGCCACCAACCGTGCTTGCACACCGAAAAAGTGTTGTGGACCAAATTGGCGGTTGGGGCGACTATCGCGAGCTTCCCATGTCACCCGAAAACGACCTCGTCAGCCGTGCCCTCGACGCCGGGTTCAGACTGGAATTCTGCCCTCGTTTGACGGCAGTGAAAGTACCCGCGGCACTACGACCCGATGTGTACCACACTAAACCCAATCATGAGCAGCGGGAATGGCTGGAGCGAATTCGCTCCGACGATCAACTCGAGGCCAAACTGCTGGGTGAATTGCTTAAGACGAGGACCGTGATGCCCAAGCAGCCGACCGTCATTGCAGAGGGCATTCGGCTGCTCAAGAGAATCGTTCGTCTGGTCATCAAGCGACGACAACCAAAGGGTCTCGCAAGAATGCGCATTGACAACAACAAGCGCTACAAAGGCAGCGACCCCTGAACTCAGACCGAGAACGACTCGCCGCACGCGCACGTGCGCGACGCCTGTGGATTATTGAAGTGAAATCCCTTCCCTTCGAGTCCGTCTGTGAAGTCGAGCGTCGAACCCTCGAGGTACAGGTAACTGTTGAGATCGAGGATTACGCGAAGGCCGGCAATCTCAGCGAGTTCATCCTCTTCGCGACGCACCGAGTCCCATCCGAGATCGTACGTCAGTCCCGAGCATCCTCCGCTCACGACACCGATCCTCAGATAGGCATTGTCGAGATCAACTCCATCCTTCCGGGCGGCTGAAAGGATGCGGTCTGCAGCGCGTTGTGTGATGGTAATATCCACGATCAGTCGTGTGCTTGTTTGTTGACTCCTACCCCAGCGACTGCACATGTGTTTCCGACCACTCAGGCCTCTGTGGATACGATTAACAGCGCTTTCATTTGTAAACGCTGGTTGACAAGCTTAGATTTAGTCTCAATAAGAAAAAGACCACCACACCGATCACAACATCTGTAATCTAAATGGGTTACACAGAAGAACAACTCGCGCACGACCTTAAGGCGAGTGACTATAAATACGGTTTCGTCTCCGATATCCAGTCGGATCTGGCTCCGGCAGGCTTGAATGAGGATACTATTGCCTTCATTTCGGCCAAGAAGAATGAGCCTGAATGGATGCTCGAATGGCGTTTGAGAGCATTCCGACACTGGGTCACGATGCACGAACCTTCGTGGGCACATATCAAGTATCCGGAGATCGATTTTCAGGCAATCCATTATTACGCTGCCCCCAAGAAGAGACCTGAGTATGAGAGCCTCGACGAGGTGGATCCCGAGTTGATCCGCACGTTCGAGAAGCTCGGCATCCCGCTTCTGGAGCAAAAGCTGCTGGCCGGCGTGGCCGTCGACGCAGTAATGGACTCTGTCAGCGTGGCGACCACGTTCAAGGAGACGCTCGCTGAACATGGAGTAATATTCTGCCCCATCTCCGAAGCGATACAAAAGCATCCCGAGTTGGTTCAGAAGTATCTCGGCTCAGTTGTTCCGTACACCGACAACTTCTACGCCTCTCTCAATTCAGCGGTGTTTACGGACGGCTCCTTCTGCTACATCCCGAAAGGCGTCCGCTGCCCGATGGAGTTGAGCACCTACTTCAGGATCAACGAAGCCAAGACGGGTCAGTTCGAACGGACCTTGATCGTTGCCGAGGAAGGGGCCTATGTGAGCTATCTCGAAGGCTGCACGGCTCCGATGCGCGACGAAAACCAACTGCACGCCGCCGTCGTGGAGCTTATAGCGCTCGATGATGCCGAGATCAAGTATTCCACCGTCCAGAACTGGTACCCGGGTAACAGTGAAGGAAAGGGAGGCATCTACAATTTTGTCACCAAGCGCGGCATCTGCGGGGAGCGGTCGAAGATCTCATGGACGCAGGTCGAAACCGGCTCGGCAATTACCTGGAAGTACCCCTCGGTTATTCTTAAGGGGAATGACTCCATCGGCGAGTTCTACTCGGTAGCAGTTACGAATAATCATCAGCAGGCCGATACGGGCACGAAGATGATCCACATCGGCCGCAACACCCGGAGCACCATCGTCTCGAAAGGTATTTCCGCCGGGAAAAGCAACAACAGCTACCGAGGCCTTGTCAGGATCGGCAAGCGAGCGGCAAATGCGCGCAACTTCTCTCAGTGCGATTCCCTTCTGTTGTCCGATACTTGTGGCGCGCACACGTTCCCATATATAGAGGTCAAGAACAATTCCGCCACCGTTGAACACGAAGCAACGACGTCGAAAGTTGGAGAGGACCAGATCTTCTACTGCAATCAGCGTGGAATCGACACCGAAAAGGCCGTCGCGCTCATCGTAAATGGATATTGCAAAGAGGTCTTCAATCAGCTCCCCATGGAGTTTGCCGTTGAAGCGCAGAAACTGCTTTCGATCAGTCTCGAAGGCAGCGTTGGATAAGTGATCTGATACATTCTGAAATAAATATGCACATGCTGCAGATAAACGACCTGCGGGTCAAGTATAGAAGACAAGGAAATCCTGAAGGGGGTCAGCCTCGACATCGGGGCTGGGGAAATCCACGCCATCATGGGGCCCAACGGGTCGGGCAAGAGCACCCTCGCATCGGTTCTCGCCGGACGCGAGGAGTACGAAGTCCTCTCAGGAGACGTCAAGTTTCAGGGCCGGAATCTTTTGGATCTCGCGCCCGAGGAGCGGGCACAGGCCGGAGTATTCCTGGCCTTCCAGTATCCCGTCGAGATTCCCGGCGTGAGCATGACCAACTTCCTGAGGACGGCGCTGAACGAGGTGCGCAACGCACGCGGCCAGGAGCCCCTCGACGCCGTCTCCTTTCTGAAGCTTCTCAAAGAGAAAGAGGCGATGATGGAGGCGGACAGCACGCTGAGGAGCCGCTCTGTCAACGAAGGCTTCTCCGGCGGTGAAAAGAAGAAGATGGAAATCCTCCAGATGGCGATGCTGCAGCCTACGCTCGGGATCCTGGACGAAACAGACTCGGGTCTGGACATCGATGCTTTGCGCATCGTCGCGGCCGGCGTCAACTCGCTACGAGCTGCGGATCGATCCTTCCTTCTCATCACACACTACGAGCGCCTCCTCGAGTTTATCGTACCCGACTTCGTACACGTACTCCTCGATGGAAGGATCGTCCGTTCGGGAGACCACTCACTTGCGCGAGAACTCGAAGCACGCGGGTATGACTGGATCAAGGACGAGTTGTCGGCAGAACAGATTGTTTGAGTGAAGAGCATGGCTATTGATCACACTATAGATCGCAAAATCGCCCACGACCTTCGAGAGGCTCTGCTCCAGCAGGGAGATGCCGACAAATGGCACCTCGCCCAGAGGCACAAGGCGCTGGCACGATTTGAAAGCCTCGGTCTTCCACACAAGCAGGAAGACTGGAAGTACACGCGCGTGACTTCCCTCCTGCCTGAGGATGCGGGCCTGGACAATGGCTTCGAAGTCGTTGACCGGAATGCCATTCCTTCAATAGACGGGCTGGTGGCAAAGCTTGAGAATGGTCGGCTCATGTCCGCGCCCGAGCATCTCCCCGATGGTCTAACCGTGTGCTCGTTGTCCGATGCAATGCATCATTTCTCGGGCGTCGTGGCCGACTACATGGACAGGCTGACGTCGCAGGAGGATGCGTTTGCCGCAATGAACATGGCGATTGCGGACCAGGCACTCTTCGTGCATGTTGCCAAAGGGGTCGCCGTGTCGCCTGCCCTGCATATTGTTAATGCGTTCGGTTCGGCGACGACTTCGCTACTTCACGCGCGGCAGTTGATCGTTGTAGAGGAGGGAGCCTCATTGACGATCGTTGAGCATGACATTCATACAGGGAGTGCGCGGTCGTTTACGAATTCAACGGTGGAAGCCGCCGTTGCGCCATCCGCAAAGTTTACGCATTACCGCCTGCAGCGCAAGCAGGGGGCAGATCACGTTGATTCGACGGCCGTGAGACTGGAGACCGGCGCTACATACCGCTCGTTCGTCATTACGACGGGAGATCGGGTGGTACGCAATAATCTTGACGTCGTCGTTGCCGGGCCCGGTTGCCACACCGATCTATTCGGTCTCTTCTTCGCGGCCGGTAAAGCGCATATCGATAATCACACGCTGATTGACCACGCGGTGCCTGATTGCACGAGCCGTGAGCTGTACAAGGGGATCCTGGCCGGTGACGCCGTTGGGACGTTCAGAGGGATGTTGCTTGTCAGAAGAGACGCCCAACGAACGAGCGCTTTTCAGTCCAATCGCAACCTCCTCTTGTCCGACAACGCGTCTGTCAACGCCCTGCCGCAGCTCGAGATATACGCCGACGACGTGAAGTGCTCCCACGGTGCGACAACCGGCCTGCTCGAGCCCGATGCATTGTTCTACCTCCGCGCGCGGGGGATTCCAGAGCCACGGGCCCGCCGCATGCTTGTCGAAGCGTTTATGGCGGAGATCACTGACGAGATCGAGGATTCTGTCACCCGCAGCATCGTGACGCACGTATTGACCGATTTCCTCGCGAGCGTTCGAGAAACTGCGTGAGAGAACCCACACCATATCAAGCTGTCACCGTCGCGCCGTTTGACGTACAAGCGATCAGGAAGGATTTCCCCATTCTCGAGCGAACGGTAAACGGTGAACCACTCGTTTATCTCGATAATGCGGCGACCGCGCAAAAGCCGCTGTCCGTCGTCGAGGCTGTGTCTGAGTACTATGTCTCGATCAACAGCAACGTGCATCGGGGAGTCCACCGGTTGAGTCAAGATGCCACCGACGCCTACGAAGCGGCTCGTGAAGCAGTGCGCCGGTTTGTGGGCGCGTCGCGCGACAACGAAATCATCTTTACCAGGGGGACGACCGACTCCATCAATCTCGTGGCAGGGACATTTGTGCCGACGTTCATGGGAAAGGACGACGAAATCCTTCTAACCGAGGTCGAACACCACTCGAATATCGTTCCATGGCAGATCGCTGCACAAAAATGCGGCGCCACGGTCAAAGCTGTTGAGGTGGGTGCAGACGGTCTCGTGGGGGCTGCGCAAGTCGCTTCGTCCCTGACCGACCGGACGCGAATCGTGGCCGTCACCCATGTTTCGAACACGCTCGGCACGATCAACGATATCAAGGCGATTACTCGAGTGGCCCATGATGCCGGCATTCCGGTACTCGTTGACGGAGCGCAAGCGGCTCCGCACATGCACGTCGACGTCGATTCACTTGGATGCGAGTTTTACTGTTTTTCAGGACACAAAGTGTTTGGACCGACCGGCATCGGGATCCTGTACGGCAAAGAAGAATGGCTCGAGAAGCTTCCACCCTACCAGGGCGGCGGCGGCATGATTGATCGCGTCAGAATGTCCGGAACGACATTCGGAGACTTGCCGCATAAGTTTGAGGCAGGCACGCCGAATATGTCCGGCGCTGTCGGTCTCATGGCGGCCATCGAATACGTTGAACGTATTGGATTCGATGCCATCGAAACTTACGAGGCTAACCTCACAGCTTATGCGATGACGCGTCTCTCCGAGGTGCAGGATCTCCGAATTCTCGGAGCCCCGGCTCCGAAAGCGGCCGTCTTCTCTTTTCTCCTGGGCGACGCGCATCCTTTCGATACCGGCAGTCTCCTCGATCAGCTCGGGATCGCCGTTCGGACCGGCCATCATTGCAACCAACCGCTCATGGATCGACTCGGGATTCCCGGCACGGTCCGCGCAAGCCTGGCTTTCTACAACACGAAGGATGAGGTAGACCGGCTTGTGGACGCGCTCAATCGAATCCGCGGGATGCTGATATGAAATCAGCTAAGACCATAACGGAGATCGAAGCCGAAATCGTCGAAGAGTTCGCGCTCTTTGATGACTGGATGGATCGGTACGGCTATCTGATAGACATCGGCAAGGATCTGCCCGATCTCGACGACCGATTCAAGACCGACGCATTTCGCGTCAAAGGATGCCAGTCAAATGTCTGGCTTCACTCACGGATCGACAATGGCCGGGTCTTCTTCGAGGCCGACAGTGATGCGTTGATTACACGGGGTCTGGTCGGCCTGCTCATGCGCGTACTGAACGGCCAGCCCGCCTCCGATGTGGCCGAAGCGCCACTCGCCTTTATAGATGAGATTGGACTAAGACAGCATCTCTCGTCGAATCGTTCAAACGGTTTGACGGCGATGATTTCACGAATGAAAGCCAGCGCAGCTCTTGCTGTTGAACCTGCTGACAAAACGATATGACGGATCAAGCAACCGAATCGACGACGATTACAGAACAGGATGTCATCGACGTGCTGCGCACGGTATACGATCCTGAAATCCCGGTCAACATCTACGACCTGGGCCTGATCTATCGGATCCACTTTCCGTCGGAGCGTGAACTGCACATTCTCATGACGCTCACGGCGCCGGGTTGTCCCGTCGCCGGGACGTTCCCTCAGACGATCGAGTATCGCCTGATGACCGAGCTTGATCTGGACATCGTCCGGGTCGAGCTGACATTCGACCCGCCTTACCGGCCTGACATGATGAGCGAGGCCGCACGCCTGGAACTAGGCTTTATGTAGATCGACAGCAATGAAGGATCAAGAATCAAATCGCGTCGACACCGCAATCCCCACACTCGACCACGTAGTCAGCGAAGCCGAGCGCGCGCACATCCAACGCGTGCTCGACGTCATGAAGGGGAACGTGTCTGAGGCCGCGCTAACGCTTGGACTGACTCGTCAGGGTCTCTACAAGAAGATGAAGCGGTTGGGGCTTCGCCAGGAGGCCTAAACCCGTTAACAGGCCCTAGTCGGTCTCGAAACGAATATCGTCCCGAAGTTCATTCCGATCACTGTCAGCGGCAGTGATCCCCGAGGCCCGCAGAAGATCTCCACACGCCGAGATTCCGTCCGACAAGCCGGCGATTAAGTCTTTTCGCTTCAGACCGGACCGAATCAGGTCCACCACGTCTGCCCAACGCTCTTGTTCGACTACGGCATCGATGCCCTTGTCTGCCAGTACCTCGATTCGTCGTTCCAGCACGGACACGAAGAGGAGGATTCCGGTGCGGGCCGCCGTCTCCATTACACCTTCCTCTAGAAAAGCCCTCATTGCCCGGCGCTTGACGGTGGCGGCGAGCAGCGACTGTCCCGCGAGGAAGCGAAAGAACCCGCCGTGGGTCTTTGTGAGCACGGTCCCGACGATTGCTCCAGCCGCAAACAACGCAACGTTGAATACGGCCGACCAGAGCCAAGCGAGTCCCCACGCCGGCCAGAGAGTGACGAGCAGGGCCCATAAGGCGATTGACGCAACCAGTCCGATGGCGCCCCCGCGCCACAGAACAGCCTCGTAGGAACTGCTTCGCGGGACCGCAAACACGACGATCTCCCCAGACGTACCGAGTTCCGCCTCAGCAACAGAACGCTGCAGTGTGTCTAGCTCAGCCTCCGAGAAACGGATGCTCATGGCGCGTCGATGAACCTGCTAAAATTGAAGGTAATGGCGCGTCAGCCGGAGGGGCCGCCTTTCGAGGCTGCACCCGGCGCTCCGAGCTGGCCCAGCAACTCGAGTGCACGATCATGGGCCGGATCTCCCTCCTTGGACAGCCGGACGACTTTTTGAAAGTGATGGATCGCTTCCTGGGTCCGGCCGATTTGAGCGAGCATTACCCCTTTGTTGAAGTTCGCCTGGACGTGGTTGGAATCCGCTTCGAGCACCATGTTGGTGTTCTGGATCGCGAGCATGGGGCTGGAGGGATCGTTCAGATACGCGACTCCCAGATCGGTGCGAACATCCAGATTATCCGGATCGATTGCCAGGGCCTTCTCGTAGTCTCGGGCCGCACGCTGCGCCGCTTTCACGCGCTCATCTCCCTGCTGATTCTCCATCCAGTCAAAGTGCATATTCCCGGCGGCAGCCCATGCATCCGCGGATTTCAACTCTTCGGCTATACTTTCCTGCTCACGTCCCGCCAGATCAAGCCGGCCGGCACCCGCATACGTCTGAACGACCTCCTCTCGCAGTATCTGGCCTTCAGCCGGATCCGTTGTCGACTGGATCGAATCCCGCTTTCCCGCAAGTTGGGTCGCAAGGCCCTCATCTTCAGGAAGATACGTGTCGATATCGCCGACGGACGACGACGCTACAGCTCCCGGACGCTGCGCGGTCGGGGCTTCTGTCGAGGTCGTCCCCTTAGTCATGACCGAAAGGAGGTAAAGCGCTACGACGGCGACGATTGCGACCGTCACGTAGAGTCCGATGCGAGGTGGCGCGTCGTGCTCCGTTTGTGCGGGAGCCGGGTCTTTCCTCCGAGCAGGTTTCTTCGGACGTCGAGGCGTTTCCACAGGGTGATCCTGTTCGTCCTTCCGCCCAGTATCCTCAGGCGCAATGAATCCCTGGCCGCACTGGTCGCAGAACCTGGCATCGAGCTTATTGGCGGCTCCACAAGTGGGACACACCAGTCTTTCGACTTTCCGTGCTACTGCAAGCGGCTTTCCTGTCGCGGGTGGACGGTCGGAACGCGGCGCAGGCTCCTCGACGGACGGAGACTCCGTCTCGTCGACGTCGGCCCGCCCGACAGGCGTTCCACAAAGATCACACCTGTCGGAAAAGACCACCGCCCCACAGGTAGTACAAACTGTTGCCTTGGCTTTACTCATCCTTTAGACCTGACTTTCCAAAAACTGAACGCGGGCCAAGTCAACGCCCCAAAGTGCAACAGGTTCAAAATCAGTCGCGATCGACGTCGATAAGGTCCCTGGTTCTCAAGGCATCGTCGATTTCGCGGCGGAGCCCTCTGGCAACGACGAACACCGGAACGTTCTGTTCAGGCACCCTTACTCTCTCACCGGACTTTGGATTCCTGGCCACTCGCGGAGCCCGTCGCCTGATCTTGAAAGATCCAAAACCTCGAAGGTCAACGGATTCGCCCTTCTTAAGCGCATTCGTGACGGTGCGGATCAGGCCGTCGACGACCGCCTCGGTTTCCAGTTTCGTAAGCCCGGTCGCAGAAGCGACGCGATCGACGATGTCAGACTTCCTCACGGTTCTCGTAGATAATGGTTGTGTGGATCGGCATGGTGCTCGGAAGTTAAGGCATGCTTTCGGAGCTAACCGAGGAAGCGCTCCCCTATTTCGGATGACAGAATCATGCAGTCCCCTCGACGCCCGAACCACCGATAGCCATTACAGGCAACAATATCGTAAACAAAATCTCGGATCGCTCTTGGCACCAGGATCAGGATCGGGAGAAGCAATCGTGTACCAACGTAGCAATTACGGATTGTCGTGTCTGGATTCAACCCAAGGCATTTCGTATATTTAGGGTTCCACACCGCCCGTCGCTTGCAGTGAGAGACGAGCCACCGGGTAGGGGGAATGTAACGGTCTGGCCGCCTTTGTCGGAGGCAGTGTCGGCAGTCTAGTCGCAGAAACCAACGAAGCTCATTATCCAGATGGACGCTCCGATTCGGATCCTCTTCGCCTCATCCGAGGTCACCCCTTTCGCCCGTGTTTCAGAAATGTCGGATCTGATTCGATGCGTTCCTGAATATCTCCACGAGAGCGGTCGTTTCGAAAGCAGAATCATGATGCCGCGCTACGGCATCATCAGTGAGCGTCGCAACCGGCTTCATGAGGTTATTCGACTCTCCGGGTCGCGCATTCCCCTCGGGGAAGAGGGTGAAACCCTCAAGGTCAAAGTTGCGTCGATCCCGGGGATTCGACTCCAGGTGTACTTCATGGACAACGTGAAGTACTTCAAGCGGAAGGGCGTCTACCAAGGGCGTGACAGCGTGGTCTTTCCCGACAATATCGTGCGGTCCCTGCTTTTTGCCCGCTCCGTCCTCACGACGGCAGGCAACCTTGGCTGGTCGCCCGACGTCGTCCATGCGCATGGCTGGATCGCAAGTCTTCTTCCCGTGCTGCTAAAGACCGAGTATGCCGAAAATCCGCTGTTCCAGCGGAGTCAGGTCCTCTACTCCCGCGATGGTTTTACTTCTGATGAGCGGCTGTCCGCCGAAATGGTCGAGGCCTTTGGGCTCGGCAGTCCCGATCGGCTGGTAGATCGCCCCTTGGAGGAAATCGCAGCCGATTTCGCCGACGTGCTCGTTTCGGGCGTCGAGTCTGACGACGACGTGGTGGCGCTCACTGGGACGCCGGAGGAAATCACCGAGCAGGCACTTTCACTCTACGGCCAGCAAACGGGATCGACGGTAGAAGCCTGACGTCCGTTTGGGTAATTCCTCGCCTCTTCACAACAAAAACGATTTTGCCGACGTTTGCAGGGCGGTTCCGGAAAGGAGCCGCTGTCTGAACTCGCTTCAGCGCATACTGGAATCTCGGAGAGACGACGAAATCAACCATGCTTGACCTCAGGCGTTTTCTGCGCCGCGGCGTACCTGTGCTCGTTGCCCTGACAGTGGGTGTTGCCGCCGCGGGCTGCGAAGATCCGTCAAACGTCGGTTTGGGCCTCATTGGAGAATCCGGGGGAGATCCAGTACGGATGCACCTTCCGTCATTCGAACGGCCCTACGATTACGAGCCATCACTTACCTCCAACGTTCGGACGAGTCTCGGTTACTCGGCTGGAGCTGTGAGAGTGCTGGCAGGTACGGTCAACGACCCGCTGTTCGGGACCATCGCAGCGAAAGGATATATAGACGTAACACTGTCCTCATCTCAGTCAAGCGACTATCGTAACGGCACGATCACGTCGGTCCAGCTTGAACTTCAGCCCAATTACGTCTACGGTGACTCGGTAGCGACCACGTCGGTTGTTATTTCCGAGATGCAGGAGGCGTGGCCGTCTACGGCGATGAGATCCGACACGACTTTGTCGGCGGGAGTGGAGATCACGCGTGTAGACTTCTCTTACGCCAACGACACGAGTCTCGTAGTGGATTTCCCGGAAGATTGGTTTTCCTCGCGCTCGGCCGTCCTCTTGAGTGCCGACATTCTCGACGAATTCCATGGGTTCGAGCTTTCAACCACCGATCCCGCGGCAGTGGTCGGATTCGACGCAACCAGTGGGATTCTGCATATCGTTACTACCACGGGAACGGCTGATCTGGTAATCTCGAAAATATTCACGCACCTCGATCGATCCGGAGACGGCAACATCCCGGACGGCCGGGCGGCTATTCAGGACGGTATCGGGCAAAACCTTTCGTTCTTTTTCGATTTCCAGGCAGATTCCATCCAGGGGGCCGGCATCAGTCGCGCGGTCATCGAACTCACAGTCGATCAAGCGTCGATGGATGATGTGCCCGAAAATTTCTACAGACCAGCGCCCACTCAGTATGACTTTCTCGGGGTACGCGAGGATGGATCTGTCACCTTGCTCCGGTCTGCAGTTCTGGGCGCAGACAATACCATTCGTTTCGTCTCCTCCAGTGCAGCGGCCGGGGAATCCACGATCGTGCGCATTATTCAACAGGCTGCTGCAGGAAACACGGAATTCACAGAATACCGTACACGCATCGGCGAGGTACAGGCTGCCATTAACTCGGTTCTCGTATTCGCACCGGGATCCGATCAACGGGCGCCCCACGCGATCGTGACCGCCACACCGAACTCTTTTTGAAGGTTGAAAGTGAAGGACGCTAAGCAATCGAATCGCTGCCAGGCGCCGATATTCGGCTGGGCTCTCTTGCTGCTGCTCGTCGTGTCGGCTCAAAGTGCATATGGCCAGTCGCGAACGGACGGATCCGTCTATGCGAGATTCGGACTCGGCGAGCGGAGGAGCATTTATACATCGCAGGCTCAGGCCATGGGGGTTCTCGGGACCGGACTGCAGGGACCCGCCTACCTGAATCTCGCCAATCCCGCCGCGTTTGCCGATCAGTTTTACACGCGTTTCTCAGCCGGTCTGGATTTCGTCGGCGTTCGGTCCAAGGACGACGCTAACCGGACAAGCACGTCAAGCGGCGGAGCTCTCGGGGCGGTTCAACTGGGCTTCCCGCTGATTGCCCGGAGGCTCGGTTTCGCAGCGTCGATTTCTCCGTACACAACCGCGGGATATCACGCCCAGATTTCCGGCAGACTCGAGGTCGACGGCTCGGAACCGGCGTCCGACTATGCTGTCAACTTTGAAGGTGACGGCGGACTCCACGAGGCGACCATTGGGCTGGGCTATCAGGTCCTCCCCAATTTGTCTCTCGGAGCGGCCTTCAACGCAATCTGGGGCATCGTCGAGCACGGACAGAGGACTGAATTCACCAGCACTGTCGACTTTCTCGCGTCTACAGAGCAGAATGCCTCAACCCGCATGTCTGGCTTCACCGGGACCGTGGGATTTATGGCTCGATCTCACCGACTGCTCGGCAAGGCGGATCCGTTCAGTTTCGGAGCCGCTCTGACATTCCCCGTGTCGCTGAGCGCCACGCGAACAAATTTCGTGAGCCAGGGCATCATTCTCGTCGATACCGTCGGTACGTCTTTGAGTGGTGATCTCACGCTCCCGCTCCGCTTACAAGCGGGAATGTCGTGGAGTCCGTCTCGCAAATGGCTGATTCTCGCCGACGGCATCTACGAGCCGTGGGGCAGCTTTAAGAGCGATTACCCACTTTTCGGGTACACCCCTGGACAGGACAATGCATTCAACAGTCGTATCCGCCTTGGGGCTGGCGCCCAGATCATACCTGCCGGCGGCGATCCTTTCGCCTCGAAATTCGCGCGCACGGCCTATCGAATGGGCTTCTTCATGGAACAGGCCTATGCGCGACCCCAGCCGGACTACAAACTGGTCACGTATGGGATGGCCGCGGGGCTTAGTTTCCCAACGATTGTGCCGGGCACGTACCTCGATATCACCGGTCAGATTGGCAGTCGTGGCAAAACCTCAGACGTTTTGGTCCAAGACTTGCTCTACAAAATATCGATAACACTTAACTTCGGTGAGCGATGGTTCCTCAAGAGGCGCCTCCGCTGACATGGAACACGACAAAAGGACGATAGATTGTACGGAATAATGACTCTTTCACCTTCCAGATTGCTTCGGGCGTTGATCTTCAGTGGATTGCTGATCTCATGCCTCTTCGTTACGTCGGCAAGAGCTCAGGAAATTCCGACCGAAGTCGCTGTAAACTATAGTCTTGCAGCCGAGAACTTTAAGAATGGTGACTACGAGGCTGCTCTGCCCTACTTGCGCTGGCTGCTCAAGAATGCCCCGACACTCTACAATGGCGAGCGCATCCATCGTCGCGCCGTAAAGACTTATGAGCAGCTTGCCGGGGCAACAGACAGTACAGAGCTCAAGATTGCCTACTTGGATACGGCACTGTACTTATTAGACACCACAGTGGCCAAACTTCAGGACGCTAACTCGGAAATCGACGTTGCCCAGTGGGAGTTGGATCACGGCAATTTTCTGATCGCACACCGCGGCGAGATGCCTGATCTGAAAGAAGAGGCGGTGGATTACTTCGTCAAGGCCTACAATCTGAACCCGGCCGAAACCGATCCTTACTACATCCGCCTGATCGTGCAGGAATATGCGCGTCTGGGCATGAAGCAGGAGGCGGTGGATTTCATGGACGATGCGGAGCAGCATTTCCAGGGCAATCAGGAACTACTGGCCTTCTTCGACCAAGTCAGAAACCAGCTTTTCAAGTCGCCGGAAGAGCGGATCGCCTTCTTGGAGTCCCAGCGCCTGAAAGATTCCACGAATGTGGACATCACTCGAGAGCTTTGGGATCTCTATCGAGCGATGGATATGTCTGAAGAGGCCCGGGCGATGGGCGACAGAGTCCTGAAGCTCGATCCGACCAGCAAAACGTATCGGGCGGTTGCCAAGACCAGCCAGGAGAACGGCGACTACAAAACGGCTCTCCGCCTTTACCAGAAGGCTCTGGACTTGGCTTCCGACGAATCCGCTAAGCGTGATATCGAGTACGAAATGGCCTTCATTTACTACGATACGGGTGATCTGCAGTCGGCCAGGACGCATGCCCGGCGCGCCCTCAGTCACGACCCCAATTTCGGCAACGCCTACCTCCTGATCGGCGACGTTTTAGCCAAGGCGGTACAAGAGAGCGCATTCGAGCGCGAAGACAAGGCGGTATACTGGCTTGCTCTCGACTACTATGAGCGAGCCGCAAGCGTAGATCACAGCGTCGCAAGAGAGGCGAGCAACCGGATCAAACGCTACAGCCAATACCTGCCCACCAAGGAAGAGAAGTTCTTCAAAGGATGGAAGGAAGGCGCGCCCTACAAGATTGACTACGGCCGCTACGCGTGGATCGACGAATCCACCCACGTTCGGTAATATTTTTGCTGCGAATTGCACCCCAAGAGGCCGGTCTCAATGAGGCCGGCCTTTTTTGATTGCTTCGCCTTGGCAGCTTGAGGTCATGAAACCGTGCCTTTCCCGACCTCGAGGCCGCGATGTACTTTGGTCCGTCTTACCCGCATATGCGCGCATCCGCCCTCCATCCCACTATCACGTTCCTCTTGTTCCGCCTCTTGTTTGTGACGGACGCCACGGCGCAGGTTTACACCATTTCTGGACATGTCGTCGACGCAGAAACCGGTGCGGCCCTTCCCGGGGTCAACGTGTTCATCTCGAATACAACATTGGGCGACGCGTCGGGGACCGATGGCTCGTTTCGCGTCGCGTCTGTGCCGGGCGGACAGGTCGAGATCGTCGCCTCTATGATTGGCTTCGAGGCGCAATCTCGCATTCTCGACCTCCCGAGCCGTACTCCGGTCACGGTCACCTTCAGACTGGTTGGCAAGCGTTTTCACGAGGAGGAGGCGCTCGTCACAGCGAAGCGTCCCCGAAACTGGCGGCGTCACCTCGAGCGATTCACGCGCGAATTGCTCGGAACGTCGGAGCGTGCGGAAAATTGCAGCATCTTGAATCCGTACGTGCTCGATTTCATCGACGATCGTGAGGTCGGAACTTTGCGGGCGTTTGCTTCCGAACCGCTTCTCATCGAGAATCGCGCTCTCGGATACGACATCGTGTTTGTCCTCGACGATTTCGAGGTCAGCGACTATCCGTACAGGATTCGCTACCGGGGGCGACCTCGATTCAGGGAACGCATGCCGTCATCTGAGGAGAATGCTCAGGCCATCAAGCAGAAGCGCGAAGCGGCTTACCGTGGATCCATGCGCGACTTTCTGGTTTCTCTCACGACGTCAACGCTGGAGGAGAACGGCTTCGAGGCATACGTAGGACCTGATAGAGTCTCCGATCCGCAGGATATCCACCTCCTTCCACGGCTGGAAGTGGACAGCGTCAAGACCCGTGGGCAGGAGTCATACGAAACCCTGGTCTACGTGCCTGGCGTTCTACACGTAATCTATCACGGTGAGCCTGAGCCGGGGAAATACCGCCGGTTTGTCCGCGACGTGACGGGCGCCTCCACCATTACGAAGCGGGAACAGACCTCCTTCCTCATTTTCGATCACGGCGTCATGATCCACGCGACGGGATATGCATACGAACCGTACGCGATCACCACGCTTGGCTATTGGGCCTGGGAGCGGCTGGCAGACACCCTTCCTCGAGATTATCGATTCGACGACGACTGATGGCGATGCACTTCAACAAAACCATCTTTCAGGAGCCTCGATGTTATCGTGTCCGCCACCAGGAAGCCATCCAGAGTTAGCGAAATACAGCTCGTCTTTGGGGAAATCCTCTGCTGCTTTACGAGGTCGGCAACGAGCTCACGACCGGTCTCCGACAGCGCAAATCCGTACACGTCGGCGAGCTGGTCCAGATCAATTCCCCCACTCGTCCGCAGGCTTAGCAGAACGAACTCCCGCATGAGGAGGTCAGGTGTCAGACTTTCCTGCGACGCGACGGGTAGGATGTCCGCATGGAGGAACTCGAGATAGCGACGTAGGCTACGCACATTTTCCCAGCGTACCGGGTCGGGTAATCGACGGAATGAATGGGCGGCGGGCCCAAAGCCGACATACGGACTGTGGTCCCAATACGATTGATTGTGTCGCGAATGATGCCCGGGTTTTGCGAAGTTGGAGATCTCGTAGTGCTCGAACCCCTGCTTGGTCATGACTTCGTGGGCCATTCGAAACTGCTTCTCTACCCGGGCTTCGGAGGCCGGCGATACCTGACCGGTTCGGACCCACTTGCCGAGGAGCGTTCCGGGTTCGACAGTAAGGCCGTACAGTGAGACGTGCTGAGCACCCGACGCAACGGCATAATCGAGGTTCTTTCGCCAGTCTGACGGGGTCATTTCCGGCAGTCCGAAGATGAGATCGATCGACAGCGACCTGAAGCCGGCTCTCAGTGCACGCTCGACGAAAGAGCGTGCCCGGTCCGCCGTATGGGATCGATGCATGAAGCTAAGGTCTGCGTCATGCAGGGACTGGACTCCGATGCTGAGCCTGTTGACGTTCATTGCAAGCAATGCATCGAGGTACTCGTCGTCGGGGTCATCCGGATTGACCTCAACGGTTATCTCTTTGACGCGAGAGGTGTCGAAGTGCGTACGAATGGCATCGAGAATCCGGCCGAGTTGGGCGGGTGTCAAACGACTCGGAGTTCCCCCACCGAAGTAAACGGTGTCGACCGCAAGGCTGCCCGTCATCGCGTTGGCCCTCATAGCGACCTCGTTTGACACGGCCTCGACGAAAGCCTCCACTTGTCGATGGCTCGTCACAAAATAGAAATCGCAGTACGAGCATCGTTGTCGGCAGAACGGGACGTGAACGTAGACTCCGGCCATGGCCTATTCCTTGCTCCGGCTCGAGTCGAGGGGCGAAAGAACGTCCCGGAAGGATCCCCTCGACAACATTTCGCGAGTAAACTCGTTCGCGGCCCGACCCGCGCGTACGGCGTCGCCCGAACGATAGTACTCAGAAAAGTAGGCGGTGGCGAAGATGTCGCCGGCTCCGGTCGCGTCGGTCAGGTCGGCGGGCACTGCCGCGACATGATGCTCGCGCCCCGCCTCGCAAATGAGGCATCCATCACGTCCACGCGTTTCGACACTCACCCGAACAGATTCCCGAATTGTCTCACGCCACATAATGTTATACTTGATATCCTCCACGACTATATACAGCTATATCAAGCACATTGATCATGTCTTTCCATCCGTCGGCAAGTTCGGCAATGACTCGTCCACTCGGATCGACGGACCGCATCCAGCCCTGCAGCGTTGCACATCGAAGACACGGTTTGAACCATGATGCAAACGCGATATCGATCTCTCCGAAGACAGGTGCCAGATGCAAAATGTCAGGGTTTCTCCATTCATCGCGCACGGAATCGATGCGCAGTGGGTCGCCCTGCGCCTCGAGCCACTGGCTTCTTATCCCCTGCTGTTCGTGGTTGATGAAGGTAGTCGTCAGTCTCGACGGTTGCGCGAGGAACTCCACCCCTCGAAATACAACGTCTGGACTCAGATCTGCACCGTAAGCCGTGACAATCCTCGTGGTTAATTCCCGCTGCGCGGCGGCAAGCGTCGAGTACACCACGGTGCCGCCCAGTCGCGTTCCCGAATCTGTGCGATCGAGCGTCGTGTGTCCGGCGACGAGATAGACCGGTCGGTTGCCGGTCTCGTCGGTCAGAGATACTCTGTTTGTATTACGGGGCTGCATTGCAGGACGATACGCTCACTCGCTTGCAACCTGCAATCAGGTGGCAAGAGATCACATTCACAAACGCTCGGCAGGAATATCCCGATTCTTGACAAGGCGAAGATGTATGCGCCTTATCGGAGCCCTACTTTCGATCAAATACCGACCGAGTTATCGATGAAGCTCCCGACTGTCCTATCTGTCCTCCTGGCCCTTCAACTCGTTAAGTGCGGCCCATCGTCCGATCAGGTCCGCGAGAACGTAAAACCTAAGGTCGTCGTTCTCGTGAGTCTCGATCAGTTCAGATGGGATTATTTCGAACGTTTCACTCCTTTCTTCAAGGAAGACGGATTCTTACGTTTTCTGAATCAGGGTGCCGTACTGAGGAGTGTCCGATATCGTCATGCCGCAACCATGACCTGTCCCGGGCACGCAACCATTTCGACCGGGGCGAACGGCAATGTCAATGGCATCGTTGCCAATGACTGGTATGATGTTGTGAGACATCGGAGGATCTATTGCGCCGAAGATTCGACCGTGACCCTTCTCGGCCATCCGGGCGGCGGGCGATCGCCCCGGCTGCTCGAGGTTGACGCGATCGGAGATGTGCTCAAGCGTCGAAGTCCTGAATCAAAGGTCTTTTCAGTGGCTGGTAAAGATCGAGCAGCGATCATGATGGGTGGCCACCATGCCGACGCTGCGTACTGGCTTCAGGACTCCGTCATTACGAGCTCCACCTATTACATGAACCAGTTCCCTGACTGGGTCAATCAGTTCAATGCTCGTCGACTGCCCCAACAGATGTACGGCACGGTCTGGGATCGCGTTCTTCCCGCCGGATACTACGACAAGACACAGGGACCTGACGACGCCTGGAATGAAGAAGACAAGCAGGGACTCGGAAAGACGTTTCCTCACGTCATTACCGGTGGATCGGATTCTCTCGACTGGAATTTCTACGAGGCCCTTCGAAAATCGCCTTTCGATGATGAAATCGTTCTAAAGTTCGCCGAAGAGATGGTGGAGCACGAAGGAATTGGTCAGGACGACATCACCGATCTCCTTGCAATCGGCTTCTCTTCGATCGATAGAATCGGCCATCCATACGGTCCCGATTCACACGAGATCATGGACGATGTGATCCGCACGGACAGGCTCCTCTCGAAGCTCTTCGCTTTTCTCGAGGATCAGATCGGCATGAAGAACGTGCTGGTAGTCGTGACGGCTGACCACGGAATTCAGCGATTCCCGGAGAACGTCGCCGACCCGGACCATGATGTCTTGGCGGCAAGGGTTTCAACTACCACGATTCGAGAAGACATTGCGAAGATACTGGATGACGCTTTCGGAGCCCCTCCAGCCGACGCCTCTTGGATCGAAGCCTTGTACTATCCGCATGTTTACCTCCGACGAGCTGCGCTCCGGGACCGTGATGTGACACTCGAAGCAGCCACTGGGGAGATAGCGAAGCACCTGCCCGAGCTCCCCAGATACAGTGCGGCGATCCCTTCTTCGGGCGAGGCGAAGGAGGGTACGCCGGAGCAGTTCAGCATGTATGACGGAAGATCGGGGGATATCTTGATCCGGCTCGCAAACCACCACATCAATTCCAGCAGCGAATTCGGAACCACACATGGCACACCATGGGAAGGCGATCGCCACGTCCCGATGTTGTGGCTTGGCAGCACCGTCGCGAAGGGCGTTTACGATGACTCGCTCCACGTCGTCGATCTTGCGCCAACGCTCGCAACAATGCTCGGGTTGGACATCCCGTCAACTATGGCGGGCCATGTGATCGGGAAACTCTTGGTGCGTGAAGACAAATAGGCTTGATAGCCTGCCCAAACCGGCGGACATACTGATTCTTCAAATCTTGAAGAATTTGCGGCATCCTACGTGCGAATGAACCGTCATTAAGAGGTTATCTCACGTCTATCCACCCAATGTGAGGCTTAATTAGTATGCAAAAAGCCACCCTTGTCGTGGCGCTGCTCGGTTTTATCTGTACGCCGATCGGCAGCGTCAAAGCGCAGAACAGCGAGCTACTTTCTCAGGCGGGATTCGGCTATTCTGTCGACGTAACGGGCTCCCAGATTATTGTTGGAGAACCGCTGAATCAGCGATTCCCCGGTACGGTGTATGTGTTCGAGCACCAGGGGCCAGATTGGAGTCTGTCCTCCAAGCTGCGAGCGAGCGACGCATCTCCCGGTGACCACTTCGGAACAAGCCTGGCATCGGGTGACCACTTGTTGTTCGTCGGATCGGCGGGAGCGCAGGATCTGAGCGGCGGCATCTACGTCTTTTCGGAGAATGGAGACGGGGGGTGGACCGAAAGAGCCGTGATTCGCCCCGACGCTGTCAAACCCGGGGACGCCTTTGGTCATGTTCTCACCTACTCGAACGGCAGGCTGTTTGCTTCTCTCGTCCCCACCGAAGGGGACCCCGAGGTATTCGTATATGAAATGGGCTCCCAGCCTGGCCAATGGAACCAGTCGTCCGTGATTCTTCCGGACAGCGCGGAGACAAGTCGAGATTTTGGCGCCGCCCTGGCTTCCAATGGCGAAATGCTCTTGGTGGGTTCACCTCACAATGGAGGGGGCGTCGTACACATTTACACGCGGGGTGACGACGGAGCATGGACTCACTCGAACGTCCTGAATGGCTCAACGCAGAGAATGAATGTGCACGGCATGAAGAGCTCTGACAAATCAGGATCGAGCGAAGCCTTTGGCTCGAAACTCCTGCTCACGCCCGACCGACTCTACGTCACTGCTCCGAACGCGGACCGATTCACCGGCAAGGTGTATTCGTTCGTCCGTGAGGAGGATGGGAGTTTTCAGCGCGGACCAAACTTGACCCCGTTCGATGCCGAACCGGGCCATGCCTTTGCTCGTGACGTGGTGCTCGCGGGAAACGAGGTGGTCGTATCGGCGCTGATTCCGGGCCAATCCAACGGCGCCATCTATTCGATGCGCATGAACGACAGCGGCAATGAAGTGCTGAGCGCGCGCAAGTTCGTCGAGCCAAGGGCGCTCAGGTTCACCTTCTATGGCGAGGTCATGGACAGCGACCAGGACCTTCTCGCCGTGACCGCTTATCGGGACGTATTCGAGGCAGGAGCCGTCTACGTCTATCAACGGGATGAAGAGACCGGCGACTGGTCTACCGGCACAAAACTCATGGCGCCCAGTCTGAACGCGTACACCTCGGTGACCGGCGGCAAGGTGAAATGTGAGGATGGTTCAGCGGACGGGTTTGGGTGTGATCACATCGACATCGTCAGTTTCTTGACGAACGAGGATCTTGGTATGGAGCGCGGTATGCGCACGAACGACCTGTGGGGTTGGACGGATGCCAAGACCGGTAAGGAATATGCCCTGCTTGGCAGGAACGACGGGACTAGCTTTGTCGATCTCGGTGACCCGGAAAACCCGGTAAACCTTGGCTTCCTTCCCCGAACGGCAGGTTCGCCGCCGTCCATCTGGCGAGATATCAAGGTCTATAAGAATCATGCGTTTATCGTGGCGGACGGGGCCGGTGCGCACGGGATTCAGATATTCGATCTGACACAACTCCGCCACGTGAAGAATCCCCCGGTCCTCTTCAAGGAGACGGCCCACTACGACGGCATCGCCTCAGCTCATAACATCGTCATCAATGAGGAGACCGGTTTTGCCTACACCGTCGGGAATTCCATGGGAGGCAAGACCTGCGGCGGCGGCTCGCACATGATCGACATCAGAGATCCTACGCACCCGAAGTTTGTCGGATGTTTCGCGCACGAGGGAACGGGTCGCGCACGCACGGGCTACACGCACGACGCCCAGTGCGTCACCTACAAGGGTCCTGACGAGCGTTACCACGAACACGAGATATGCTTCGCGGCCAACGAGACCGCCATCAGTATCGCCGACGTAACCGATAAGGACAATCCCGTAGCGCTCGCCCGCGGCGATTACCCTAATCCGGGCTATACGCACCAGGGTTGGCTCAGCGAAGATCACAGGTACTTCTTCCTCGACGATGAACTGGATGAAATCAACGGCACGACAGATGGAACGCGTACTCTCATATGGGACGTTGCTGAACTTGATGATCCGGTCCTTGTTAACGAGTACGTATCTGCCGACAAGGCGAGCGACCATAACCTCTACATCAAGGGACACTACATGTACCAATCCAACTACGTCAGCGGTCTCCGCGTCGTGGATGTGGGCAATGTCGAAGCACCGGTCGAGGTCGCCCACTTTGATACGGTACCTTGGGGAGAAGACAAACCTGGATTCGGTGGAAGTTGGAGTAACTACCCCTTCTTCAAGAGCGGCGTGATTATTGATAGCAGTGGAGAAGAGGGGTTATTTGTTCTGAAGCGATCCCAAGTCGATAGCTGAAAGCGCGAACTTTTGCGTGAATTCGAATACGACCCGCCGGCGAGCAGAACCCCTTCGTCGGCGGGTTTCTATTTTGTTGACATGTAATCGGGGAAAGAAAATGACAAAGCTTGTCGCGAAAATCACGGCTGCTCCGGCATTGATACTCACGTTGGTCGGCGCCTGTCTCTGTCAGCCAATGGAAGCTCCTTCGAGCATTCAGTACGGCGACGACATTCAGCCGATCTTCAATGCACGATGCGTTTCGTGTCACGGCGGATCTAATCCGGCCAAAATGCTTCGACTTGATACCTGGCAGCATGTCATGGCCGGCGGGCGACACGGAGAGGCCGTCATCCCCTACGACGCGACGAACAGCCTAATGGTCGAATTATTGACGCGCACCAACGGGCCGGCTCATCCCTCCGAACTCGGAGCTGATACGTTGACCGGCGACGAAGTCGGACAAATCGTCAAATGGATCGAGGGTGGAGCACCCGACGATCTCGGGAAGGTGGCGTTCTCGGACTCCGACGAATTCATCTACGTATGCGACGAGGGAGCCGCCAAGGTTTCCGTTATCGACGTCAAGGCGGGCGTTGTCGCGCGAACGGTCGACCTCCAGAAACTCGGGTTTTCGGAGAACGCGAAGCCGCACCACGCGGCGGTCGAGCCGGATGGTTCTTTCTGGTATGTCTCGCTGATTGGTGACGACGTGGTGCTCAAGTTCGACCGGATGAATAATCTCGTTGGGAAGGCCGCTTTCGAGCGGCCGGGATTGATGGTCCTGGATCCATCCAGTGACAAGCTCTACGTGGGACGGTCGATGAAGGCGGTCAACCCACCGCAACGGATTGGCATCATTACGCGCTCCACCATGGCAATCGAGGAGGTCGACGTGTTTATCCCTCGTCCGCATGCCATGGCACTGAGCAAAGATGGCAACTTCGTATACACGGCCAGCCTGGCGGCGAATCAGGTTGTCACCATGGATACGCGCTCGCTCGAGGCTGATCTCTTGAATATCCCCGGGCCGGTACACGTGCTCGTCCAGTTTGCAACGTCACCTGATGGGAAGACGCTGGTTGCCGGTGGGCAGATGTCCGGTAAAGTGTTGTTCTTCAATCTCGACGATCCGGCCAAACCCGATCTGATTGACTCGGTGTCCGTGAAGTCGCAGCCTTGGCATCCGGTATACGCGCGGGACGGCCGGCTCATATATTTCCCGAACAAGGGAGCCAACTCCGTGACGGTCTTGAACGCAGCGGAACACTCGCTCGCTGCCGAGATTTCGGGTCATGGGCTCGCACAGCCGCACGGGTCGGCCCTCTCGCTCGACGGCACGCGATTATTTGTGTCAAGCAACAACCTTGACGGCAGCTACAAGCCCCGCTACGATCTCGGCAACAACGCGAACGTTGGAACCGTTGCAGTCATCGATACGGAAAGTCGTCGCATTTTGAAGGTCATCGAAGTCGAACAAAATGCTTCCGGAATCGGTGCAAGATGACCTCCACTGGACGAATCGTGGCACGCTGAGAGCCAGCTTCCGTCTCCTTCTCCTCGGCGCTGCGGTCTCTTCATGTGGGACGTTGGGCTCATCTTCCACGGGCGTTGAAGGATCCGCCGTCATGGTTCGGCTCGTCGCACCGTTCACCGTTCTGGACGTCGATGGGAAACCATACGATCAGCCCTTTCTCGGAGGAATGAATGTCCCACGTCCACAGTTCATCGACATTGATGATGACGGCGATCTCGACCTCTTCCTCCAGGAAGAGGCGGGCGAGGTCGGATTTCATGAGAACACCGGCACGCCCAGAAATCCGAAATTCGAATGGCGGACGGACAATTTTGATTCCCTGGAAGTCGGCGACTGGTACCGATTCGTGGATATCGACTCAGATGGGGATTTCGATCTCTTGACCGAGAGACGCTACAGCCGGGTTCGATACTACCGCAACGACGGCACGGCTCACTCCCCGCATTTCGTGATGGCGGAGGACACGCTTCGTGACGTCGACGGCGAGCCGGTATTCTCCGACCGCCAGAACAACCCTAACGTGGCCGACATCGATTGCGACGGCCTCTACGACCTCTTCATAGGTCGTCTAGACGGCAGCGTCACGCGCTACGAACTCGATCACATAGATGGACAGGGCATCCCGCGTTTCCGTTTTGTTGAAGACAGATTTCAGGGCATTTCCATCGTGGCCCAGTTCGGATCGATGCATGGAGCCAACGGACTCGCGTTTTTCGATTTCGACGGCGACGGAGATCTCGATTTCTTCTGGGGAGACTTCTTCGAGGCCGGGCTTCTTCTGATTGAAAACACCGGGACATGTGAGACCCCTAACCTGCATGGGAAACCCGTTCGCTTTCCACTCAACGATCCCGTTGAGACCAGCGGATATAACGTGCCCGTGTTCACGGATCTTGACGGGGACGGTGATCAGGATCTCGTCATGGCGGTGCTGGGAGGCGCCTTCGATCCCAACAGGACCTCGGCCGACAACCTCTACTACTTTCGCAACGATTCAACCTCAGGCTTTCGGCTTGTTACTCGCAGATACCTGAAGGACATCGACGTCGGGACCGAGAGCTACCCGGCGATCGCCGATCTCGATGGAGATGGCGATCTCGATCTCATGGTCGCCAACAAGATCGACCCACAGTTTCGACAATCGTCTCGTCTGACCATTTTCAGGAACGTCGGCTCGCGTGACAACCCTGCCTTCCGCGAGGAGGAGCCGATGGTGCTCGGCACGTATTACCACTATGCGCCGGCCCTTGGGGATCTGGACAACGACGGTGATCTCGACATGCTGCTCGGCACATGGAACAAGGGTGTGTCGCTATTTTGGAACGTGGGATCGCCGCAAGCGCCAGATTTTGTCGAAAGCGTCCCTTCCTACATCAAGCTTACCCGGGGCAGCAATAGTGCCCCGGAGTTGGCGGACTTCGATGCAGACGGCGACCTTGACCTCTTGGTTGGAGAAGCATCGGGGTCACTTAACTACTATCGAAACGACGGCACAAGAACCGAGCCCTCCTTCGTCCTGGTAAGCGACGAATTCCAAGGAATCGACGTCGGTCGCCGGAGCGTGCCAAGAGCCATCGATCTCGACGGAGACGCAGACCTCGACCTGGTGGTCGCCTCAGAATCCGGCGAAACGTTCGTGTACGTCAACGAGGGAGGACCGACCAATCCCCTCTTCGTAGCCGACACCGCAAAGACGTTTGACCTGCCGTTCTTTGCCACCCCCGTATTTGCAGATTTGGACGGCGATGGGGATCCGGACCTGATTTCGGGCGGATCCGGCGGCGGACTCGTATTCTACGAACGTCGAGGGGCGCCATCTCCCGGAAAAAGGCAAACATCAACCTTCACGATTTATGAGTAAAGTCGTCACGTTTGGAGAGATCATGCTCCGTTTGTCCCCGCCCGGGTTCGAGCGATTTGTTCAGTCCCGCCAATTCGACGTCACGTTCGGCGGCGGAGAAGCAAACGTAGCCGCATCGCTCGCGCAGTTCGGGCTTGACGCGTATTTCCTTTCGAAAATTCCCAAGCATGAGATCGGACAGGCGGCCGTAAATCACCTCCGCCGTTTCGGCGTGTCGGATCGTTTTATCGTGCGTGGCGGCGACCGACTCGGCATCTATTTCCTGGAGACGGGGGCCAGCCAACGACCTTCGAAGGTGATCTACGATCGAGCGGACAGCGCGGTCAGCGGACTTCAGGCGGACGAGATCGATTTCGACGCCGTCTTCGAGGGGGCGCGATGGTTCCACTGGACCGGGATTACGCCGGCTCTTGGGCCGACGGCTAGAGAAACGCTCCTTGCGGCGGTAAAGGCGGCCAAGGCGCACGACGTAACCATCAGTTGCGACCTCAATTTCCGAAAGAAGCTCTGGTCGACCGAAGAAGCGCAGGCCACAATGCGACCCCTGATGAAATACGTCGACGTCTGCATCGCGAATGAAGAGGACACGCAGCTCAGTCTCGGCGCCGAAGCTCCTGAGGTAGACGTCGAAACGGGCAGTCTGGACGAGGAGCGCTACGGGAAGATTGCCAGGACGCTTAAGGACCAATACGAATTTGAGGCGGTGGCCATTACGCTCCGAGAAAGCATCTCCGCATCCCGGAACGGCTGGAGCGCGATGATGCTCGACGATCGGGATTGTTCGACGCCGTATCGATCGTCGCAATACGACATTCAGTTGGTCGATCGCGTGGGCGGCGGCGATTCATTCGCGGCAGGACTGATCTACGGGCTGATCAACGAGAAGGATACGAGGCGGGCTCTCGAGATTGGGTTGCGGCGTCGTGCCTGAAGCAGAGCGATCCCGGGCGACTTCAACATATCGTCTATCGCCGAAGTAAAGGCGTTGGTCGACGGCGGCGGATCCGGTAGGATACAGAGGTAGGTTCGAGGTTCGAAGAAGACCACGCCGGAATGAATCCCGGTGCTACATCGTGACAAGCCCGCTAATTCGGACTCACACCGTGTGTTCGAGGCAGGCAGGCGCTTTGTTGCTATCAAAACCTCATTTGATTGGATTTGGTGGTACAATACGCGTCCAAGAAAACGTGAGACTACAATGTTCGCACGACCTGGTACAGTATCCCTACTCGGCTTTCTGTTGGCGATCACGGGATGCAGTATCAATGCAGGAGTAGAGTCGCTGGATCACCTTGAGCCTGTGGTGCTACTCGATGTTGTGCACTCGGATTCTGTGGCGCGTGTTTCAGAAGGCGATATCGAGGTATTGGCCGATGGTAGATTGGCATTTGTGTACCAGCAGGCTGGAGTTGGAGGCAGTGATTTTGATCAAATGGACCTTGTCTTGAGAACCTCCGACGATCAAGGGGGCACCTGGACAGATCCAGAGATCCTCGTCTCCTCTTCAGAGGCAGGACAAAATGTTATGTCGCCCACTATTCTCCGAGCCCACGATGGGGAATTGCTGCTTTTCTACCTCAGGAAGAACGGACCCTGGGACTGTCACATGTACGTCCGTCGATCCGATGATGAACTGGCTACGTTGTCTGAGCCCGTGCTGGCGATAGAGCCCGAGGGCTATTTCGTCGTCAATAACTCGCGTCCTATCCAACTGGCTAGCGGAAGACTCTTGGTGCCCGCCTCCTTTCACCCTGCAGATGGTGAACTTGAATGGTCATCCGCGAGAATGTCAGGAATTCCCGTCATCTTCTATTCGGACGACGTGGGTCTAACCTGGCATCAGTCGCAGACATCACTCGAAACGCCACCTGTTCCCGGGGTTCAGCTGCAGGAGCCTGGAGTCATTGAATTGACCGATGGCCGAGTGATGATGTGGATGCGAACCAATGACGGATTCCAGTACGAGTCATTCTCCAATGATCAGGGAGTGTCGTGGTCTACTCCTGTACCGGGACCACTCGCCTCGCCATTGAGCCCCGCGACGATTGCGCGGATACCGTCGACGAATGATCTGGTTGTGGTATGGAACGACCGGAGTGGTGATCACCCACTACCTGATGCCCGAGCCGACACTCGGGCTGTAGGCGGACGTACCCCTCTGGCCGTTGCGATCAGCTCAGATGAAGGGTTGACCTGGTCGCGCAGCCGGCTGCTCGAAGAAGGGGCCGGAATTAACTTCCAGTATCCAGCCATCACTTTTGACGACGATCGCATGATCGTCTCCTACACCATCTGTCCCTTGGGTGAAGGATGCGACATACGAGTTAAGGCAGTCGACCTAGGCTGGCTGTTGGGCGGGCCTAATGACAATGACCCACTCTTCGCTCTGACAAGCTTCGATCGGGCAAGCCCAGTGACCAGTGACCAATGACTAATGTCTAATGACTAACAAGCCCACTGCGCAATCGCGAAGTGGGCTTGTTACGTACCGCGTACGGGATTTGAACCCGTGTTACCGGCGTGAAAGGCCGGCGTCCTAGACCCCTAGACGAACGCGGCAGCTTGACGTAACGCGCCGGAAAACGTGGGTGACTGAAGGGAATTGAACCCTCGACCTCCAGGGCCACAACCTGGCGCTCTAACCAACTGAGCTACAGCCACCATGGACGTCACGCCCGTTTCCGGCGCAAACTGAAAGATAAGCATAACAGCCGGTGTGTTGTAGACGGATTTTTTGCGAACGTATCCTTCGTTCGACGTTCGCGGTTCGCGGTTCGATGTATCGCCGTCTGACCCTACGTGAGCAGCAGCAGGTTATGAAACCATCGCTACAGGTGTCTAATATCTTTCGGGCTGGATTCCTCGATTCGATGCATCGATTGGACGATCTGCAATGTTATCAACTTGGCCTTCGCCTGGCTGTTGAGATCGACGATGTTGCCCGTTTGTTTCGGGAAAGGAGCAACTACGCGCTGTCGAATCAAATCAGACGTGCAAGCATCAGTGTTGTCGCAAACATATCAGAAGGATTCGGCCGGTCAACATCTCGCGAGTTTGCGCGCTTCGTGGACATCGCTCGTGGTTCCGCGTACGAAGTTCAGACCTTGCTCATTCTCGGCCACAAGCTCGGCTACCTGAGCGACGAACGATTTGCCGTACTAGCAACGATGACCACCGATAATCTACGGAAACTGACAGCGTTCCATAGATATCTGCGAAGCTCCCGGGCGCCCTATCTCAAACGGCTGCCAGGACCTGAATGAAAGAACATCGAACCCCGAACCACGAACTGGGATTTACCGAACCACAGCCACCTTCCCAACGCCCGCCCCTTCCCCGTTCAACCCCAACCCAATGACGAGGTAGACGCCGGAGGGGACATACTTGCCGTTGAGATCCCGGCCGTCCCAGCGGACGCGACCGCCGCGGCCGTCCATTTTGGCAACGAGGGTTCCATCGGCGGTGGTGACGCGGACGTCCGTTTCGGCGACGAGCCCCTCGACGAAGATCGGCGGCAGGGATCCGTCGGCGTTCGCATGAACAGGATTCGGATATATGAACAGATCATCCGAGGAAGCCGCCGGCTCTACGGGATCTTCCTGATAGCTCAGCAACCCCCTGTCTGTGGCGAAGAAAACTTTGCCGTTCAGGTTGTTCACGGCAACCGCCACCACTTCATCGGAGAAGAGGGGCGAGTTCTCTGCTGTAAAGTGCTCAATGACCGTCGTCCCATCGGGATCAATGAGCCACGCCCCGGTCGTCGATGCGATCCACTTGCGATCGGCGGCATCGACGGCGATATCGTTGACAAAGAGATCTCGCAGCAGGAATCCAGACCGGTCCTCCGCAATGGGCCAAACGGGCTCGTAGGCATTCGGATCGTTGGAAATGACGAGACTCGGGAGAAAGAATGTCGCGATTCCGCGCTCGGTACCAATCCAGACGCGGCCCGATCGGTCCTCCGCCCACGCCCTTACGTTTGCATCGGGGAGACCACGCCCGGCACTCCCCCGCCCTCTCAAATACTTAATCCGATCGTCGGAGGCATCGTCGTTCGTGCCCTCCGTACTCCAGATAACCAAACCTTCAGCGTGCAACGGGATAATCCACTTCTGATCGAAGCCGTCTACAAAGATCCTGTCATAACTAACGGTCGTAGACAAGCCGTCACCGCGGAGCGCCGGCAGGCTGAACCAGGTTCCGTCAGGCCGATAGCCGTCGAGAGGGGTGCTCACGAACTCGTTGATGAGCCATACCGTACCGTCACTCTCACTAGCGATTCCTCGAACACGGACGTAGTCCCCCGTTCCGGGAGCAGGGCGCAGTGATGAATTGTCCACGTCGAACACGTCAATCTGACCATCCGCATCTACCCTGGCGGCGCCGTGGCCCTCCGAACCCGCCCAAACTTGGCCGTTTACATCCACGTGGATGAAGTCAAACGTGTTGCGCCCGGCGAGCGCTGGAACGAATCGACTCGTGAACGCTGTCCATTCACCATCCGACAGGCGATAAAAGCCTCTGCCGTTACCCTGCGTGCCGGAGGCCCAAAGGGCTCCGTTCTTATCCACGACGAGGTCCGTGAACAGACCGAAAAAGGGTCCGTCAGGCAACACCCGATCGTCGCTGCGAAAAACCCCGGCGACGTTCTGAAGTCCGTCGAGACCGATCAGGCCCTCCACCTTGTCGCCATACCAGAGCTTCCCGTTTGCGTCCGTTACGACCGACGACGGTGTTTCGTAAGAAACGTCGTTTTCGACGTCGCCGGAGTGAACGAAGATGCGATTGGACTGCAACTCTTCGTTCACGAGAACAATGGAGAAGCGCTCGACCGCCACCAGAAGTCCGTTCCATATGGCAAAATCCACGACCTCATCGCCCGAAACACCGAGTTTCGTCCACGTGCCATCCGGCAAAAGAGCGTAACAGTCTTCCGCCGTCCCGGCTGCAACCTTGCCGGCAAAGAAAGCGAGCGACCGGACGTCGGACTGAGGCAGGTCCTCCTCAATCGTCCAGACGTCAGGCTCGCGCAGATTCACGGAGTTTATCGGGGCGTGAGCCAGCCCTTCGTCGGTGGCGACCCAGATATCCTCGCCTCCGTCCAACGAAGGGGCTGTAATCACGTCATTCGCCGCCGCAGCGGAATTCAGTGCTCCTAACTTCGAAAAGGAGTCCCGAACCTCGAGTCGCAGCGGATCGAAAAGGACCAGCCCGAAATCCGTCGCGACGTATACCGTATCACCAATCACGCGGAGCCGGTTTATTCCCCGGGCCGGGTATTGATCAGCCCTCTGGATATCCAGAAACGTCTCCACCGAGCCTGTGGAGGTGTCGATTCTGTCGAGGACGCCATCACTGTATCCGATCCAGACCGCGGCGCGGGCCGCATCGAAGGCAATTGCGCGCGCATCGATTCCGTACAAACCGCTCGTGGAACTGTAAGTCTGAATTACGTGATCGTCGAGTGAGTACGAAAACACGCCTCCGGCTGTTGCTACCCAGACGGCACCATTGCCGACAGCCTGCGCCTGAACGGATCGAAAGGGCGTGTGGGACTCCCACCGGCTCAGATCCTGCGCGAACAGTCTATTGGCCCCGAACAGCATCAGAAAGACCACCGTGAGAGTAGCGGTCATTCCCATTCGATTCGTATTGTTAGCGGGGCGCAGCGCCATTCCGGCTGATTTGTGACGGCCTCGTAAATGCAGAGGCGTTAGAACGACGCCGCAGCGGTATCGTTTCGCCTCGTTGACGACGTAATCGTATTTCAACAATGAGCCAGCGAGAGAGTCATATATGGAGTCCCTGGCGTTCCGAGCACATGGAACGCTTCATGGACCAACATCGCCCGACTGAGGATCTGACGGGTCTTTTCGAGACAATCGGCAAATCCGAGAACGACGAGGAGCATCTCGTAGTTTGGCGAGGGAAATGGGTTTTTGTACTCATGAATCTGTTTCCGTACAACAACGGGCACTTGTTGATCGCGCCGTACCGGAAGGTGGCCAGATATCAGGATTTGACGGACGATGAGCGCGTCGAGTTGGCGAGCACGATATCCTCCTGTCTCGATTGGCTTGACGAGGCCCTGCGTCCGGAGGGTTACAACGTTGGATTCAACCTTGGGAAAGCTGGGGGCGCGGGAATTCCGGATCATCTCCACGCGCATGTGGTGCCCCGATGGAGCGGAGACACCAACTTCATGCCGACGCTGGCGGACGTGAAGGTTGTCCCGCAGGCGATTCAAGACACCTATGCCCGACTTCGAGCCGCCGCGAATCAGTCGAAGTCCGTTTAGATCAGACCGACTTCCGGTGCTTCCTTGAGCATGGTCAGTGCTCGGCCGACAGACACCTGGACGTCCTCGATCGAGGAGCCGAAGGCCCTGGCCAGCTCCCGGAACGAGTAGCCGTCGACGACGAAGAGAAGGTACTTGAGTCGGTCCTCGTCGGCGATTTCCTCGATTTCCGGAACCGGTACGCTCTGGTCTGTTCGCAGCCCCGAGGCGGTAAACCCTGTGACACCATTCTCCGTTCGGTATGCCACAGCCTCCGCATAGGTACGCTCAACGAGCTTCATGTCGAGCGGCTCGAAAACATCCAACTCAGCCCGGTCTGCCCAAAGCCCCTTGAAGGCAGCCCGAATGACGCTGCCGGCTGCCTCTCGGTCCTGCGTCAGGCGGAAGGCCATGGGGTATAGCTTCGCGTAATTAGCCTTGAAGAGGCGCTTCAATGTGGCAACGTCGCCATGTCGCAGCCTTTCAACTGATCGTGGGTCCTGCATCGTTATTCAAGTAGTTGAGTTGCAAAGGTACGGATTACAGAAATGTGACATGGCCGATACGAATAGCCGCCAAGAACGATTTTTGTATTTTGCCTCGCCGTAGTTTCGCTGCCTTGACACTTTTCGCATGGCATGAGCACAGACGACGACACTTTAAGACACGACGTCGATACTCCGGTTCTATCTGCCGTTGATACGAACGTCGGCGACGTATCGTCGTCTACGGGGAGGCGAGCTCTAATATCGATTCTCCTCAGCCTGGCTGTGCTTCTCGTGATCGGGTGGGTAACGTGGCAGCCGGGAACGCTCGACCTGGTAGTCCGGTCGGTCAATCTGTGGATTCTCCTCGCGGCGATTGGACTTCTTGTCGCCCGCGTGTTCATCGGAGGATACCGGCTTCGATACAGCTCTCACGGACAGCTCAAGTACAGCTCGGCGGTTCGGGGACAAATTATCTGGGATTTCGCGTCGAGCGTGACTCCGTCAATCATCGGTGGAGCTCCCGTCGCTGCGCTGCTCATGGCGCGCGACGATACAAAACCGGTGGGAGAAGTCACGGCCATCATGCTCTTTGCCATGCTGATGGATCAAGTCTGGTTTGCCGTCGCGGTCTTCCTTCTTCTCTTTGCATCAGTATTCGTCGACGTCTTCCCCAACGAGTTGGGCCCTGTCGGAGAGGGGTTCTTGACGGCCTATTTCATCGGGATGATGGTGTGGGCCGGCGGGTTCGCCTATTCCACCCTTGTTCGACCGGAGCTCCTGCAGGCCCTCGTCAGGCGGATTTTCGGGATTCGCTGGCTGTCCCGATTCAGGGATCGCGTGGACAGTGAGCTGTCGAACTGGACCGAACAGGCCCGGATCCTGCGGACGCGACCATTCAGTTTCTACCTCATCGGATTGATCTTCGCCGCCATCGCCTGGATTTTTCGTTACCTGATGCTCTACCTGATCGTACTCAGCGTCTATCACGTGCCGAATGCGATTCAGTTCATCATGCGGACGATGGCGATGCTCCACCTGGCCCTGATCCTTCCTACACCCGGAGGCTCGGGGGGCATTGAGGGTATGTATGCACTCTTCTTTACCGAACCGCTCATCCCGAAAGCCTTTCTCGCGCCGACTCTCCTCGTTTGGCGATTTCTCGCATACTATGTCACAGTTGCCGTAGGACTGGTCATTACGACGCACGTGCTCGACCGACGCAGGAAGTCGGATGCATCGGACGACAGACCGACGCCGAACTCTTCCGAAGGCGCTTGAGCCCTTGTCTCATGGAGAACAGTAAAGAGAACCCGGTTCCGGCAAACGGACGGTCGCGATACGATTTTCGAAACGTCCATCCGGGCGTATCATTCGGTACCGCCAGCGACCGATACGGTGGTTGGATCGGCCAAATCTACTCCAAGCCGTGGGAGGAAAGGGTTCAAAAGAGGCGGAAACAACTCGGCAAGAAATCGTACGTCGAAACGGTCGTCCCGACCGAGGCTGTTTCGGAATATTTCGAGCACTTCTCCGTTCTCGAGTTGGATTTTACGTTCTACCGACCGCTCGTCGAGGCCGACGGCGAACCTGGGATAAACTATCGTGTGCTCGAACGGTACGTCCAGCATTCACCGGCATCTGCTCGCTTCCTGGTCAAGGTCCCACAAATGTTCTGCTCGCCGACGCTGCCGGGTCGAGGACTCAATTCGGACTTCCTGAATCGCAGTGCGTACGACGCCGTCTTCGGGCATCCGCTCGAGGATGTGCTCGGCGAGCGCCTGCTCGGCGTGATCTTCGAGCAAGGGTACATCCCGCGGCGTGAATCACCCGCGCCCGAAGAGCACGTTGCCGCGCTGGATGCTTTCACTTCCGCCGCGACGCTTACGCATCCCATTCATTTTGAGGTGCGATCTAATCATCTCCTCACGCCGCTGTTCTTCGAGTGGCTGAACTCTACAGGACACGGGTATGTGTTCAGCCACTGGACGTGGCTCCCGTCGATAAAGGATCAGTGGACGGCGGCCGGTGGATTCTCATCGGCAGACGGCCAGGCAATCCTGCGGCTCCTGACGCCTCGAAAGATGACCTACGCAAAGGCCTACGACCTTGCACACCCCTTTGACAAGGTCGTTCAGTCACTCACTCAAGCCCCCGGGTCAGAAGCGATGATTGAGGAGACGGTGGCGCTCGCAGTGAAGGCCATCGACGCGGGGAAGCAACTGAACATCATCGCGAACAATCGAGCCTGGGGAAACGCACCCGAACTGGCGGTTGCCGCACGGGACCGACTCCTCGAGTATCTCCGGAAAAGAGATCGTTAGACTACTTCGCCTCGGTGGACGCCGGGACCATGACCAGGGATGGGTCGAACGGCTCGTGCTTCGTTCCGAAATATCGGAGGCCCAGCGTGAGAACGACCATCCCGGCGATAAGCCCAAGCCACCAGGGCAGACCGTATGCCGCGGGGATTGTCCCGAAGACCAGGCCGACGGCCCCCACGGCCATCGCATACGGCAATTGTGTGCGGACGTGATCGATGTGATCGCACCCCGAGGCCATCGACGACATGATGGTCGTATCCGAAATTGGCGAGCAGTGATCTCCCCAGACACTGCCTGCAAGGACGGCGGAGACGGACGAGTAAAGAATGTGATAGTCACTCGGAAACTCCGTCGTCATGCCATTTATCTCCATGATTGCCCAGGCGACCGGAATCACGAGCGGCATCATGATTCCCATCACTCCCCAACTCGTTCCCGTAGCGAACGCGGTCATCGCCGACAGTATGAACACGATCGCCGGTAGCCAGGCCGGCGAAAGTTTCTCACCAAGCTCTGATACCAGGTACGGTCCGGTCTGGAGAACCGTATCAACCTGCGAGAGCGACCACGCCAGAACGAGGATGACGATCGCCAGCATCATCGATTTCATCCCGGCAAACCACGCATCCACGATCTCCTGCGTTTTAAGGAGTCGCTGCACCAACGACAGCATTGCCGCGACAAGAACCCCCAGGAGTGAAGCCCAGACGAGCGACTTGTAAGAGTCTCCCGCTCCGATGATGTCGCGAAGGCCGGCGCCTGGACCGGCCGAGGCGCGACCCGTAATGTAGATCCCGATGAGCGTTCCAAAAACGAGCACCATGACAGGCAAGACAGCGTTTATGGCACGCAGCGGACTGTCGGGACGCGGTTTCAGAACGGACGCCTCCTCGACAGATTCTCCCGTCTTAGCGCCGACGGCAGACACGAGCCCCTGTTTTCGCGCTCGTTGTTCTGCCTTCAGCATCGGACCGAAGTCGCGGCCGGTCACAGAAATGAGCAGAACGAAGAAAATCGCCAGCAACGGATAGTAGGAGTACCCGATAGAACTGAGGAAGACCGAATAGGCAGACTCGGAGTAGTTGGGGATCAACTTGACGGCGGAATCGATCAGGCCGATCTCGAATCCGATCCAGGTTGTCACGAGCGCGAGGGCCGCTACTGGAGCGGCGGTCGAGTCGACGATATATGATAGTTTCTCACGTGAAATGCGCAACCTGTCCGTGACGGGCCGCATCGTGTTGCCGACTATGAGGGTGTTGGCGTAGTCGTCGAAGAAGATGGCAATGCCCAGGAGACTGGCTGCGAGCTGGCCGTGATTTGGATTCTTCGCCCAGCGAACGACGTGCCGCACGATTCCGAGTGTCCCCCCGTTTGCGGAAATGACCCCCACCATACCTCCAATCATCAGGGAGAATATGATAATCGCCACGTGGCCGGGGTCAGACAGTGCCGATACGACGTAAACCTCCACTGAATCGAGGATCCCCCACCAGACGCCCGACAGCGTACCACCGTACGTCAACCAACCCCCGACGAGCAGGCCAAAGAAAATCGAAGGGATTACCTGCTTGAACGCGAGAGCCAACACAATGGCAACCAGCGCCGGCATGATCGAGAACCAGCCAGGTATCGTACGAACCTCCTTCTTCAGGACCTCCTGACCTTGCACGAGCGCGGTCAGGCTGCCCACGCCGGAAGTCGCTGAACTGACCTCTATCGTTGCCGATCCATCCACTGCGTCACCGGCAACGACCGCGTCTCCGATCCTCACCGCAACAGACGCGCTTCCCAGGCTGTCCATCGGGACGTTCGCAAAGGTGACGTCAAACGGCACGTTTGTGAGAACCAGATCCGGTGCTGTGACGGTGACCTCTTGCGCGGCGGCAGGCGAAAAGCATGCAGCGAGGAGTGACCCGACGAGAAGCAAATGGTGGCGCATGGGGATCAAATAGGTGAATCGAGCGGGTGGAAACTAAGGATATAGAAAGAAACCAGACAATCGGATCGTCAGAGTGCGAAGCAGTCGCCGCGTCGCGCGACGTTGAATCCCCTTCTTGCAATCTCTCCGGAGGCGGCGCTCTCCGCATGGATTGCGGGATTCGTGTGGTTCAGGTGGATGAAATACACACGTGATCGGAGTTCGGGGGCCACCGAGTCAAATCGATCCATCGTTTCGCTGACGAACGGGTGTGGAAACGAGGACATGTCACGACCCTGGATCTCGCCGTTGGCGAAGAAAGTGCCGTCGAGGAATGCGAGATCTACGTCGGCGACAACGTCCTCTATGCGCACGCCCTGATCATCCCACCGCTCCCACTTGTTGATGTCCGGAATAAACAGCACGGAGCGATGCGGGCCGGAGATCTTGAACCCCACGGTTTCGGAGTATTCGTCACGGTGGGGTACGAGCATGGGAGTCACTTTGATACCGTCGGTTGGGACCACTGTGGCCCCGTCCTCCAGCGGCCGAAGTTCAATATTGTTGAGCCTTACAAGTTGACCCCATGGTCCGTTAGTAGACAGGTAGTCTCGCATTCGCGGCATAGCATAGACCGGGACGCCCTGCGCACCCATCGCTTCGTGCCCCACCTGCGCAAGTCCGAGATAGTGGCCGATGTGGGCATGAGTAAGGAATATTCCCGAAAGTCCGGGGCGTCCGGCAACGGGAAATCTGACGTCGAGAGCGTGAAGCTGGTCCCTAAAATCGGGCGTCGCTTCGAACAGCCATCGTGAACTGTCGGCCGGTATGACGACCGCCAGGCTTGTGGCAAAGTGTCGCAGGGAGTAGTCCTCAAAAGCCGGACTTGACTTGGTACCTGCCTGTGGATCCCCTCCATCTTGGGCGATCCCGAGAATAATCAACTGTGGCACCCCTTGGTTCTGGCAGATTCTCGGCTGTGCGGCGACTACCGAAACAGAAAGTCCGACTAGTACGCACGCGAGGATTGAAACACGAGGACATGCTTCCAAAATGCACATGCCGTTAGTCGAGGGCTATGTCGAGCCACACCGGAAAATGATCCTGCGCGGCCTCGCTTCGGTTCGTCGTCTGCCGATAGACTTCCCCGCCGATCACTCGTATGTCGATGGAAGGCAGCACGTAGTCGACCCGAAGCCCCCACCAGGCGGTGTCGTCCGAATCGAGCCCTTCAATCGCGCGGCTCCCCTGCGGGACGAAACTGCCGTTGACGCGGGGATCATCGAGGAGATACTTCTGTGCGGGATTCTCCAGGGAATTGCCCTCGTTGACGTCGGCGTTCATATCGCCGAGAATCACGAACGACGCGCCGGGGCGCAATCCACCTCGCCGTCCCTGGTCATCGACGATGAACTCGGCATTAGAAAGATATTCGTGCCAGAACCGGATCTCATCGTGGTTTCGATACTGGTTGCGCTTCTCCGGGCCGTCGAATGCCGGTGGCGAGGGATGACTCGCCAGAATGTGGAGGATTCTTCCGTCACCGACGTCGATCGGAACATCCCAGATGCTCTTGGAACTGAGTCGAAGGTTATTCCACTCTTCCGGAGAATACCACGGTTCGCCGGTTTCGGGGTCCTTTGGAATACGCGCATCCGGAAGATCCTTCCAAAGGAATTTCCTGAACGTTCGCACACTGTCTTGGAGGATCCGGAAACGAGAACTGACGAGCAGGGCCATGCCGTATTGTCCGGGAAACATCCCGAACCCGTACGAATCATTGCCATAGGCGCGTCCCTCGGGAGTCTGACGTCCGGGGGAGCCGTCCTCTCCACCATCGGGAATCGGTGGAACCGTGGTGTTGGCGACACCGTCGTTGTCCAGGTCAAACCCACTGGCGATACCGGTGTTGCTGGGCAGCATGAATCCCCGGTAGTCGAGCGTGTCCGCCGAGGTTTCGTTGACGAACCAATCGACCAGTCTCTGCGCATTCAGTCCGGTCCCTTCACCCGGCGGGCGCCAGGGATCTCCTTCACCATCGTACTGGATCTCGTTTATCAGGATTATGTCCGGATGGATCGCGGCAATCTCCCCGGCGATCTTCTTCAGACGCACCTGATCCGGATTCAACAGGTCGACCGTTCGTATGTCCTCGACATTGAAGGTTGCTACTCTAAGGGTGATCGGCATTTTGGGTGGCGCGGCGTGGCGGCAGCCACTCAGAATCAGCAGCAGCGCTGCCATGCCGACGAAGGAACGAGGCTTCATGTAATTGCGTTCTCGATTCAGGATCGGTAATGATAACTGCCCTCCGGGAGAGTAGCTATCTTTCAGTGTTCGATTATCCACCATGTTCAATTCCACCCAGCATCCGAATGATCGAATTGATTTCTCACCCGTGGCCCTGGTACGTAGCAGGGCCAATCATTGGCCTTGTAGTACCCTCCCTCCTCCTTGCGGGCGGAAAATGTTTCGGCCTCTCCGACAATCTCCGGCATGTTTGCGCGGCGGTCATACCGGGGCGTGTTAATTACTTCAGATATGACTGGAAGACAGCCGGATCTTGGAATCTCGTGTTTGCGGCGGGCATCGTTTTGGGAGGCGCTATCGCGACATTCGTACTGAACGACGGCTCCAACGTTGCGATCTCCGCTGCGACCGTGTCGGATCTGAGCGCGATCGGAATCAAAGACTTTACGGGCCTCGTTCCGAACGATCTTTTTTCCTGGTCAGCGCTTTTGCATCCGGCGGGCTTTGTCTCCCTGATCATCGGAGGGTTTCTCGTGGGATTCGGGTCGCGCTACGCCGGCGGCTGCACGTCGGGTCACGCAATTTCCGGACTCGCTGATCTGCAGTTTCCTTCCCTGGTCGCCGTCATCGGATTCTTTATCGGCGGCGTCTTCGTCACCTTCGTCGTCCTCCCTATCCTCTTTTGAACAGATACGATGGAAATCCGCACAATTGAGACCGACGTCGTGGAGCCCGAACCGAAAGAGGAGCCTGCCAGGTCAAAAGGACTTCTGCTCTTCCTTCTCATCGGTACCGCCTTTGGTTTCGCACTCACGAAATCGGAGGTCGTTTCCTGGTTTCGAATTCAGGAGATGTTTCGCTTTCAGAGCTTTCATCTCTTCGGCATTATTGGCTGCGCCGTTGCCGTAGGATTCGTTTCCATTCGTCTAATACGGAAGTATAAAGTCAGGGATCGTTTCGGCGAGGTTATCGTGATCCCGCCGAAGGAGTGGGGAAAGGGCACCCGGTATTGGGCCGGAGGAATACTTTTCGGTTTGGGATGGGCTTTAACGGGGGCATGTCCCGGTCCCATCTTCGCACTGTTCGGCTCAGGTGTTTTCGTCGCTGCGGCAGTCTTCGTCAGCGCCGTAGCAGGAAGCTGGGTTTATGGCGCCCTTCGTCCGCATCTTCCTCACTAATTGTGCTGCGAGTTCTTGTTGCGGAATAGTGACACGTTTCATATTTACTGTAAACCTTGGTTGACAACAACAAATAGAACACCTCCAAATGTCACAAAAGGAACTGTCGCGAAGAGATTTCTTGCTCCGTACAACAGCATTGGGCGCAGTCGCCCTTGGCTCCGGTGCTATTCTTAGTGCTTGCGGTGGCGGACAGGAACAAGCTCAGGCCCCGGCCGCCAGCGAGGAAGCTGCGCCGATGGCCGAGCCAATGGCTGCCGAGGCCGCTTGTGATGACCTCTCCGGCCTGTCAGATGCAGATTTGCAGATGCGTCAGACCCTGCAATACGTAACAAAGTCGACTACCCCGGACAAGATGTGCTCGGGCTGTCAGTTGTTCGTGGCGCCGGAAGGCGACGCGCCCTGCGGCGGATGCCAGATCATCAAAGGCCCGATCTCGCCGGAAGGCTACTGCACGTCGTGGGCCGAGAAAATGACCTGATGCACGACTCGCGCTTTTTCGCGAGTCGCCCGTAAGAACACATGCCGGCATCCAGTCCCCCTGTGCGGGAACTGATCTCCGTCTTCGAGGCGCGAGAGGAAATATTACGCGCGTCTCCGACGGGAGGCACTGAAGAGATCCCTCTTCGGTCTGCCGTGGGACGCGTCCTCCGAAAAGACGCTTCGGCGGACACTGACATCCCTCCCTTCGACAATTCGGCAATGGACGGTTTTGCCGTCTCGCTGCAGGATTTCGATGGTGACACCGTCGTCCTTTCGATCGGTGACGAGGTGCAGGCCGGCGCCTGGCCATCAAGGCCGGTCGGAAACGGATCCTGCTCTCGCATCATGACCGGCGCCCCGGTTCCTGAAGGAACGGATGCAGTCGTCCCGGTAGAATGGTGTCAATCAGACGGTGTCGTGGGCGGCACGGTTACAATAACCCGCCGGCCGAAGCGCGGACAGCATGTCCGGAAGCGCGGCTCCGACATTGCCGCCGGAACCTTAGCCCTAAAGGCGCCCGCGTCGATCGAGCCACGTACGATCGGGGTCCTTGCCTCGCTCGGCTGCGGACAGGTCACCGTGGCAGTACGGCCCACGATTTCCATCGTTGCGACCGGTGACGAGCTCATCGAAGCATCCGACACGCCGAAAGACGGGCAGATACGCAACTCCAACGGTCCGACACTGGCGGCGATGGCCTCCGCCTCGGGCGCTCTCGTGGTCGCGGAGCGGGTGGCGCGCGACAGCGCGGATCATACGCGACAGGTACTTCAAGAGGCTCTCAAAGCAGATATCGTCATCATCTCGGGCGGCGTGTCTGTCGGTTCTTATGACTACGTCAAGACCGTCCTCGATGAGATGGGAATTGAGAGACGCTTCTGGCGCGTCAGACAGCGGCCCGGAAAACCGCTTACGTTCGGCAAGATCGGAGACCATCTGGTGTTTGGCCTTCCGGGCAACCCCGTTTCAACGGCAGTCTGTTTTCGCCAGTACGTGCTCCCGGCCATCCGAAAGACGCTTGGACTCCCCCACGGCCCACAGTTTCTTTCCGCGCAACTGACTGAAACCGTCCAGAAAGTCTCGAATCTTCACTTCTTCATTCCAGGCAAAGCGCGTGTTGACGACGAGGGTCGCCTGACTGTGGCCCGATCTGGAGCTTTCGGCTCGCATATCTTCAGCTCGCTTGCCGCCGCGAACTGCCTGATCAGTCTCCCGGAAGGATCCGAGGCGATTGGAGCCGGCTCGATCGTGGAGGTCGAGCTGTTCAACGACTTGTAAACGGTCAGGGGATGCAATGGCACCCCGCATTCGTGTCGCGTGCGGCCGGACTGATTCAGTTGTCGGGCCGCGTCGTTTTGACATGACGGAGTATTACCGGCCTGCCGAAGATGGCGATGGCCGCTAGAACACTCAAAAAGACCAGCGCAAGCGGATCAGTTCGGATCAACCGAACCGCCAGACCAACGCCCGCGGCGCTTCCCGCCAATGCTCCCAGTCCGGTGAAAATGCGCAAGCCGGCCTTCTCCCGAAAGGCCAGTGCGCACACTACGGCAAACGTGAACAGAAAGGCCAGACTCGCCGATTCAACGAGCGTGGTGAGGGATCCGAGTACGGTGAGTGCGGCCGCCATCAATCCCAGCGTGATCACGGCCCTGTCAGGTATGCCTGCACTGTTCTCGTGCTCCAACACTTCAGGAAACTCTCCGTCTTCGGCTACTTCATGGGCAAGTCGGGCTGTAGCAAAAAGCGTCGAATTAATCGCTGAACCCGTGGAAAATGCGGCAGCTATGGTAACGAGCACGAGACCGAATGTGCCGAGCGCTTTCTGTCCTGCAATCGCCAACGCGACCTCGCCGTGCTTGACGACCTCATCGGCGCCGATCAGCATCGACGTACCCAATGCAACGACTACGTAGACGATGATGACGACTACGATAGCGGAAATGACCGCACGCGGAAGGGTTGTTTTGGGCGAATCAATGTCATCATAGTCGTACGTGAGGAGCTGAAATCCCTCGTACGCCATAAATACGGAGGCCGCGCCGAAGAAGGCCGCCGAGAGACCCTCCCCGGGAACGCCACGTGCAAGCATTGCAGGGTTCCATTCGGCCAGTCCCCACCCGGCCAAACCGACGAGCACCGCTAACTTGAACCAGACGAGAAAGATCTCGACACCACCGGCCTCCCCGACCCCTTGAAGATTGAGCTTGATGAACACAGCCAGGATGGCGATCGCCGCGGCACGGGCAAACCAGGGGCCGAGTCCGACAACGTGTCCCAGGTACTGCCCGAACGTGAAAGCATAGACGGAGTTCGTGAATACATACCCTACGATCAGTATCCAGGAAAGACTGCCTGCGAAACCCTCGGCGTTGATTTCGCGAAGGAACGTGAAAGCGCCGCCCCCCTCCCCATAGTGAGCCGCGAGCTTAACATAGCTGTATCCGGCTGCAAGCGCCGTAAGTCCAGCGACGACGAAACTGAGCCAGGCCCACGCGCCGGCAACTTTGCACCACCACGCCGAGCGTCGAGAAGATTCCGCCGCCGACCATCCCTCCAACGGCCATCGACCATGTGGCGTTGAAGCCAAGCTTTGACTTGGAGTTGTCGTTGTCCATGAGTGCATGCTGAGGGTAGCCGCAACAGTATAGTCAATGCCGCGCGTAATGGTAATATCCGGTCGGACCCTTGCATCCGTGTTGCGCCAGATGACCGTCTCTGCTATGTTTGTAGTCAGAGAGCATCACAACACCACATGCGCAGCGCCGTCGCGGGGCGCGACTGACCGTTCCACCATTCGCTAGTCATTCCGGTGATGCTTCACATCTTGTCATCGTTCCGGCTGTACACCGGAGCCGCAATCCTGCAGACAACCTGTTTTGAGGAGACAATGCCATGAAAACCCCAGCGACCAGTAATCCCCGAAAATCCGTACGTGTCCAATACATCTTATGTGCGTTCGTCGCCCTCGGTGTGAGTAGATCCGCCACCGCTCAGGAGCAATCGGCCGTGCCGTTGTACGACAACCTGGGCGACTACCACTACGGAATCGCAACCGACGTACCAGCCGCCCAGCAATACTTCGACCAGGGCCTCCGGCTCTACTATGCATTCAACCATATGGAGGCGGTACGCGCCTTCAATGAAGCCGCCCGGCTGGATCCCACTTGTGCGATCTGCCACTGGGGTACGGCACTCGCGTTCGGACCGAACATAAATCTTCCCATGGATTCCGCCTCGGGCATCGCGGCCTACCAGGCCCTCCAACTGGCCAGGGAGAACGAAGAACACGCCTCGCCGAAGGAGAAAGCGCTGATAGACGCTCTGTCGCGTCGATACGCGCCTGTTCCCCCGGACGATCGCACCGCCCTCGATACAGCGTACAGCCAGGCAATGAAAGACGTGGTGCTGCAATATCCGGAGGATCTCGAGGCGAGGACGTTGTACGCGGAATCGATCATGGACCTGAGCCCGTGGAATTATTGGAATAAGGACGGTTCCCCGCGTCCTGACACGCCCGAGCTGCTGGGGCAACTTGAACAGGTAATTGAGGTAAGTCCTCATCATCCGGGCGCCAACCACTTCTACATCCATGCCGTCGAGGCAGTGCAGCCCGAGCGCGCCGTGGCGGCCGCCGAGCACCTGGCGGGACTCATGCCGGGAGCGGGACACCTGGTCCACATGCCGGGGCACATCTACGTACGAGTCGGGCGATACCTCGACGCGATCCATGCGAATGAGCACGCGGTACACGCCGACGAGACGTACATCGCCGATCAGAATCCGGCTTTCGGGGTTTACGTCGCCGGCTACTATCCCCACAACTACGACTTCATGGCCTTCGCCGCGAGCATGATCGGCCGAAGCGCGCAGGCTATAGGCGCAACGGAAAAGATGGTCACCCTCGTTCCGGAAGAGATGCTCAGAGCACCGGGCATGGCTTTCCTCCAACATCATCAGACGAGGCATCTCCAGTTCAAGGTTCGATTCGGACGCTGGGACGACATTCTGGCGACGCCTGCACCCGCCGACGATCTGCCACACGCGTTAGCCATGTGGCACTACGCCCACGGTCGGGCGCTGGCTGCAAAGGGCGACGTGGCCGGTGCGGCGGTAGACCTTGCAGCGGTGCGTGCGACAGCGGAGAATCCAGAACTGGCTGACATTCGGCTCGAGTACAGCACGTCGGGGATGATCCTGGGAATCGCTGCCGAGGTGCTTGCGGGAGAAATCGCCGCTACGGAGAAGGACTATCCAACTGCGATTGAACACCTCCGCGAGGGCGCTCGTCGCGAGGATGAGCTAGTGTACGGCGAACCGCCCGATTGGTCCGTTCCGGTGCGCGAGGAGTTGGGTCTTGTGCAGCTCGCCGCGGGTCAGCCCGCAGAGGCCGAAAAGACGTTCAGGGAGGACCTGGATCGCTTTCCGGATAACGGATGGTCACTCCACGGACTGGCGAGGACATTACGGGCTCAGAACCGGACGGACGAAGCCGAGGCCGTAACGGAACGTTTCGACAAGATCTGGGAAACCGCAGACGTCGAACTGTAGCGTAGTCGCGGCAAAGTCAAGCCGAGCCGGATTCCGATTTCCGCCTACTCAGGACCTGCACAAGAGCAACGCCCGCCGACAAGCCGGCGGCGAACAGCAGCAATGCATCCACGTTGCGAATGTTGGCGAGGACGCCGGAACTGACCAGCCGGCCCATAACAAGGATAAAAATGATTACCGATACAACGACGGATTTGCGAACGGGCTTGTCCATGGTGGCTCTTTCAGGTGAATAGTTATGTTGGAAGGCGTCTGTCGCGACCGCGGCTCCGCTCGGTCGTATACCCGAATTCCGGCTCGTGCAGGGAAATATCCAGGTCGACAACCGCCTCTTCGACTCGCGCCTGGGCATCCTTCACGGCCTGGTTGTAGATACTCGGGCCAATTTCCTTCAGGATGAAATCGAGAAGGAAGGAGGCCTGAAGGTCCCCCATGTCCTCGTCGCGTTCCTCAAGGAAGTAGCGTTTGATCGAATAAATGAGTTCGGACCTGCGTGCGGTCAGGGAGTTCGATTGGCACTTGTCTACGGGTTCGGGGTTCGGGGTTCGAGGTTTCAATGTCCAGGTTTGCGACTACGGCTCGAGGATGCCTCGTTCGGGTTCTTGAATCCCCGCCTTCGCGGGAATGACGGAACCTGTCGGGCCGTTGGCCTTCGTCCGATCTGAGACCAGGCCCGGCACGCAGCACGTTGCACAGGGCACGAATGAGTTCATCGCCGCTCCTCAGGAAGCCTGTACGCTTCGGGTTTGGGCTTGAGCGGTCGCTTCAGCCACATCGGGCGGCGCGTTCCATCGGGACTATAGTCGCGGGCCGGGCGCGTCATCGCCAGCCATTGCCGATAGATCTCCATCGACTTGTTTGTATCCACGAAGACGTCGCCGTGGCGATCGTCCGGCTGCGCCTTCGACACGTTCGTCGCTTTCTGAAGCCAGCAGTGAGCGCCGCTGACCGGGTCGGGATGCACCCCGTGCGTCAGATTTTGATGCACGCCGATGTCCTTCCACCAGATGCGGCTGGTGTCCGGATCGAAGGACTTCCAGGCCCGATCGCCCTGATCGAGCGACACGGATTCGGTACGTGCCATCTCCCCCATCCGTCAGATGTCACGAGATTGGATGCCTGGCGGTTCACGCCCTCGTTGTCCTTGAGCCGCCAGCGACCAAGGTGATGACTCATCGCGATAATGCCCGGACGCATTCCCTCGGTTACCCAGACGGAATCGACGAAATAGCCGATCTCAGTAGTAACCCGCACGGGATCACCTGAATTCACGCCGATTCGTCGTGCATCACTCGGATGCATCCAGATCGGGATTTTTGTGACTCAGCTCATAGAGCCACTTCGCGTTCGCACTCCGCGTGTGAATGAGCGTCGGGAGTCGGAAGTTCGGAAGCAGGAGCATCTCGCCCTTCCCGACGTCAATCACCGACGGATCTACGTGGCTCTTCAACGGATACGGAATGACGAACTCCTTTTCCTTCCATCCCCAATCACGAAGGGTCTCACTGACGAACTCGAGCTTGCGACTCGGCGTGGCGAATCCCTCCCGTCCGACGCCGTCGATCTCGACCCCGACAGTTTTCCCGTTCTGATGCAGCCGACCCTGTCCATCTACCATCGTATCGAGGGCGGTTACCTCCTTCTCGTACGGCACGAGATGTTCATGTGTTACTTCAAATGCCCCGTACTTACGCATGTATTCTAAAGCTGTACACCCCTCCTTTGCAGCAGCTTCGGGTAGTCCGGGTACGCTGTTCTCGAAGATCCACCGGTAGTATTCTTCGACGGTGATTATCTCTCCCGAGCGGTATGGACTTTCGAAGTGCCGCTTGATGCCGAGCGATCCATCGGGGTCCATTCGGACTGACAATTCGATCCAGAATTCGTTCTCCTCCCACACTTCGCCGTGGTTGGCTTCGTAGGTGTGATCGACCTTCTTGCCGAGCCGCTCCATAGCTACGCGACGGACCGGCTGTCGGAAGGCAATCCACTGGCCGCTGTGTGTCTCCTGGCTCATCAGATCGTGACGCTCGGAGGCATGTCCCATCGGCAGCACGTAGTCCGCATACCAGGCCGATTCGTTCCACGTGGGCGTCAGCGCGACGTGGCACCCGATCTTTTCGGGATCGGTGAGCGCTTTGAGCCACATGAACCCGTCCGGATTAATCCAGAGCGGATTGTAAACCCGCGTGAAATAGACGTCGATGTTTCCTCGCCCTTCCTCCAGGAAATGCGGCAGGAGGAAGCTCATTTCGTAGAATGACAGCGGCCATTCCTGTGGAAGCTGCAGCTCGTTCCACGTGTCGCCCGCCGGAGGCGCTTCGAACGGCTTAGGGACGAACTTATTCCAGGAGTTGGCCGAGGTCCCCCCCTTCGTTCCCACGCTTCCCGTAAGTACGTTCAGGAAGAAAAGGCACCTTGCCACCTGCCATCCTCCGAGATTGCCGATGGATGCGCTCCGCCAGGTGTGCGTGGCAAGCCGTCCCTGGCAATCCGCCACCGCCTCAGCGGCCGCTCGAATGCGTTCGATCGGGACGCCGGCCTCCTCCGCCGCACGCTCTATCGTGAACTCGCTGTAGAGTCCCTTGAGTAATCTGTCGAAGTCGTCGAAGGTGGGTTCCGGTCCGATTTCAATCGGAGAGTCATCAGGCGCGACATCCCTGAAGTGGGCTAGCGAAGCCTCCCAGTTCACCCACTTGCGCACGAATTCCCGGTCGTACAGGTCGTTCTGGATGAGGTGGTTGGCGATGGAGAGCAGGACGGATGCCTCCGACCCCGGCCACGTCGGAAGCCAGATGTGGCTCTTGGATGCCGTGTTCGACAGCCGCGGGTCAAACGTAATCAGCCGCGCGCCCTTTTCAACGGCTTCGATGATGCGCTGGGCATGCGGATTGAAGTAATGGCCGGTCTCCAGATGCGAGCTGATCAGCAGAATCACGCGTGCATTGGCATGATCCGGACTCGGTCGATCGAACCCTCCCCAGAACGAATATCCCGCCCTTGCTCCGGCCGAGCAGATGTTGGTGTGGCTATTGTGGCCATCTACGCCCCACGCCTGGATGCATCGATTCGTGAAACTGTCTTCTCCCGGACGGCCGACGTGATACATGATGCCGTCGCGTCGCTTTTCGCGACTCGCACGCATCTTGGCGGCGATTTCGCCGAGGGCCTGCTCCCACGTGATCCGCTCCCATTTCCCCTCCCCCCTTTCTCCAGAGCGCTTCAGTGGATAGAGGATTCTTTCAGGATCGTAGATCTGGTTGAGCGTCGCGGGTCCCTTTGCGCAGTTTCTACCGCGGCTCCCCGGATGGGCGGGGTTTCCCTTCAAACTTCTTGATCTCGAGCGTCTCGCGATCGACGTAGGCCAGGAGTCCGCATCCGCTCTCACAGTTGAAGCAGACTGTCGGAACGAGCGTGTAGCGCCGAGCGACGCGCTTCGGCCAGGCTTTGCCATCCCATTCGACCCAGTCGTCCCACATCTCCGACGGCGGGTACTGGCTCATCCGGCCGTCGGGATGCACGACCGTTTCCATGTCGACGCGCTGGGGCGTCTGGTCCGACTCCGCGAAGCGTGGCAGTCCGAAGGGGTTGGACATTCAGGTCTAGGGTCTAGGGTCTAGGGTCTAAGGTTCGTCCGGACTTCGGACGACATTTTGCGTTCTGAATTCTGAATTTTGCATTGTTCTTAGCTATTTGGCACCTGCTGCGGCGCCATGACGAATGCATATTCATAAAAGTACAGGCCCGCAATTACGAGCACGATTGCCGCTATCGGGCTGAATCCCACCGTAAGCAGCAACAAAGGGATGACATGGCCCACAATGATGGCTCCGAGCCAGAAATGCATCCTGTACTTTCCGCTGCGAATTTCGCGCGATGCTAGTGCAGCAGCGTCGCTTCCGTGAGGCATGCCGAACTCGCCGATCAGCAATACAATCAGATCGACCACGATCGTGCTGGCGAGAACGACGTTTGACAAATGGAAGGCAATCGGGCTGTGGGCCACGATCGCAAGCAAAATCACAACTGCCGAACCGGCCATCAGTGCCTGGACGAGCAGATGAATCGGAAGCAAGCCGCTTTGCCAGAGATCGCGCCCCTCCGCCTGGCCGAAGAGAAACGCCGTGTAAACCGCCGCCCCGAGGGCGAAGAGAATACCGACGCCCAGGATAATTACGCGAATCGAATCCGCTTCATGCGGGGCCCCAGCGGAGAACCACTCGGTGGCCGCCCAGGCCGTGGCGAGGATGGAAAATACGATGAGGATGTAGGCCCCCTTCGTTAACCAACTCCGCCATTGCGGACGGGTCAGAACGCGCAGGAAGCGTTCGGGTCGTTCGAGGTCGAATACGAGCAGCGCCGTCGTAATGCCGGTGAAAAGAACCGACGTGACGGCTCCACCGAGAAATAGGGCGTTGTCGTAAGGCGCCAGGCCAAGGAGAAACGCAATCGCAAGGAACAGGAAAACGCCTGCACCAATGGCCTTGGTGACGAGGTAGGCCGGCACGGGCCAGTGCCAGGGGACGCGGTGCTGCGCGTTGTAGGCGACCTGCACCATCTGCTCGGCCATGGTGCCGACACCGATCGTTATCGGTCCAGAGGACGGAAGTCCTTGGCGCCCGTCGCCACCCATGCCGACGCCGGCCTCCTGGAGCGAATCCGCCCAGGCAAACGTCGTCGGAGATCGATCGGTCGCGGTTGGATGCATGGCCGCATCCTCGCCTCCGATATAGAACAGGTTCGGGGCGGTCCCTTGCTCGGGACGCCGAACGGTCACCTTGCGCTCAGCCAGGAGGTGACTAATTTCCGTGGCCGGATCGTCCATGTCTCCAGCGATGATGGCGTGTTCCGGACAAACCACGACGCAGGCCGGCTCCAATCCGATATCGATGCGGTGGGAGCAATAGTGACATTTCGCCGCCGTTCCGCTCTCGGGGTCGATGTAGATCGCGTCGTAAGGGCAGGCCTGGAGGCAGGCCTTGCATCCGATGCACGCATCCCCGTTGAACTCGACGATGCCGTCGTCGCGCTGGTACATGGCCGAGACGGGACATATCCGAACGCAGGGCGCATTCGCACAGTGGTTGCAGCGAGTAACCTGGAAATGGCGCCGAACGTTCGGAAAAACGCCCTTCTCGACGGACTTGACCCATGTGCGATTGACGCCGAGAGGAACTTCGTTCTCGCTCTTGCAGGCCGTCGAGCAGGCGTGACAGCCGATGCAGGTCTCGTTGTTGATGACGAAGCCGAAGTTCATTTAGAGTCCGGGGTCCGGAGTCCGGGGTCCGGAGTCCGTCCGAGGTCCGAGGTCCGAAGTCCGTCTGTTGTTCTGTGGTGCGTCATGCTGGTGGAGGTCAAAGACCCGACAAAGCAAGGCGGAGCCTGGGCGCGCGTCATCTCCGCGGAGGCGGGCGTCGTCCCCGCGGAGGCGGGCGTCATCCCCGCGAAGGCGGGCGTCATCCCCGCGAAGGCGGGCGTCATCCCCGCGAAGGCGGGCGTCATCCCCGCGAAGGCGGGCGTCATCCCCGCGAAGGCGGGCGTCATCCCCGCGAAGGCGGGATCCAAAGCCACCCTTCGGTAGCGGCCCCCGCAGGAATAGGTCCAATTTGCGAATCCCGTCCCTCGACCGTGCTCGGGACAGGTTTTGAATTCTGCATTTGTCCTGGATTCCCGCCTGCGCGGGAATGACAGCAATCCCAAATCTGCATTCTGCATTCTGCATTCTGAATTCCTAAGGGAGATCTTCCGGTCGGTTTACGTTGCGGAGCGACTCATTCGGGAATGTAACGTATCGGACGTTTTTCATCCCGGACAACAGGTACGTCGGACTGTACTCTTTTCGGGCGATGGCCAGATCTATTTCTGACTGTATGGACCGGTGGTACAGCGCGCACAGCGGATGCAGTCTTCCTCCACTGTCGACGGCCACAACTGCCTTGTCGCCGTCGCGCGCTTCGATGACGAGTGAGTTCAGAGCCTCCGAGGTCATGTACGGCACGTCGACGGGGAGAGCGAGCAGCCACTCGTGCGTCATTTCCTGGAGCGCCGCGTGGATTCCTCCGATTGGACCGATTCCCGGGACGCGATCCCGAAGCAGCTTGGCGTTCGGCCATTGGGACGTGTCGGAGTCACCGATCGCGAGATAGACCTTCTCGACGATTGGGGAAATGACGCGCAACGCCCTCTCGACCAGCGTAATGCCCTCGAATTCATGGAAGGCCTTTGCGCTTCCGAAGCGCGTGCTTTTGCCCCCACACAGGATGGCTCCGAGGATTTGGTTATGGGAGATGGATAGGGAGCTGGTCACGAGGGAGAGCGGTTCGCACAACTTGAAAGTTAAGACTTGAAACGTACGGCTACCCGGTAGAGACTCGCTCCGGGAAACGATCTCACCCGCAGTGTCAAGTATCAAGTTTCAAGCTCACGGCTGGCTACTTGACCAGTACCATCTTCCCCAGCTTCACCTTCTCGCTTCCTTTTGACTTGAGCTCGATGCTGTAGAAATACACCCCGCTCGGGAATCCGGCCGCGTTCCACAACCCCTCCTGATAGCCGGTCTTTTGGACATCATCCACGATACGCGCAACGCGCTGGCCAATCGAATTGAAGATCTCGATTCGGACGTTGCCGTCCTTGGGAAGCGCGTAGGCGATCCTGGTCGTGGGGTTGAAGGGATTGGGGTAATTGCCTCGAAGCGTCAGTTCGGTCGGGGCCTCGGGTTCGATCTTGATCGTCTTGGATTCGAGCTGTCCTGCGGCCGACGACACCTCAAATGTCAGATCGCTCACCTTGCCAACGGGGGCTTTTTCGTCCAGGTCGAACGTGAACAGCGTCGTCTTTGGCTCACCGGGATTAAGTGCGCCGATTTCGGCAGTCGTCTGGTCAAAAGCAAGCCATGTTGGAGCCGCGCTGAGGTGGACCGACACATCTTTCAGCGGACCGCTCGTCGTGTTGACGACCTCCAGCTCAATCCGATTCGATTCAGAAGCGAAAGGAATGGCATACGCACCCAAATCGGATTGTTTCGCGACCGGCTGGGCGATGGCTGTGGATGCGACTGCCACCACCATGGCTATTGGAGCACATTTCTTGAACATGACTACTGGATTTCTACCGGGGAACTGACGGTTCCGTTATGGCCGCCTGCATTCCAGTGAACCGTGAAGAAGTCGATGGCGAGCGATCGCGCGCGAATCGACGTGCCCGCGTCACGTTTCGGCGGCGTGCGGCTGAAGTACAGTTTGCGAACGACCTCCCAATCCGTTCCAAGATCATGGCCCAGAGATTGGGTCGGGATGCCGGCCGCTCTGACGTCAACCCGTACGAAATGACCACTTTCTCTTACGCGCTCCGATATTGCAACCTGGTACCCGTCCTGCAACACGCCAGGTTCGGTGCTCCCCAGGGCCACCTCCGATGAATCGTAGAAGACGTCAATGGTCATCGAGGCCAGTGTCTTTTCGGCCACATCTGTCTTGGCCTCAACGTTGACCCAGTAATCATTCCCAGTGTCTCGAGTTACATTCAGTCGCACGTAGCACTGAGGACCGGTCAACTCTGATTGAATGGTGAGGCCGACCCCGCCTCCGTCGGACGGATAAAGGACGTTGTACAAGGAGTCGCTGATTCCTGTCTCCGCGTGGGCGGTGGTATTGGCAATCCACTTCGTGAAATCGAGTGCGGTTACCTGCCTGTCCATGTTGAAGTCTGTCGGGCGATATCCCGTCTCTCCAGCCGTCGTAGACTGAAGCCAGGCGTCGAAATCCGCTGCTGCGACCAGGCCGTCTCCATTGGCATCACCCGCCCACATCGCGTAGACCGTGTCTTGTCCTGAGACGATCTGCTTCTGCGGATTCGGAACGCCGGCCAAGGCGTGGCCGGTGGTGAAGTCGTGAATCCAAGGCCGATCCATTCGCAACAACGTATCACTCGCCACAGCCACGTGGTTCCGGTGATCGACAACGAAACGAACCGAATCGGCGCGAGGAAACGCCGAAGTACGAGTTTCCACAGTGCCGTCACGTCTGAGCAGTCCCAAGTCACGGTCGAGGAGGTTGTTCTCAGCATCCAGGATCGATATGAGTACCCAGTCGACGTAAGAGCTCTGCTCAGGGAAATGCCCACCCGAGAACGACCAGAACCATGGTTCGGATCCATACGGGTGGTCAATTGGAACGACCGACGCGTCGTGCAGGGCCGTAGACATTCTGCCGTTCGACGTGTAAGATCCTTCCAGGAATACTCGCAGCCGGTACAGAAGGACCTGGTCTATCTCCTCAAAGTGGTCGCCTCGGAAGAGCCGCATCGTCGCTAGCTGTTCTCGCGCTGCTTCCCTGAATGCAGATGTCGGATAATCGAGCAGGAATGCAGCGTATTTCTGATTAACGGTGTCCCGCCCTGCCGGCGTACACGTTCCTTCCGGTTGCACTGGAACAATGCATTCAATTTCGTAATGGACATCGGCGTAGAGAGCATCGAGGTAGTGAAGGAACTCCTTCATTTCCGGAGAAAGGAGTGGCTCCTTCGAGAAAAGCGTATCAAGAGCCGACTCGATAGTCTTGTCCATCCCGTAATTCGAGTATAGGTATGTCAAACGCGCTGCTGTTGTGAGCGCGTCCACCAGTGATGAATCAACCCCCGGAGGCTTAGTAACGACGAACGAGGTTGAGGCCACCGGGTCATCGGTTCCCGTTATTTCGTTTCGAAAAGTCACCGCCACTTCGTAGGTGCCAGTTGATTCCCAGACCGGCCAACTGAGCGAAAGATTGATGGTGTCGGTCTTCGATTCCCCAGCTTGATAGGTGAGAGCTGGCGAGCGAGAGCCCCAGTTGCTCTCGTCCAGTATCCAGTGTTCTCGGAGCGTTTGGCCGTCTGGCGCCTGGATTTGCCAATTGACCGAAGCATTGAGCCTTCCAGGCAAACCGTAGTCTTGCGACTTGGAGCTCGCGTTGGTGATGGTCATGTCGATGAGTACAGGTGCGAATTGTGGGTAAGAGCCCATCTGGGGCACGAGACTTACCACTGGCAACTCATCGTAATAGAACGGCTGACAGAATGCCACGCGACCAACTGGTGTTAACACCATGGAGCCGGCACTCAATAGATATAGAAGCTTCTTCATTCCTGTTCGAGTTCGAGCAACACGTCGCAATATCCAAGGTCGTCCAGCCAGTGAAGATTCATCAACGGGATGTCCTCCTGGACATCGAAGTCCTCGGTGCAAAAGGGACCCAGCTTGTTGATCAGCACCGAAGGTCTTGTACCGCCATGGCCCGACCTTCCTAAGGCGTGTCCAACTTCATGGAGAGTTACTCGACTTACCGCTTCCTGTTGTGTCAGTGTTAGTGACTTGCCGTCAAGTGCACTTGTATTGCCACCATACCCGGCAATCGCAAACGGGTTGACAAGGTCGTCCGTGTCTCCGTCTTCCGTGACGTCATTGAAATCAAATCTCGCATACATTAGGGGGTCACCTGCATTCGGCGATACGATGACGGGGAATATCACGTCCGCCTCCTCCGGTATCGAGTTTAGGAGAGGGTCATAGTAGGCCGATATCGTTTTCGTGAATATCTGAGACTCATTCGTGCAACCGCGACCCGAGATTGTCTTACCATAGGTAGGTCCATATGTACTCCTCTCGAGGTGCCGCCGTCTTTGATTTTCAGACGCCATCTGTTCTACCACGAATAAAAAGCACCCAAGCGCCCCTCCAACACAGGCGGGATCATCCCAGGATATCTCTCCCCAATAGTACCGGCCCTCGTGAACGTGGCCGTTGCCGACTCGCCGACCTCCAGTACACCAATCGGCTTTATCGTCTGTTCGAAGGTGAGCCAAATCGGGCCTCCGTTCAGTTGCGCCGCCACGTCTTTCAACGAACTGTTCGTGGAGTTTACCACCTCCAGTTCGATCCGGTTCGATTCGGCCGCGAACGGAATGGCGTACGCACCCAGATCGGATTGTTTCGCGACCGGCTGGGCGATGGCTGTGGATGCGACTGCCACCACCATGGCTATTGGAGCACATTTCTTGAACATGACTACTGGATTTCTACCGGGGAACTGACGGTTCCGTTATGGCCGCCTGCATTCCAGTGAACCGTGAAGAAGTCGATGGCGAGCGATCGCGCGCGAATCGACGTGCCCGCGTCACGTTTCGGCGGCGTGCGGCTGAAGTACAGTTTGCGAACGACCTCCCAATCCGTTCCAAGATCATGGCCCAGAGATTGGGTCGGGATGCCGGCCGCTCTGACGTCAACCCGTACGAAATGACCACTTTCTCTTACGCGCTCCGATATTGCAACCTGGTACCCGTCCTGCAACACGCCAGGTTCGGTGCTCCCCAGGGCCACCTCCGATGAATCGTAGAAGACGTCAATGGTCATCGAGGCCAGTGTCTTTTCGGCCACATCTGTCTTGGCCTCAACGTTGACCCAGTAATCATTCCCAGTGTCTCGAGTTACATTCAGTCGCACGTAGCACTGAGGACCGGTCAACTCTGATTGAATGGTGAGGCCGACCCCGCCTCCGTCGGACGGATAAAGGACGTTGTACAAGGAGTCGCTGATTCCTGTCTCCGCGTGGGCGGTGGTATTGGCAATCCACTTCGTGAAATCGAGTGCGGTTACCTGCCTGTCCATGTTGAAGTCTGTCGGGCGATATCCCGTCTCTCCAGCCGTCGTAGACTGAAGCCAGGCGTCGAAATCCGCTGCTGCGACCAGGCCGTCTCCATTGGCATCACCCGCCCACATCGCGTAGACCGTGTCTTGTCCTGAGACGATCTGCTTCTGCGGATTCGGAACGCCGGCCAAGGCGTGGCCGGTGGTGAAGTCGTGCCTCACTACGCCCAGGTTGAGGTCCAGCAGAGAGTCCGACATTATCGCGACGTGGTTCCGGTGGTCCACGACGACGGCATAGTTGCCCCTCTGGATATTCACAAATCTAGCCGTAAACTCCCCGTTCGAAGGGAGCTGGGCTGGAATTCGGGCCACAATTGGTTGCTCCGGTGAAGTTGTGTCTACGAGGGTGACGAGCACCCAGTCGACGACATCGTCGGCAGGATTGTCGTCGAAGAATACCCCATTCGTTTGCCACGGCTCCTCTGAGTATGGAGACTCTCTCGGAATGACATTGTGGACGCTCAGATCAAGCGACAAAGACGATACATCCAATGCGCCCTGCAGAAACACCTTCCCCTTGACGTAAGTCAATACGTCGGCGAATTTCGTGTAGTCGGTTCCCCCACCGTAGTATTCGAGATCAAGCAGTCTCTGATTGACGACTTTGTTATACACCGATAGTGGATAATCTGACTGAAAGTCAGCAAACCGCTGTATATAGTCAGTCGAATCGCGATTCCCCCACGACCAGTCAAGCTCGGCGAAAAGACCGTGGACGAACTGAGTGAATTCCGCAACGTGAGTAGGGAGACCAGGAAGATGCCACAGACTGTCAAGAAGCATCTCGTGATCTGGGATTTGCGAAAACAAATTCGACCAGGGCAACAGATCTAACGTTTCACGCGTCGCCTTCGCAATCAGATCCAAGAGGTCGGCATCGATCCCGGTTGGATTGACGACATCGAAACCGGTTTCAGCGATGCTTGTCCACATCCCAGACGCTTGGTCAGCAAAGTCGACGACCACCCTGAATGCCCCAGTGTCCTGAAAGACCGGATACGCCATCAAGAGGTTGAACGTATCGGATCGGGTCTCCGATGGCTCAAATGTGTAGGTTTGATTGGACGGAAACTCAGAACGGGGATACAAATCGTATTCTATCATCTCCGTACTGTCTGGAGCCAAAACCTTTAAGTAAATCGAGTTCGGCCATGTGGGCAACAAGCCCACTGGTCCATACTCCTGACGCCTATCGCTCGTGTTTGTGACGTGGAGAGTGACAATGATTGGTTCGAATCGCTCGTAAGTGGACTTGTCCGTAGACACGGCGACACTTGGCGAGGTGTCGTAGAGCATTTGTGCACTTGCTCCGCCGTGGCAGGCAAAAAGGACCAGCGTCATAAAGATCGCAAGTTTGAATTGTCGCATGCTTTGCCTCACTTGATCTTGACGAAGTTCAAATCGTCTTGTTGAAAGCTGAATGCTGCCCCAGGGCCGAGCCCTCCGCGCATAACAGTCACTATTCCGGTCGGATGGTAATCATTACCGTCGCCGGGGTTGGGATATATACCTATCGCATCTGTCCCGCTCGCATGCAGAGGATCCTGCCAGCAAACCTGACAACGAATTGATTCCGTGTGACATGCGGATTCCACTGCGGGCGGTCTTTCCCCTGGTGTTAGCGCGGATTCCGGTCTCGACGGCAAATTAGTGAGATAAACCTGAATGTTATTACGATCTGGTCCTTGTACTCCGAAGATGCCAAGCCACGTGAGTGCTTGATCTGGATCACCAGGTCCCTTGAACGTCGTGACGCCACCGGAGGGTGTGTAGTTGTAACCTCCTACGCTGGGTGGACAGAATCCAGCCTCGTTCTTCAGGCTATTGATCACGAAGGTCGTGTCGTCCGACGAGATGGTCGTATCGAGGATCAGTGCGGTTACAAGAATCGACCACTGTCGAATTGCGAGGAGTCCTTTCATCGGCGTCGAGGGTCTGGCGAGACACCGCAATTGCGTGTGCTCCTTCGCCCGCTTTCCTTCGGTACGGACGCAACCTGTTTACGAGTTCTGTACATGCACGCTTGTCAGCCCCCCCCCCGAGTTTGTGTGGGGGCGTCCCCGACGCGGAAGGATCACGTAGCAAACCATGCCCGGGCGGTTATTTCCGCGGTCTGCGGGAATCTGCCGCGGGACCACTCATCACTAGATTCTGAACTCTGCATTCTGAATTGTATCATACTTCCTCCACCCCAAACCTGACCAGGTCACGTGACCGCGCAGTACATCGTTCTCGTCCTCTACTTCCTCATCCTGCTCGGCATCGGCGTCGTCGCTTCCAGGCGAGTCGGCGATCTGGCCGACTACTTCGTCGCCGGGAAGAAGCTCGGATATTGGGTTGTATCCTTTTCTGCGCGGGCAACCGGCGAATCCGCGTGGCTGCTACTGGGCTTGACCGGCATGGGCGCCGCTGCAGGCGTGAGCGCCTTCTGGGTCGTGGTCGGAGAAGTCCTGGGTGTCACGATCTCCTGGTTCGTCCTTGCGCCGCCATTCAAGGCGCAATCGGATGCGTACGGCTCCATCACTGTCCCCGACTACTTAGTCAGCAGGTTCGAGGAGCGTGGGGCGTCGAAGCGCTCCACGACCGTGCTTGAGAGCCCTGGCCGCAGGTTCGCTCGCGCTCTTCGTGACGATCTATGTCAGCGCCCAAATCGACGCCACAGGAAAGGCTTTCGAGAGCTTCCTGACGTGGAATTACTACACCGGCGCCTTCATCGGATTCGGAATCGTGGTCGTGTACACCTTCGCGGGCGGATTCTTCGCCGTCGCCTGGTCGGATCTCTTTCAGGGATTGATCATGCTGTTCGGTCTCGTGGCGCTTCCAATCGGGGCGCTCGCCGTCATCCCGGATGTCTCGGCCGTTTGGGAGCAAATGGGCCGCGTGGATCCGGGGCTTACCTCGATCTGGGGATCGAACGGTTTTGGACTCGCGGGCATCCTGGTCGTGATATCCTTCCTCGCCATCGGACTCGGTTTTCTCGGCTCCCCGCAGGTGTTCGTCCGCTTCATGTCGCTCCGCCGAGCAGACGATCTTCGGAAAGGACGATGGATTGCCATCGTTTATACGCTGCTGACGGACGGCTGCGCCGTGCTCGCCGGCATTTTTGGACGGTACCTTCTGGTAGGTGACGGAAGTCTCGAGGCGCGCCTGGGCATCTCCGGAGAGGCGGTCCTGCCGGAGCTGGCGGCGCACCTGTTTCCCGCTATCATCGTCGGGTTCTACGTAGCGGCCGTTCTTGCTGCAATCATGTCGACGATCGATTCGCTGCTGATCGTCGCATCCAGCGCCGTGACGCGCGATTTCTATCAGCAGATCCTCCATCCAACCGCAGGCAACAAACACCTTACGCGTCTCTCCCGGTCGGTGACGCTGGTACTCGCGGCAACCGCCCTCCTGATTTCAATGACCGTTTCGGTGCTGTCTCCTGATCGTACCATCTTCTGGTACGTCATTTTCGGATGGTCTGGAATTGCCGCAACCTTTTGTCCGACGATCATCCTCTCGCTCTTCTACAAACGGTTCACGGCCCGCGGGGCAATCGCCGCAATGGCAACCGGGCTAATCGGCGTGCCCTTGTTCCAGTTCGCGTTTCCTGCCTTGCCGGGAATCGGCCACTACTTCGGATTGGTGGGCGAAATGGCGCCGTCGTTCGTTCTTTCGGCGGTAGTTGGGGTGGTGGTGTCAATGTTGGGACGAACGAAGGACACCAAATACCAAAAGTCAAACACCAAACTTTAGTTGGAGTTAGCTCGAAGCGCTCAATTCAGCGTCGCTACGCTTCGCCGCGGCTCGGTTCGAGATGACAGTCGAGTCGCTGTCCCTTTTGCACAATCATCGCCTCCGCCGTATCTATTCAGTTTCCGAGGATTTTGACCGGGAGAACAATGGACCACAGAGTTGTTCGGGCCGGCCTCGTGCAAACGCGCTTGACCGAGCCCACCGATGCGCCGTTGGAGCGCATCAAGCAATCGATGATAGACCGCCACATCGAACAGCTTGACGAAGCTGCCTCGAAAGGGGTGCAGGTCGCATGCCTTCAGGAGCTCTTTTACGGCCCCTACTTCGCTGCTGAGCAAAAAGAGCACTGGTATGGTTTGACGGAGCGCGTACCTGACGGGCCTACGACCAAGGTGATGCAGGAAGTCGCGAAGAAGCACGGAATGGTTCTCGTCCTCCCTGTCTACGAAGAGGACATGACCGGCGTCTACTACAACACGGCAGCGGTCATTGACGCCGATGGATCCTACCTCGGCAAGTTTCGGAAAATGCATATCCCGCACTGCAATCCGGGATTCTGGGAGAAGTTCTATTTCAAGCCGGGCAATATGGGATACCCCGTCTTCGACACGGCGGTGGGCAAGGTCGGCGTGTACATCTGCTACGACAGGCACTTCCCCGAAGGCTGGCGCGAGCTGGGTCTGAACGGCGCCGAGATCGTGTTCAATCCATCCGCAACCGTGGCCGGTCTGAGCGAATACCTCTGGCGGCTCGAGCAGCCCGCAGCGGCCTGCGCAAACATCTATTATGTCGGCGCCATCAACCGCGTCGGTACGGAAGCGCCGTGGAACATCGGCGAGTTTTACGGAAGCTCGTACTTCGCGAACCCGAGGGGCGAAATCATCGCCCAGGCGCCGAGAGATCAGGATGCCGTCGTGGTGGCGGATCTCGATCTCGAGTTGATACGTGAGGTCCGCAATGTCTGGCAGTTCTACCGGGATCGACGTCCCGAGACGTACGTCGACATCGTGAAGCTCTGACCTAATCCACCAATTCAGAGAATTCGCAGTGAGTACCCGAATGAGGATCGATGCCGACGTTCGCACCTCCCCGCTTTACAATGACGACCTGGCTCCCGTCGATCTGGAGCATCGAACCTGGAGCATGTGGAACATTGCCGCGCTCTGGGTGGGCATGGCCGTCTGCATTCCCACTTATACGATAGCCGCCGGTCTGATTTCTCAGGGAATGACTTGGGTGCAGGCGCTGGTCACAATTACCGTGGGCAACATCATCGTGCTCGTGCCGATGGTGCTAAATGCGCACGCCGGCACGAAATACGGTATCCCGTTTCCGGTGCTGGTTCGATCCTCGTACGGCACCCTGGGCGCCAACATCCCGGCGCTCATGCGTGCGCTCGTCGCGTGCGGCTGGTTCGGCATCCAGACATGGATCGGCGGCTCGGCCATCTACACGCTCCATTCCGTGATCTTCGGCTTCGAGCCGGCCGGACCGGCGGACATGCTCCCCGTAATCGGCCTGTCGACAGGTCAATTGGCCTGTTTTCTGCTCTTCTGGGCCATCAACATCGCCGTCATACTAGCGGGCATCAATACCATCAAATGGCTGGAGACCTTCTCAGCCCCCTTCCTGCTTCTGATAGGGCTTGGCCTGCTCTGGTGGGGCGTTTCCAACGCCGGCGGTTGGGGTCCCGTGCTCTCGGAGGACACGGTGGCCAAGGTTCGCGGCGAATTGGGCGGAGATTTCAGTTTCTGGAAAGCGTTCTGGCCGAATCTGACCGCCATGATAGGCTTCTGGGCCACGATCTCGCTCAACATCCCGGACTTTACGCGCTACTCAAGGCGTCAAAAGGACCAGGTACTCGGGCAATTGATCGGTCTTCCGACCACGATGGCGCTGTATTCCTTCATCGGAATCGCCGTGACGAGCGCCTCGGTGATCATGTTCGGGGAAGCGATTTGGGATCCGGTTCTGCTCCTGGGGAAATTCAACGAGCCTTTTGTCGTCGGCTTCGCCCTGTTTGCCCTGACGATTGCGACGCTCTCGACGAACATCGCGGCGAACGTCGTTTCCCCGGCCAACGATTTCTCCAACCTTGCTCCAAGGAAGATCAATTTCAAGAAAGGCGGACTTATTACCGGCGTCGTAGGGATCCTCATTTTCCCCTGGAAGCTTTACACCGATCTTGGGAACTACATCTTCACCTGGCTGATTGGATACAGCGCGCTGCTTGGATCCATAGCCGGGGTAATGATCGTTGACTACTATCTTTTGCGACGAACGGAGATCGACGTCAACGACCTCTATCGCGAGGAGGGCCGCTATACCTACAGCGGTGGAGTCAACTGGCGAGCCGTATGGGCGACAATACTCGGAATCATTCCCAACGTCCCGGGCTTCCTTAGCCAGGCCACGCATGGCGCAATCGCCGTGCCCGAGTTCTTCACGCATCTCTACACGTATGCGTGGTTTGTAAGTCTAGCGGTGTCGGGACTGACGTACATCATCCTCATGAGAGGGACGCCTTCTGCTGCCAGATCGATGCAGGGTATGTAAGCAAGACATCAATGAATCAACTGATATGAATTACGATACAATCATCCAGGGCGGTACGGTGGTGACGCCCGGCGGTCGGGTGCGCGCCGACGTTGGAATCAGCGGAGAGAAGATCACCGCAGTGGGTACGAATCTCGGCCGTGACGCGACGGTCGAACGTATCATTGACGCCAAAGGGCATTACGTGCTGCCCGGCATGCTGGACGTTCACGTCCACCTCGCACTACCCTTCTGCGGGACCGTCTCCTCCGACGACTACTACACCGGCACGCGTGCCGCAGCGCGCGGCGGCGTCACGACCCTCATCGACTTCGCCATCCCATACGAGGGCGACTCCCTTACCAAGGCGGCCAACAACTGGTTTGACAAGGCCGAGGACAAGGCGCTGATCGACTACACGTTCCATATCTGCATCACGCGGTGGGACGAGCATCAGGGCGAGATCGGCAGCATGGTCGACAACGGCTTTACGACGTTCAAGGAGTTTATGATTTATGCGGCCGAGGGATGGCAGTCGGATGACAGGGCCATGTTCGGTACGCTGGAGCTGATGCGCGAATACGGCGCCATGCTCCTCGTGCATGCCGAATCGTCGCGGGTCCTGGATGAGCTCATCGACCGGCATCATACTCCTGAGCTGATGGAAGAACTCGGCGCCCAGCTGCACGCGATGACGCGACCGAATTTCATCGAGGCCGAGGCTATTCAACGGGCCATAACCTGGTGCGATGCCACCAAGGGCCAGCTCTACATCGTGCATATGTCGACGGCCGAGGGCGCCGACCTCGTGAAGGCGGCCCAGACGAAAGGGATCCCGGTACTCGGCGAAACCTGCGCCCAATACCTGGTTCTCGACGACTCGCTGTTCGCCGGCGAGGACGGACACCTTTACGCCTGCTGCCCCCAAATCAAGAAACCTGCCGATCAGAAACGTCTCTGGCAAGGATTGAAGGACGGCGAAGTATCGGTTGTATCGACTGATACCTGCACGTTCACTCGGGAGCAGAAGGCGATGTGGGACGGCGACTGGACGAAGATTCCGATGGGCCTCCCGGGTCTCGAGACCCTCCTCCCCATCGTTTATACACACGGGGTGTTGAAGCGCCGGTTGACGTTGGAGGAGATGTGCGACCGCCTCTCCACGAATCCGGCGAAAATCATGGGACTTTACCCGCAGAAGGGAGCTATCCGAGTTGGTTCCGATGCGGACATCGCCATCATCCATCCAAGGGACCGAATTGAGGTCGACCCAAGTAAGATGGAGACCAATGCCGACTGGTCACCATACGCAAGGCTGGTCATTGGCCGGATTCGCCAGAACGACTCTCTCACGCGGCGAAGTTATTGTCGACGACTACGAAGTCGTTGGCGAGGCCGGAAGGGGCAAATGGCTTCCGCGAAAGACCGCCGGTCTTCGAAACTAGTCGTCTTGCGACTTCCTTAACCGTTGTACACCGTGATGGAGACAATTTCGGCTCAGACCATCCCCAACTTCGTTGCGGGTAAATCCGCGATCAGTGAAACAACCCGGAGTCTGCCCGTAACGAAACCGATGACCGGAGAGGTCATCGCGCACGTTCCGATGTCGGATGGCGCCGATCTCGATGCCGCCGTTTCAGCCGCCGCCGGGGCGCAAAAGGAATGGTGCGCGCTCCCGCTGAAGGACCGCGTTCAGGTGATGTACCGGTTCAAAACGCTGATCGAGTCCAACATCGGCCATCTGGCGGATGTCATCACCACCGAGAACGGAAAGACCCTTCCTGAATCACGCGGCAGTATTCTCCGAGCGATCGAATGCGTCGAATTTGCGGCGAGCCTGCCACAAATGGCATCCGGCGAAGTGCAGGAAGTGAGCCGCGGCGTCGAGTGCAAGACCGTTCGGCAGCCCCTCGGCGTAGTTGCGGGCATCACGCCCTTCAATTTTCCCTTCATGGTGCCTCTTTGGATGGTGCCGATGGCCATTTCGCTTGGCAATGCCTTCATCCTCAAGCCGTCGGAACAGACACCGTTGAGCGCGCTGGAGATCGCCCGGCTCCTGCAGGACGCCGGACTCCCCGACGGCATCTTCTCGGTCGTCCACGGAGATCGCGTGATCGTGGAAGCGATTTGCGACCATCCCGGCATATCGGCCATCGGATTCGTGGGCTCCACCCGCGTCGCGAAGGCCGTTTACGAGCGAGGCTCCGCGGCCGGCAAACGGGTGCGCGCGCTCGGCGGGGCGAAAAACCACTTGGTTGTGGTGCCAGACGCTGATCCCGACATGACCGCGGCGAACGTCGTGGCCTCGGTAGCGGGCTGCGCCGGCCAGCGATGCATGGCCGCCAGTGTGCTGCTCGCGGTGGGGGACGTCGATCACATCATCGATCGCATCCGTACCCAGATGGCCTCTCTTCGGGCCGGTCACGATATCGGCGCCATCATCAGTGAGGCGGCGTTCGATCGTATATCCGGATACCTGGATAGAGCCGGTCAGAACGGCGCAAGTTTAACGCTCGACGGACGCGGAAGCCGTGGCTGATGACGTTCCCGCGGGCGGCCGCTTTCTTGGCGCCTCGATCATCGACAACGCCCAGCCCGATCACGAGGCTTCTTGTGACGAGATCTTCGGACCGACCCTGACGATCATCCGATGCAAGACGCTGGAAGAAGCGCTCGACATCGAGAACGCGAATCCGTATGGAAATGCAGCCGCGATCTATACGTCTACCGGAAAGACGGCGACGTACTTTGCCGAACACGCCTCGGCCGGCATGATCGGCGTCAACATCGGGGTACCCGTTCCCCGTGAACCGTTTGCTTTCGGCGGATGGAACAACAGCGCATTCGGAGGTGGCGACATGACAGGAAAATCGGCCATCGACTTCTGGACGCGAACGAAGAAGATCACGACAAAGTGGTCTGATGCCCATCGCTCCAACTGGATGAGCTGAAGCTCAATCACTCTGTGACCCGGAGGCCTCGTGCATAACAAAACCCAGCTATCCGCCCAGCAGCTCGCAGAGAATTTCGCCGATCTGCATCCTCCCTTTTCCAGGGATGAGGCCTCGGTAGAAGCTTCGCGATGTCTCTACTGCTTCGATGCACCCTGCACCAGGGCCTGCCCAACACACATCGACGTTCCCAAGTTCATTCGGCAGATTCTGCACGACAATCTGCCGGGGGCCGGACAGACGATCCTCCAGGCAAACATATTCGGAGGATCGTGCGCGCGTGCCTGCCCCACAGAGGTCCTCTGCGAGGGTGCGTGTGTCGATCGCACCCTGCTGAAGGAGCCCGTCCAGATCGGGCGACTCCAGCGATATGCAACCGACTTCGTTGCCGAGAACGACGTGCAGTTTTTCGAAGCCGGCTCCGACACCGGGCGCCGCGTCGCGATTGTAGGCGCCGGTCCTGCAGGCCTTACCTGTGCGCACGAGCTAAGAAAGATCGGCCACGGGGTGACCGTATTTGAGGCAAAAGACGTTCCCGGCGGCCTGAACACACTCGGCATCGCGGCCTACAAGATTTCCACTGAGTTCGCTCTTTCCGAGGTCGAATATCTTCTCTCGATCGGCATCGACCTGGAGCTGAACTCCCCGATCAACTCGAGCAAGCTCAACCGGATGCTCAATGAGTACGACGCGGTTTGTCTCGCAGTCGGCCTCGGTGCAACGGCACGCCTCGACATCCCGGGAGAGGAATTGCCCGGTGTCGTCGAAGCGCTTGATTTCATCTTCCAGACACATACGGGACCACTCTCTCAATGTCGCGTAGGCAAGAACGTGGTCGTTATCGGCGCCGGCAACACGGCGATCGATGCCGCGACGGAGGCCGTTCGCCTCGGAGCCGAGTCCGTTACGATCGTCTACCGGCGGTCCCAGTTTGAGATGTCCGCCTTCCGGTACGAGTACGAACTTGCCAAAGGTGACCAGATACGGTTCGAGTGGCACCTTGCACCCGAGGCGTTCATCGAGGAGGATGGCCATCTGTCTGGCGTCCGGTTCAAACGCGTGAATGCAGACGGAGAAACCGGCTCCGAAAGCACTTATGTGGACTTTGGATGCGACATGGCCATCAAGGCCCTCGGCCAAGTTCCTCTCCTCTCTCTTTTGCACCAATATGAAGAGTTGGCCGACGCGAAGGGTCGCGTTCAGGTAGATCCGGCAACAGGCCGAACGTCCATCGAGGGACTCTTCGCCGGCGGAGACTGCATCAGTCGCGGCGCCGAAATCGTCGATGCAGTCCAGGAAGGCAAGATCGCCGCATCCGGCATCCACGAATACCTCAGCCGATCATGACGTTGGAATCGACATTCTGCGGGATCAAGAGTCCCAATCCGTTCTGGCTGGCTTCCGGCCCGCCGACGAACTCCTCCTATCAAGTGTCGCGCGCCTTCGAGGCCGGCTGGGGAGGCGTCGTGTGGAAGACGCTCAGCCAGGAGCCAATCGTGAACGTGTACTCGCGATACGGAGGCTTAGACTACGACGGAAGAAAGCTGGTAGGCTTCAACAACATCGAGCTCATCACCGACCGTACGCTCGAGGTCAACCTGAAAGAGATTCGTCAAGTAAAAGTCGAATTTCCGGCCCACGCGCTCGTCGTGTCGCTCATGGCCGAAACGACGCAGGCGGCCTGGCACGATCTGGTCAAGCGAGTCGAGGATACCGGATGTGACGGTCTCGAACTCAATTTCGGCTGCCCCCACGGCATGAGCGAACGCGGCATGGGTTCGGCCGTCGGTCAGGTACCGGACTATGCGCGCCAGGTCACCGAATGGGTGAAGGAAGTGGCACGCACCCCCGTCCTTATAAAACTGACCCCGAACGTTACAGATATCCGCTACGTTGCACGAGCCGCTGTCGATGGTGGCGCCGACGCGCTGTCGCTTATCAATACCATCAACTCCATAATGGGAGTCGATCTGGAAACGCTCGAACCTAAACCGAGCGTCGCCGGGCGCGGCTCTCACGGCGGATACTGTGGTCCGGCGGTCAAGCCGATCGCACTGAATATGGTCCAGCAGTTGGCGACGGACCCTCAGACCGACGTTCCCATCTCGGGGATCGGCGGCGTGCAGGGATGGCAAGATGCGGTTGAGTTCATGCTTCTCGGCGCTTCGAATGTTCAGGTCTGCACGGCGGTAATGCACTACGGCTTCCGAATCGTTGAACATCTAGCGGATGGCATGCTTCGGTGGATGCAACAGAAGGGATACGAGTCTCCCGCCGATTTCGTCGGGCTGTCCGCTCCAACAGTGGGCGAATGGGCCGATCTGGACCTCGGATACCGCATCGTTGCGCAAATCGATCAGGAGAAATGCATCAACTGCGGGCTATGCTACATCGCCTGCGAAGACGGGGCTCATCAGTCCATAAACCGCACCCAGATTCCGATCGACGACTTTGCCAGGCATTCGGCCAATGGAGGAGCGCACGATGTTTTCCAGAGCGGGCGCAAGCAGGTCCTGCCCGGATCGGGTGGCAACTATGCCAATCGATACGAGATCAAACAGGATACATGCGTCGGTTGCAACCTGTGCAGCCTGGTTTGCCCGGTGTCGGAATGCATCACGATGCACGAGATGCCCTCCACAATTCCGCACATAACGTGGCGGGAGTATCAGGCGAAGCTCGCCTCCGGAGAGATGGGACCGATCGATCCGCCTCAGCACGTGTGAGGTAGTAAACCTGACAGGTCTTGGAGACCTGTCAGGTTTCTGCTAGACCTGACAGGTTTCTGCTGCCCTTACGACGCATACTCGGCCATTTCCACGGCCATCTTCTTAAGCCACGCGTCGTAATCGGCTTGCGTGTCGATATACACGACAGCCCGCATCCGGTAGTGACTAAGTCCGCACAGCTGGGCGCAGCTGATCTCGAACTTCCCGGTTTCCGTGGGTACGAACCCGACAGGGATTTCGAGGCCCGGGATAGCATCCTGCTTGACACGCTGCGCATGCATCCAGAAACTGTGGATCACATCCTTCGACGTGATATGGAGCACGATGTGTTTGTTGACGGGCAGATGCAGCTCGTTGAGGGTGATGATGTCGTCGGTCGCAGCAGAATCGTCACGGTCCAGCCCCAATGGATTGAACTGCGTATCCACAAGGTTCGGGTCCCTGCGGCCAAAGACGCCGTCCTCACCCGGATACTGAAAATTCCAGGCAAACTGCTCGGCAATGACGTTCACGTGGACGGCGTCCTCTGCATTCGGGGCGACGTCCCGCCAGATCGACCAATTTGGAATCGCGAAGATGGCCAGCAGCATTATTTCAGCCAGTATGACGCCTCCTTCCTGGAACTTGGCCAGCTTGCCTGTGGTGCCCCTGGTAGTTTGCCTGGGGATTCTTTCCGGCGCGGAAACGAATCATCGTATAGATAAAGAACGAACCCCAACCGAGAGCGAGCAAGAGCATGAGCCAGTGCACCAATCCGGTCCAGTAGTCCAACTCAGCGGCGTGAGCAGATGCCTGCTCGGGCAGCCCCAGGAACTTGTGAATATCCAGCAACTCTTTCATATCTGTGGTGGATTAGTACGATTACCGCGCGTCGTTATCTCTGTCGATCAACTCACCGAACTCCGATACGACCAGATCGCCTGCCTCCAGCAATCTTGCCCTGACGGTCATCTTCCGAAAGAAATTGACTACACCGGTTCCGACTAATCCGGTAAAGCCAAGAAGGGCCGCCATGGATATGGCAATGCCGCGGGTCGTCATTGTATCGACGGCTGCCCCAAAACAGTGTTCGCAGGCCCAGGCCGTTTGCGGAAGGGCAACGAGGACGAGGATGAGGCAGATCAGTGTGGTGGAGAATCTGTTCATTGGACTATCCCGAAGGGTTTGTCACAGTTTCTTGAGCTTTCGAAAGAACCGGATGCCGTACCAGATAAGGAGGCCGCACGCTACCAGGGAGACGACGCCGAGGGTCAGCTCGCTCGTGTGTCCATACTTGAGATAGTCGATCAGGCTCGAAATTCCGAAACCCAGCGTCGTAAGGGTGGCTACGACAATAAAGAAAATATGGAAGCTCTTGAGCGACACCTATGTCCCAGCCTGGTCAGCGTGCGCAGCAGGAAATATGATAAACATAGCAGCGAAGAACACAACGGTCAAAATGAGGATGGCGTAGATCACCTTCTTCTCGGAGACCAGGTGCATAAAATAAGCCGCGACCAGCCCTCCCTTTACGCAGGCGATGAATAGCGCAACGATCAGGGCCGGAACGATCGACAGGTGCAGGTAGGCTACCGCCACGGTGATCACGGTCAGAGCCGCTAGTGCGGCGAAGACCGTGATGTACACCCGAACGTGCTTCTTGATATCAGCGTGAGCAGCGTCAGACACGTCGTCCTCCGTCAAATGAGATAGATCGTGGGAAACAGAAAGATCCAGACGAGATCGACAAAGTGCCAGTAGAGCCCGGCGATCTCGATCCTATTCGTGAACCGGCGTGGATCCGTTTTCCACATCTTGGAGCCGGGGCCCCAGAAGTATCCGTTTACAATCAATCCCCCGATCACGTGCAGCCCGTGCAGGCCCGTCAGCGTGAAGTAAATCGCAAGGACATTGCTCTGCGACGGGAAGAGACCATGCTCGAAATGGTGGCTGTACTCGAAAAACTTGATCCCCAGGAAGGCGAGGCCGCACAGGATTGTGAGCCCCATAAAGAGCTTATACCGGTCGAATCGGTTCATCATGAGCGACGCCCACGCCATAACCATGGTCACTGACGAGCCGATCAGCACGAGCGTGTTGACGGTCGCCAGAGGGACGTTCAGTATGTCGGAGGCGTGCGCGTAGGCAACCCCATCGATCATTCCCGGCCAGGCATCGACGCCGACGCGCAGGAAGATATACGCCGAGAACAACCCTCCAAACAGCATCACCTCGGATGCGAGGAAGAGCCAGACGCCCAACTTCGCGTTGAAAACGCCGGTGTCGGGCCTGGGCGAAACGGTATACGGAATCTCCATTGCTCAGGCCTCCATTTGGACTTGGGATTGCAACGACGGAAGCTCGCCTTGCGGCAAGAAACTGTGGGGGGCTTCCGGGGGACTGTACTCGTAAGGACCGCGAACCACCTTTGGAATTGTCACGAAATTGCCGTGGGCGATTGGTGGTGTCGGGGCAGCCGTCCATTCGAGCGTCGTAGCATCCCAGGGATTCTCCTTAACCTGCTTCCCGTGTTTCCAGCTGAGGAACACGTTGATTATGAACGGAATCTGCGCGAGAGCGAGCAGCCACGCACAAATCGACATGAACTGGTTGTAGTGAATAACCGGGGCGGCATACTGGTAGATCTGACCACCGTCATACAGGCGCCTGGAAACTCCCGCCAGTCCCTGAATAAACATGGGCATAAAGATCCCGTTCATGAAAATGATCGTTCCCCAGAAATGCACCTTTCCGAGCTTATCGCTCAGCTGGCGCCCTGTCATTTTCGGGAACCAGTAGTAGATGCCCGCAAAAAGGGCGATGATTGTGCCCGGCGCAACCACATAGTGGAAGTGCCCGATCACGTAGTACGTGTCGTGCAGATGGATGTCGGTTGGCGCCAGTCCGAGCGGTAGACCCGTGAGGCCCCCAATTCCAAACATCGGGAGGAAACCGAGCGCGAAGAGCATCGGTGTCGTGAACCGTATCGAACCGCCGTGGAGCGACAGAAACAGGCCTGAGAGAATGATCACCGAAGGAATCGAGATGATCATCGTCGTGATCTGGAAGAAGGCGCTGATGGCGGTGCCCATGCCCGTGATGAACATGTGGTGGGCCCAAACAATAAAGGACATGAAGCCGAGAAAGATCAGGGAGTACACCATCGTTTTGTATCCCCAGAGCGGCTTCCGTGTGTTGTTGGCGATGATCTCCGCCACAATGCCCATAGCAGGCAGGATCAGCACGTAAACCTCAGGGTGCGCAAGGAACCAGAACAGGTGCTGCCAGAGCAGCGGACTTCCCCCGCCGGCAGCATCGAGCGCCTGACCGCTGACTACGAGTCCGCTCGGAAGGAAGAAACTCGTACCGGCGAGCCGGTCCATAATCTGCAGCACGCCGGCCGCCTCGAGGGGCGGAAACGCCAGCAGAAGCAGAAACGACGTCACGAATTGAGCCCAGACGAAGAACGGCAGTCTCATGAAGGAGAGACCCGGGGCTCGCAACTGGATGATTGTAGTGAGAAAGTTGACTGCACCGAGCAGGGACGACGTAATCAGGAAGACCATGCCGAAGAGCCACATCGTCTGCCCCATGGTTTCGATGTCGGCGAGCGGCGGATAGGATGTCCATCCCGACTTGGCGGCGCCTGCGGGCACGATGAAACTCGACAGCATGATCATGCCACCAACGAAATAGCACCAGTAGCTGGCCATGTTGAGTTTCGGGAAGGCCATGTCGGGGGCGCCGATCTGCAGGGGTACGATGTAGTTGCCGAAAGCACCCACGGCCAGCGGCACGATGCCGAGGAACACCATGATCGTGCCGTGCATCGCCCCGAGTTGATTATAGAATTCGGGGAGCATCACGCCGTCGGGCATTCTTTCCGAGCCAAGGAGCTTTCCGATAAACGGCAGCGCCTCGCCCGGATAAGCAAGCTGCCACCGCATCAGCATGACAAGTGAGAAGCCAAAAAACAGGAAAAGAAGCGCCGTGATGCCGTATTGCAACCCGATCACCTTGTGATCGGTCGAAAAGACATACTTGCGCCAGAACGAAAGGTCGTGATGCCCCTCGTGCCCATTGCCGGCGTGTGCGCTGTCAGACATGGTGGACTTGAGTTACAGGGTCGTGATTCAGAAACAAGAAAGAGAGGCGACGGACTCGCCCGGTCCCTCAGGTCCGCGCGTGCCCGCCGCCATGGGTGTCATTCCAACGTTTCGATAAGGCGCATCAGCTCGAGGCAGCACTGTACGAGAAGTCCGCGGTCGCTGCTTCACCATCCCCAACCGTGACGGTCATAGTCTGCGTGCCATACTCTTCATGCCACGCCTCCAGCGTATAAGTCCCGGCCGGGAGGCCTTCTATCGAGAACGACCCGTCATCGCCCGAAACGGCGAAATACGGATTATCGACTACACCGGCCCATGCGCCCATCCAAGCATGGACGTCGCACTTGATCTTGACCATGATTTCCGGCGTGTTGAAGGCACGTTCCCGCTCATCGCCCTTTTTCGGCATGCCAAAATTGAATGGGCGGTTCTTTTCCGGAAGCGCGTGGATGTTATGCAGCAGCGGATCCGAGTTAAGAATCTTGATGGTCTGTCCGGCTTGCACACCAAAAACATGCGGGTGATACATACAGCCGCGCTGGTCGAAGACGACCGGCTCGGCCGGCGGCGGGAACGTATGCCCCTCGAGCCCTTCCTTGACGTAGACAAACACGTTCTTGAGCGTGTTGTTGTCGTTGACGATAACCGCCTCGGTTCGAACGGGCTCAGGATTCAACTCGGAGCACTCGGGTCCCTGTCGAATGCGCATGCGCTTTGGAGCTTCCCCGGTGAATGCGATCGAACCTGAAATCGAAGCCGTACCGAGGGGCTCCATGGGCGCCGCCGGGGCTGCCGACTCCATTTCCGAGGACTCTGCGGCCTCACCGCCACCCCCGGCTTCACCACTACCACCACCACAACCGGTTATCCAAATGAGACATCCGGCAGCAATCAACAAGCTCAGTTTGTTCGTACGCATAAAATTCCTCTAGACAGCGTGTTTTGGAGACATTCGCAAACGCCTCTCGTTTCCTGATTTCGAATCCCGTGGTAGAATGGGTTAACCGATTATGGACTTGATCTTTCGATGCGGGCGGGCCAAGAACTATCCCGCATTTGTCTCCTCGGATCAGCTGCGGAAAAATCTCGTGAATTGACAGCAAAAAAACAAAGGAGACTGACTGATCATTCTAATTCGATCTCGGGCAAGTCCTTCCAGAGGGGCGGTCCGTCGGGCTTAAAGTTCTGCGTAGCGACAAAATGCCACCCCTCGTGAAAGTTGAGTTTGAACTTGCCGCCGCCGTATTGCTCGGCGAGATACGCCATAGGATCGGCGAGAAGATCGGTCGCGTCGCGCACCTCCATTCGAGCGAGCGCCTTGAATCGCACCGAGTTCTGCCACGGTTCCTGTACGAGGATCGTCACCGTGCATCCGCCGACCGTGACGAATAGCGCCTCCGCCAACGCCTCGTCGCTCGGCTCGTCTACCCCCTTTCGAGCAAAGTCACGCTCGATGTAGGACTTGAAGACGGGCCACAACCACTCCATAAGTAATTAAGAATTAAGAATTAAGAATTAAGAATTGGCGGTGGGTTTGTCGTCGGATTCGTCGAGGCGTCTCTTCGGGTGCGGGCTTGGGGGCCGCCGTTTCACCGGCCGCCGCTGTGTCGGCACCTTCCTTCGCTTCCCGGCGATCCCGGAGGCGATCGGCCCACTCGTCAGCTTTACGGGCGGTCGCCGACGCAGCCGTAGCAAATCCTTCCTTGGCGCTGTCGACGGCTTTGTCTACGTAGGGATCGGCCTTTTGGCGAGCATCCTCCGTCGCATCCTTCGCTTTCTCAAAGGCATCGTGCGCAGCATGCTTCGTTTTTTCGACAAGTGGGTCCGCGGTCTCACGAACCTTGTGATACGCCTTTCCGGCGGCGTCCTCGACTTTGTCGGCGACCTCGTCAAAGGTCTCTTTTACATCGTGAGCGGCTTCTTTGGCTGTTGCCTTGACTTCACCACTGGATGCGGAAAAGAGACGCTTAATGCGGGCGAAAATAGACATGGCTCTCTCGCGGTCAGATGAATTGGACAATCGGACACCATATGATACGCTTGCAACTGCGCAGGGGCAATGTTTTCGGGGTCCGCCCTCCAGAGATGCGCCATTCCTCGATCGCGCGATCTACGTTTCCATAAATTGTCGCGCCCGAGCTAGGCGTGCCGCAGGCGCCGCAAGGGATTCGACTCGCCGTCATGCGAGGCTTTGGAGACATTATGGAAAACACGGACCATCGGCAGCGGGTACTGCTCTTCTTGAAGCTGTTTTCGTCGACGGCGGCCATCGAGAGGCTGATCGGCTCGTCAGATCCCAGTGCCACAGCCGATCAACTGTGCAGCCTGTGGATCAACGAGATATACATTCCCGGACTCCGGTATCGGGACGGCCTGAAGGGTGATCGGCGCAAGGAAGAAGTCGAACGCTTCGAATCTCAGTTCTCCAGGATCGAGTTGGCACTTCTGGAGCAGTTTCATCGGTTTTTGGAACTGCGTCTCGAGATGCTTCCCAAGCGACTAGCCGAGGAACGCACGTTTCCGCAGGGCGCATTCTGGCAGAACATCATCGCCCACGCCCGGCGTATTCTGGAGGAAATCGATCCTGAAGGACTCGAACTCGACGAACTCGTCGCGCGCGGCTCCGCGCTGCTCAATCGTGCTCGCGGGGGCCGGCTATCAGTAGGCTCGGAGCCCGACGCCCATCAAAATGGCGAGGGCGGCTAGCACGAGACTTGCCGTGGACCACGCCAACCCTCTCGTCCGCTTTCCGTCGTTGACGGCGGCGCGATTTGCCTGTCGCACAGGGCCCAACTGAATCGCGACTACTGCTGCAAGCAGCACCACTTTCGCCCCCACGATGTGCATCATCCCACTAGGGAACGAGCCAGAACGGGTCAGTACGACGTTGATGATGTTGAAAATCCCAGTGAGAACGATAAGACCCACTGAATACCAGCCTACGAGCCGAACCTTCTGCCAGAGATTTTCCAGGGCTTCGTCGGGACCGTCGGAGCCGAATCGCGCCGTTTGGATCTCGCGCATTTGAAACAAGGCCACGGCGAGCAACGATCCGATCCAGCAGGCCACACCGATCAGATGTAGCCAGATAACAACAATTCTAAGGAAGAGCATTGAGGAAACTACGCTACGGCAATCACATCCCAAAGGTAGTGCGAACTTCCGCCATTACCTCTTCATTTATCTCCCTAATACCCTGCTCGCGGGCATGGTCCTCGATACCACGTTTGACCATTGGGCGGACGAACGATGGGATTCGTTCCAGCCGCTCGAGGGCTCCGTCCGTCCAAGCTATATCTCCCGAGGCAAGCGCCTCCTTCACGGCGCCCGTAAAGGGACACTTGCTGCCGCCTGCAGTGGAGCCCTCTTGAGGCGCAACAGCGCCTTCGAGAGACGCGCGGACGACCGACATCGGCTCGCGCGATTCCGCCGACCGCCCGATCTTCACGTCAAGAGACTTCACCAGCTGGGTTTCCATACTGTTCGTGAGCATCGCAATTCGATTGCCGCATTCGGGGCATTCGAAAATCGCGGAGACGGCATCATTGTCCGGACCCAATGTCTCGGTCAGCCGCATTTGCTCATCACAGGTAACACAAAGAAACTTCATAGCGGTCGGTTCAGGTGGGTAAGAGCGTTGCCAGGGATGCGGCCACCATCTCGGCGATCGACCGAATCGCCTTCGCGGCCACTCTTTCGGGATGCATCTGAAGGTAACTTTCGCCGGCGTCCATTGCGGCCGCGACAAGCGGGTCGAACGGAATCCGTCCAAGGAAAGGAATGTCGAGTTCTCGAGCTAGCGGTTCCGCATCGCTGTCGGGATAGAGCTCATCGATCTCGCCGCAGTGCGGGCACACCTTGTAGGAGTAGTTCTCCACCAAGCCGATGACAGGCGCCTTGATGACGTCACGAGCCATGCGCGCTGACCGTTCGACGACCAGTTTCGATATGCCGGTCGGCAAAGTGACGATGACGGCCCCTGAGAACCGCGGCAAAACGTCCACCAGATTAGGTAAACTGGCGGTGCCCGGAGGCAGGTCAACGAGCAGCACGTCGAGTCGGCCCCAGTCCGTGTCTGAAATGAATTCCCGCACGGCGGACATTTCCATCATTCCCCGCCACGTGAATCCATCTTTCTGCGTGGGCGCCTTCCACAGGACCGGAGCGGACGGATCGTCCACAAACAGGTCGATGCCCATGATCTTGACGCCGAGTGCGGATTGAACGGGCGTGGCGCCGGATTCTCCGAAACCGACCTTCTGTCCATTCGTGCCGGTCATCTTCGAAATCGAAGCGCCGTTGATGTCTGCGTCGACGATGCCGACCCTCTGACCGGCCAGCGCCAGTGCATCGGCAATACATACTGTAAGCGCGCTCTTCCCTACTCCACCCTTTCCAGACATGACCGCGATAACGTGATCCACATCGGCGAGCCTGCCCTTCAGCCGAGCAGCTTGCGCCTGAACCTGCTCCAACACATTGGAGCCGCCGTCACCGATAAGGTCACCGTAGCGTTTCATTCAAACTTGGTACTTGTGCGTGTACGTTGGTACTTGGTGCGTGGTACTTGGTACTTGGTGCCAGGTGCGTGGTGCTTGGTGCGCCGTGCAGTGCGACCTACTGGGGCGGAGCATGCCATTGACCTCTGTGAAGGCAAATACCCAGTCGTCAACGCCAAACCCAATTCTTAATTCTTAATTCTTAATTCTTAATTACTTACTGCTGTTCTGTTTACGGATCATCTCCTCCATCGCCTTGCGGCCCTCGGCAATGCCCTCTTCGGTGATGTCGAGGTCGATCACATCGGCGCCCCGATTCGCGGCGCATTGTTCTACGCGCTTCTTCGTGGCGTTGCGCATGAAGCCTTCCGGCACGCGCTGGATGCGCGCCACCGCATCCGCCGTCCAGGAGTAATCGCCGTCTTTCGTAAGTTCGGGTTGATCCGGCAGGCTTCCTTTGCTATCCACAGCAGTCTGGTTAAGCTTTCCACGTTGTTCGAGCAGGTCGGTGTCCTTGACGGTTTCGCCCAATACTTCCTGGACCATCTCAAGCGTTATCGTCGGAACACGATGTGTTCGGGCCTTCTTTTCGATCTGGGCTTTTGATCGTCGTCGCTGATACCCATCGGGAACCGAGTAGATGAGCTTGCGCGCGTCTTCCGTCCATTTCAGCTTGATGTTGTCGAACGTCTCTTCCTCGACAACTTCTCCTTGCAGGGGTACCAATTCTTCCAGCGACGCTTTGTCCAGTTTTTCGAACGATTCGGGAGGAGCCCCGCACACGGCGCAAACGGCCGGTTCGAAATCTCTCGCGGCATAGCCGCATTTCTTGCACACATACGTCACCGACGACGCTGCCTCAACCTCATCCTTGGCCACGTTCTCGGCGATGATGCCCATGCGCTGCATGGCGGATTTAGGCAGCAGCGTCGACATGGCATCTTCTACGATGCTGGTGGTAATGACGGAGTGCCCGCGTTCGAGCGCCCAGCGGTGGATCGTTGTCCGAGCGATACCGCGCGCAAAGTCGGGTGCACGATCGAGGATCTTCAGCGCCGGCTCGGTCCAGGTGATCGACTCTTGCGCCTGCATGTCCACGGGCGGTGTATATCGTTTGCTCGACAGGAGCACGTTGCAGGGCACCATCCGGAGCAGGTTCTCGGTATTGCTGCCGATGTCCATTTCCTGGTCGCTGTGCACGCCTATCCGCCCGATCACCAGCATCCATGGCTTTTCGCGCCGTACGTATTGAAGGATCTTCTCGAAAGCCTTCCCATCGAGAAGTGTCGTTTTGAGATCGACGCCTTCTTCGGCAGCAATGGACCGCGAAACCTCGAGGTGCGACTGGTAAATCTTGGCAAGGCCCGTGTCGATCACCTCCTCGTGCAGCTGCTCCTGCTCTTTGAACTTGAAGACCTTCGAAGCCCGCTCAGTGAGCACGTTCACGATGCTGTTGAACATCGCATAATGCAGATAAGGGTCGTAAACGGAGATCGCCTCGACTTCTTTCCCCAGGCTTTTGCCCAGTTGAAGAGCGGTACGCAGCCCGGCGAACGACTCGGGACTCCCATCTACCGCTACCACGATATGGCCTCCGGCCTCGTGACCAACATCGGCATGCCCGTTCCAGCGGAGTTGCTCATCGATTGGGGCCGTGTTCTTCACGACCAGCGTATCTGTCCTTACGCGCCGGGTGACGCGCTCACACACACTGCCGAGCAGGCTGTCACGCACAGCGCCCAGTCCTAGCGCACCCATTATGACTAGATCGTAGTCCGACGAGTTGATATCCTCGGCAATAACCTTGTAATTCTTGCCGTCGTACATCTTTGGAAGGAACGGGCACCCCGGCCTCCTTCGCACGCGCCTCCATCACGACGAGATAGGAATCAGAGATCAGCTCGAGACCCATCGTAATCAGCGTGTCGTGAATCCGGCGCTGCTTCTCCATTTCCTGCTCGACCAGGTACTCCTCCGGCAGCGTGAACTCCATTTGCTTGAACCGATAGTCGTGCATCCGCGCCGCGTAGGCGTGGCTTCCAACGACGCCTGCATCCATACGCTTGGCAAGCTCCACCGCAATATCGATGGACGACATAGAGTGCTCGGAGTTATCGACGGGGACAAAGATTTTCTTGTACATGGGCACTTACCGTCGGCCGCAGGCGGCCGGGAAGTCATTGGTAGACGAATCGAATGCGATTGTGAACGTACTGCAGGCGGTCAAGAATGTAGGTAAGAGTCTCGACGGTTTTCGCGTCAATTCCGGGATAGTCCAAAGGTAGATTGAGGATGGCGGCCTGCAGATGGACGGTGTCGAATGCTGCCGCGCGGCCATTCCCGGTACTCAAGGAATCCACGAACAGGCCGAGCTCGTAGCGCGTCTTTACCAACGCATTCCGAAACTCGATCTCTACGGCCCCACCGATCAACTCCCCAAGCCGGGTGACTTCGAGCGTGAGGATAGACGGCGCCATCCGGCGAAATGAGTTCCAGGGAACGAAACCAAGCTCATTCCAGCCGGGTGCCTGCGCCGGATCCTCCGTCCCAATCCGATGTTTTTCGGAAGCCATCGTTCACACCTTGATGCGGTTTGGGCTCGAACCATCGGATCCAACTCGTGATCTCGCGTGCCAGATCTGGGTCAGACCCTTGAACTTGCGCCGGAATTCGGCCGGATCCTGTTGGATCGTTTCGAATGAAAACCTCGGCAGCAGCGCGTGGATCTCGGCCTCGAGTTCGTCCATTTCAATCCAGCCCATCTCGAGGAATGCAACCACAAGATCGTAATCGGGCTCATCGCCCCTTGCCATAAATCGAATGGCGGTGGTGTAGGGATCGAAATGGCGGACCTTCAGCGGCGCCGATCCGTCCGCCAGACCCGTGACGCGTTTACTTCTTGTTCGCGCGCCCTCCGGCAGTGGGATGACGTCGGACGGATGTTCAATGGCGACAGCGATCCCGGCGCGTGACGCGGCTGCGTCTACGCTGCTCCGGAACTCCTCATCATGCGATCCGACAAGATCGGCGGCGACGATAATCTCGCTGCAGAACGACCGTTTGCCTTCCACGACGAGCGAGCTTTCGCCTACGAGATAGAGTATTCCTTCGCAGCGAAGCCCAGCCACCACATCCGCGAGGCAGGCCGATATCGTTTGTTTCGAGGCAAACAACGGAGGTACTCCTGACTATTTCACCGGTTGAATACGGCCTTCGCCCTCGTTGACCGTGTTGTCGGAACGTTTGCCCGGATACCTCCTTTTCGGCGTCTTGTCCTTGTATCCTACAATCCAAAAACAATACGAGTACGGATACATGGTTTGCACCACATGAAACGGCTCGTACTCGAAGAGGCGCCGCATGGCCCAGGCAAACCGATAGCGGGGATCCTCAGGCGTCATGACCTCGACCACGCAGTCGGCCTGAAAGCTCACGAAGACCGGTGAGTTTCCCGTCCAGAGCACGGATGCCGCGGGGTTGGCCGTGAGATTCCGGAACGTGGTTCCCTCGAAGATTTCCAGTAGTCCCAATCTCCGCCAGTCGACGTGATCCGGGTTCGAATAGAAAGCCCGGGCTGTTCGGATACGAAGGTCGCGCGTGTCATTAACAGCGTGCGGCGGAAGCTTCTCGATTTGCGCAACGGCATCGTTGACGAGATCGAGGTAGTGATCCAGATATTCGTCTTTCGGCGTGAAACCGACTCCCTTATTGGCGAGATTCGGCACCAGACCGTCCGGATCCCAGGTACCGACAACGGGCAGATGCCCCGCATTGAAGGCGACGTACTCATCACGCTCGATCGAGTCGTAGATCTTGTGTTTGTAGTCGAGCTGCCAACGGACAAACATCTCGGGAAGCTCCTTAACCTCAAATTGCGCTTCGCCTCCATCTTTCCGAAGCGTTGCGATACCGTCCTTGACTTGTACCCGTTGCGTCAACGTTTGCGCGTCCATACTCCTTTTCGTTTGATGTCCTGATCGACAGTTACTCCTGCGACCGTTTCTCCGTTCTTAAATTCAGTGGGGCTCCGTCTCCGGTTGCAGCGAAGGATCCCGAGCGCTCGTCTGCCGCGAGGGCCTTTCCGACGAGCGCGGCCGTGACCGCGACGGCGCCGTTGCGCCGAGCATATTGCTCCACCCCCTTTCGCACCTTGTTCCGAATGAAGCGGATGGGGATCCGCTCGAGGCGCGTCAGCGCCGGATCGGTCCACTCGAGCGGAGTGACGTCGAGTTTTCGACCGGTCGGTTGATAGTTGCAGGCCGGATCCTCATGGAGGTAGTCTCCAAAAGCGGCGAAAGCCCTGCACCGACACCCTCCACAGAGATCCTTGAACTCGCACCGCCCGCACTTTCCCTTCAGGTTCGCCGTGTCGCGCAGCTCCGTGAAAACGCTCGCATTCGTCCAAATGTCCGTGAACGAGGAATCTCTCACATTGCCTGCAACCACGGTCATGTACGGACAAGGCGTCACATCTCCGGAGGGCATGATCCGACAATACTCCGTTCCCGCCATGCACCCGCCGCTCTCGAGCCCACCGAGACCCAGGTCGTACGCGATCTGTTTGTACTGCGGAGCGCATTTGGCACGGACGAGCATGGGACTGAATTCCACCTGCGAGCGAACGAGTTGTTTGAGGATGGCTTCTGTCTGTTTGGCGCTCAGATCGTTCAGCTCCTGTCCCCGCCCCGTCTGTACCAGGAAGTAAAGATTGAATGACCAAGCCCCGTGTTCTTTGGCAAAGGATACGAGATCAGCAATCTCGCGAACATTCATGGACGTGACCGTCGACTGTACCAGCACCTCGAGTCCTTTTCGTCGGCAGATATCAAGCGCCCGCACCGATAGCTCCCACGCGTTCGGTCCCCCGCGAAAGTTGTTGTGCTTTTCGGGATTGACCGAGTCGATGCTGATGCCTACTCCTTTCACTCCGCATTCTATCATCTTGTCGGCGACATGGTCGTTGACGAGCACCCCGTTTGTACCCATCACGACCCACATTCCTGCCGCCGAAGCATGCGAAGCGATATCGTAGATGTCTCGTCGCAGGAGCGGCTCTCCACCCGTAAGAATGAGCATCTCGGTGCCCAACCGGCGAAACTCGTCGATTAGACCAAGGCATTCTTCCGTCGACAGTTCCTCCCCAGCAGCCTCGCCTGCCTCCAGGTAACAGTGCGGGCACTTGAGATTGCACTTTCGCGTGAGATTCCACGAGACCAGTGAGGGCTGAAATACGGCGTCGTGAGTCCCCTGCACGGATGTCCCTCCTTGCATGATCGCGATCCTCAGGCAGATTGACCGTACTTGCGGCGAACCAGAAATACGATGCCGATTCCAAGCAGGAAGGTTCCAAATCCCCAGGCGACCATCCCGCCGACCGGCGACTTCACCTCCAGCGGACTCATGTACAAGTTGAACCAGGAGGTAATTCCCCGCTTCTGTCCGTGTTCGTGATTGAAGCCGTCCCAGACGGAAAACGCGATCGGTACAAATGAGCCTTCCTCAAACGCCGTTGCGCCCTCCACCGTCCGTTTTCTCGTCAGAATGACCTGCCATTCACCGTTATCGTAACCGCTCGTCACAGAAATCTCCTGCTCGCTCTCTGTTATGTCGTCATACCCGCGCCCCAGAAAAACAGTTGGCGTACCCGACGCAAGATCGACGAACCAGAAGTCGACGGGCTTCTTTTTGTCCCCAAGCAGGAAGTAGGGTCGCTCGACCCCCGCGGGGGGCTCGCTCGGAAACTGAACGCCCACGGCGTCAGAATACGTAGTCGTGGAGTCGACTACGCCGTCGATCGAGTCGGGCGCGACCATCAAGGGACTGTTCGACCCATCCGTGTCCGCGATCATGTCATGCCAGGTCAGCATCAGGCCGACTGTCTCCGCATTGTAAATCGCTCGCACTTCGATGCCGTTCACGCCCGGATAGAAGTCACGCCCCGGCTCGATGACCTGCCCGACGACCGGGAAATAGGCCGGCGCAGCATTCGCAAATTGATCGGGACCCGACTCAGCCGAGATATCGCCGTCATATCCACTGGCCACGACGACGGTCGCGTAATCCGCTTCGTCTCTCGACAACGAGTAAACGTAGTTAACGAGATTCCACTGATCTTCCGGCGGATCAATCGTGTACGACGGCATCGGCGAGCCATCGAGCCCCGTCGTAAACGTCCGGTAGATATCCTCGCGAGTAGAGCCGCCTCGGAAAGTCCACCTCTTGGTCAGGTCAGCTGGACGGATATGCACGCCCCACTGATCGGTCAGGGTTGGCGCCGATTTGCCGTCGCCTCTCCCCAGCTGTCCGTGGCAGTCGAGGCATTGATTTTCCTCAAACACCTCGCGTCCGCGCGCAATGCTCTCCTCACTCATCGGTACGGCTTTGGCAACCTCGAGGGCTTGAGGATTTCCGTACGGTCCGTCGAAAAACTCATTAAAGGTCTTCAGATAGTAGACCAGGTTTTGGACCTCCTTGTCAGACAGACCGTCCCACGCCGGCATTCCGGTGTATGGCATCCCGTGACGGATGCTGCGCTTGAGGTCCGCATCCAGCGGCAGTTCACCGCTGGCGCTGCTGCGAAACTTGAACGTTCCAGCCGTGAAGTCGCGCGGGGCGGGACGAAAAAAGGGTGCGGCAACGCCTTTGCCGTCGCCATTGTATCCGTGGCACTGTGAGCAATTCTTGTCGTAGACGGCCTTCCCGGCAGCGCGCTGATCGTCTGTGCCGAGGTCCTGCCCGAATGCGGAGGCGGCAGTCAGACAGAGCAGGAGCGTAGCGAACGTTCTCATTCGTGCACCTCCCCTCTTGCTCGCGGACGTTGCTCGGTATGGTCGTAAAGGAAGAGGATTACGTCCCAGATCTGATCCTCCGTCAGAAAATTCTCCCAGGCAGGCATGGCCGACGCCCAGGGGGTCGATTCATCCGGCAATCCGGGGCCTCCTTTCGATATCCGCCAGAAGAGGTACCCTTCCTGGAGCATCGCAATCGTTGTAGGATCCTGGAAGTTTGCGGGGATAGGATCGAAGCCGTGCGCAAATATGCCGTTGCCCGTCATATTGTCCCCGTGACAGTAGACGCAGTTCTGGAAATAAACGCGTCTCCCTTCGGCGACGTGTTCAGTGAACGCCTGCGGATCCGACTCTTCCAGTCCCCTGAACGGATTGTCGTCCGTGACGAGATTGATCGACTTCCCTTTGAAGGTGATCTCAGATGGCGGAACGGGATGGATCGTGCGTCCCGAAATCGGCGGTTCCGGCTCTTGCGTGGAATCGCTGTAGACTTTCCATGCTACCAGGACGGGCAGACCGATCAGTACGAGTACCAGCGGTATTCTGTACGCCCGATCGACCATGAACTTCACGAGGACATTTTTCACCTCGTTCATTCTCTCGGAATCGGCGGACATGAACGCCAATGTCGCGATCGTCACGATGAACATGAACATGAATACCATGGACGACGGCAGCGGTGGTTCGAACCCGTATCGAAACGCCACGAAGATCGCGATCCACCATGCGCCCAGCCGGAGCAGGGCGTTGGGCTTGAGAAAGTGAATAGCTACCATCGCCACGACGATCGAGGCGAAGACGATAATGTTCATTCATCCTCCCTTTTGCGATGCGAGAAAATCGACGAGGTTTCTGAGTTCGGCGGTCGAGAGCACGTCGGGGAATCCCACGCTCGCGATCGTCTTGCTCATGAGTCCTGAAGGATAGCCTTCAACGATCGTCGCATCCGGATCCATGACCGCCTCATAAATCTGAGCTTTTGTGAGTCGGGAGCCGACGTCTACAAGACTCGGTCCGACGAGGCGTCCCGGCTTATCGATATTGTGGCAGGTGTTGCACAGATAGCTCTGAAATATCTCCTCTCCCGATCTCGGCTCGGCCGTCGATCCGCCGCCGGACGAGGCGGCCGGTTTCGGCGCCGGAGCCCGACCCTGCCATTTCAGCTTGGTGGCCGGCGTAACGGACGGTGTTCCGCCCAGTGATTGCAGGTACGCGATGACGGCCAGTATTTCCGCGTCACTCAGATTGATGGGGGGACGCGAGATCGTCGGCATTCCGGGGGCAAACCCTTCTACGACGTAGTCGCTCGGTTCATAGAGCGACTCTGCCAGATACTCGACATCCGAATAGCCTTCCTTACGCTTGCCGGCGCGCGCTCCGACTCCCGCCAGATCTGGAAAGCGAAGACTGCCTCCCTCCGACCCTATGGTGTGACAACCGAGACAGGTGCCCTTACCCTGGACTATCTTTTCACCCGCCGCGACAAGCTCCTCCGTCGTCATGTTCTCGTTCAGCTCCGTCGAAGCCGGCGGATACGTTTCCTTCTGCGGTACCATCTGGCCCACGTAGCTGTAGAAGCCCGTGACGACAATGGTGAATGCGAAAATCTTGAGCGCGGTTTTCAATGTGCCGTTTCCGTTTGGGAATCCCAGTTCTTCTTCCCCGATAGGCTGGAAAGCCAGAACACAATGGCGATGAAGATGAAGAAGATCAGTACCGTTACCGAGATCACGTTCGCCGCAAAACCCAGGGTCGGAGTAAAGGCGTCAACCGAGTTGTCACGCATGACCCCGTAGACGTGCCAGTACTGGCGCATGCCCGCGCGGACATACCCCATCAAGCCCATAGTCCACGCAAACGTGATGCAGATGAAGAAGAGGGCATACTGGGAACGCGCCGGCATTTGTCCCCACTTAATCTGACCACGGATCCGTGCATTCTTGAACATGAACACATCGATGACGGTGACGATGATCATGGTCAGAAGCACGGAGACAACCTGGGGCACCGACAATCCGATGCGGACGCTCGCTTCGACGAAGTAGCCGTACACGCCGAGAAAGATCACGAACGAGATCGTGAAGGCGAAGATGATGAACTGAACCAGGTTTCCCGTCTTGGCCCATGAAACGGTTGCCTCCTTGTTGCCGCGGCGATACAGCAGAAAACTGATGTAAGTTGTAAGTATGAGGATGTTGACGGCTGTGTTCTTAGCGGACATAACGCCGAGGAGACCCAGCATCGGATGGTGGGCACCGCCCATGCGGCGCGCCTCTTCCACGGAGGCCACGAGCGAGTGAGGCGTCGCCCAGACCAGGAAGCAGATGGTGATCGATGCCAGGAGGTACTTGATGAAGCGCCGAAACCGCTCGGCCCCTTCGATCCGCTCCATGCTGAGCCACAGGTAATAGTTGGCTGCGAGAAACAGGTTGCCGATGAGAATAGCCTGGATGATGAACAGCCACGAGAACGTCCCCCCCATCAGCGTGATGCCCAGGCTCTGACTGTACGCATAGATCTCTTTTCCGAGCCAGTAACCGGCAAAGGGCAGCGGGAGGAGCGCGGAAATGGCGATAAAGTTGCCGATGTATCCCATCCAGTCATAGTGGATGCGTTCCTCCTCGGTCTTCGCGCCAAGAAATTTGTACGCGCCGTAGGCCGCCGCCACCGACCCTCCGAATGCCGCGTTGGCGATAATCCGATGCACGTTGATAGGCATCCAGATGTAATTGTGAATGGCGCCGGAGAGGCTTACCAACTCGCCGGTCTCGGAAATCCCGTTCGGCGTGTTCATGAACGTCAGCCAGGCATTGGCTATGAACATGATCGCCGTGCCGACGATGTTGAGCATAATCCCCAAGCCGATGTGGACCTTCGGCGAAAATTTGCCCCAGCCGTAGTAATAGCTGTACAGAAAAAGCGCTTCGAAAAAGAAGAGGAGTACATAGGGAATAAACGTCCAGCTGAAGATCGACACCATGTACTCGGTCACCTTCGGGTAAAGAATGACCAGGAGAAAAGTCAGCAGTGCACCGAGCGTTGCCGTGAAGGAGAACGACACCGAGAGCAGCTTGGTGAAGTCATACGCGAGTTGGTCGTAGCGCTTGTCCTTCGTCACATAGCCGATGATCTCAATGATCACGGCAAACATCGGCACGGCGAGGACGAAGGCGGCAAACATCAGATGGAGCTCCGCCGCGATCCACATCGCCACGCGACTCCCCACGAGGGGAAAGGTGCGGTACTCAGGCTGTTCGAATGTTTGGGGCACGAACGCGGATCCGGCAGAGAGATCATGCCACAGACCGGCAAGTGCGACGACAAGAAGGGTAATCAGAAACGAGAGGCAGCCCACAAAAAGGCGCTGCCTACTCGTTTCGGCATGCAGTTTCATGCACCGGTGCCTTTGACGTTAGGTGGATAGGCTATTTACGCAGACGATGTCGAGTATCCTCCGCTCGACTGACATTGTCAAGTTTTGGGGAAAAGTTCAGCGCTGTTCGTCCGAAGTCCGAGGTCCTAATTCTTCAAATCGAGCCCAGCCTCCAGCGCCTTGTCGATGCGGGCCTTCGACTCCTTGAGGTGTGCCAGTGTGTAATCGTCGAAGCTGAACGGAGGCGTCAGTCTGCGGCCGAGTCTCGCGCTCAGGTCTTCCAATGAAAGACGTGCGACCGCACGCGCGTCCGCCGGCGTTCGATCGGGAGCCTCCGTAACTATTTGCACCAGCCGGTCGATGTAGGCCCGCTGGAGGTCGCGCCGCATGCCGGGAATATTCTTCCCTGGGGCAGTCCAGGCTTCACTCCAGATGGCTTCAGTCAGGTCTCCCATCAACTCGGGGATTCCCAATACGGAGTCGGCTCCGAACTTGAATTCCGCATCCAGGATTCGAGCAAACACGAACGGGCTGGTGATCCGTTCGAGGAGCTTCCGCTGAACCTCCCGAACCTGTTCCTGCAACGGATAATCGATACGTCCATTGAAAGTATTCTTGATACCCCAATGCGTCCAACGAACGGCGCCCAGCTTCTGAAGAACATCCTCAGGAATCGTGAACGCCTCTTCCGTAAACGCAGCGTCAACGATGAAATCGAGAGCTTCCTTCTGACGCGACTTTTCGACCGGGACGAATGGAGCACGACCGTCGGGATCTCCGTAGTGGTCCCTGTACTGGTACTGCCCACCTATGTACTTGACCCCGGTTGCCACCGCATTGACGTACTGTTTAAGGAGAACTTGAAACCCAATAGTGGCCTCCAGATACGGCTCGTCATCGGTAAGGGTGATCTCCGGAACTCTGGACCAAAGCTTCTTCACTATTGCCGCACGCTGCTTTCCCCAAAGCAGGGGGTCCCCACCCAAATCGAAAACATTGACGGTCGGATCAATGGCACCCGGTCCCACCGCATCCTCGTCGGTACCGTAGGCATGACCTGGCTCTGCAGACTCGCGCGCAATGTCGGTCGCCTTTTCGTCACTTGGGGTATAACCATACGCAATCGCCCAGCGATCATAGGATCCGATCCCCGGATTGTAATAGTGGCCCGCGCCCGACCCGGTACCCGGGAGATTGACGACCGGATACTCCATTACCGAACTGAATACACCGTTGGTTTCGGCCCACGATTTGTCATTCAGCTTGTCGAGCGGCGTGTCGACGGATGACCTGAAATTATGTCTCAGACCCAGGGTGTGACCCACCTCGTGCATGGTCGCCCACTTCAAGGCCTCATACATATACGTTTCGGGGACCGGATCGCCCGGTTTCAGGAGCCCTTTGGCGGTCAAATACGCGCCAACGAGCCCCTGTTGTGTCGCCATCTCCGATCCGAGCGACGACATTTCTCCGCCTTGAGACATAAGGCGAAGCTCTTCTTTCGATGAACCGAGGAGGGCTTCGAGGCCGGCGGCCGGATCAACCAGGTTCCACCACGTTTGACGCCAACCGAGCAGCATGCTTGCCTCGAACAGTACGTCGGCATCCAACACCTCCCCGGTCCGTGGGTCGACCGTTGACGGCCCGATGGCGCCCCATGCCGGCTCGTCTGACACGTTCCATCGAAGCGTCGCGTAGCGGATGTCTTCGGCATCCGCACTGTCAGGGAGCAACTCTGCCCGGATGGCGTTTCGAAAACCAGCCTCCTCGAAGGCCGGGCGAAAGGCTTCTACCCCGTCGATCATCGCCTGACGGTATTCCTCAGGAATAGTCGGCCCGATGTAATACGTAATGGGTTTCACCGGATCACAAAGGCCGTCGTCTCCCGGCGGGCCATCACACTCCAACCGCCATTTGTTGACGTATCTCTTAAAGAAGGTGCGATCGGATTTAGAGAAATCCTTCTTAACCGTCATGAAGTAACCGACCCGATCGTCGGCCAGCCGCGGCTTCATCGGCACCTCAGGCAGGGCGACGAATGCGTAATGAACAGTAATCGGAATCGATCTTGAATCGGGGACGCCCGAGAGCGTGACCGGCTCTCCGGGCTCGAAGGTCAGCTTCACCGAAATGTTGAGGTTCTTTTCAAAACCTTTCACGTAATCGAGGTAGCTCTTCGCCTTGTCGAGCGTTACCCGCCCCGGTCGACCGGGCGCAGTCGACACGACGTTCCGAAGGCGATTTCCGATGTCTGCAAGGTCACTAACGAACCATCCATAGGCATCGATCACGACCGCCGAATCATGGCGGGTAGCCGCAATATCGGCCGACTGAAGCACGGACGATCCGAAAGTAAGATCCACAGCGGCCGCTTCCGGAGTCTCGGCATCGGCCACGAATCGATCGGGTTTCTTTACGAAATAGATCTTGTCACCGTGTCGCTCAAGCGATACCAGATCGGCCTCAAAGACGTTCAGCATCAATCCGCCCGTGACACCATGCGTGCCAATCCCCCGGCCTAACTCATTTGAGAAAAGAAAGTCTGCATTAAGCTGATCCGGCCTGATTACGAGATATAGATGGTCGCCCTTCTCATACGTCTCGAAGAATCCCCCTTGGTGCGCGGCACCCCTAACGAGGTCATAAAATCGACCGGATTCCCCAACGAGGCCTCCCGTCATCTTGCCCTGGGCAAGAGAGAGCTGCGTGGCGGCCACCAAAAGGACGGCGCCGCGAATCAAGGCCTTGTACATCGATGCTGCGGTTGGATCGAAAGGATGGACGTGCAAAGGTAGAATATCCGACAACGGAATGCGTCTCCCCCCAGTTTCGACGCGCGAGGGCAATTCTTATGGCCCTAAAAACCCTTGGAACAACACTCCATAATAACCCTACAAAGGCTTCACATTGAATTAATAGAGTTTGTATAGTTTTGCATAGCTTTTCATACACATGATGCGCCTACTTTTGGCCCGCATTCACGATCAACTGTTACAGCGTTGACGAAGGATAAGTGGCTTTCCCTTAATGAGGCCTCCGGCCGCCTGGGAGTACATCCCACCACGCTAAGGAGATGGGCCGACGCCGGGAAAATACCGGTTTTCGTAACACCGGGGGGGCACAGGAGGTTCTCGGAGTCGGAAATCGAATCGTTCGCGAAAGAACGCCTCCAACTGCAGGTGGCAAGCGGACTGGAGGAACTCCTCGAACGCTATGCGATGCAGCGTGCTCGTAAAGACATTGCGAGCCATTCCAAAGAACCCTGGCTGGCTACAATTTCGAACGAGGATCGCGAGGTCAGTCGGAATCTGGGTCGCCGCCTGCTGGGTCTGTCACTCCAGTACATCGTTAGCGAAGACGGCCGGGATCTCCTCAGAGAAACGGAGGAACTTGGCCTCGAGTACGGCAGGCATGGCCGTGCCATGGGAATGCCGCTGGAGCAAATGCTCCGAGCCTCGATGCTTTTCCGAGACTCCCTGATCGAGACCTCGATGGATCTCCCCGAATCCACGGCCTCGCAGCACACGAGCATGCATCTCGTCCTCCGAATCAACGAACTCATTAACACCGTCCAGCTGGCCGTGGTCAAGGCATACGGTACTGCAGCATGAATACTCGTTTTTACTTCGGTGCGTGGTTTGTCCTTCTGCTTGCGCAGAGTGCAACGGCCCAATTAGTCGCGATCGACACGACAAAGCCGATTCTCGTCGATGAGATCGTCGTTACTGCGACGCGTACGGCGAAATCTCTCGAGCAGGTTCCGGTCCCCGTCACTGTGATTCCTGCTGCCGAAATTCAGATGCAGGGGGCGACAAACCTGTCCGACGTGTTGAGCGGCCAACTCGGCTTCAACCTCCAGTACAATCGTCTGGGATCCGTGGGTGTGCAGCTCCACGGACTGGATGCCGGTTACACACTCATCCTTGTGGACGGCGAGCCTGTCGTTGGCAACATCGAGGGGTTCGTCGACATCTCCCGAATTCCGGTTGCAAACATCGAACGCGTGGAAATCACGCACGGACCCGCCTCTTCTCTCTACGGCAGTGATGCACTCGCCGGCGTGATCAACATCATCACGCGGAAGGGATCGAATTCCACAAATTCCACCGTCAAAGCACAGTACGGGGCCTTCGGCACAGTGGATCTGACGGGGCAGGTGGACCTTGCCGGTCCCCGCGCATCTACCTCTCTCTACGTAAATCGCTACAGTACCGATGGCTACGACCTGAACAAGGCCGCGCCCGGCCCGACCGTTCCCCCATTTGAGAATTACGATGTCGGGCTCAACGGGGAATACAGGCTGGGACAATTCACGAAGATCAAGTCCTCCGGCCGTCTCGCGTATCAGAATCTCCAGGGTATTTCCGCTATTCAGCAGGGTACCCCCACGAATTCACAGAATCAGCAGCTCATCCGCGTCGACTGGAGCATTGCGCCCTCGATTACCCATCAGTTCTCCCCTCTCACCAAAGCCAGGCTTTCCTTCTATAACGGCCGGAGCACGGCTGACGCCAATTATCAGCAGGCGGGACAGTCTACACTGACAGATTATTTCAATTTCGACCAGTTTCGATCGCAATCGGAATTCCAGCTCGATCATCTCATCAACTCACATTTTCTGCTCACTGGCGGTGGCGGTATCACCGTCGAGTCCGTATCGGCAGATTTCATGGCTGGGGATCGGAAAAGGGCGACAAGCAGCTTTGCCTATGGCCAGGTCGAATGGATTCCGAGCAAGAAGATCGATGTCATATCGAGCGCACGACTCGACGCTCATCCAGACTACACAAATCAGGTCAATCCAAAGCTCGCTCTTATGTACACGTTCTCACCCGACCTCAAGCTCAAGGCTTCGGTCGGACGAGGTTTTCGAGCCCCGACCTTCGAGCAGCGTTACGTCAACTTTACGAATCCACTCGGCGGCAACTATACAGTTTTGGGCACAGACGGGCTGCAGCAGTCACTCCAGGCTTTCGAAGACGCCGGCCTGATCCGTGAGTGGCTTGTCGATCGATCGACGTTGACGCAGGTGAAGCCGGAGACGTCGATCTCCTACTCTCTCGGCGTCACGTTTGATTTGAGTCGTTCCGTCTCGCTTCAGTCCTCGCTTTTCAGAAACGACGTCAACGACCTCATCGAGACGCGCGTCCTCGCTATCAAGAAGGACGGACAGAATCTGTTCAGCTATGTGAATCTGGCAGAGGTATTCACGCAGGGATTCGATGTGGATGCGTCGGCTCGACTCTTCGACGGAGCGATGGCATCGGTCGGCTACCAGTACCTGGAGGCCCAGTCGAAGACCTCAGGCAGTACGTTAGCAGGCAGATCCAGGCACTCCGGACGCATTCAGTTGCAAGGTTCGAACAAGAAGCTGGGGCTGACAGGTTTCTTGCGCGGCATCTACAAGTCGAGCTATCCCTTCGTTACTGGAACGAACATTGTGGTCGGGGGACACTCCGTTTGGGACGTCTCTCTGACCAAAGAACTTTCGTCACACCTGCAGATCGGAGTCGGCGCCGACAATGTCTTTGATTTCACTGAACCCGCATTCCTACCGGAAGAGCCTGGAAGGCGCTGGTTCGCCCGACTAATCCTGAATCCATAACAACATACAATTAGACAAACCATGAACCGCTTGATGCTCTCCCTTCTGGTGCCAGCCGCACTGGTTGCCTCCATGTTCGTAACGGGCTGCGACTCCAACGGGAACAACACGGTCGATCTGCAAACCGTGACGGTGAATGACGTACCTGCTGACCCACCCACAGGACGTGATCCGAACACCGGTCAACCGATTGGTACGACGGGGAAATTCACCTTTTACAGTCTCCGAGAAAACCGCATCATACTGTCTGACGAAGTTGATCGCTCCGATTCGGCGAGCACCAAGTGGGACATCGCTTTTCACTCAACGACGATCCTCGTGAACGGAAACGGCGTCGGTGGAGGTCAGGGAGGAGCCCAGGTCTTGACCAGTGCCTTCGAAAACGTTGCCGAGGCGCCGTCCAGCGGCTACACGGCGAGCTCGATAGGACTCGAGAGCGGCGGTGCCACTGCGTGGGGCACCTACGATGCAGGATCGATGACCGTATTCCCGCTCGCCGACCACACTCTTCTCATCAAGACGGGCGACGGAAAGTCATATGCCAAGGTCAAAATCCTGAGTTATTACAAAGGTGCCCCGACCGTCCCGGATCCGTTCCAGGATTCCGAACGCTACTTCACGTTCGAATACGTTCTCCAGACGAGCGGACGCCGGTTCCAATAGTTTTCTGTCTGCCAAAACTCGCCCGTAATGATCCGCCTTATCCACTTCATTCCAATTATCACGACACTCGTAACGATCCCGTTTACCGATCATCCTGTTTCGGCACTGGCGCAAGAAGCCTGAGGCACTCTACGTCATGTGGTGGGCTATCGGTGTGCTGACATACGGGGTGGGAACGTTGACAGAAAGCCTTACCACGCTCGTCGGCTGGCATCTTCCGATCTTCAAGGCCTGGTACATTTCGGGCGCCCTTCTTGGCGGCGCGCCGCTCGCGCAGGGTTCCATCTACCTTTTGATGAAGCGAAAGACGGCCCACATGCTGACGGTAGGCCTCGTGGCCATCGTTTGCATTGCTTCCGTGTTCGTTCTACTGTCGCCGGTCAATATGGCGGCGGTGGAGGTCCATCGGCTCTCGGGGAGCGTTTTCGAGTGGCAGTGGGTACGGGCGTTCTCGCCCTTCATTAATACGTACGCGCTGATTTTTCTGGTCGGAGGAGCGTTCTGGTCGGCGTTCAAATACAAATCCGCCGGCGACGAATTCCGTGGACGATATGTGGGCAATATCCTTATCGCGGTCGGCGCACTGCTTCCGGGGATCGGCGGCACGGCAACGAGAGCCGGATACGTGGAAGTCCTCTACGTGACGGAGCTCATTGGCCTATCGTTGATCTGGCTCGGCTATCACAAGATGGCCGTCGACCGATCCAAATCGATTCACGCCAATCAGGCTGTCGCCGTTTCTTAAAGCGGGTATTCGGAACGGCAAGAAATATAAGAGGGCGCCCCCCTCAAAGGGCGCCCTCTTTACTTATGGTTTCGATCTGCGTCACGGAGCGATGGGCAGCCTGACACCTTTCAGAAACCATCTCTTAGGCCTACAGCGGGGCGAACCGTCGCACTAGCCTCAAACAACGGCCGCCGGTAGGTCTGTATTTGGCCTTCGGATAAAATACGCGTTATTGAGAACGATTTTGGATCAAACTTTAGCAAAATACCTATCCGGGACATTAAATCATGACTAGGCGTGGTCCATTGACAGCAGATCGCATCGCAGCGGAGTCGACCGAAGTCCTCGACAGGATCAGCCCCTATATCCTCCATACCGCTCTACTTACGAGCGAGGTACTCTCCAGCGAGACCGGTGCGGAAGTGATGCTGAAGTGCGAGCACCGGCAAAAGACAGGATCATTCAAGCTTCGGGGTGCTCTGAACAAGGCGCTGCAACTCCCTCGCCGCCAACTGGACGACGGCGTCGTGGTCGCTTCGACCGGGAACCACGGCGCAGCAGTAGCCCATGCCTGCCGCCTCCTGGGCGGAAAGTGCACGGTTGTTGTCCCTAATGACGTGAGCCCGGTCAAGGAGTCAGCCATGAGGAATCTCGGCGCCAAGATCAAGAAACATGGGGACGATGGTCTGGAGGCCGAGTCGTTCGCCAGGGAGTGGGCCGCATCTGAAGAACTCGCATACATCTCACCTTACAACGATCCCGACGTCGTAATCGGCCAGTCTACGGTTGCGACCGAGATGACGGATCAGTTGGATGCCGACACCTCGGTCTACGTCGCGGTAGGCGGAGGAGGTCTCATTTCGGGAATGGCTGCGGTGCTGAAGGCAAGACTTCCGGGGATCCGTATCGTCGGATGCTCCCCTGCGAATCATCCCGTCATGGATGCGTCGGTTCGAGCGGGTCATATCGTCGATCTCCCATTCAAACCCACCCTCTCCGACGGTACGGCCGGGGGCATCGAGCACGACGCAATAACCCTCCCACTTTGCTCTGAGTTGGTCGATGAATGGGTTCGTGTGACAGAAGAGGAAATCTCCAGCGCGCTCAGACTTCTGGTTCGCTCGGAACGGTTGATCGTCGAAGGCTCGGCAGCCGTCGCCGTGGCTGCGCTTCAAAAGAATGCCGCCGATGATCGAAGAACCCGCGTCGCCGTGCTGTGCGGCGGGAATATCGATCGTGACTTGCTGGCCGGAATACTCGCGGCCGCTTGAGCGGCCGGAAACCGACACGCATACAACGCTCACAGGTAAATCCGCGCCGGGGGAACGAGGAACTATGCAGAATACCCCGTTCGTCTCTATTATTTGTCGACCGAGGTAGAATCACCTGAGAGACTCGGATACCCACTATGCGCTGGAACAACGCCAGGAAGAGCTCAAATGTCGAGGACCGGCGCGGTCGCGGCGGAGTCCGGCGGCCCGCCAAGATCGGGGGCGGCGCCATACTCCTGATTCTGCTGGCATCCGTCATCTTCAAGCAGAACCCGATCGAGCTGCTGAGCCTTTTGGGCGGTGAATCAGGTACCGCTAATGACCAGGCTGCGGCACCGCCATCCGATGACAAGAACGCGGAGTTCGTGTCGATCGTGCTCGGAGACATAGAGGACGTCTGGTACGAGGAATTCACCGGCCTCGGCAAAAAGTACACACCCGCGAAGCTCGTCCTCTTCAGTGGCTCCGTCCAGTCGGCCTGCGGGTTCAACACGGAGGCCACCGGGCCGTTCTATTGTCCACCCGACCAGCGCATTTACATCGACCTCAATTTCATGAGTGAACTCCAACAAATGGGGGCCTCGGGGGATTTTGCGCTCGCGTATGTGATCGCTCATGAGGAGGGTCACCACGTGCAGAATCTGCTTGGCACGTCCGCGGACGTGCGGAATAAGCAACAGCGCGCCAGTGAGTTCACCGCCAATCAGCTCTCGGTCGCTCTCGAGTTACAAGCCGATTGTTATGCCGGGGTCTGGGGAAATCGGTCCCGTCGTCGCGGAACGATCGCCTACGATGCGCACGACTTTGAGGAAGGCATTCGGACCGCCTCCGTCATCGGCGACGATCATCTACAGCATGAGGCAGGGAGGCGCGTGCAGCCCGAATCATTCACGCACGGATCGTCTCAGCAGCGAATCGACTGGCTCACGCGCGGACTCGAATACGGCGATCCGAAGCGCTGCAACACGTTCGATTAATCATCCCGCCACTCAAGGGCGCCCGTTGCAACGAGATCCTCAATAAATCTGGCGATCGCCTCGGGGGGTATGTTTCCGAATTCGGCCCTGATGCGACCGGCGATTTCTGTGATCGAGCACTCTCCATCGATAAAATTGACCGTCTCGAATCGGACCGTGTTGCCGAGACTTCGTCCTTCCGATGATTTCGAATACCAGGCCGCACGCTCCTGATCCAGGCTGGTTTCCGGCAATCCAAAATCGAGCGGGCCTCGCGTCATCCTGGCGGGAATACGATCGTCCACGAACGTTTCGGACGCATCATCGAGGCTTTCGGACAGGTTGGTTGCAACCGATGCAACCAGGCCGGTAAACCGGTCCACTTCTGCGCGAACCGGATCGGCATCACTGAACGTCAAAACCGACTCTACCGCCTTCGTTTGATTCTCAACGAGGTAACCAAAAGCCGGTTTGGAGACGCCGCGACTGTAAGCCACCACGGTTTCCCTGAGGGCGCGTGCACCGACCTTCCGAACGAGTGCAACGCCCTCCTCACCGGTCAGGTTGGCCAGGTACCACGCCGCACCGGCGCCGATAATCTCCGACCGCTCGAGTTCAACCGGGTCTACCTTGTCGGGTGTATCCTCCGAGGTGTGATGGGTGTAGTCCGGACTGTGACTGAACATCATGGCCGGGATCTTTCGGTCGATGAACATCATGTGGTCGCTGCCTCCCGAGTAGGGCTGAATCACATAATTGAACGTCGACAAGCTTCCGCGCGGCGTTCGGATCGGCATGGCCGCCACCACCGCCGCCATGTCTTCAACGACCTCGTTCAAGGCAGAGGGGATCGAGTGCGGCGTCCGCGTAAATCGCATCTGCGCGTGCAGTATCTCGAGGTTCTCTCCGACCATGTCGAGGTTCAAATTGGCCAGCACGCCGCCACCGAGGGCGGGACCGGCCAGTTCCGGGTGTCCGTCTACGTAGGCCATCGTCCCATACCACTCCGGTACCCAGAGAAAACGGATCGTTCGCGAAGGTTGAGGGAGCGCTCCCTCATCGATAAGCTTTTTCAGCGCCCTCGCGATGTCGAGCAGCGCGGCCGATCCGCTCGCGTTGTCGTTTGCCGACTCTTTCGGGTGGTCGAGGTGCGCAGAGAATACGATGGTCTGATCCCCCCTGTCCGTCCCGGGGATATCGGCAACGACGATGTCCATGAAATATGGTTCGAGGCCGATGCCCGTCACCGAACCGTCCAGCACGACGTGCTCACCCTTCTCCAGACGACGGCGCAGATCGTCTCCTTGCCGGTTGGTCAAGTTGAATCCAAACGTCACCCGTTCGAGCTCATCCGAACGCGGCCACATGCCCGTGTAGGCGAGCATGTCTGGATATTGCTGGGATCTCTCGTCGTCAAGGAAGCACACGACGGCTGCCGCGCCGTATTTGAGAACCGCCAGGCGGTGAACGTCGCCTCCATAACCGGTCGCGAGGACAAACTTACCGCGTACATCCTTGCCGGCATAGTCACTATCGGATGTCCCGGCGCCAACGTCCACGAGCTCGGCTCTTACGTGACCCGGATTCGAGTACGTAATCACGCTCATTGCGATTTCCGGGTAACCGACGATCCGTTCGTTGGCGGGCTCGACCATTCGGAGCTCCGCTGATTCGATATCCCAACCCGATGGCGACTGCCAGGTTTGATAATGCTTTTTTCCATCCGACTCGTAGGATTCCACAAAAGCTTGCTGCTCGTCGAATCCGTACTTCCGCAATTGTCCGAGAACGTAGTCGGCTGCATGGCGATAGCCCCGCGCAGCCTGCACGCGGTGATGCCTCGTGATTTCGAAGACATGCTCCTTGGCCAGTTCTCCGCTCAATTCCTCGTGCAGGAGGTCGACGGTCTTGCGATCGAGCAACCGTTGCGAAAATGCGGGCTGGACAATCGTCAAAAGGACGGTGACAACTGCGAACACGAACGCGGTACGTTTCATGGAAGTCATGGTCTTGGAGATTCGAAATCGGCAAAACTGCCGGTCCTGATATTAGGGAATCGAGAGTTCGCCGATGGCATTGGCCCAGTGTTCGCGAAGCATTCGGGCTTCGTTCAGCCATCCTCAGGCGCCTACCTCGAAGTCAGCGTTGGCAACGGCTATGGACTTCGCCGGATGGCGTACGCTCTTCGACCTTCGACCTTTGTCCTTCGACCCCTACAGCAATTGCCCCGTCGGATCGGGCCGCCAGGACTGCAGCACCTTCATGTAATTGGCCCGTTCGAAGGCCGCAGGCTCAGCGACGTGGCGCTGGCTCATGCTTCCTTGCATCGTCTGGATGGAGTCGTATCCATGTTCCTCCATCCACCGAACCATGGCATGAAGGATGTCTCCGATCCTTCCGATGCCCTTCTCCAGAAGCTCTGAGGCCATCATCGCGACGTTTGCGCCGGCCATCATGCATTTGAGGACGTCGAATTCAGTATGAACCCCGCTCGTGATGGCGAAATCTACGGGTACGCGCCCGTGGAGTATTGCCACCCATCGCAATGGAAGGAGAAGTTCATGCGACCCACTCAGAACCAGATGGGGCACTACTTCCAGATTCTCCAGGTCAAAATCGGGCTGATAGAAACGGTTGAACAGCACGAGGGCATCTGCCCCGGCATTCGAAAGCCGCATCGCCATGTTCGGCGGCGAACTGAAAAAGGGGCCTACTTTCACTGCCACCGGAATCTCTACCGTCCGTTTGACGCTCGCCACCACATCCAGATACATCTGCTCGACGGTCTCCGCAGGCATCGCCGTATCCGTCGGGATATAGTACACATTAAGTTCGAGGGCACTGGCCCCGGCCTGCTCGATCTCGCGGGCGTATTCGACCCAACCTCCCGAAGACACACCGTTGAGACTTCCGATGATTGGAATGTCGACCGTTTCGGTCGCGTGCCGAATTCGTTCGAGATACTTATCCGGACCCACGTTGTACTGCTCAATGTCCGGGTAGTACGAAAGCGCCTCGGCCGTGCTCTCGCTCCCGTAAGTGAGAAAGTGATCCAGCTGTTCGCTTTCTCCCTTGATTTGCTCTTCGAAGAGGGAGTACATCACGACCGCCCCAGCGCCCGAGTCCTCCATCCAGCGAATATTGTATGCCCGTTCCGACAACGGCGAGGCAGATGGAACAATGGGATTCTTCAGTTTGAGTCCCATGTAGCTCGTTGACAGATCCATGATCGTCGGCGTTTGGTTTATCTACTGGTCTGGAGATTTCTTCAGCGGCGGCACCTTGGGTTTGAACCCGGGTGGCATTTTGGGTTTGCGGGCGCCGCCGTCATTGCCCGCCGGTGCACCGTCTCCCGAAGGAGCAGCTTCCGACGCCATGTGCTCGAGGCGATCCCATCGCTGCTTCACGTCCTCCGTCAACAATCGGAGGAAACGTGCTGCAGCATCGGCATCAATGTGCGTCAGCACGCGGTACCGGTTCTCGTTGTACAGATAGCCCTTCAGAGGAACCGTCGGTTTCTTTGAGTCGAGCTGCAGCGGAGGTTTCCCCTCCGCGGCTCGGCGTGGATCGAAGCGGAAGAGCGGCCAGTACCCGCTATCCACAGCGAGTTGCTGCTGGTCCATCCCCTTCGCCATATCGATTCCGTGGGCGATGCACTGGCTGTAGGCAATGATCAGTGAGGGTCCGTCATACGACTCCGCCTCCTGCAGCGCTTTGATGGCCTGGTTCTCGTTCGCACCGAGTGCTATCTGAGCCACATAGACGTATCCGTAGTTCATCGCAAGGAGACCCAGTTCCTTCTTGGGCGTCGCCTTTCCGCCTGCGGCAAACTTCGCAACCGCCCCTAAGCCTGTCGATTTTGACGCCTGCCCACCCGTATTAGAATAGACCTCGGTATCGAGAACGATCACGTTCACGTTCTTTCCACTCGCGAGGACGTGGTCGAGACCTCCGTAACCGATATCGTATGCCCACCCATCTCCACCGACGATCCAGACGTTCTTCCTGGATAAGTTGTCGGCCAAACTGATGAGATCACGCGCCCAGGCATCGGCACGGTCTTTCAAGTTTTGCTTGAGCTCATGCACTCTTGCTCTTTGTGTATCAATATCACTCACTGACTCTTGCCGTGAATCAAGCAGAGCACCTACAAGGTCGAGCCCGATCTCTTTCGCATGTTTCTGGAGGAGTTCTCTGGCATATTCCGTCTGCTTCTCGAGTGCCAGCCTCATCCCCAATCCAAACTCGGCGTTGTCTTCGAACAGAGAGTTACTCCATGCGGGGCCTCGGCCGTCCCGATTGGTGGCCCAGGGCGTCGTCGGCAGGTTACCTCCGTAGATGGACGAGCACCCGGTCGCATTCGCGATCAGGGCGCGATCGCCGAAGAGGCGCGTCATCAGGATGAGGTACGGTGTTTCACCGCAACCGGCGCATGCGCCGGAAAATTCGAAAAGCGGACGCAGCAGTTGGACATCCTTCACCTTCGTGTATTTGAGGTCGGGCGGCGCGCCGTCTCCCCCGCCAGGTACGTCGGGGAGGTTCAGGAAGAAGTCCCAGTCGACTCGGGCTTTCTCCTTGATCGGACGTTGGTCGGCCATGTTCAAAGCCTTTCGCCCAACCGCACTCTTATCCTTCGCGGGACACACTTCGACGCACAGACGGCACCCAGTGCAGTCTTCGACAGCAACCTGAATCGTGTACTTCTGGCCCGACAGCTCACGCCAACTCGCATCCATCGTCTTGAAGTCGGCGGGAGCACCGACAAGTTCCGCCTCCGGAACAACCTTCGAACGGATGACGGCATGGGGGCAAACGATTACGCACTTACCGCATTGGATGCAGAGGTCCGGCTCCCAGACAGGGACGTCCAGAGCGATGTTTCGCTTTTCCCATTGGGTCGTTGCCGTAGGGTAGGTACCGTCGTCCGGCAGAGCGCTAACAGGCAAATCATCACCAAGTCCGGCCATGATTGTGGCCGTGACGCGCTGGACAAAATCGGGCGCCGACTCGGCAACCACTAGTGGAAGCTCTATCGTCGACGATGCCGAGTCTGGTACCTCGACGCGATGCAGGTGAGCGAGCGATGCATCTACAGCGGCGCAATTTCGCTTTACAATGGCCTCGCCACGCTTTCCGTATGTCTTTCGGATTGCCTCCTTAATGGAATTGGTCGCCTCCTCGGCCGGCATGATCTTGGAAAGTGCGAAGAAGCAGGTCTGCATGATGGTGTTCGTCCGAACGCCGAGATCGTGTTCCTGAGCGACGGCGTAGGCGTCAATCACATAGAATTCCAGCTTCTTGGAGATGATCTTCTCCTGCACCTTGCGAGGAAGCTTGTCCCACACCTCGTCGGGACCGAAAGGACTGTTGAGCAGGAACGTCCCGCCATCCTCGGCCATTTCGAGCGTGTCGTATCGCTCCAGGAATCCGAATTGGTGGACAGCCACGAAATTCGCCTTGTCGATGAGATAGGTGCTGTGAATCTCGTCAGGACCGAAACGCAGGTGGGATATGGTCCGTGCACCCGATTTCTTCGAGTCGTAAACGAAGTATCCCTGAGCATGGATCGGATGTCCGTCCGATTTCACGTGCTCACCGATGATCTTGATCGAATTCTTATTGGCGCCGACTGTACCGTCGGATCCGAGTCCCCAGAAGACCGCGCGCGTCACTTCATCGGACTCCGTCGTGAACGTCCGGTCGTATTCGAGACTGCTGTTGGTTACGTCGTCTTTGATTCCGATGGTGAAGTGATTCTTCGGCGGCGATGCGTCGAGATTATCGAGCACAGCCTTCACCATGGCCGGTGTAAACTCCTTGGATGACAGTCCGTATCGACCGCCGACCACGACGGGTCGCGTGTCGAAACGGGTGCTGTCTTCGGCGAGCGCCGTGACGACATCCTGGTACAATGGCTCGCCGGCGCCTCCGGGCTCCTTCGTGCGATCGAGCGCGGCAATGGCGCGGACCGTCGTCGGCAGGGCATCGAGGAAGTGCCGTACGGAAAACGGCCTGAAGAGGCGGACTTTAACGAGACCGACCTTTTCTCCTTTCGACGCAAGGTGTTCGACAGCCTCCTGGGCCGTTTCGCACCCCGAGCCCATCAAGACGACGACGCGTTCGGCATCGGGCGCTCCGACGTAGTCGAAGAGCCGGTATGCCCGCCCAGTTTGCTTCGCCAGACGATCCATGTATTCCTGAACGATGTCGGGGAGCGCCACGTAGTAGCGGTTCACGCTCTCTCTGGCCTGGAAGAATACGTCGGGGTTCTGAGCCGTTCCGCGGATGACGGGGCGATCCGGCGTTAGAGCGCGTCCACGATGCTGCTGGATCAGGTCCTCGTCAATGAGGGACCTTATGGTCTTTTCCGGCAGTGTTTCAATATTGTTGATCTCGTGGGACGTCCGAAAGCCGTCGAATATGTGAAGGAACGGGATTCTCGACTTCAGTGTGGACGCCTGGGAAATCAGGGCAAAGTCCATCACCTCCTGCACGGAGTTCGCAAAGAGCATCGCCCACCCGGTTCCTCTGGCGGCCATCACGTCGCTGTGGTCGCCAAATATGGAAAGCGCCTGCGCGGCGAGAGACCGCGCCGCAATATGGAAAACCGTCGGGGTGAGTTCCCCAGCGATCTTGTACATGTTTGGGATCATCAGGAGGAGCCCCTGGCTCGCCGTAAACGTGGTCGTCAGCGACCCGGCCTGGAGCGCACCATGCACGGCGCCCGCGGCACCACCCTCAGACTGCATTTCTATAACGCGAGGGACCGTACCCCAGATGTTCTTTTGATCCTGTGAGCTCCACAGGTCCGAGAGTTCCCCCATGGGCGATGCCGGGGTAATCGGATATATCGCGATGACTTCATTCGTGCGGAACGCAACAAAAGCCGCTGCTTCGTTGCCATCCATTACGACGTTGCTTTGTGTCATGCCTCGTAGTAGTTGGAGTGCTGATTGTGACCAGTGTAGATGTACCAATCCGCGCACAGAACCGGTATGGGAGATGCCTGCGATCCTCCGCAGGGGATAAGCCTACACGCCTATCTGGTGGATCCGATCAGGAGAGAATGGTGCTTTTCCAGCGAGGGCCGAATGCGAAGTTTTCGAGGAGGACGCTACCGCTGCTGCATCCAGGTCAGCGAGCGGGCAGGCTCACTGTGCTGCAGGAGAAGATGGGTCGAAACGTTCACGAGGTCGCCCATCGTTCGGCACGGATGAAACGCCTGGGTTTCGTAGTGATCGCCGAGCTGCTCGGCAAGCCGAATCACGTTTCCCTCCTCGGATATCGCGTCTTCGCACATGACGGACATCAGTGAGTCGAACCTGCCGTGCGAAACCCGGATCCGGTTCGCGATCAGTGCGCGCTCCTCCATCCTGTACTGTCGTCTGTTGTCAGGCGCCAGATGCTCGAGGCTCACCTCGAGAAACGCCTCGTTATTCGGGTATTTGTACGGCAGATACACCTCACGCCGCCAGTGATGGCTCTGCTGATCGAAATCGATGGGCCGCATGAGGTAATGGATCTTCTCAAAATCCCGGCGGATGTCGATCACGAAGTTGCCCGCATGCATGTCGCCGAGAAGACGCACAAAGCAGCGCTCGTTGAACTTGACGAATTCCTTGGCGAGGCGGACGAGGTCGAAGCGGCTGCTCGGCAGGTCGTACTGAAGGAACGTCTTCGCCGGTATCCCGATGATGTGCTCCTCGATCAGCGTGTCGTTCGTAATGAAATACTGGATTCGACTCGGGGAGAGAATATGCTCGAGCTCCAGCCCGTAGACGCGATTTGCGTCAATCCGCTTCACGTAAAAGTAGTCGAAGTTCTCGTTGATCGCATTGACGATTCGAACTCGATAAGGGAGCGTGTTGCCATAGAGGCATAGATCGATGCGATCGATGTAAAGGTTCTGGACCGCCGACAGGTCGCCGTCAGCTTTGAGGATGGCATAGGTCTGCCGCAGGAGATCATGGATTTCACGCTGTTCGATGTCGGGATAGAAGACTGTCGACCAGAGCGTGTCGATTCCATGCTCGTCGTAAAGCGGAACGGCGTTGTTATGCCGCGTGAGATCGGCGTAGCGGATGCCCCCGACTCGGGTCCGCCGATACCGGCCCAGATAGTCGGAGAGCGCTCCGGAAACCGGGTACGTCGGCTTCTTCCTGCTGATCAGATTCCCGCGGTCCGTCGATAGCATCGGCTGAATGGAAAGTGTTACTTCAGGAGAAGTATCGGGCGCGAGATCTCCGCCGCCGATGAGCGGACAACGACTATATACGTGCCCGAACTCAGCTCGCTCGCATCGAAAGTAACACGATGCCAGCCATCATCCACCTCATTGTCGATCAGGCGCGCCACTTCGACCCCGATGATGCTGTAGACGACCACGGACACGTGGTCGGCTCGAGGCATGCCGAACTCGACAACCGTCGCGGGATTGAACGGATTCGGATAGTTCGGTCGAAGGGTCAAGGCCTCTGGAACTTCCATAGTGACGTCGCCCTTGCCAACCGAGCCCTGAACCACGATTACCGTTTCTGACACCTCGTTTGCACCCGAATCGTAGGTTAACCCCGACTTCGAGATGTCGGTTACCGTAAAGGTCACCGAGGTCACGGAGGACTTCCAAGTCTTACTGATCGTGCACAATCCTGAACCGTCGGTCGTGCAGGAGCCCGATCGACCGTCCGACCACTCGCCTGAAACAGTAGCTCCCGACTCCGGATTATGCGTCATTCCATGGACCAGCGGACCGACGGTAGATTTCCACCTCTTGCCGGTCGAACCTTCGCCACTCAAATCCGCAAGATGAAGTCCGCCTGGAGGCGGCGCAGCGTCTGTCGTAGCTGAAGCCACATTCGAGGCCGTCGAGCCCCCGCTATTGAACGATGACACACGATAGGCAAAGCTCGTGGCGGCAGGAAGTCCCGTATCGGAGAACGCGGTAGCATCGGCCGGCGCCGAGCCGATTTCCGAGAATGTCACGCCTCCGTCATCCGATCGTTCGATCGAATATCCCAGTTCGTTCGAAACGTCGCTCCAGCTCAGGTTAATGCGATCAGGCCCTGCAGGTGTCGCGCTCAACAACGGAGCGGCGGGCGGCGGTTCGGTCGAAAGTTCAGTGCGCACGAAGAGATGATCGATATGGATCTCATCCAGCGTCCGATTTCCAGCTGATCGGTCCGTGTCCTCTACCCTCACCCACATCGTGGAGGTCGGAATCGGCCCGAGCACATAGGACTGATACACATCGTCGTCGGACGTACCCACGACGTCGAACATTGGAGTAAACGAACTACCGTCGGTCGAATAGGAGAAGGCGAACGTATCGCCGTCAGACGACGGGGTCGCCCACGCATTGGCAAAGAACGTCGCCGGAAGTCCGGAGCGAACGGGGAAAGTGAAGGTCTTCAGAAGCCTGCTCGTACGCTTTCTCGGATTGCCGTTGGTCTCGACCTCCCGGATACTCTCGAACCCACCGCCGTTCTGACGCGTGTCATCGACGGATCCCGTCACCGAACCCCACGAGGTCGTCTGCGTGGACGCGACATGGTCGACTATCGGGGCGGCTGCTCGGTCGTACGTAAACGATTCGATGATGACTTCGATATCCTGACCGTCTGTTGGGAGGTTGCCCGTTCGTCAGCCAGAGGTTGATTCGGGCATTTCCGCTGTTCGTCCCCTCCGGCGGCACGTCGCCGCCTGTATAATCCCAAGAGAAGATCTCGCCACCCAATGGGTCTCCGTGTCCCTGATTGCTGGAAAACTGCACCGAGTTTTGCCGCCAATCGAACGTATGTGTCGAAAAGTCGGCATCGAGGGCCGTCGTGAAACGGACGAGGTTTCCGGGAGTGTCCCAGGGCTGTACCACGTACTGGGAATTGGTCGGATCGGAGGCGTTGCCCCACTTTGAGAACTCGATGTCAATCTCCCGGTAGTTGTACTCGGGCGCCCCGGTATCCCACGTGAACAGACCGAGAACGGCATTCGGGTCGATTTGATCGATTCTGCTTGCCAGCGTGAACGTGTAGGTGCCGTATCCAAGCGGTTCCTCCGTGATGACCTCGGAGCTGAACCACTTTCCGTCGCGGTTGACAATGCGCATGTGGAGGCGATCCGATTCGTCGACCCAGACGTCCGGTCCTTTATCCGAAAAGTAGTTCGGTCCGGGTCCCACGACGGACGATTCAGCGGATTTGACGATCCACGTTCGTCCCGAAAACTGGATGGTCCTCGGAACGGAAAAGGTGGTCGCACTCGATACGTTCGATGGGCCGGCGTCGCCGTTCGTGTTGTAGGCGACGACTCTGTAGAAATGCAGCGTTCCGTCTGCGAGGCCGGTATGCGAATACGTCGTGGCGTTTGGGCCCAGTGTGGCGACGGTGCTCCAACCAGTCGTGCCGTCAGCCGAATGTTGAATCCGAAAGCCGTCCTCGTCGGAAGCGTTGTCGGCCCAAGCGAGATCGATGCGGGAATTGCTGTAGACGGTCGCAGCGAGATTCGAAGCAGCCGCGGGTGGAGGGGGGCCTCCGGCATTCTTCAACGCCGCGATTTCGCACCAGAGATCAGAATCTTGCCAGAGGCTGAGCTGGAGGTCCCAGATGGCGATGCCTGTCGGCTCGGCCAGGTCGTAGCGGACTTCCTGCACGTGTGCCTGCGCCGTCGTGCCTCGTCCTGATGACGTCCCCCAGGATGCGAGGTAGGATGGCATGCCCATAAGCACGGCGCTTCCCGGATACCCCGCGGCGTACCCGGCGTTTTGCTGGAAGGAGTACTGGTGGTAGCTCGTACCTCCCTCGTAGAGATCCTCATAGCCCATCGCATGGATGTTGTCGACTTCTCCCAGCCAGTCACTCCACCAATTCTGATTTGGCGCATTCCATATATAGTGGAACGAATCGACGGTCAGGAGCTTGTTTCGGGCGTCCAGTTCGATCCACAGATCATGAATGAACTGGTCGAACGCGGCGCGATCACCGTCGAAGCTCCCGACTCCTTCGAGGTCGATGTCAATGCCGTCGAGATTCAGTCGATCCATTTCGGTGACAAGAGCATTCACAAAAGTGGCTCGATTTGCCCCAAAGGCGGCCTGCGCGAGACTCCAGTCCCAACTGCCCGTGTTGTTGTAGATGGTCAACATGCAGCTGATGCCATTCGCGTCGCACCAGTTGCGCCACCAGGTGACGTCAGAATCTGTCGGCGTATACCACTCGTGATTGGCGTACTTGATCGTTCCGTCGGTATTCGGCGTCCAGAACTGAAGCCCGACGCGGGTCAATCCGTCGGCTGCATTGCACGTGCCGAAGTCAGCCTGAGCGGCCACTTGCGCCTCCGAAATGGAGTACGGCGGCACCCAGGACATTACTTGCAGCGGTTGTGCATGCCCGAGCCCGGGACTCACCAAGGACGCAAGCAGGCAGACGATCCCGAGGACATATCCTTTATTCATGGCAAAAGCCCGTCAAATGGGGTCGGGACGACGTGAAGCAAGTACAGGGACAACACCCGCCTCCATGGATGAATCCCGCTTGCGACAGTCGATGATCCGTGAAGTTAGGGAAACCGCGGCGAAATGGAAGGTCTTGGCGCAAACCGGTCCGGTCTAAAGACCCGACGGGTTTTAAAACCTGACAGGTTTTAAAACCTGACAGGTCTATAAACCTATCAGCCTGGTAGGCGCGCACATATACGACTAATGTGCTATTCTACGGTTTTGGTGGGTATTGGCGTTTCATTTCGTCGATCACGGCGAAACGGATATCGCCGTGGCGATCGACTTGCTTCGCGTTCGGACTGTCGAGCGTAAGGAACTCGAGGTTGGCTTCCCGGCCGGAGACGAGAAAGTCGTTGACGGCGACACGGTAGACCTCGTCAGGAAGGATGGCCCCTTCGTTGAGGAACCAGATGCCTCCCTCCTCGCGGACACCGTCTGTCTGAAGGAATCCTCCCGATCCTTCGTTCTTCGCGCCCTGCGTCAGTACCGAGTCGACGAGGCTCCCTTTCATATCGACGGTCAACACGTTTCCGCCGAACGGGAGGACTCGAATAATGTCATACTGAGTCACCCTTCCCGGCGGTATGACGTCGTCGATACGGATCATTCCAGCGTTGTAAATGCTCAGATCCGTTTCGCCCGCGGCCGCTCGCATGCCCTCGGCAATCAGTCGAGTTAGTCGCGTTGGATGATGCAGCACCGAGCTCTCCCGCCCGTCAAGCGGATCCGAAACCGTCGCCACGACTTGCTCGAGGGGCAAATCCGGATGCGCGGAAACCTTCCCATGCCCGATCCAGCCATGACTCAATCACCGCGTTCGTGGTCGGGTCGTCGGGGATCTCATCCGTAACGGGGACAATTCGGGAGTCGACAGAAGTTTCCCCAGTCGAGAAGTCGTACGTCAGGGTATGAACGTAAACCGAACGAGCATTCGCGTCCGCTTTCGCGATCGGCGTCATAGATGGGCCTCTCAGAACGAGCACGTTCTCGTGGTCGTGACCGCCCATGATGAGGGCCAATTCCGGGACCTCGGTCGCCAAATCGATGTCCTGCGCCAGGAAGAGATGGGTCATAGCGACAAACGCATCCACGCTGTCGCGCAGCATGGCAACCTGCGACTTGACAGTCTCCTTGTAGCCGGCATAGGCGACATAGTCGACCGGAACGATGTCGGCAGTGACCCCGAGCACGCCGAGACGAAATACGCGGCCACGACCGGCGGGAATCCGGAGGATGCGATATGGAACAACGCCCGGGATTCTTCCACCCTTCTCATCAAGAACGTTCCCTGCCACGTAGACAAAGTCAGACTCCGCGATGCGTTCAATAAGCTGCTCGCGACTCAAATCGAACTCATGGTTGCCCAGCGTCACCAGATCGACACCAACGGCGTTCAAGACCTCGACCATGTGCTTACCGGCAAGACGCACACCGTCCACTTTGGCAGTGCCCAGCGCTGATGGGCTCAGAAAATCCCCGGCGAGCAGCGTCAAGGTATTCGGATCGTCGGCGAGCAGGTCTTTACGGATCGTCGCTACACGTGCGAGACCTCCCGCCTTGCCCCCTTCAACCGGCGTGATCTCATAGACATCATTCAACTGCAGGAGGCTAAGCGAGAACGTCTGACCGCTGTCGACCTGCTGACTCGATTGTTCGACGACAGGCGCCGTTCTCGAGCAGGCGCTTGTGAAGGACACGACGAGCGCCGTAACGGCAGCGATGGAAAGTAGACGGACTCGAGATCTGAAAACTGTTCTATGCATAGCGATGTTGAAAGACCGTGGAATAGCTGGACGCGCAAAGCGAACCAGTTGAATAGTGGATCGGGTGGCGCGGCTCTATACCTTGGAGTCAGCCTGAGGTGCCGTCGGCAAATGCCCTCAGGATCCGGGCTCAAACTGAGGTCCGCCGATCAGAATTCGATCTCGCTTTCGACCTTCTCCTCTCCCCGCTTCACGACGACAGCCGCATGATCTCCTTTGCTGAACTTGCTGAGCGCCTCCATGTACTGGTAGATGTCTCCAACAGAGTACCCACCTAATTCCACGACAACGTCACCGGCCATCAGTCCCGCCTTCGCGGCCGGACGATCGTCAAATACGGCATCAATCCGCAGTCCCTTTCCATCATAAGCGTAGTCAGGCATCACTCCTAGACTCACTTTGAACGCCGCCGCTCGACGCGGATCCTGGTCATGGGTTTTCGTGAAAGTGAGCGCCTCGGGCTGATCCAGGGACTCTATGATCTTGGTCGCATAGCTCGCGACCTCGTAAATCCCCGCGTAGTTGATCAGCGGACTGTCATCGCTCGGCTTATGGTAATCTTCGTGCTGGCCTGTGAATAAATGCAGCACTGGAATGTTCTTCAGATAGAATGAAGCATGGTCCGACGGTCCGAGGCCCGACGAGTCGACCTTGATGGCGAACCCTGTGTGGTCGGTCGAATTGAGAAGCGGGATGAATGTCGGAGACGTCCCTGCCCCACCGACGATTAGTGACTCGCGCAGCCGCCCGACCATGTCAAGATTGATCATGTACTTGACGCGATTCAGATCCACTGTCGGGTTGTTGACGAAATACTTCGACCCGAACAGCCCGAGCTCTTCTCCGGAAAAGGCGATAAAGAGAACGTTGTTCGCCTTCATCCCCTCACTCTTGACCTGCCGCGCAATCTCCAGGAGCCCGGCGACCCCGCTGGCGTTATCGTCTGCGCCGTTGTGAATCAACGAGTCGCCCGGCGAACGTGACCCGGCCCCTCCGTATCCGAGGTGGTCATAATGAGCCCCAACGATCACTGTCTCCTCGGCGCCGGCATCCAGATATCCGATCACGTTGCGCCCGCTGCGGTGCAGGACGACCGTCGAGTCATGCGGATTCGGGTACGTAACGAAGTGAAAGGTCTGAAACCATCCATCCGTGCCGCGAGGCGACAACCCGAGATCTTCGAAACGGGAGGCGATATAATCGCCGGCCAGTTCCGCACCCTTACTTCCGGTAGCTCTCCCCTCCAGATCATCTGAGGCGAGGTAAACAACGTCAACTCTCAAATCCTGCAGTTTCGATTCGGGAATCTGGGCCGAGAGAGCATTCGACAGCATGAGGACTGCAGCCAAACCAAGGAGCGTCTTCTTCATTTCGCGTGCCATATCATTTGCGCGTAAAAATCCATTATGAGTGTCGGAAACGTGCAACGTGCCCAAAGGCTCCCCTGGTTTCCGAAGATCCCGTGATCAGTCGAATTCCGTTGCCCGCGTGAATACGTCCAAGATCAGTGGGGCCGTCGGCTTGACGCTCCCCGGCATACCGCTAGCTATCTCCAGACTCTCGCCTGCCCCTACGACGGCTGTCGAGTCATTGAACGTACACCTCACGCTACCCTTCTCGACCACATAGTTAGCCTCACGTTTGAAAGGATCCCAGTTTGCGAGAATTCCCTCCCCCGCAAGACGGCATGTGGAGGGACCCGTGCGGACGAGGTTGACCGCTCCGGCTTCCTCATCCGCCAACTTCAGACGAACCACCCCGTGAACGACTTCCAGTACCGGGGCGTTTCGCGACTTCTCCTGCCGTCCATTCCAGTCTCCTGTCGTACGGATTCTCGTATTGACACCCACCACGACGTCGACTTCCTGCCCGCTGCGACCGTCCTTCAAGAGCACGTGCGCCTTGCTCCTGAAGCGGCTGCGAATCTGATCACCCGTACAAAGGGTCATTCCCTTATCGGCCTTCGCCCAGCCCGAATCACCTCGGCGCCGGATTTGGACCGGCTCATTCTCTTCGATCCTGACGTCAACGATACTGCCGATCGCGGGTCCATCGCTGCAATCCTGTGCCCCCCGACCCGAAATTCCGGACCAAATGAGGAAAAACGTCAAGAGTACGATCATGCGGCGAACGACACGTGAGTTGGCTCGACACGGAAGATACGCCCTTATCTGCACGTTCGTCTCTACATTGAGGCGGCGCTTGGAAGTCTCTCGCCTTCGCCTTTCATTAGGTTGACCAGCTCAATGGGCGACATCCTCCTTGGAGGGATTCCCCTACATGGACGACTAGAAAACTTCACTACCATGTCTTTGTCACATTTCACCACATCTTTGTGGAGGGTAGGTCATGACTGACAACGCGACCAGCCCCATGACGTCGGAGTTGGCGGAAGTTCTCCGCTGGATCATTGTCATTCCGGTGTTCGCGGTGCTCGTGCTCCTCGCCTTCAATGCTACACTCGGATTTCTGAGTTGGCTGTACGTCGACGTGAAAGGAGGATGGCTGTTCTATTCGATGCTCCCTGTAGCGCTAATCATCCTTCTCTCGAATGGACTCACATCTATTCTTGCCTGTATGATCGCCCCCAGGAAGGTCAGCGCTGTGATCTTTCTTGGAATCGGCTACCTGATAGGACTGATTGTGACGTATTTGCACTTCGAGTTGACATCACTCACTTCGCGGGTGATCGTAATACACGCAGTGATGGTTTATGTCGGCCTTTTCATCGTGTTCTACCTCGATCGCTTAAACTCGAAGGATCAGGAATCGGAAGGGGCGCAAGCCTCCTCCTGACGGAGACGCTACCGGATTCGGGCCACTCACCCTCGCACCGGGACTCGGCACCGGGCGCTCGTGACGAATCAGTCTCCACGAGGCAACACAGCGCGGTGACGCGTTGGTAAATCACTCTCCCTCATAAGGTCCAATACCGGGCAAACGTGTAGGGCTTCCCCCGACCCGGTTTCTTAATCCGCGCTTTTATTATGGCGACCGTCCTGGGGTTTCACAATGGTTTCGTCGCTCGACCACGGAGGACGATGAAAAGACTGATTGCCGGCGGAGCTGTGCTCATCGCCCTGGCCCTTGTGCCGACGGTGTCAATGGCACAGAACTGGGGATCCGAAGAGGACTCCGAATGCATGGATTGCCACGACGATCGGACGTTTTTCAAAGAGCGTAACGGCCGTCGTGTGTCTCTTTATGTCGATTACAGCCATTTCGTCACCTCGGTCCACGGAAAGGAAGGCTGCACTTCGTGTCATGGCGACGTCGACGTCGACGATCTTCCACATGCCGAAAATCTGGATCCCGTCGAGTGCGACATGTGCCACGACGATGCGGTTACCACGTTCAAGGAAAGCGTTCACGGCAAAGCACTCGATCAAGGTCGTTACCTGGCGCCGACGTGCTCATCCTGTCACGGCAAGCACGACATCCTGCCATCATCGAACGAGGATTCGCGCACGTACGTCATGAACATCCCGAATACCTGCGGTTCGTGCCACAAGGAGGGCACGCAGGTATCGGACCTGAAGAAATTTACCCAGCACGAGATCCTCGAGAATTATTCCCAGTCCATCCACGGCGACGGCTTGTTCCGACGCGGTCTGATCGTCACGGCCGTCTGCACGAGTTGCCACTCGTCCCATTCCATTCTTCCGGCCGCCGATCCCAAGTCGACGATCAACGGGGCAAACATCGCAACAACCTGCATGAAGTGTCACTCGCAGATAGAGCGCGTGCACGTGCGGGTAGTCAACGGCGAACTCTGGGAAAAGCGCCCCCATGAGTTGCCGATATGCGTCGACTGTCACCAGCCCCACCAGGTGCGACGGGTTCAGTACACGGAAAGCTATCCGAACGAATTCTGCATGTCGTGTCACCAGAAGGCCGACCTGCACCGAACCGTCGACGGTAAGACGCAATCCCTCTTCGTCGACCTCGATCAGATCGCGAAATCGAAGCACGCAGACATTCAATGCGTGAAGTGCCATACAAATGCGCGGTCCACGAGGGATCCCGTATGCCTGAACAGTGGGAAAGTCGATTGCTCGATGTGCCATGCTGAGATCGTCGAAGACTACAATTCGAGCACGCACGGGCAGTACTATGCTGTCGGTGATTCCATCGCGCCCTACTGTACCGACTGCCATGGGTCCCATGAAATTCTGGACCCGGCGGATCCAACAGCAGCCACTTTCTCGACGAACATCCCTGACCTGTGCGGTCGGTGCCATCGGGACGGCGAAAAGGCAGCCGTAGCCTACACAGGCGAGGAGCACGACATCGTCAGGAACTATACGATGAGTATTCACGGCAAAGGGTTGCTGGAGAGCGGGCTCCTTGTCACTGCAACGTGCGTCAACTGCCATACAGCGCACCGCGAGCTTCCCGCTTCCGACACGTTGTCGACGGTCAATCCGAGAAATGTTGCCGCCACGTGCGCGCAGTGCCATCGGGGCATCTATGAGATCTTCAAGAACAGTGTGCACAGTCCGACCATCACCAAGACGGACAAGAAGCTTCCCGTCTGCAAGGACTGTCACCAATCGCACACGATCAAGCGCGTCGATCTAAGCGACTTTCGTCAGGAGATTCTCAACCAGTGCGGCCAGTGTCACCGCGACGTCACCGAATCCTATTTCGAGACATTCCATGGGAAGGTATCCCATCTTGGCTCCGACAAGACGGCGCGATGCTACGACTGTCACGGCTCGCATGATATCCTGCCCCCGACCGATCCGCGATCGCGACTGAGTCGGGCCAACGTCGTCGAAACGTGCAAGCAGTGTCATCCGAACTCGAACCGCAAATTCGTAGGGTATCTGACCCACGCCACGCACCACGATCGAGGCAAGTATCCTTACCTCTACTACACTTACTGGTTCATGACGGTGCTTCTCGTGAGCGTGTTCGTATTCTTCGGGCTCCACACCCTCTTGTGGGTACCACGCGCTATTCTCGAGCGACGCAGGAACAACGAAAAGGGGCGTAAAGGATCAAAAGAGAAATGACATGGTCGATCTGGCTCTAAACGACGGCGAGGACGAGGAAACGGAGTTTCCTGCTCCGACGGTCGAATCCGACGAAACTTCGGGCTCAGAACCGCAGAAAGAGCGGTTCTACGAGAGATTCGACAGCTTCTCGAGGTTTCTGCACGTGCTCGTGATCATCAGTTTCCTGTCGCTGGCAATGACGGGAATGACGATCAAGTTTAGCGGCGTCTCCATTTTCCAGACGCTCTCGCGGCTTCTCGGTGGAACTGAGGTTACAGGTTTCATCCACCGCGTCGCTGCCATTATTACGTTCGTCTATTTCATCCTCCACGTAGGCTATGTGATACGGAAGAAAAGAAGACTCGGTTTGTCGATGAAGCGCCTTCTTACCGGTGAAAACACGCTGGCCGTGAGAAAGACGGACCTGATCGAGTTCGGCCAGACCATGAAGTGGTTCATGGGACTCGGCCCGCGACCCAATTATGGACGATGGACGTACTGGGAAAAGTTCGACTACTTCGCCGTGTTCTGGGGAATTCTGATAATCGGCGCCAGCGGGCTGCTGCTATGGTTTCCTGAGTTCTTTACGGGGCTCGGCATTCCCGGATCGTTCATAAATGTGGCCACGATCATTCACAGCGACGAGGCTCTTCTCGCAACCGGATTCATCTTCACGGTGCACTTCTTCAACACCCATTTTCGACCGGACAAGTTTCCGATGGACCCGGTCATCTTCACCGGGTGCGTATCCGTCGAAGAACTAAAGTCCGACCGGCCACGGCACTACGAATACCTTGTCAAGACCGGCAAACTGAACGAATCCCTGACCGACCCTCCCTCACCCGTGTTCGAGCGATGGGCTCGCGTCTTCGGCTTCACCGCGCTCACGATCGGTTTCGTGACCATTCTCATGATCATTTACACGGTTTTTATCTACAAGTGAGCATTTTCGATGACATGCCGGACCATGCGGCGAGCAGAACTTTAAAGGGAGGGGACCCACGAACGAACTAGCATGCTCTCGAGGATACTCTTCATAAGCGCAGCGGGCTTAATCGCCATTGGGGCTATTACGAGCGATGTACGTCCGACACCTGACGCGCCTGCAGCGGCGGTCTCGCCAGGCCATGCTCTCATTGATACGTCGGCAGTCGGCCCCAGGGCTCCCCTTCCGCATCTGAGGCCGATTCGAACACACGTTCCCGAACACGGCCCCTTGGTCGCGCCCGCTCCCGTCACGGCGCGGCCGGCCCCTGAGAGACATTTCGAGTCGTTAGATCCTGACGATTGTTTCATGTGCCACGACGACGACTCCATGTCCTTGGAGCGTAACGGGGTCGAAGTCTCTTTGTTTGTCGATCCCGCCAAGTTTCGAGCTTCCAAACATGGCTCGTTGGACTGCATAGCCTGCCACGTCGGATTCGATCCGGATGAGGACCCTCACCGCGATGAGATCCTTCCCGTCGACTGCGCATCGTGCCATCCCAATGCGTCGTCTACTTTCGCGCACAGCGCGCACTCGAGCAAGTTGAAATGCACTACGTGCCACGAAAACGTTCATGCAGACGAGACGCTCGTGGTAGAGCAGTCCGTATGTCGCAACTGCCACAGCGATGCGGCGGCCGATCTGGATGCGAGTATCCACGCGGGCAGTGATTTCGCCCCGTCGTGCCTGACCTGCCATGCGGCACACGGATTCAAGCCCCCGGACGCATCGACGTGCCTGTCTTGCCACGGCAATCCTAAGTACGTGTCCGAGCACATCCCGCAGGAGGACATCAAACAGGTCCTCGGTTTCGAGCAGAGCATTCACGCCGACCTGATCGACTGCGCCGACTGTCACGAGGGGCACAAGGTGTTCGACGTGAGCGATCCGAGGTCGGTCGTATCACGCAACAAGGTCGCCGGCACGTGTTCCGTCTGCCATGAAGACGTCGCTGCCCACTATGAGAAGTCGGAGCACGCAAAGGCGCTGGCGACGAATTTCGCTCAAGCACCCACGTGCACCGACTGCCACGGTGAGCACGAAATTCAGGACGTGACCGACTCGGCGTCGAAGATGAGTCGCTCCAACGAGGTCGAGACGTGCCTGGCGTGCCACCTCGACTCTCCCGAAGTGCAGAGTCGGATGACCCACACGTCCGGTTTCGTCGCCGCGTATGAGTGGAGCGTGCATGGACGCGCTGCCGCTGCCGGAAATCTCAAAGCGGCCATTTGCAGTGACTGCCACGGTGCGCACGACGCCCTGAAGGCCTCGAATCCCGATGCGTTGATCAACAAATTCAACATCGCGGAGACGTGCGGTAACTGCCATAAGGATGAGTTCAACGCGTTCCAGGCGAGCATCCATGGACAGGCGTTGACGGAGGGAATCGGCGATGCACCGACCTGCACGACGTGCCATTCCGAACACGACATTCTTCGAACGGCCGACGCGCGCTCACCGGTTGCCCTGATCAACGTCTCCCGGCAAGTCTGCACACCGTGTCACGAATCGGTCGAGCTTTCCGAGAAGTACGGCTTCCCGTCGAATCGCACCGCTTCGTTCAGCGACAGCTACCATGGCCTGGCCGGGCGCGCCGGTTCGACGGAAGCGGCCAACTGCGCCAGTTGTCATGGGGTGCACGACATCTTCCCATCCACCGATCCACGTTCGAGCGTGAACCCCGCGAATCTCAAGAAACCTGCGGAACGTGCCACCCGGGCGCCAACGCAAACTTCACCCGCGGCTCGGTACACGTGATTCGGACGCCGGAAGGCGATCGCCTGCTCTATTGGATCGGCGTGATCTATATCGGTCTCATCGCGGTCACGATCGGCGGCATGTCGCTGCACAACATCCTCGATTGGGTTCGCAAAACGCAGATCCACTATCGGGAGCAGCTATACCCAACGCATCGCGCGATCAGTGAAGACCGTCGAACCGGCCTTTATATCCGGATGACTGTAAACGAGCGTATCCAACATGCGCTGCTTGCGTCGAGCTTCATGCTCCTTGTTATCACCGGCTTCATGCTGAAGTTTCCGGATGCCTGGTGGGTCGTTTCGCTGCGCGACGTGATTGGTCAACGTCTGTTTGACCTTCGCGGCCTGCTGCATCGAATCGCGGCTGTTGTCATGGTAGCGGACTCGTTCTACCATGTTTACTACGTGGCCTTCACGAAACGAGGCCGTCGATTCATTTCGGATATCATGTTCCGGAAATCCGATTTCCGGGAGATGGTCCAGATGCTCCGATTCAATCTGGGCCGGACCTCACAGCGACCCAGGTTCGATCGCTTCAACTATATCGAGAAATCGGAATACTGGGCGCTAATCTGGGGTACCATCGTGATGTCGGTAACCGGCGTCGTGCTCTGGTTCGAGAACACCTTCATGGCCGAGTATTCTAAGTTATTCGTCGACGTGAGCGAGACGATTCACTACTACGAGGCCTGGCTCGCTTTCCTGGCGATCGTCGTCTGGCACTTCTACTACGTGATCTTCAATCCGGACGTGTATCCGATGAACTTCACGTGGCTGACCGGAAAAGTGACCGAGCGGGATATGGAGCACGAGCACCCGGCAGAACTGGAGCGGTTGCGAGCACAGGAGGAAGAGCGAACTCCCGAAGACACGTCCCCAAGGGCCTGAATGCTGCGGCTCCTGTTGATTGCGACGGCATCCTCGTCGTTCGGGCATGCCTGGTACCCGGAACTCACTCAGCGTGACGACGAGGGTGGCGGCGTGCCCCGCCTGAGATCATTCCTGAAATCGCTGAGCAACTCCAGGGTCAGGTCATAATTGTGAATGCCGTTTGCCGCCCCTTGTCCGAGATCCGCCAGCAATTGCTGGGCTTTGACGTACGTTGAACTTCCGCGCTGATTCTCGGGCACCAGACCGAGCAGCGTACGAACCTCATCGGCCAGTTTGGCTACGTCAGACTTCCACTCTGCGGGATACGCCGTGTAGTCCGAATCGTGGCAGTCCTCGCAGACCGTCGGCGGCGGACGCTTGATGTCGGCGCCCGACCCATGGCAGTCGGCACAGGCAACGCCTTCTTCTTGCATCACGGCCGGTGACGACCGCCCGAGGTAAGTGCCCGCATAAAAGGCGTTCTCCTTCTCGTGGCAGGTGGAGCAGTTGTCAATATCGGCAACACGCGCCGGATTGTGGTGGCACGCATTACACTGCTGTTTCGTGACGATGAGTTCCCCGTGCTTGTTCGTATTCGAATGACAGGTCTTGCAGGGAAGGGCCCGGTCGACGACGTGATTCTGGTGAGAGAACGCCATGCCGCCGAATGTCGCCGTTATGACCTCGCCTCCGGCGTGGCAGTTGGCACACTCACTCGGGACGACCGTTGCGGTATCCCAACCCGCCAGCTGATATCCCGCGCCCACAATACTGAGTGCGTCATTCAATTTCTGGAAGCTGGTCCCGATGAGCTGATCCGCAAACCGCACATTGTGAACCGACTTGCCCACTTCCAGGAGGTGCGCAGCATACTTGGCCTCGTTCACCTCAGCCGTCGCTTCGGCCTTCTTGCCCGAGGAGACACTGGCAATCGAGCGCTCGACCCGGCTGATATCACGCGAAAGACTGTCGAGTTTAGTTTCGGCGCTTTCCCCCCAGAGACGGAGCAGATGATCGTAGCCCTTCCCGTGACATCCCTCACAGGACTTCGGACTGGCTCGCTTTACTTCTGCCTGCCCGATCAACTGGTCGTGGAAAAGATGGCAACTCGAACAGTTCAGGCCGGCTTCCAGCATTGGGTTCGGAGGACCCTCGAGTCCATGTCCCCCTTTCCCCGTGAACAACTCGAGCTGTTCGGCATGCGTGGACGAATGGCACGTCTCGCATTCGAGCTTCGAGTCGGCCGTGACTCGCTGGATCTTGTGCTGAATCCTCAAATGGCATTGCGTGCACTCGATCTTGTTTTCAGAGATGTGAACCCGGTGCAGCAGCTCAGGGTCGTCGTACTTATCGAGTCGGTCCGATTCGAAATGACACGAGCTGCAATTGTCACGAGGGACGTAGCCGTCCCCGACGATTGTATTGCTGTGGCACTTGGTACATTCGAGCCCTCGTTTCATAACCGTGGTGTGATCGAAACGAAAATCGGCGAGGTGTTCTTTAGGAACGGAATTCCAATCGTGGCACGTCTTACAGTTTCCGAGTTTAGGGTTCTCCAGGTACTCGGGGTTGTCACTTGTCTTAAGGTGACAAAGGAAGCACGAGGTCTCAGTCACAACGATGTGCTCGCCCTGGACAACCTGGGAGTGGCAGCTTGTGCATTTCAGTTGTTTGCCCCGGCGCAACTCGCCGAGGTGACTCTTGTGGTCGAAGACCACGTTATGGAACTGCACCTTCCCTTGGAGCTTCCGCGTCTCATGACATCCACTCTGGAGGCAGGACGAGTCGTCGATCTCGGCCCACGGCTTACGGCGCGTATAGGAGCTGCTCAGGTAGCTGACGACCTGCTCGAGACCGGCGAGCTTTCCGCGAATCGTGCCCTCGATGCCGGGAGGGAAATGGCATTTGGTGCAGGACACTTCACTATGCGAAGACTCCGACCAGCTCTGATAGAAAGGCTCCATGTAGTGACACGTCGTACAGAAGGCCGGTCTCGACGTGTATTCAATCGACCCCGCCAGAAAAACGAGGAAAATCACGAATCCGAGGGAGACGCGAACCAGCACATTGGGCTTGGCCATCCACCTCGCCGCCCTCAAAAGCACTCTCTGTATCTTCTCAACCATTATCATCCTCCGAAGGCGCCCAAAATACGACGCGCATCACACGCACAAATCTGGTTTAAGTTCGGCGACGTGCTAACACGGGTAATCTCGAATCCCACACCCCAAGAAGGCGATCTCACAACCACCGCAACGGGAGCAACGGGCGCTTGAATCACGCACTATCCCTTCTGCTGAATCGACTCGAGATAGGCAAGTAATTCAGTCAGGATCCGCTGCGTCTCGGCCTCCGACTCCGGATCATTCTCGCTCCGCCAGATTTTGCCCCAGACTGGCATGGTCCGAGAGCCGTGCGCCATGATCTCCTGCCGGCCGTCAATCGTCCGAAGAACATATTCGGCCGGAAAGACGCCATCAAACTTCTTCGACAGGATCGTGAGGTCCGCCGGTCTGCTTTTGAGCTTATCGGCTACGGGACCATTCCCCTTTGCCTCACGGCCGTGGCAACTGGCACAGTAGGCCTGGAAGTCGGCACGTCCTCCGGCGATGGCCGCCTCGTTGTCGTCCGATTTACTACAGGCGCTGATGATGAGCAGCGGGAACAAACCCGCGACCAACGTGACCCATGTGATGATGGAAACATGTGGCCGGTGCGTGGAATCCATGATCCTCATGCTTGTGTAGAGTTGATGGAATCAATTTGAACGAGGACATCTCGCCGCGTCCGAATATATGATTAATACCATTTGCGTTCCTGACCTGCAACGGGGGATCCCCCTACATGCGGTGGGGAAAGTGCCTCAGCGACCCCGAAGCCGGATCCAACACCTTTTTGCAGCCATCGGCCCGCTCCAGGAGCGACCTCCAAGCCGGGCGCCCGGCACCTCGAACCAGGCGCCAGGCATTTGTACTTCGATCCGTCAAACGAAATCCTCCTCAGTCCGTATCTCCTGCGGCTTCAGCTTCCGCGATATCACTATTTCCGCCGAATCTTAGAGGAAGCAGCATCGGGACCAATTGTCGATATGAGCGATAGTCCTCGCCGTGGAACGTGATCAAGTCCTTCTCTTCCAATTGGATCGCCAGGATGATGTATCCGGTCGTTGCAACGGCAAAAAGCAGGTGCCCAATCGACATATCGGGCGTCGCCCAAAATGCGATGATGAATCCAAGCATTAGGGGGTGTCGCACATACTTGTAGAAGCCCCTCTTCACAAACTCCAGATGTGTGTATTCCTTCCCCTGGAAGTAGAGAACCACCTGCCTCATACCGAAAAGATCAAAATGATTGATCAGGAACGTGCCGACGAGCACGATGCCCCATCCGGCCCAGAACAGCACGATCATAATCGTAGCCACGATGTCGGACTCAGTGGACCAGACATAATCGGGCAGCGGCCGCCATTGCCAGAAAAGAAGGATCAGGATGAGGTTGGTCACAAGCACAAACGTGCTCCGCTCGATGTGTTTCGGCACCACGCGGGTCCACCACTGCTTGAAGCCGGGTCGCGCCATGACGCTGTGCTGGACCGCAAAAAGGCCCAGCAGCACCAGGTCGATGACCAACGATATCCCAAATGAACCGACATCTCCGGAATCGATCGTTTTGGGAAGGGGGAAATTGCCGACGAAACCAATTGCGTACAGAAAGACGCCTAGAAACATCACATAGCAAACGGTTCCATAGATAAGGGTCAAGAAACGTGACATGGCAGCCTAGTAATAGTTGAGTGATATGAATGTCAACATCCGGTCCGCGAACTACAGAATCGCGGCATCCTGTTCTGCCTTCTGGGATCACGAGAGGTCCTTTCTTAGGGGTAGAGAAGCAGGGACATGGCAATGGTGGCAATGGTGGCAACAGTCCACGCCCATTATATCACCACAACCGGGAAAAATGCACCATCTGGCCGGTCGAAATCATGAGGTCCGAACGTTGCGTTACTCCACTCGAAGTACGACCAAGGTTTTGTCATCGCCATGTTCCGAGTCACCGAGGAACGTGCTGACGTCCTGGTCGATTATCCTGATCAGCTCCGTTGGCGTCAGATCTGCGTTCTTGAGGATGCACTCGCGCAGTCGCGCATCGCCGAACATCTCGTCGTCCTCATTGAACACCTCCGTATACCCGTCTGAGTAGAAGACAATCAGATCGTCGTTCTCGAGTTGAAAAAACTCCTCCTCGTACTTCGCCTCGGGCAGAATACCCACAGGCAGGCCTCCCTTTTCGAGAGGGAAGAGTTTTCCGCCCCGTACGAGCAACGGCGGGGGATTCGACGCATTGACGTAGGTGAAGATGCGTTTCGGAACATTAAGGACACCGTACGCGAGCGTGGCAAACTGCTCGGCTTCGGTGTCGGCGTGCAGTAACTTGTTGACGCGCGACATGATTTCGCGCATGGCGTACTCGTGTTCCGCGTATGCCCTCAACGCGGTTCGAACAGCGAACATGAGCAGCGCCGCCCAGATTCCCTTGCCGCTCACGTCCCCGACGGCAATGCCGAGATTCCCGACCGGCAGTTCGATGAAATCGTAGAAATCACCTCCTATTTCCTCCCACGGCTCGTAGAATGCGGCGATTTCAAAACCTGGAACGTGCGGCGCCTGTGACGGAAGAACGCGTTTCTGAATCTCAGCGGCGAGCGCCAACTCGCCTTCCAGTCGGTCTTTCTCAGCCTCCGATTCATGCAGCCGGGCAAGCTTGATGGCAATCGACACCTGGTTCGCAATAACCCGGAAATTCCGGATCTCTGCGGCCGTAAAATCTCGGGTCGTCGACGAATAGACCGACAGCGCCCCGATCAAGTCACCGTCTTCATACAACCCGACCGCGAGCGACGAACGAATCCCCTCCGCAACCGCAGCCTCTGTAAAAAGGAGATCTGGTTCGTTGCGGACATCCGTGACTTTAAGGATTCCGCCGTTGGCGATGAATCGCTGGAAGCGACTCTGGTTGTCAAATCGCGGTCCTTCCGCCAGGAATCGCTCGCTCAGACCGAAGACGGCCTCCAAGACGAGCTCGCCAGACTCCTCGTCCAAGAGCCTGAGCGCACTCGCCTTCAGGCGCATCTCCTCAGCGGTGAGCCGCACGATCTTGTCAAGAAGCGGCGTCAATTCAAACGCGGATTCCGTCAGCAGCCGCCCGATCGCGTCAATCGTGGTCAAGGCCTCCTGTGCGGTGGACTCCGTTCGTTCGTCACCCAAATCGGTCCGCCTCTCCTCTGAGTTTTCGATTCTAATTTCTGAGTTGATGGATTGATACGACCCTGCCCCATGGGGTGGTTTCAAGTCGAAAACTACTCATTCTGGAAACTTCAAACACCAAACTTCAAATAGCGGACCTGGGTCGTGGCTAAATCTCTCGCTCCGAAGCGTTTCCTTGAACTGCTCCTTCGACTACGATTTACCTTGTGATTTCTATGCTGCAGCAACCGTGATTGCTGGCACAGCCTCCGTCCGAACCATCGCCTCGGACTAATGTTTGGTATCTGAAGTTTCGCCTTGGTGTTTGACGCATGTTTGAACGCGACCACATCATGAGGCAGGTTAACCTGCTCGGGCAGGCGATCGCGCGCGCCTTGTCACTCCGATCAGAGAGTCGCGACGGAGAGGCCCTTCGTGAGCTCGATCACGCTCTCGACGAACTGTCTGAAAGCATGGAGCCCGAAAGGTCGCATACTGTCGACATCCTCGGGTTGTGTGTCGTAGGAGACGGGTCGGTTCAGCCTTTCGCCTTCGACATCGCTGCCGTGCTCGTTCTTCGCGGGGACATCTACCTGGAATCCGGTCAGCTTGTGCTCGCTCAGAAGGACTACCAGGCTGCGCTGGATATCTACAGGTCAGCTCTTGGAAAGCCGCAGGCAGAACTCCCCTGGGACATCCACGATCGTTTGGACGGCCTCAGCGAGCGTCTTCAGGACGCAGGTTTCGAAGGCGACTTCGACCTGGACGACCTGTCGTCATAACACCTGGCTGGCCAACGAGCTTGAAGGACTGAATGCTTCGCGGCCCCACCTGCCGCCTTTATGGTCCGCTCCCTATGCTTTTGGGAAACAGTTTCCGAGCGACTCAAGCTCTTCGCGCCTTCAAGTCCGCTTCGATTGCCGCAAGTTTCGTCTCGTCGAGCTTGTACAACTGAAACACGATCAACAGCACAACGCCGACGGCAGCCGGGATAAGGCTGAACAGCAGCCGGATGCCGAGCAGCGCCTCGCCCGTCTGCTCCATGTTGGCGACGTACCCGAACCAAGCCAGCATCCAGCCCGATATAGCCGCCGCGACCGCACTTCCGAACTTAATCGAAAGCGTCCCCGCGGAGAAGACGAGCGCTGTAGCACGCCGATGCGTCTTCCACTCGGAATAGTCGGCGGCGTCGGCCAGCATCGCGAAGAAGAGCGCAATGATGGGACCTGTCGAAAACTCGGTTATGGCGCTCAAAACGAAGATCATCACAATCCCACCCGGACCGATCAGATAGAGGAACGAGCTGCTGACGATACCTATCAGGATACAGACGTTCATGACCGTTCGCTTTCCGAATCGCGCCGTCAGTGGACCCGTCAGCCCCGCTCCAACCATGGACGCAATCAAACCTACGACCATGAATGCGGCAGCGATCCCCGTGTCCTTAATGTAATACTTGAAGTAATACATCGTTACGCCTCCCCTGAAGGTTGTAAACGTAACAAACAGGACCCCGACGAAGAAGAGGATCACCCATGGCCTGTTACTGATCAGGTCGAGTGCGTCGCGCTTGATCGCGGTGTGTCCCCCTCCGCGGGTCTGACCCGTTCCTTGGTGCTCGCAAAGGTGATCAGGAAGAGGATTACGCTGACAACGGCAAACAGGGCCATCGTCCACTGGTAGCCCTTCGTCTGGTCACCGTGTCCGAAGAATTCGACGAGGTAGATGTTCAGGCCCTGCGTGATGAGGCCGCCCATAAAAGCAAAAACAAATCGATATGCCGAGACGCTCGTCCGCTCTGTCGGGTCGGGCGTGAGAACTCCCGTCAGGGCCGCATACGGAATATTGTTGGCCGTAAAGACAAGGATCAGGGCGGTGTAGGTGACGTAGGCGTATATCAGCTTCCCGTTGTAGCTGAGATCGGGGGTCGTGAACGTCAGCACCGTCATGATCCCGAAGGGAAGCGCAGTCCAGAGAATCCACGGGCGGAATTTTCCCCAACGGGTGTTCGTACGGTCGGCGATCACGCCCATGAAGAAGTCGGTGACGCCGTCCCCTATCCGGCACACGAGCATCAGCGTGCCTACGGCGGCGGCGGAGAGCCCGAACACATCCGTGTAGAAGATGGGCAGGAAGAAGATGAGCGTACGCCAGACGAGATTCGCGGCCGTGTCGCCGAGCCCATATCCGATCTTCTCGCCGACGGACAAGTGCATGCGCGGGGCGCTGGATTCGACGGCTTCCATTTGCTTTGCGGCGCGTTTGGATTGGCTGGAGGGTTCAGCGGGTCTCGTCCACCGGGATACCACCAGAGTGGATGACGTTCCGGTACCAGTTTGCAGAAGCTTTCGGCGTGCGCTCGAGCGTCTCGAAGTCGACGCGATACAAACCGAATCGCATCGAATAGCCGAGAGCCCACTCGAAGTTGTCCATCAGCGACCAGACGAAATAGCCTCGGAGGTCGACGCCGTCGGCCATTGCATCGTGGCATGCGCCGAGATAATCCTGGATGAAGGCGATTCGATTCTGGTCGTCCACTCCCCCATCGGTAGTCACCTTATCATCGAATGCGGCCCCGTTCTCGGTGATATAAACTGGCGGTCGACCGTATCGCTCGTCGATCCAACGAAGCAGCTTGCCGCAGCCCCAGGGCACGATATTCCAGCCCATGGCCGTACGGACCCACGCCTCGTCGGCCGTGAGTTTGACGTTCTGGTCTTCGACAATCCCGCCGTTGCCGTAGACATCCAAGGAGAGATCCTCCCCCACAGCCGGCCGCGATGCATAAAGCGTCGTGTAGTGATTGAGTCCGAAGAAATCAGACGACCCCTGAACGAGGTAGCGATCAGCCTTCGAAAACTCCGGCAGCCGGTCGCCCACGTTTTCACGCATGACGTCCGGATACTCGCCACGCCAAATGGGATCGGCAAACCATCCGAGGAAGAACTCGAGCGCAGTCGTCGCCGCGGCTCGATCCTCGAGCGTGTCCGTCAGCGGCTCGCGCCAGTCGCAGTTGTTTGAAATACCGATGACTCCCTTCTGTTGCGGCTGGTATCGGTCTCGATAGACATCGACTGCCTTTGCATGAGCGCGGATGAGATTGTGCGCGGCGAGGTAGGGTTCCGAATTCGATAGGCGGCCGGGAGCAAACGTGCCCTTCCCGTAGCCAAGGATCGCTGTGACCCACGGCTCATTCAACGTAATCCAGTGCTTGACCCGGTCCCCCAGGTGCTCAAAGCAGATTTCTGCATACTCGGCGAAATAGTCGGCGATCTTCGGGTTGAGCCATCCGTCATGCTCCAACTGCAGGGAGATCGGGAGATCCCAATGGTAGAGCGTAACCCAGGGCGTGATATCGTGTTTGAGCAACTCATCTACGAGCTCGGAATAGAAACGTATTCCGTCGCGATTCGCCTTGCCCGTTCCGCCCGGCTGGATACGGGGCCAGGCAATGGAAAAGCGATAGGCCTTAAGTCCCATATCCGCCATCAGCGCGACGTCATCCTTGAATCGATGGTAGTGGTCGCACGCTACATCAGCGTTGGTTCCTCCCAGGATCTTCCCGGGAGTATGCGCAAATGCATCCCAGATGGAAAGCCCCTTTCCCCCTTCCTGCCAACCGCCTTCAATTTGATAAGAGGACGTGGCACAGCCCCAGGCGAAATCGGTCGGAAATCGCTTCACTGAATCCGCATTCGAAATGGTCGACATGGCCGCTCGTGATATGAAGGACGTGACCCGGGCATGAAGATCGGGAAAACGTGCCAAAGGTACCGCGCTTGGAGCCGTGGGTGCGCGACTATCGCCCCAGCCTCAATGCGATCTGCCGAAGGAGTGACTCCGTGTCATTCGAGTATCCGCCACGCTCAGGGCCCTTTCGCGAAATGGTCACGGCAACACCCTGCACGGTGGGTTGCTCAATCGTCAGGGTCAAGAGATCGTCGTAGGACACTCCGGACATTGAAGAGCGGACCGTGATCGTCTGATCGAGTCCGGATCGATGTCGGTCCTCCACGTACATCCCGAGATCTGAAACAGCCGCCATGGCAGCGTTGACGACTTGATCAAACGGCGCATCGAAGTACTCGACAGAGGTCTTGTCGGAATTGTTCGAAAACGGCTCCATTTGCGATGACGTGGCGCAGCCGGATAGGAGGAGGAGAAGGAGGAGATAGCGCATGAGGAAGTGCTAAGTGCTAAGTGCTAAGTGCTAATTGCTAATTGCTAATTCCCTTCCCGTCGGGGATGGCCGGGCATGGAGTGGTGTCGATCAATGGCCTCTCAGCTTTTCTCCCACTTTCGATTTGACCCAATCGATGTCTCCATACAAAGAACGGATGAAATACCCCGGCTTTTCGACAAATCCGGGACGGTCGGCAAGTCGTTCCCATTCAAAATATCGGTGTTCGGCACCGGGAAGTGCTTCGAGACCGTTCACCGAAACGTCCTTCGGCTGCCCGGCTTGCGCAAGATTCACGATTTCACCGTGAATAACGGTCAGGTCGCTAACAACGGCATGAAGGCCATTCTTCCGCATCATCAGCGTGAGGGTCTCGGGCGAAAAGTAATAGCAATGATCGATCTTGAGCGGCGTGACGGTATTCCGCTGGAAGGCCATGCGCCTGAAATAGTCGGCGCCGTCGGCGAGTAGGTAACCACCCGGCTTCAATACCTGCCTGATCTTCGTGAACGTCTCATTCGCATCGATCAGATGATCGACGGTGCGGACCATAACGATCAGGTCGAAAGACTCGGGCTCAAACGCGGCATTCTCGAAAACGTCGACGACGACCTCAAATCCTTTTGCAATCGCCTCCTCAGCCTCGCGCGCATTCGGCTCGACGATCGTTACCTCGCCCCCATACTCATCGCGAATAAACTCTGCCAGCACACCAGTGCCTCCACCAATGTCCATCACGCGAGGCGACGAAGGCAGCGCGCGCTCAAGACCGGTCACCCGAGCCATTTTCACGAGCCAGTCCAGCGCGCTGTCACCGCTTGTCGCGGTACTGGGGTAGCCTCGCCACTCCGTGACGAGCGGGCGATAGAAATCCGTGTAGAATCGGTTGTATGCCTCATAGTCCCAGCGCGGATTCTGTGTGACCAGTCCACACTGTCGGCACATCACGAACCTTCCTGGAAGTCCGTACCGATCTACATTCGAGATCGTTACAAGCCATGTGCCCCCGCACAGCTCACATTCTGAGTGGACAATTGAAGGCGGGACCTCCTCCTGAAATCGGAGAACCTGCTCAAAAACCGGTTTGTTCATCGTCGTTGGTTCTTCCTATGCTTCTCAAGCACGTCGCGCCTCCGCAAAACGGCGCGTGCCGGAAGTGGGAACCGGCATTGCCTCCCGGTTATCGCTCTCACCGGCGAAGTCCTAAAATACAACGCGAGGCGACAACATGATCCTCAGTTTCGAAACCATGCTCCAACAGCAAGTCGTACCACAATCATGACGACGAAAACAATCAGTGGCGCGACGATTCAGTGTCGCCGAGGTAACATCGTCGACCAACCGGACGTCGACGCCATCATAAACGCGGCCAATGCTCAACTTCGTCCGGGCGGTGGAGTAGCCGGAGCCATTCACCGCGCCGCCGGCCCTGGACTCGATCGCGAGTGCCGACCGCTGGCCCCGATTCAACCCGGCCAGGCCGTCATTACAGGTGCCCACAGTCTGCCGAATCAGTACGTCATCCATTGTCTGGGACCGGTCTACGGCCGCGACGAACCCTCCGATCAGCTGCTTGCATCCTGTTACCGCGAGGCAATCCGGCTAGCCGAAGAGCACGCCCTTCGATCGCTGGCCTTTCCATCGATTTCGACAGGGGCGTTTGGATATCCCCTTGCCCCCGCCGCCCGAATCGCGATCGGCACCGTCCTCTCAGTGCTGGAGGACCTCTCATCGGTGAAACTGGTGCGCATCGTGCTGTTTTCCACCTCCGACCTGGAGGTCTACGAGAAGACTCTGGTCGATCTCGCAGGCTGAATCCATCGTCCAAGACTGATCGGTAGGTGCGGGCCGATGACAAACGTCAACCCCCGAATCTGTGGAATCGCCCGTACGTCACACAGGCTGGGGACTGAAGATGTCTCGGCTCCGGTTCGCCTTCGACTTCGATCACGGCCAGCAATCCCTTGTGCACGTACCGGCTTAGCGCATGGTCGACCAGTTTGATCGTCTCCGGAACCGGGAACTCCATTTCGAGAACCGCACAGCTCCCGGGAGAAACTCCAACGACCTGGAGATACTTACTGGGGAGAATTAGCGACGGCTCCCTCACGCCACGCCTTCGTCCATACGTTTCCGATCGGGTGGAAGCTGCTCGTTAGATTCGGCCCTCCATTGACGAAGTAGACCCTCGCCGTCTCGCCCTTCTTTACTTTCATGGCCCCATAGCGCGTATCGGTGATCGCCATGGTTTCACCGTTGAGTACGACATAGTGCGGATCCTCCGCCACCATCGAAGTGAAATCAAACTCGAGAAGCGAGTTGCGCGCAGCACCATCATAGACCACGTACACCTCGTTCTGGCCCAGGTAGAATTCGTGATCGACCGGTGTGAGTCCGCCCGGGGGCTCGACCAGGATCAGCCCATACATTCCACTGCTGATATGGAAGTCGAGATTGGAAACGGCGCAGTGATAGATGAACGCCCCGGGATAGAGCAGCTTGAACCTTAGATGCTTCGTCTGTCCGGGCCCGACCGTCGTAGCTTCTGAACCGCCGCCTGTTCCATAGACCGCATGAAAATCGACGCTGTGCGGAAAGTGGGAATCCGCCGGATTGGTGATGGTCAGATCGATCGTATCTCCCTGCCGGACGCGAAGCATCGGAGCGGGGACTTGCCCGTTGAACGTCAGGTAGCGAAAGTACTTGCCGTCCTCGATTTCCCCTATCACCTCGGTGCACACCAACTCGACTTGATGCGTTTTCGGAGATGTGTGCTTCAGAGGCGGCGGTACCTGGGTCGGATCGGCGGCCACGCGTTTGGCCTCGGCTACACCAATGCCGGTGGCTGCCGTCGCGCCTGCTTCCCCGGCTGTCGCTCCTGACGTCTTCTTGTCGCCGGCCGTCGACCGTTCCCGACTGCATGCGGCGAGCACGCTCCCACCGGCAATCAGGGCGCCGCCCAGCCTTAGAAAGTTTGACCTTGAAATCGGTCGCAGTAGAATCCCGTCCTCTTGATCCTGGTCTGTCGTATCCATGACACCTCCTCATTTCTCTTTGAGACCGGACTGAACGCCGTATGCCGGCGCTCAATCCGCACGTATGGCTGGATGTTCTATACACCCTCGTCAGACAGGTTTCGACCGGCTGTCGGGAAATCGAACTGCCGCTGCTCTGATCCGTAAAATTCATAAGGTCTGTGATCTCGGCGCACGGGATCTAAAGATCGTCCGAGAGGCCGCCGGTAGATCCTGAAGAAGGGTTCCTGGAGGTTCGCTCCGGATCCATTCTTTCCGAACTGAAATGCAAACACCACTGCCACAAGCTTCGCTACCGGTCGACGGCCTTGCTCCTTCCGTAGATCCCCTTTTCACGGATCTCTACGAGCTGACAATGCTCCAGGCATACTTTGAAGAGCGTATGCTCGAGCGGGCCGTCTTTTCCCTCTTCATTCGGCGGCTCCCGGCCGAAGCGGAATGTTCCTTCTTGCATGCGGACTCGAGACGTCGTTTTAGATTACCTGGAGGGTCTCCGCTTCGACCATACGGCGATCGAATACTTGAGGTCTATCGGCCGGTTCACCGATGAGATTTCTGAACTGGCTGCTGGATTTCCGATTCCGCGGGGACGTACGTGCCGTTCCGGAAGGCACCACGGTATTCGCCGGCGAGCCCATCCTGGAGATTTCGGCGCCTCTTCCGGAAGCCCAGTTGGTCGAAACGTTCGTAATGAACCAGATTCACCTCCAGACCATGCTGGCTTCAAAGGCATGCCGTGTCGTAGGAAGCCGCACAGGGAAGGCCGGTCATCGATTTCGGTGCTCGTCGCATCCACGGCACCGATGCGGCAACAAGGCGGCGCGCGCGTTCTTCATCGCCGGCGTGGAGGCAACATCGAATGTCGAGGCGGGAAAACGTTTCGGTAATCCCAGTCTCCGGCACGATGGCTCACTCATACATTCAGGCTCACGAGGATGAACTGGACGCCTTCGATGCCTTCGCCCGGCTATATCCCGAGACGGTACTGCTCGTCGATACCTACGATACGCTCGCCGGGGTCGACAACGTCATTCGCCTCGCACGACGTCTCGGGGACGACTTTCGAGTGTCCGCCATACGGCTGGACTCGGGCGACCTGGGTGCGCTTGCTGTGGAAGCAAGAGGCAGACTAGCCACTTGTTGATGCGCACCCGGCAGGTTGTCCAACGTCTCCAGAAACTGATGCACCTTCCACGGAGATCGATCGGGTTCGCGGAACGCCACTTCAGCGGCTGATATTCATGATGGACCCATCGTCTCCGAACTACCGTCAAGAGATGATTCCTGTAGGGAATGTAATCCGGTTCTACACGACGAAGCCATCGCCGCCCGCACAAGGCGCTCCGTCAAATGGCTCTGCTGTCTCAGGCTCAACAATTATGTTGTGGTGGAGTTCATCTGACTTTACGGATAGTGCGCGAGTTCAGCTTTCGTTGTTCCCGGATTTCGCTCTTACAGCGATCGATACAACAGTCATTGGAAACAGCGTGGAGGTCTCTGGCCTTGACGACGGGAAACGATACTTCTGGCGGCTAAGGAGCACTCAATCTGGATGGTCCGCGCCTTGGGACTTTAGCATCGTGGAAGGAACGAGTACAAACGACGACAATCCAGAAATTCCGGATGCATTGGAGATCGCGGCCGTGTATCCTGTCCCCGCACAACAAGCGGTCACCATTCGGTATGGCCTTCCGTTCGCAGCGGTGGTCTCTGTCGACGTGTTCGACATCCTTGGCCGCCTGGTCTCATCGTCGCTCAGGGACCGCATAGGTGCCGGCTGGCACGAGTTGAAGTACGGGGTTGACGATCTTGCTCCTGGCGTATATCTGATCAGGTTGCGGGACGGCTCAGCTCAGATCTCTCGCAAAGTAGTGGTCTTGTGATAGCAATCGGTGCATCACTTGGTTTCGGAAGTCAGTTTTTCAATTTTCGTTCATCTTCGGTATTCTAAGGGGTTCCACGCTGGACCACCGACCCATTCCAGCCAAACCGTCCACCCAAACCGCCTACGTTGAAGTGGACCTCTAGCCTTCCCTCATTAACGCGGAGATTGCCATGCGTTACGCTCACATACTGTTTATTCCTATTGCCGCCCTTACGCTGCTGACGCCGGATGACGTCGACGGGCAATCCACGGACTCGTCACGACAATTCTCGAAAGCGATGAGCCCGAAGTTGGCACTCGCTGTCCGGAACTACCTTACAACGCTCCCGCTGGAGGACGAGGCGGTTTCGAAGTTCGCGAGCGGCGATCCGTACTTCACGTACGTAGGCGGCGACACAATGGAGTTGGGCATCGCTGCCCATCAGTTCCCGAACGGTTCCGTCGTGCTTGGCATTCAGACGCTCTCGTCGGGTTTGCCCGTCACCGACGACGCGCCCAGAAAGGACCTTTCCGGTGTCGGCGCCGATTGGTACATCGTCCATTTCGATCCCGAAACGGGTGAGACCTTCTTCGCCAGCTACTACGGAACGGACCAGCACGATTGGCTCAGTTCCATGGAATGTGAAGACTCAACCTTCCGTTGCATATTCGCCGGTGCGAGCCAACGTAGCGCACTCGGCAAGACGCAATCTCACGGCCTCTTTATCGCGATCATGGGTTTCATCGATCCAATTACGCTACAGGGGGCCTATCAGAACTTCTGCTCTTTCTTCGGCCTCGATCCTGGAGACTGGTTCTCCAACGCCGCCTTCTGGATGGTCCTTTCGGCCGCGGCCGAAGGTGAGGCTTCTTCGAAGTACGACCCTGCTGCCATCCAGCTCGGCGCCGGTATCTGTGGGTTTCGACAAGCGGGAGACCGGATTAACGGACTCATTGCGATTGTAAATCCGGGCACATGCCAGCTTGAGAATGTCCTTGAGAGCACGTTCGAGACAGACGATACGTTCTACGGGTGCTTCTCAGACACAGGGCTGGACGGCACACCGATTCCGGTAATTACAGGAGTCGGCATCCGCGACGACAATGCCGATTTCGCTCTCGACGGACCGTCGACGCCCACCTTGTGCTACGCCCATCAGAATGAGACGGAGATGACGTGCTCCGACATGCCTGCGGCGACTCCCCTGGAGGCGTCCGGCAAGACAGCGACTGTGGCCGAGAACGATCAGTACCAGGACATACAGCGCGACCCGGACCTGGGCACGTTTGCCCTTGGCTGGAATTCAACCAGCGGGTACGGCTTCATCGACTATTGGGCATCGACGGACCTCTCTGTTATTGGATCGGCCGCACCGCTTAGGGTCAGTACCGACCTCGGGCATCCTTTCGCCTTGAGCGTCAGCAACATGGGCCGTGTGTCCTTTTCGACCGACTGGAACGACTCAGGAACGTATTACGGGCAACGCATCGGCACCTATCTGGTCACGAAGGCCGCTGCAGCCGGCAAGTTTGCAAACGATAACGTGGGGCAACTCGCGTTCATGAACTGGACGGCACTGCCCGGAGTCAACCGGGCCGCCCTTACCACCGACATTGACGACTATCCATTCAGACGAGGCTACGCCGGGGCATCGTGGTTCGGAATCGAAACATCACCGACCGCGATCCGGTCCGAATGTCCAAGCGGACAACGGGCCGTGTGCGCAAGTTTCGGCGAGGTCAACCCCGGTCTCAACTATGTATCTGCGTGTAACCTGACCTCCGAATCCGTCGATCTCGGATTCTCAACGTCGTCGCCCGGCGTAGAGACGGAAAGCGGTTTCTTCTTCGACATCACGGACACCGGATCCATCGAACCCAACGCATGCTCGAGGATGTACTCCTGGCCGGCCGAGGGCGGATTCAGCCTCGACCTCAATCCGACGTCCGGCTCGCCGGCCACCATCGGCTCGATGGCCGACGGTCTTTCGGGTCCTTTCAGCACCGTGATCTTCTCGGATGCGGCCCACGTCGTTGACGTCAACGACGCCCCCACCATCCCGCACACCTACGCGCTTTATTTCACCAATACGCTCGACGAGGCGGTTGACCTCAGCGTGTACGGAGACGACGGTGATCTGTTTAGCACTTCTCTCGACCCGATGGCGGCGGCAGTTTTCAACGCAGATCCGGCCCAACTAGGGACGACCATCTACATTGCCGGTATGACCGATGGTCTCGAGGAGGTGTTTGCCCTCGATTTGCCCACCAGTGATTTCGTCATGCAGTCCCTGGTCGCACCGGGTACAGCCGGCAAAGACCAGAGTCAGGGCTTCGAAATCCTCGTCTTCAATGCGATGGGGACGCCCGCTGAAACCCGAGTCGTGACTTCAAATGAGCGAACGGACGAGCTTCCCGAGGCCTATGCGCTGCACGGGAACTACCCGAATCCATTCAATCCATCGACGACCATTACCTACGAATTGCCTGAAGCATCCGACATCCGCCTGATCGTGTTGGATGTACTGGGCCGGGTCGTCGAGTCTCTGGTAACCGGACGGGAGTCGCGGGGGACGCACAATATCCGATGGGATGCCGGAGATGCGCCCGGCGGCGTCTATTTCGTGCAGCTTGAATCGGGGGATTTCGTACAGACGAGGAAGATGACGCTGGTTAAGTAGTTCGGGGTTCGGGGTTCGGGGTTCCAGGTTCGGTAGAGTCCGGACCGGTTCCGGGTTGTCCCGAATGACCGAGTACGGGCCCGGAGCTGCACGCGACCCAATCGCGTTCAGAAGGATTCCGCAGGGAGGCGTTTCGATAATGGGTATCTTGGCGCACCCAACACCATAATAATGCGCTTTACCCGTCGCGAATTCGTACGTCTCGGCGCTCTCGCCGCGGCCGCAAGTCCGTTTCATCCATTCCGCCTTGGGACCTCACAAGATGCCCCACGCCTCTTCTTCGGAGAGGACGAGATACTCTCGTATCCGAAAGAATGCATCCTCGCCCTTCCTCCGATCTGTGTTTGAGGAATGGCGGTCACTGCCGGATGCCGAAGCCGAGGCAACGATCCGCAAAGCGCTCGAGACCGGGGATTTGCTCTACGACTGGGGTACCGGCCTGGAGGCCATCTATCGCCAGGCCACGCTTGCCCTGTTGACTGGTAAGAAGCGGCATCGTGACCTGACGATGACCGGATTGCAGACGCTGCGTGCGCTTCCCCGATGGGATTATCTGCTGGATGGCGGAACGCGTCCCCTCGGCCTCATGCGGGCGTCGAAGGCCGTGACCGCTACGCTCCTATCGCTGGAGGTATTGGGAGACGACGTTCCGGAAGATCTCCGCGAGCAGCTCCTGACCGACGTCGCTGAAAAGGGATGCGCCCCGTGCCATCTCACCATTTACCAGATGAACCATCCGGATGAGGCCGAAGGATGGGGCGTCGACGCCGTGCAGGCGGCCGTCAACGCATGGGACATGTCCCGATGGCCATGGATCCTCGGCGCGAACAACCTCCGGGCGATTCCGACGATGGGCTTGGGATTGGGCGCGTTGGCGCTGGCCGGTCGCGATTCGCGTGCCGAAATGTGGCGAAATGCGGCCGCGGACAGTGCGCGGCGCTTCTTCGGATTGTTCGAACCCGACGGCAGCTATTTCGAGGGCATCAGCTACATCGATTTTGCGTTCCGCACGCTTTTCCTGTTTCTGGAGGCCGATTACAGACTCCGCGGCGACGTCGATTGGATCAAGGAGGCGAACTTCAAGGGCATCGTCGACTACATGGTCGCCCTGCAGAACGGACGCAACGCCGACGGGACCCCTGACATCGTCAACTTCAGCGATGCGCACTACACCGTTTTCACGTGCGTGCCGTCATGGATTGCGAATCATTCGGATAGCTCCCTCGCCGCCTACACAGCGCAGCATTTCGCGAGGCCGGGCTACTTCGCGGACTTCTTCTGGTACCGTCCGGATCGCCAGGGCGAACCCCCGCCCGAAAGCCTCGAGAACGTTCGTCTCGACCTTGGATGGATCGTCGCCAGAACCGGCTGGGATGCCGACGACACGGTACTGGCCTTCCGCAGCGGAGGTCCGATGAACCATGAGCACGCGGACCGGAATTCGTTCATACTCAAATCGAAAGGCGAGCGACTGCTGACCGATCCGTTTGGAGCCTCTTATAACCCCTCCGATCCGAAATGGCTGCTCCGTCTCCCGATCGCGCACAACTCCGTGCTGATCGACGGGCGCGGGCACCAGTATCACCACGGCGAGGAGGGTACGAACGCGAGCAAGGCCTCGGCCGAGATCGTGTCGTATGTCGACAACGGAGACGTCGTCTACTGGACGAGCGACGCGACCTCAGCGTACCGGCTCGTCGACGACCGGATTCAGCGCGTCCGCCGCAGCATGATCTTCCACAAACCCGACCTCGTGATCATGCTCGACGAGGTCGAAGCGTCGGAGCCCGTTTCAGCGGAAATCCTCTTTCATCCGGACAATCGGGACGGAGAGGCGGTTTTGGAGACATTCACGGGCGAGGAATTCGCGATCCAGCGACCGAAGGCGAGGCTTCGTGGCTGGTGTTATTCCAGAACGCCTTTGTCGCTGGAACGGAAGGTCCTGGATCTGCCTGATGAGGATGGCGCGTTCCCCTATCTCGATGCCGTATCGGAGAAGGCGCCGTCGATCGCGGTGCTGACGGTGCTGGAGATCGATCCGAAACGTGTCGTTCAGGTAGCCTCGAGGGATGCCGGCTGGGAAATTTCGGGACGGGACGATTTCTTCGCGACGGTTGACGTCGGGGAGGGTCTGCCAAAAATCCGTGTCGGTTTGGAGTGACGGTTCCGGGTTCCGGGCGTCAGCCCGGCGTAGCCGCGTAGCGGCGAAGGCGGGTTCCAGGTTCAGTGACAAGAACCACGCGACCTTCGACTAGCGGACGAGCCGATATCGAGAAGCGATGCTGGCCCGGTCGGGGCAAATTGTTGGACCCTCGGTCCTCGACCCTAGAGCCTAGACCCCAGCTAATACGTCTCCACCGACTTTGATTTGAGGAGCCGCCTGTCCTGTGTTACCAGAAGGGCCTCGTAGACGCGCGCGGTAGCGGAGGATCCGGTTCGAGCTCGAGTCTTCCCTTTTCGGCAAGAACGATCGTTTCCCACACAGAGATGGGTGACAGAAAGACGTCGCTGTCATCCGCTTCGACGGCCTTTCGAAGCTCAGGACTGATGGATGACGATCCTGTCAGATACCAGATCCAGATGTGGGTATCCAGGAGCAGCCGCATGCTGTAGTTATTCCGAGAGGGCTTCCCAGTCCTCGGCTCCAACCGCCTCTACGATGTCGCCGACAATTCGTGTCTGATTGACCATGGCGCCAAAGGCGGTCCGATCGATAACCTCCGGCGGCGGCGGCGACACAATGGCGATTGGATCGCCGTTCTTCGTAATCAACAGCGACCGACCGGTGCGGCGCACCTCACCGAAGAGCTTCAAGCATCGAGCCTTGAATTCGGAGACGGAGATTGTTTGCATTGAATTATAACTATGGTCAACGCCTATGGTCACACTATTATACAGGCTCCAAGTTCCAGGTTTGTCCCGAGCGAGTACACACTTTAGTACGGTCTTTCAGTTGATCGAGTCACAAAGCGAAGCGCGATTCGAGGGACCTGCACACGTCGGAACCAGCTTGCCCGGAGAGGTCCCTCCTCCGTCGCTTGCGACTCGGTCGTCGGGATGACACGGCAACCCTTATCAAAGTGCGCGGGCGTAGCGGGTTTGGCTGCCACGGTGGCCCGCGCAAGGACGGGCGCAAGCAATCGAGGCAGATTCAGATGGCGACTCCGTCAGGAGCGTCACCACTTCTTCGTTTGAACCCTTTCAAGCCTTGAGGGTATATTTCGCACCCTGTGATTGGGTCCAGTGACTAGTGTCCAGTGACCCGTGACCAGATATGCGCCCGTAGCTCAGCTGGATAGAGCGTCTGACTACGGATCAGAAGGCCGGGGGTTCGAATCCTCCCGGGCGTACTAGGCACAAAGCCGATCTGCCGCAAGGTGGGTCGGCTTTTGTGCTTTATCGGGTTTAAACTTCCTACGCGAGCCGGACTCCCGGCTGCTATGCCCACCTTATCCTTGCTCGATCTCGGTCTTTTCCTGGGCCGGATTCTTTTTCTTGCTGGCGCAATAGAAGCGGGTCCCTCTCTCCAAATCTGCCAAGGGGTTCTCCCAGCGGGGCTGTGGGAAATTGCGTCTTAGTGCTAGGTAGACGGGTTCGCGGCGACGATCCCTGCGGAGGCAACCCCTATCGGATGGTGGACTGCACGAACGTCGGGTGCAGCGTCTAGAGCAAGGCACCCTTCACTTTCCGGACATCGTCATCGTCAATCAGGCCTTCCTCTCGAAACTCAGCCAATGCCATCAGCCCATCTTCCGGATCGTCATCATGGACCGACTCGACCAAGGTCCGGAGAATCGAGCTTTTTCGAGTCTGATACTCGTTGTCGTCCAGCAAGTCATTCATGTACAGCTTGTCGAGCTTTTGCAGCTTCGACCGAATCGCGTGGATGTCTAATGGCGCCGGAAGCGCTCTTCCGCTAGAGTGTTCCGGTCGTGCGGGACCGGTGTGCACATTAACCACGTGAGATATTTGCTGTTGCGATCCGTGTAAGGCATTGATCTTGAGATTTGCCATGTCAACTTGACCACCCAGGGTGAAGAGGTCGATCAATTGACCAATGCCAAGCAAGCCCAAGGTAAAGAGCCAGATCAGACCTGTTCCAATCTTGCCAATGTAGAAACGGTGCAAACCGCAGACGCCGAGCAGGCACCCGGCCCAGAGAATGTAGGCAGTTCCCTTTTCCTTCATGATGCAACTCTGTCAGTAAACGGCAGTGTCTGTTTTGCGGACAGATCAGACCGGAAATGCAACAATAGCGAGTAGCAACCGCGATAGCAAGAGAACGGAAAGGCTGCCCTGACGATTGCTTGCCCGCAAACCTACAATATGGAGCCACCCTTCGCTCCTCGCTCCGCTTTGAGCTACGAGCGCCAACCTCCCTCCACCTCCCCAACAGATCAACAGGATCGCGTCTTCACCCAAACCAAGCGCACATGGCCTATTATACCGAAGACTACGTTCGTCACATCACCAATCAAGGATATGCCTGTGTTGACCATGGGAGTCGTTGGAACTTCAAAGAAAGAGGATGAAAGACGCGTTCCCATTCATCCCGAGCATCTCGCGCGACTGACCGAGAACATCAGGCAGCAATTGGTTTTCGAGAAAGGGTACGGCGAACAATTTGGTATCACGGACGAAGAACTGGCCGGCCAGACAGGTGGCGTGGCTTCCCGCAGCGAGCTGTTGACTGACTTGGGGTCCGTGATCATAGCCAAGCCCGTCCTTTCCGATTTGGAAGAGCTTCGTTCGGGCGGAATGGTTTGGGGATACCCCCACTGCGCGCAGCAGAATGCGATCACGCAAATTGCCATTGATAAGAAATTGACGCTCATCGCCTTTGAAGACATGTTCGTTTGGAATCCGAGCGGCCAAATTGGGAGACACACATTCTATAAGAACAATGAAATGGCCGGGTATTGCGCGGTCCTCCACGCGCTCGCACTAAAAGGCATCGACGGCCACTATGGGAATCAGCGAAAGGCGATCATATTCAGCTTCGGAGCTGTGAGCAGGGGCGCAATCTATGCCCTCAAAGCACACGGTTTCAGAGACGTAACCATTTGTATTCAGCGGCCCGATCATGAGGTTCGGGAAGAGGTGCTGGATGTCCACTATGTGAGCATTAGGAAAGGCGGGGCCGGCGAACCACGGTTGCTTGTAGTGGAGCATGACGGCTCCGAACGCCCCCTATCCGAATTAATCAGTGAGTCGGACATCATTGTCAACGGTGTCTACCAGGATATCGACGACCCAATAAACTTCGTAAATGAGGACGAAAAGGAGACGCTTAAGCGTGGATGCCTCATTATCGATGTGAGTTGCGACGAAGGCATGGGATTCTATTTTGCAAAGCCCACCAGCTTTAAGAATCCGATGTTTTCAATTGCCGACGTTGATTACTACGCCGTCGACCATACTCCGAGCTACCTCTGGGAAAGTGCCTCCCGTTGCATTTCCGCTGCCCTGATTGTCCATCTGCCGAGTGTCATCGCCGGACGAGACAATTGGAAGACAAATGCCACGATCCAAAATGCCATCAACATTGATCGTGGAGTCATTGAGAAGGAGAGCATCCTTCGTTTCCAAAACCGCCAATCGGCGTACCCGCACTTGGTCGCCTGATTGGAATTGACACTCCATCCCCCATCCCCATCCTCCATCCTCCATCCTCCATCCTCCATCCTCCATCCTCCATCCTCCATCCCCCATCCTCCATCCTCCATCCTCCATCCTCCATCCTCCATCCTCCATCCTCCATCCCCATCCTCCATCCTCCATCCTCCATCCTCCATCCTCCATCCTCCATCCTCCATCCTCCATCCTCCATCCTCCATCCCCCATCCCCCGAGGAACATCCGCTCCTTGCAACTGTTTGATTGAAGCCGCCGGTTCTTCGCTGAATATTCACGTCCTTCCGTCGCTAGCCTCCGCGTGCTGAGCTCCGCAGGATCCACCTGACTCTGCCAGAACGCACAATCTGGTAGTCGTCCATGAGATCAGTCGCTTTCCGCGCCACAGCTTGGCTGTGGGCCATCGTCGCGCTTGCCCTTTCTTCTCCGCAGGTATCCCGTGCGCAGGTCACCCAAGCCGACTCGTTGGCCCTGGTTGCCTTCTACAACGCGATGGACGGTCCGAACTGGGATTCCAATGTTTCACCGTGGATTACCGGGCCCGTGACGAACTGGGGTGGCGTAACCGTTGAGGGCGGCCGGGTCACGAAACTCATGTTGAACAACGCCGATCTGAATGGGACCATCCCCGCGGAGTTTTCCGATCTGACCGGCCTGGTCACGTTGCAGATAGCAGGGAACGGGCTGAGCGGTACGCTTCCGACCGTGTTCTGGACTCTTCCAAATTTGAGCAGCCTTCAGCTCGATAACAACCAGTTCTCCGGCGTGCTACCGGCGGCAATCGGGGGGGCAACCGGTCTCACGTCCATTTCCATTCAGAACAACCAGCTTTCGGGGAATATCCCCGCCGAAATCGCGAGTCTACCCATCCTGACCGGAATCGGCCTGGCCGGGAATACCTTTTCCGGCATGTTTCCACCCGCAATCTGGCAGATGACGGGCTTGGTCTACCTGGACGTTTCGAACAACGACCTGTCCGGTTCTCTCCCTGCGTCCATCGGGCACATGGCAAACCTGAGCAGCCTGATCCTGTCAGGCAATCAGTTCACAGGCGATCTTCCGAGCGACCTCGGATTGCTGGTCGACATGACTACGCTGCTGCTGGATGACAACCGGTTCACCGGGAGCATCCCGCAGGCCATCGCGCAGTGGCCCGGGTACTTGACGCTGCGGTTTGCCAACAACCTGTTCACCGATCTTCCTGACTTCTCGGCATCCGTCTATGTCGGTGGGCTGTCGGCCGAGAGAAACCGGTTTGAGTTTGATGACCTCGAACCGAATGTGAACATCGCGACCGATACGCCCTTCACCTACAGGCCCCAGGACTCGGTCGGCACTGCTTTGGACACGCTCGTCTTTATCGGAGAGCCTCTCACGCTGACGATGAAGGTCGGTGGCACGCAGAATACGTACCGCTGGTTCAAGGATGACTACGATGAGCAGTTCGGCCAGACGGACTCGACGCTGACCGTGGCCTCGGTTGGGCCGAACGACGCGGGCGTCTACTTTGCCGAAGTCAGGAACGCACTGGTCCCTAAGCTCATCCTCGAGAGTCGCCAGATGCGGGTACAGGTAACCAAGAAAGCAACACTCGCTGCCGACTCGTTGGCGCTGGTTGCATTCTACAACGCGACCGGCGGTCCGGGATGGAGGGATGCCCGGAATTGGCTCACCGGCCCGGTGTCGACATGGGGTTGGGTCCGTGTGGAGGTTGGCCGCGTAACCACCCTGCAACTGATTGATCAGAACCTCACCGGCAGTATCCCCCCTGAGATCGGCCAGTTGACGGGGTTGACGTACCTGCGGATCTCCGACAATCCGAACCTGACCGGCAGCATCCCTCCAGAGATCGGCCAGCTGACGGAGTTGACGACGCTGGAGATCTCCGGCAATCCGAACCTCGTGGGAGAGATTCCGTCGGAAGTCTCCCGGTTCACCGGCCTGACCCGGTTGTGGTTAGCCAACAACGGACTCACCGGGAGCGTACCCGGCAAGGCTATTTCACAGATGGGTAGTCTGCAATACCTGCAACTGGATGGAAACGAATTCGATCACATGCCCGACCTCCCGGCGGCACAGCTCTTCGACGTCGCGGTCGATAACAACCGACTTGAATTTGGCGACCTCGAACCAAACGTCGGGAAGGATGGTCTGTTTTCAAATACGCGCCACAAAAGAGCTTCAGCGAGGCCGAGTCGACGTTTGTCCGCCTGGGAGATCCGGTCACGATGACCTCCGCGGCTCGAGGGTCGCAGAACGCCTATCAGTGGTTCAAAGACGACGTTGCCCTCGATGGACAGACCGACACGACGCTGATACTGGCCTCCGTTCAAGGGGTCCAAATGGGCGTGTATCAGGTTAGAGTTACCAACGCACTCGTGCCGAACCTTACTCTAGTCAGCGGGCCCAGGACGGTGTGGACACTGCCGATTGTGGCGGACTCGCTGGCACTGCTGGAACTCTATAACACAACCGGCGGCGGCAGCTGGACGAATCGAACCAACTGGCTCATCGGCCCGGTGTCGACATGGCACGGGGTCACCGTGACGAACGGGCGAGTGACCAGTCTTGAACTGACCGGAAACGAACTGTCAGGCAAGCTCACGCCCCGAATCGGCGACCTGACGAGCCTGACCTCACTGTCCCTTTCCTTCAATAACCTCGACGGTGAGATTCCCCCTGAGATCGAGCAATTGACGGTCCTGACCGACCTGTGGCTGAACAACAACAAACTCTCCGGCCACATCCCACCGGAAGTCGGGCGGGTAACCCAACTGAAGATTCTGGATCTGGGCGCAAACGAGTTTGATTCGGTCTCGGCTGATATCGGGCAGTTGGCCCTTTTGGAGTACCTGGGTCTGAATCAGAATCGCCTCAAAAGTCTTCCAGCTGAGATAAGCAACTTGTCGAACCTGGTCTTTCTACTCCTGAACGACAACGAACTTTCCGTCTTGCCGGATCTTTCTGCATTGGGCGTGACTGGCCTCAGCATAGAAAACAACAAGCTGGAGTTTGACGACATTGAGCCGTTCATGGACCAGGGAATCGAGCTCTTCACCTACGAGCCGCAGCTCGCGGTCGGCGTAGCCCCACAGAGGAAGTGGGTGGTGCTGGACACCCCGAATCCAGGTGATCCGGTTCAGTGGGGCCTTTCCATCGCGGCCGGTGGCTCCCAGAACCTTTATCAGTGGTTCAAAGGCGCCAGCGCAGACGACGCGGTCGCCCTCGAGGGAGAGACGAACGAAAAACTGATGTTAACCTCGACTTCCAAAGATGACGCGGGCGTCTACTACGCCAAGGTCACCAGCCCTTTGGTTCCGGCCCTGGCACTACGTGGTCAAGCCATAAATGTGGAGGTGTTCAGTGGCTACGAGGCAGATCTTAGGGCGCTTTCAACGCTGTACGCAACTACCTATGGTGCTGGATGGGACGTGAAGTTTAATTGGCTCCGAAACGAGGAATTCCCGTACAGCTGGCCTCGATACTCAACCATCCCACCGGATGGACATGGATGGTATGGGGTTACGTACGAAAACGGGCGGGTGAGGGAGGTGGATCTTTCGCAAAACTACCTTGGAGGTCACTATACCCGAATTCCTGGAACCCATCTCCCGTACGAAATGAGCCTATTGACTGCGGCAACCAAAATCGACCTTTCCTACAACCTCTTGAGCTGCGGAGACTCCGGAACGAAGCCCCCATTAACAATTGTGTTCTGTGATTGGGCTCCGCCGCCGGTGGGAAAGGGAAGTTCTGAGGAAGGCGAAGAGCTTGAAATCAGCAACCCACTTTTCAGCCTCGAAATCCTCCAGATCGGTTTCAACGAATTCAGTGGTGAGTTGCCTCCCGAAATTGGGAACTTGAGCAACTCACGAAACTCGATCTCGGCCACAACCAGTTTTCGGGCAGCCTGCCGGAAGAGCTGGGTCAATTGGTGGCCCTCGACTCGCTCATCCTGGCCAACAACGACTTCTCGGGAGAGATGCCGCTGTCGATGACGGCTCTCGTCAACTTGTCGTTCCTCGATTTCGGGCATAGCGGCGCTCAGGTCCCCGCCGACCCTGCGTTTCAGTCGTGGCTGGATGCGGTTCCATCCGTTCTAACCGCTATCGAGTTTGGCGAGGAGCCTGCTGCGGAGTATGGCCTTTCGCCCGCCTACCCGAACCCGTTTGGGCAGGTAGCTCGATTCACGCTGCGCATAGAGAAAACGCAAAACGTGACCATCGCTGTCTACAACCTGCTCGGGCAACAGGTAGCGCTGCTGCACGACGGGCAATTGACGCCCGACACAGCACACGAATTCACACTCGACGGAAGTCAACTGGGAACCGGGGTGTACGTGATCTCCGTGCGCGGCGAGACGTTTCAGAAGAGCGGTAGAGTTGTCGTTAGTCATTAGACACTGGTCACTGGTCACTAGACACTGGACACTGGACACTAGTCGCTAGTCGCTAGACGCTAGACGCTAGACGTTCGTCATGAGTCCACGAGCATCACAATCCCTCGACTCTTAGTTTCGTTCGATTAGGGCCTGTTAACACTTTCCAAGATTGTCGCGTTGCTGCACAAAATGTGGCCAATCAAGGCGCGAGGAACGACGTGTAGCACCGCTACATTAGCGGCGAGCAACGCCGAATGGCCACATTTTGGGCGCAACCCGGAGGGACGGGGCCATATTTCAGCAGCAGCTCGTTGCCGCTCACTTATGTGACCTGTGGCACACCGCGTTCGCGGCGCCTTGTATTTCGCAAAAACACCCCCGTCGCGACATTCATGGGAAGTGTTAACAGGCCCTAGCGAGATGCACCTGAATGGAGAGATCATTGAGGCAGTTGACGCACGTCCGTCTTCCGAGGGGCATCTACACTATGCCACTCCGCTGGTGAGTTCGTTGGAGTGATGAGCAGCGGTTTCGCCGAAGCCATGCGACTCGCGCTCGAAGGGCTCGGGGTAACTTAGCCGCCTGACAAGGAGGGCCTCCGCGCCTTTGCTCCAGACCCTCTCCCTGTTGTACGTTTCGAACGCTTCCCGTCACCAACCGAAATCTCGGTCGCATGCATTCGATTCCTGACATCCTTCGCACCCCTCGTCTCGAAAGTCTATTGCGAGCGGTCCTCTACCCTGGAAAACGCTGCTTTCATCGCAATGATCGTCGCCTTCGGTATATCGTCCTCAGGCGTCTACGCCCAGGTACCGGACTCTATCGCATTCCAGGCTTATCTACTGCGGATGACGGCACTCCGATGAACGAAGACGATATCACGCTAACCTTTCGACTGTACGACGCCGCCGAAAGTGGACAAGAGCTGTGGGTTGAAACCCAGGCAGGCATCGGCGTTGCAGACGGCGTCTTCTCCGTCTATCTCGGCCGCCTTGAAAGCCTGGCCGCCGTAGGATTTGAGACGCCTGTCTGGCTCAGCATTGCAAGGGGCGACGCGGGCGCGACCGAACTGGAGCCTCGTATCCCACTGGTCGCCACCCCGTACAGCTACCGCGCACGTTGGGTTGGAGATGACGCCATCATAGCAGGCGACAATGTCTCGATCGCCCGGGATGGCAACGCGCTCGTCGTGTCGGGCACGGCCGGTTGGGCCCTGGGTGGCAACGCCGGTACGGTTTCCGGCTCTGACTTTATTGGAACGACCGACACGACATCCGTCGAAATCCGCGTCAACAACCGACGTGGACTTCGTATCGAAGGATGTCGCGGCACTCTTTGCGAAGCCGACGACGAAGACGTGAACATAATCGCAGGCGCCGGCACCAATAGTATCGACATCGAGAGTCGATCTGCCAGCATCGGTGGTGGTAAAAACGATCGAATCATAGACAATTTTGGCAGCGTCATCGGAGGCGGCGACGACAACGAGATATTCTCGAACTGGGGCACGATTGGCGGGGTCACGGAAATCGACTGCAGGATTTCACCAACTACCCAACGATAGCCGGCGGAGCCAATAACGAAGCGGGAGGACATGCCACTTTCGTCGGGGGCGGAACGGGCAACATCGCGACGGGATTCACATCCTCCGTGGTGGGCGGCACTGACAACATGGCGCTGGGAAGTTTCGGTATGGTTGTCGGCGGCCGTTTCTCCGTTGCGAGAGCCCCATACACATTCGCATCGGGATACAATGCCCGCGCCAATCACGAGGGATCGTTTGTCTGGAATGACCGGTCACGCGTTTTCGGCGGCTCAACCGTCAAAGGCGACTCGCTCACTTCCACGGCCGACAATCAGTTCATCGCCAAAGCCGCCGGCGGCGTGTTCTTCTTTACCAATTCACAGGGGACGATCGGCGCAAAACTCGATCCAAATTCGGGCTCCTGGTCGTCTGTCAGCGATCGGAACCTCAAGGCGGCCTTTGAGCCCGTTGATAAAAGCAGCGTTCTTGAGCGCCTTGCAGCCATCCCGATCAGTTCCTGGCGCTACCAGGGCGAAGATGCAACAATTCGGCACATGGGCCCGGTGGCACAAGATTTTCGGCAGGCCTTCGGTTTGGGAACGGATGACCGTCACATCACGACCGTCGACGCAGACGGCGTCGCGCTGGCCGCGATCCAGGGGCTCTACGATCTCGTGCTGACTCAACAGAACGAAATTGAAGCGTTGCGTGATGCGTTGCGCTCGATCGGCGCTGACATCCCTGGCGGCGAACGCCCATAACAGGAAGGTAAGAGTGATGGGACCGTTTAGAACGTTCGCCGTAGCGCTGGTTCTGGCAATCTGGATCGTGCCCGAAGCCGCTATCGCGCAGTCTCAGATCCGCCAAGGGTCCGCCCTTTTGAGCGCCGGCCATGCGACCGTCGGAGGCGAGGGGTTTGTGATCCAACCAACAGTGGGCATCCTGACTACCGGAGGGTCGAGCGATGCCGCAGGCGGTCTTGATACCGGATTCTGGACCGTAGCAAGCGCGCTGCGCGCTGCAACGCCCATCGCGCTGATGGCGCCGGTCCTGACAAATCCGGAGGACGAGGCGAAAGGTGTAAGCTTGCCTGTTTCGCTGTCATGGGAGTCCGTGTCTGGAGCCAATGCATACGACGTCGAGGTCACGACGCCCGGGACCGCCGCACCTGTGGTCGATACGATTGGCGTAAAGACGACAACGCTCTTGGTCCGCGATCTTGGCATGGACACCGAGTACTTTTGGAAAGTCCGGGCGACAAGCCCACAAGGCCATGGTCCCTTTTCGCAAGTGTTTCGGTTTCGGACCTTATCGATCGTCTCAAACGAAACCGACGTCCTTCCCGACGTCTTTGGCCTCGATTCGAACTATCCGAATCCATTCGACCGGCTGACCACCGTTACCTATTCCCTCCCGGAGGCCGTACGTGTTCGCTTGACCGTCTACGATGCGTTCGGACGCCTCGTCGCTACCCTCGCGGACGGCTCACAACCGGCCGGTCACCACAGCGTCAGGTTCTTGGCCGAGGGGCTTGCAAGCGGCGTATACATCTACAGCCTGCAAGCTGGAACCTTCACGGCGCGACGAACGATGATGCTGGTTCGATAGGTCCACTAGTTGATTGGACCTTCGACCTTCGACCGACCCGTCTACGCCGCTTCGCAGCTACGCCGAGGCAGGCTCACGAACCAATAGGACTGACGATTCAGCAGGTTAGGAGCCGTTTGCAACAGGTGCATCCCGTCGGTGGTGACAGTGAACCTGGCAGGCCTGTACGCCTGGACTCCCCCCTGCATCTACGCATATTACCCCGTAGACAGCTACGCCGATTGGGTTGCGGGTGTAAAGCCACTTGTTGATGCACACCCGACAGGCTGTCCAACATCTCCAGAAACTGATGCACCTTCACAGGAGATCGATCGGGATCGCGGAACGCCGCTTCAGCGCCTGATATTCATGATGGACCCCGTTTCTCCGAATTACCGCCAAGAGATGATTCCTATTGGGAATGTAATCCGGTTCTACACGACGAAGCCATCGCCGCCAGCACAAGGCGCTCCGGTAAATGGCTCTGCTCTCTCAGGCTCAACACTAACGTTGTGGTGGAGTTCACCTGACGTTGCCGATAGCGCGCGAGTCCAGCTTTCGTTGTTCCCGGATTTCGCTCTAACCGAAATCGATACAACAGTCATCGGAAACAGCATGGAGGTCTCCGGCCTTGACGACGGGAAACGATACTTCTGGCGGCTGAGGAGTACTCAATCCGGATGGTCTGCACCTTGGGACTTCAGCATCGTGGAAGGAACAGATACAAACGACGATAATCCGGAAATTCTGGACGCATTGGAGATCGCTGCCGTGTATCCCGACCCTGCTCAACAGGCGGTTACCATTCGGTATGGTCTTCCGTTCGCAGGGGTGGTCTGGGTTAACGCGTTCGACATTCTTGGCCGCGTCGTCTCATCGCCGCTCAGCCGCCGCATAGGTGCCGGCTGGCACGAGTTGAAGTACCGGGTTGACGATCTTGCTCCCGGCGTATATCTGATCAGGTTACAGGAGGGCTCAACCCAGGTCTCTCGCAGTGTCGTAGTCTTGTGATCGCAATCGGTGAATTGCCTGGTTTTGTAAGTCAGTTCTGCGGGCTCACGAGACGGTGCTTCAAATCCCGAGATTTCGATCGCATCGTCCTGCTCGTGATGGCGCAGACGGAGGCGATCGCTCTTCACCCGGAAATGTGAGCAACCACAGTGCGCCGGCCCCGATGCCGGCGGTGCTCCCAAATAAAGATGCCCTGCCATGTGCCCAGCGCGAGCTTGCCGTCCATGATCGGGATCGATAGCGACGTCGCGGTAAGGGCGGCTTTGATGTGGGCCGGCATGTCGTCGGGACCCTCCAGCGTATGCGTGTACAAGGGGTCATCTTCCGGTGCGAGCCGATTCAACCAGTCTTCCAGATCGCGCCGTGCGGAAGGGTCGTAATTCTCCTGAATCAGAAGACTCGCGGAGGTATGCTGGATGAACAGGTGACAGACACCCTCCCGCGCCCCGGTCTGCTCCACGAAGTTCCGCACAACCGGCGTGATGTCGTGCAGCCCCTGTCCCTTCACGTCGATCTGCAGCTTCGTGCCCATATGCTATACCCGGATCATCAGTTTTGGGCTTCAACCGGGCGGAACCATCGAAGATTCTCACCAGCCGGCCCGGGCGCCCGCCGGCTCATCCTCGCCCCAACCTACAAAGCGCGCGATACCACGCTCGATCGATACGAGACGCTGAAATGTCTTCCCCCGGAACTCGGATCCGACAAGGAGGTGAACCAGCGCTTCATGCAGGTTGCGCCGTGCGACCGACTAGTTCAGTCCAACCCGTTCCTCATTCTTCCTTCGCCGGCTCCTTACGCTGAAACTGCTCGTGCAGCTCTATCCTCTCCTTGCTCTTACCGGGTACATGGCGGAAGGTCTTCTGGAAGAACACGTTGTTCGGGATGATGAAGTGCTCCCCTTCCTCGTTATCCAGAAGCGTAAAGAACAGATTTAGATCAGTCACCTTTCCGCCCACCTCCTCGCCGGGAAAATTGATCCAGTCGAAAATCCGAAAGGGTTTCAGGAGAATCAGGAGCATGGTTGCCGTCGTGTGGCTCAACATGCTCCAGACGGCTACGACCCCGATCGCGACGAAGGCCAGTCCACCGACGATAATGCTCATTAGGTCGATCGCGAAAAGCTTGTTCAGCAGGAGTCCTGCGATAACCAGGATCACCGCCCAACGGATGAGGAAGCGAACCGGCCCGAGAGCGAGCGGAGTAAAATTAGCCTGCCGCGCCAGATAAGCCGTGGCACGCATGATCAACATCAGCGTCAAGGCGCCAACGACAAGTATGGCGCCGGCTTCGATCCATAACGAGGGGTCTGCAAATCTGTCCATGACTCAGTGCGCGTATATGTTTGCGGTTGCTCTTGTCAAAGGTCCCGACGTCTCCTTGGAAACAGGAGGTTCGGACCACATTAGTCCTACGCGTGGCAGCGGGGGGAATGATCCGTCACCGATCTCTCGCGCAGTCCGTGTTCGGGAAGAACACGACATGACCATGGAAGGAGCGATCAACGGAAACGCCGGACGTGCAACGGCGAGCAAAGGACAGTAAACGAGCAGACTGGAAGACCGAACGACTGGAAGACCGGTGGACCGAACGCCCGAACTACTCAGGCAAATACAGCCCGAGCGTCTTCTTGTGCCGACGATAATACCCCCCCTCCGCGGCTTCCAGGCAGTCCGCTTTCAGGTCCGGCTGCACGTATTGGCATGTCGCGACGGCCTTGTCGTGATCATTGATTGAAAGGTTCTCGACGATCGCTTCCATGCACATGATCTGATCGTCGGCACTCCCCTCACGACAGAAATGTGACATGGCGGATGGATCATGCCACACTTGCCCGGCATAGCGTATGCCCATTCCATGGAAACACCCGAGGCGGGGCTGCCCCTCGCGCCCGAGACACAGCTTGACGTCCTCGTCCCAGTCAGGCTTCCCGAGATTCAGATACACGTCGATCGCGTAGCGGTAACATGCCACCGCATATCGTGGATCCGAATCGCAGTCATACGTCCAGGGTGAGCCCTCAGAGCGATCCCTGACGGACAACGGCATGCTCCGATATTCCATAAAAACGCCAGTCGCGCACCGGTACTCGTCGAAGCGCCCCGTGAACGCTTTGCAGCCCGAAAGCGCCTCTTTGACGTCGTAGTCCGACGTCATCAACAGCGCGTGCCCCATCGCGTGGGGACATGCCCCGGCGCGAGCGGCGTTCTTCATCTCCTCAATCTTACAGATCTGAGTTGCCCGGCTCTCCACATCGTTGAACGAATGGCTTCCGAACGCCGCCCTGATGACCCCGTGCATGCAGGCGTTCGTACACCGATCCGCACAGACGGAGAGACTTTGGCCGAGATCTCGGAGTTTCTGATAGATCGCAAAGCCAAGTGGATGGGCTTGCGAATGACATCGATCCCATCGCGCCTCGAGGAAGTCAAGCATGGCGACCGGACCTACCGATTCGAAGTATTGCGAAAAGGCAGAATCCTTTGGTCCCTCGGCATAGGCTCTTTCGAAGGCTTCTCGCACGCTGTCTGGCAATGAGTCCCAGGAGGGATATGACGTACTCATCTCGTCTCCCGGGGAGTCCTGAGCTAACGAAACCTCACCGGCGGCGAGCATCTCGATCGAAAAGAGACAGAGGAGGATATGAAGTCCTCGGCGGTACAACATCAGGTGCTATTGGTCGATGCGCAAAACGGTATTGGGCGAAACGCAGCGCGCCCACCTCACGAGGAAGTGGGCGCGCTTGCGATCAAAGGCTGATTTCTTCCAAACCGGGGTCAGTCATAGCAGGCTGGAGAATCATCCTGGTCAGTGAGTCCGTCGCAATCGTTGTCGAGTCCGTCGTTACACGTATCGTCCGTCGCGAGGTCCTCGATTGCACCCGGATTAACGGCTGAAAGATCGTCGCGGCAATCAACTTGCCCGCCATTGCATGTCGGCGCGTAGTACAGGTCGGTGCCATACCCGTCCTGGTCGACGTCGGTACAGTCGTCGCACACATTCCCGATACCGTCGTTGTCGTCATCCGCCTGGTCGCTGTTGCTGACGTCGACGCAGTTGTCGCACGCGTCACCCACGCCGTCGGCATCCCCGTCAGCCTGGTCCGTATTGGCAACGTCGGGGCAGTTGTCTACGGCGTCGCCGCCTTCCTCACAGATGCCGTCGCCGTCCGCGTCGGTGCCGCCATCCGAGTCATTTGGATCAGCGTAGCACGTATCACCGTCTGACAAGCAAACACCGTCCGCGTCGGAATCGTTGTCCGCGTCGAAGATGCACGGATCGACGTCGTCGGTCAGGCCGTCGCCGTCACGATCTTCGTAGCAGAACGCTTCACATGAGGTCGCCACAAAGGCCGTGTCCGCGTTCCAGTTGACGTCGAGCTCGTGGCCGTTGTGACCGGTTTGCTTCGCGTGCGGATTCACCTTGCCGCCGCAGCCCTCGCCTTCTCCGTCCCACGCGTTCCCGTTCACGTTCAGGTGGACCAGCGCGCCCGCGCCGTCATTCAGGCTGGCATCGTAGTGGCAGATATCGTAGTTGTCTTTCTTCTTGCCGCCGTTCTCGCTCGGACCGTGCTTTGCTGCCACGCTCCCGTCGGCGGCGGAAAGCGCCGCTTCGCTGTTAACGTCGGTTGGTCCGTCATTACACGCGCCAATGGCTAACGTCATACAGACCGTACATACCAATAGGTAGTGAGATAATTTCATTCGTGCCTCTTTGAGATTCGGTGCTTGGGATGCGTCTCACTGCGGAGACGCCGGTGGTTCTTCCAGGTAGCAGTATATGACCGCGTACCAATGCGAGTCAAGTTTCAAGCCCCGGAATCTCCGATTGTCTCGGCGACTCTTTGAAGGGTCGGCCTCCGAGGCAATCAAGAAGCCCTCTAGACTGAAAGAATCCCCTGTGTATATTCGTTCGTCGATCTCATCCCGCGGGCCCGAGTATGTCCGCCGACACTCATCACACGCCACGTTCCATCCCATGCAGCCAGTCTCTTCGAAGGTACTCTCCCTGATCGCTCCCCTCGCCCTCGCGACTTCTTTTGCGGTTGCCCAGTCGCCCGCCGACTCCCTCCACGCGCTCTTCGACGACGAGTGGGCTGCAGAACAGACATGGGACCCCATCGCGGCGACGTATCGCGGCAATCACGATCTGGACGATCGGCTGCCGAACGTCTCACCCGATGCCTACGAATCTCAGCACGAAGCGCGCCTGAAGTATCTCGACCGGCTGCATGCGATCGATCGATCGGCGCTCGAACCCGACGACCAACTCAACTACGACCTCTTCGAATTCCGACTCGAAGGCGACATTTCGGAATACGCTTACAAGCTCTGGCGAATCCCGTTCTTGAGCGACGACGGATTTCACACCACGCTCTCTCAGCTCGTTGAGGCAACGCCGTTCGAAGCCGTCGCCGATTACGAAACCTACCTGAAGCGGCTCTCCGCCATGCCCGCATACATCGACCAGGAGATCGCGAATATGCGGCAGGGGCTCATCGACGGGTTTACGCAACCTCGCATCATCCTGGATAACATCGAGCCCACGTTTGCGGCGCTCGCTGTCTCGACGCCCGAGGAAAGCGGCTTTTTCGCTCCGTTCGAAAACTTTCCGGCGAGCGTCCCCACGGCTGAAAAGGATCGGCTGCTCGCTGAAGGACGGAACGTCGTGCAGAACGCGGTCCTGCCTGCATTCTCCAAGCTTCGCACTTTCTTTCGCGAAGAGTACATGCCCGGTGCTCGCACGACTGTCGGGGCAACGGATCTGCCGGACGGCGACGCCTACTACCGCGAGCGCATCAAGAAATTCACGACGTTGGATCTGACGGCAGACGAGATTCATGCAGCTGGGCTTGCGCGAGGTGGCGCGGATCCGGACCGAGATGGAGGCGATCATCAAGGACGTCGGCTTCGAGGGATCCTTCCGCGAGTTCGTGGACTTCCTGCGGACCGATCCGCAGTTCTACGCTCAAACGCCCCACGACTTGATGCTGCAGGCCGCATGGATCGCGAAGCGCATCGACGAGAAACTGCCGGCCTTCTTCGGCAAGCTGCCGAGAACGCCCTACGGCGTTCGGGCCGTACCCGACGACATCGCACCGAATTACACCACCGGCAGGTACTGGGAACCCATCCCGGGAGTCCGAGGCGGGCTGTTTATGGTGAACACGTATGCGCTCGACAAACGTCCGCTCTACACACTTGCCGCTCTCGCCCTGCACGAAGGCGTGCCGGGACATCACCTCCAGATTTCGCTCGCGCAAGAACTCGAAAATGTGCCACCGTTCCGGGCGAACCTTTACGTGGACGCATTCGGGGAAGGCTGGGGTCTCTATTGCGAGAAGCTCGGTGAGGAAATGGGGATCTACGAGACGCCCTATGAGCACTTCGGCAGGTTGACTTATGAAATGTGGCGGGCCGGACGCCTCGTCGTCGATACCGGCATACACGCGATGGGATGGACACGGCAGCAGGCTGTCGATTTCTTCCTCGAGAACTCCGCCTTGGCCGAACACAATATCAACACGGAGGTCGATCGCTACATCGCGTGGCCGGGCCAGGCGCTGGCGTACAAGATGGGTGAGCTGAAGATCCTCGAACTGCGAGCGCGAGCGGAATCCGCTCTCGGAAAGAGCTTCGACGTTCGAGCATTCCACGACGCTGTACTGCAGAACGGAGCGCTTCCACTGCCGATGCTCGACACACAGATCGATCACTATATCGACGACACGCTGGATACTTCAATGTCTGAGTGACATTTGACCTTCGTCTCTCGACGTTCGACCTTCTACCAACATGCCGCTATCTCGCAAACAGATTCGCACCGACATACTTCGTCTCCTCAAGAACAACGGTCACAAACTCTACCGTCCAAAAGAGATCGCGAAGAAGCTCGGGTACAACGAGAATCGGGACTACCGTGAGTTCCGTGACGTGCTCGCCGAGATGGACGAGCACGGCGCCATTGGTCGCGTCAAGGGCGGACGTTACACTTTCAAACCGCGTCCGACCAAGATTGAAGGCACGCTCGAGGTCAATCCGCAGGGTTTCGGCTTCGTCGACGTTCCCGGACAGAAAGAAGACGTCTTTATTCGCAGGACAAACATGGGTACGGCCATCGACGGCGATCTCGTTCGCATCGGCCTGGCCGCCCCGAGTCGCGGCGACCGGCAGCGTGAGGCCGAGGTGCTCGAAATCCTCGAACGCCGCCGAACGCGCGCTGTCGGCACATTCACCGAGAAGGGACATTTTGGGTTTGTCGAGCCCGACGACCGGCGGCTCGTAAACGACGTCTATGTCGCCCAGGACGCCTTCAACGGCGCAAAGTCCGGCGATAAGGTCGTTGTTTCAATCGATCGCTTCGACGACCCCCGTGCCTCACCGGAAGGTCGCGTTCTAGACGTGCTGGGTTCGGCATCCGATCCCGCGATCCAAGTCCTGTCACTCGCACTCAGCCTGAATGTCCAAGTCGGCTTTCCTGAGGATGTGCTGCAGGAAGCTGGGGCGATCGAGACCGAAATCCCTGCGTCGGAAATCGAACGACGCCTCGACTTACGGGCCAAACGAACGTTTACCATCGACCCGGAGGACGCGAAGGATTTCGACGATTCGATCCATATCGAATCCCTCCCGAACGGAAACCTCGAGATCGGGGTGCACATTGCCGACGTGAGCCACTACGTCGGATCCGACACGACTTTGGACAGTGAAGCGTTCAAGCGCGGGACCAGCGTCTACCTCGTGGACCGCGTCGTGCCAATGCTTCCGGAAAAGCTGTCAAATGAGGTCTGTTCCCTTCGTCCGGGCGAAGACAAGCTCACGTTCTCGTGCATTATGGAAGTGTCGCCACGAGGAACGGTAAAGAGCTACAGAATCGAGGAAACGGTGATTCGCTCGGGGCACAGGTTCTCGTACGAAGAAGCTCAGGATCTTCTGATGGGGGGACATCCCGACCACCCTTTCGCATCCGACGTTATTGAGGCGGGCGGCATCGCGCGGACGCTCACGAAGAAACGAATGAGCCGTGGCTCTGTCGATTTTGATCTTCCTGAAATCAAGATTGTGCTGGACAAAGACGGCCATCCCGCCGACATCCTTCGAAAGGAACGCCTCGAGGCCAACCGGCTCATCGAGGAGCTCATGCTTCTGGCAAACCGGACGATTGCGGAACATGTCGAGAAGACGCACAAAGGACACGCGTTTGTATTCCGCGTTCACGACGTGCCCAATGAGGAAAAAATTAGTCAACTCGCGCAATACGTGAAGGCTTTCGGATATCGGCTGCCCCTCACGAACGGGAAGGCCGAGTCAAAAGATCTGAACAACCTGCTCCAGCACGTCCAAGGCTCACCAGAGGAGTTCGTCATCGAGGATGCCGCGCTGAGGGCCATGGCGAAGGCTGTGTATGCAACCGAGAACAGCGGGCACTACGGCCTGGGCTTCAAAGCCTATACCCATTTCACCAGTCCGATTCGCCGTTACCCCGACCTCCTCGTCCACCGCCTTCTCAAACGATATGCACAGGGAGGCAAGAGTGTTGACAAAGATTCACTCGAGGCATCCTGCGTGCACTGCTCCGAACGTGAGCGCGTTGCCGTGGAGGCGGAGCGTGAGTCTGTCAAATTGAAGCAAGTCGAGTATATCCGGGAGCATATCGGAGAGCGCTTCGACGGAGTAGTAACCGGTGTCACAAAGTTCGGAATCATCGTGCGGCTGAGCGGTCCCCTCGTCGAAGGACTCGTGCACGTCAGGGACATGGACGACGATCATTACGTTTATGACGAGCACACGTACTCTCTCGTCGGCGATTATTCGGGCAAGACCTATCGGCCGGGGGACAAAGTCAGCGTCAAGGTGGTCGAAGCCGATGTAGATGCAAGAGAGGTGGATCTTGTCATCGATGATCGATGAATGATGATCGATGATTCTGTTATCCCGCGGGAAGCCCACCTCGGCGAAACGTGGTGGAGCCGCTTACTTCGTCCCGCCCAGCGCCCGCTCCAGAGCCTCCACTCGCGTTTCGAGCGCATCGATCCGCGCATCCTTTTCCGTCAAGGCGTCTTGTTGTGTCTTAACCGCTTCGATCAAGACGGGAATCACGCCGATGTAGTTCACCGACAGGTATCCGGCGTCGTTCTCGTGCACGAGCTCCGGCAGCACTTGGCGGACGTTCTGTGCAATAAGTCCGAACTGGACGCCGCTGTCGAAGCTCTTCTCAGGGTGCGCCTCACGGTCGTACTCGTAGCGCACGCCGTTGAGCTTTGAGAGAAGTCCCAATGGGCCCACAATCGGCTGGATGTTCTTCTTGTATCGTGCGTCCGACGGCACAGCAACGTTGTTGGCCAGGACGTTGCCGTTCACCTCGAGCTTTTCGCTCGGACTTGTCGTTCCGATCCCCACGTTCCCGCCTGAGGGCTGCAGTGCGATCGGCAGGCGGCGACTATCGGAAGACCGGTACGTGCCAATCGTCATGTTGTCGTCGGCAATGAAATACATGTACAGACGGTCCTGTTCGTTGGCTTCAATTACGACTCCGCCGCCCGTGTTGTTGTTGGCCTTTGCAATGTGCAGATGGCCTGCCGGCGCATTGGTGTTGATTCCGACGCCGCCGGCAGCCTCAATGAGAAATTGGTTAGGACCGGTAGACTCGAAGGCGCTTGCCGTGATTGATCGGTCGCTCCATACGAACGTCCCTTCGTCCCCATCTGAATCGCCGGTATCACTCGCGTTCCGAACCCGGGCATGGTTGCCGGCTGCAAAACTGTCGCGGCCGCCGGCGTAGTTGAGGGTGCCGCCTGGAACCGTTGAGGCTTGCCCGGCAGCGGTGTTCGCGTCGCCTCCTCCGATGGCGGCTTGGTCCCCCGACGCCGTCCCATAGTCGCCTCCTGCGATTGTGGATTCCTCCCCGCTTGCGGTGTTGAATGAGCCGCCGGCAACGACCGCATCATAATCCGTCGAATGGTTCCCCTCTCCGCCTCCAATGACGGCGCCGCTGCCCGAGGCCTCGTTGTTGGCGCCTCCCGAAACGGTCGCATTCTCCCAGGCGGTGTTTCCAAGCCCTCCTCCGATCGTGCCATAGTCGCCGGTCACCTGATGTCGCCCGGCGTTCGACTCCCGAACGGCGCCCCCGCCGGAAATCGTAGCGCCTTTGACGCCGGCCGAGATGGTGTTGTCGAGAAAGCCACCCAGAAGCGACGGACCTTCATCGTCGACTTCCGGAATCACTCGAAGGTTGCGAAGGCCCAGTGCATACGGCACGCTCGTCAACTCAACGCGTGGACCCACGATCTCGCCGGCAACCTCGATTTCGGCAAAGAACTGCTTGTCGAATGCAACCCACGCCAATGGCGGCGTTCCCGACGCCAGAATCAGATGAAAGACTCCATTGGCGATCGGTACGCCGGTGTAGGTGCGTTCCCAGTACTGCGTCCCGGTGGTGCTCCCATCGAACAAACGGATCGTGATGTCTTTCGTCCCGTTGATCGGGACGTCACCGTCATCCGTCAGATATCCCTGAAACGACATGCCCTCGTAGGCCCCGCTGAACTGCGCTCGTGCTTCTTCGTTCAGGCCGGCAAGCAGTGAAATCGCAATAAGGATGAAGGTTGTATGGTGATGAAAGTTCTTCATGGTCTCTCCGGGTAATCCTCACATCACCATGCAATACCCGGAAACGGCGAGGATGGGGCAAGCGAGCGTACCCGCAACCCTATTGAATTGTCCACAGTGCTGATCAAGGCGAATTAGTACTTTCTCGAGTTACGCGTCCTCCACCTCACAGCACGAACTGAAATCCGTTGCGGTCAGTAAAGCCATTCGCGCACGCGGCCGTACTCCTCGCACTATTATCCGCGCGAGCTTCCGCACAGTACCGGGAGGACAGGGACACAGAGGCCGTCAACGAGGAACGTCTTTTCTACTTCGGCCTGGGATACGGATCTGACGCCGTCTTCAGTCCATTCACCGTCGTGATCGACGAGGGCTTCGACATCCTGCAGCTGGACGGGTGGGATCATCGCCTCTCCAGTCATCCCTTCGGGGCCTCCTTCAAGACGGTTATTCGCTCCATGCGACATCCTTTTGACACCATTTCGCAGAATGGGGTGAGCACGTTCCTCACTTCCGAGTTGCTTCCGCTCAGCACGCGCCAATCGGGCGGTGGTCAATGGCTGCCGAACTACCAGCTCCATCTGGTCGGCGGCGGCATGGTGGTGTCCGGCCTACGAGAATGGTATCGGGCGCATGGATTCGGGCAACCGATGCTCTGGTCGATCGCGACCGCAGCCACCTACCACTTGCTCAACGAAACCGTCGAGAATGGATACTATCGCGGGCTTAACCTGGATGCGATAAGCGATCTCTACATATTCGACGTTGGCGGTATCGTACTCTTTTCGTCTAGGTCAGTCAGGAGATTCTTTTCGAGGAAGCTCCACATGCGAAGCTGGCTTCAGCAGCCGTCGATCGGGGTGCGTGACGGCTCGCTCGAGAACAGCGGCGACTACTACTCGATGCAGTGGCGCATCCCGGGAAGTCGTCAGTGGCATGTCTTCTACTACTTCGGCCTCAACAATCTCGTCGGTCTTACGCGCCGCATGGAGTCCGGCTACGGGGTATCGGTCGGGGCCGGACTCCAGGCAAGAAATCAGGTTTTCGTCGACGAGGAGGACTACAGGAAGACCGTCGATCTCGTCGGCACTGCCGGCGTATTCCTCGACAGGGAGCACAGCCTGCTCGCATCGCTCGTCTACGCAAGGGCGAATTACCGGCGGCTCAGCCTGAACGTCTATCCGGGCGTGCTCCCAGGCCGCAAATGGAGTCCTGGGATGTGGGGGATCCTGGATGGCGGAGGATCAGTGCACCTTGGCGTTTCACTTCGGTGGCTGCCGGGGGTGTCGACGACGTTCAATTGACTCCGGAGCTTTCGGATCCGCAAACCGCCAGGTACGAAAGGTCACTCCGTTCGCAGTGACTCCACCGGATTGGCAGCGGCTGCTTTGAACACCTGATACCCAACCGTCAATAAGGCTGCCAGTCCGACAGTAACCAACCCGACGACGAACGCCGTCCCGTTTAGACCTGCCCTGAACACAAACATCTCGTTGAGCATCATATTCGACAGGAAATACCCCGCGCCCGATCCAACCACGATTGCCAGGGCAAAAACCAGGTAAAACTCCCGGTTGATCACGTTCACGAGGTTCGAAAACGGGGCTCCAAGGACTTTCCTGACGCCGATCTCCTTCGTTCGGGACACAATCCTCAACGAGACGAGCGCAAACAGACCGAAGGCTGAGAGCATGGTGGCGATGATCGCCAGCGATAGGAAGAGCATGGCCATACGGCGGTTCGTCTCCATGTCCTGCCCACGCACCAGTTGCTCCATGTCCATGGAATAGAACGGCATATTCGGAAAGACCTTATACCATTCCGCTTCCAGGTATCCACGGACCTCTTCCAGGTCGTCGGGCGCAGCGCGCACGGACATCGTGTAGATGCGATCGGTCGGAACCAGATGCATCGAGATCGGCGGCACCTGCTGTCTCATGCCGAACTGCTTGAAATCTCGCACAACGCCGATTACAGTGCAGGGACGCCCGTCTGACTCGACTTGCCGCCCGAGCGCCGAGGAAGCATCCCATCCCATTTCCTTGAGAAGCGTCTGGTTTACGATCGCCCCTTCATAGTCGGATGCACGCGTTTCGTCGAAGGTCCGCCCGGCGAGTATCTCGAGATCCATCGTTTCAAAGTAATTGGGTCCTACATCTACGATGAATACGTTGTGCTCCTTCTCGGAGGCGCCATGCTCCTTGAAGATGGCCTGGTAGGCGAAATTCCCGACCTGCGACCCTGCCCCGGCGACGGACTTGATCTTCGGATTCTCTCGGATTCTGGGTGCGTAGATATCCATCACCTGCCTGTTGAACACCGGCATCGCGATAATCTCGTCCGTGTTGAAGCCCATCGGAATCCGTTCCTGATAGCGAGCATTCTGCGTGAACACGACACCGGCAACGATAGCGAGGACGGAGGCGCCGAGCTGCGCGCCGAGGAGCAGCCGGGTGAAAGGATTGCTGCCGCGGAATTTGGAGCGGCCCGCGAATATCTGGACGGGCTTGAACGACGAAATGTAGAGCGCGGGGTACGCCCCCGCAATGAGGCCCGTCAGTAGTACGAGCCCCGTCAGAAAGCCCCACATCCGCCAGTCAAGGAGCAGATCTGGATCGGGCGGCGTGCTCATCCCCTTGTCCGCCAGGCCCTGCGCGAGAAGGTTGGCGAAGAGAAGTCCGGCCAGCAGCGCCGGCACGCAAAGAACAAGCGTCTCGCTCAAGAACTGGCGCACAAGCTCGCCGCGCTGAGCACCCACCGCCTTCCGAAGTCCGATTTCGCGGAGCCGGTTACCCGAGAGCGCGATCGTGGTGTTCGTAAAATTGAAACATGCGATGAGGAGGATCAGGCCTGCCAGTCCGATCAGGATCAGTACCGCCTCGAACGGAGGAGGCGAATTCAGTCCTGTTTCCTGAAACTCATCGTCGGTTGCCGCGATCTCACTGAAGGGTTGCAGATCGAATGCACTGACCATCCAGTTGGGCCGGGCGGCGTTCTGGACAGGCACATAGCGCTGCATCGCCGCCTCGATCCTCGAGGGCTCAACCTGCTCATCCAACTGAACGAAGTTGATCGGCTGCTGCCAGTACTCCCAGTTCGCGTCGTCCCAGCCCTCAAGTTGCTTCAATTCCGAAAGCGGCATCACGCCGTCGAATTGGATGCTCGAGTTCCAGGGAAGTGTTTCGAGAACGGCGCCCACCGTCACGGTTTTCTCGATACCCTGGCTGACGAATACTACGTCGACCGTCCTTCCTACCGCCTCCTCGTCGCCGAAATACCGCTGAGCGGCTCGCTTGGATAAAATGATGCTCGAAGGATCGTTGATTGCCGCCAGACTACCGTTCTCGACATTGAAATGAAACATCTCAAAAAAGGCGGGATCCACGAACGACATTCGGAGGCCGAGCAGTTTGTCCTCGTACCGGATCGAAGCCGTGTTGAATGCCAGACGGGAGTAACGTTTGATGCCAGGAACGTCTTGGGCAACGGCCGGCCCTAACGCTAGAGGCGTGACGCCCCAACGCTGCGTCTCATCTTCGGCAATCCGCGTGCTGTTGATCCGGTACACATTTCTGACGTCGCGATGAATGCGGTCGAAATCACTGTAATCGGCGTAGTTGATAAAGGCGACAATGCAGCATGCGAGCGCTACCCCCATCCCGATTACGTTGATAAGTACGTACGTCTTGCCTTTGCGGAGATTCCGGATGGCAAGCTTCAGGTAGTTTCTAGACATGCCTCGAATTCAAGCTTTGGATTCCCGATCAACTCATACGTTCTCGTGTGAGAAAGTTTGAGAAAATTCTGCCACGTTGTTCTGCCAGAGACGTTTCCGGTGCGCATGGTCCCAGCGCTCACGTGCCAGGACTTCGACACAGTAGGAGTCATTAATTTCTATCTAATCAATTGTTTAGCCACAGTTGTTAGTGACTGTTTCTTGAAGCGGAACCGCGTTCAGAGACTCGGAGGTCCGGCTAAAGGTTGTGAGTGGCTGAAGTAAAGATTCACCCAATTTCATTTCAGCGTTTGTAAGTAAGCTCCGGGTTACGGATCGTAAACTCGACACAGGCGAACTTGCGCACCCGCTACGGGGCATGAAACCCGTCTCGAAGAGTGTCGCGTTTGCCGTCACCTATCCACCAATTGAACCCATGCCAAGGAGCGACCTGACAACCTTGCACTCTGGGCTCGCACCAGCGCGGAGAGACGACTTCAAGACGTCGATCGATGGCGCCGCCGTCGACTTGTATAACCTTCACGTCCCAGGCCTTGCGGTTCAGATTACGAATTACGGCGGCCGAGTGGTGAGTCTGTTCGCACCTGATCGCAACGGAGTCCCCGGCAGTGTGGTGCTGGGATTCGACACGCTCGACAAATACCTGCACGCTAGAGAGCGCTTCCACGGCGCGATCATCGGGCGTTGCGCGAATCGGATCGCCCGGGGACGTTTTACCCTTGACGGAATTACGTACGAGTTATCCACAAACGAAGGCCGCCATCATCTGCACGGCGGCGTCAACGGATTCGATCGTGCCGTTTGGCATGCTCACCAGATCGACGATCGACGGCTGATCCTGACGTACTCTTCTCGACAGTTCGAAGAGGGCTACCCCGGCTCAGTGTCGGCACGCGTTACCTACCGCGTCACGCCGGATCTCGCCCTCGTGATCGATTACGAGGCCACGACGGACGCACCCACCATCGTCAACCTGACGAACCATTCATACTTCAATCTGGCGGGGCCCGGATCGGGGCCCGTTTCCGAGCACGCGCTTCAGATTCTTGCTGACGAATACACCCCGATAGACGAGTCACTCGTCCCCACCGGGGAGATCGCCCCGGTCGATGGCACACCGCTCGACTTCCGGACACCGAGGCGGATCGGCGAGCGGCAGGGCGATGACTTCGAGCAGCTCCGATTCGGTCGCGGCTACGACCACAACTGGGTACTCCGGACTACGAGCGGGCCGAAACGAACGGCCGCCCGTGTTTACGAACCAATCTCCGGACGACTAATGGAGGTACTGACCACCGAGCCCGGCCTGCAGTTCTACGGAGGCAATTTCTTTGACGGATCCGACATCGGAACCTCAGGGAAACCACATCGGCACCGCGAAGGATTCGCACTCGAAACCCAACATTTTCCCGACAGCCCGAATCAGCCGAATTTTCCCTCGACCGTTCTGCGGCCCGGCGAGGTGTACCGGTCTCAGACGACGTATCGCTTCTATCCGGGCGAGGCGACCTCAGGATAACCCGCTGGGGGACAGACTGCACGACTGAAAGTGCACAGTCGACGGGATTTGAGCCCCTGCGTTCTGGGACCAGGGCCAGCGGAAGGAAAACGCTAAAAAGCTAAGCGACTCTGCCGGGAGGACGTATTTCCACGGCAAACCAACATCTATTTCGTCTTGATGATCATTCTTGACGTTGCGTCCGACCCGGTCTGGACACGGACCACATAGGCACCGGGAGGTAAACCCGAACCATCCAAGGCAACCCTGTGCGGTCCGGCGGTCTCGGATCCGTCTGCAACCGTCTCAACGCGTCGACCTAGCAGATCGTAGACACTGATGCTCACATAAGTGGGCTCTTCAAGTTGGAATGAGAGCGTGGCAGATACCGAAAACGGTGAAGGATAAATGACCAACTCCAGCCCACCGGACGGGACGACGTCGTCCTCGTTCGCCGTAATGGCGGGCGTGCTCGACAGGACCTGAAGTGGACCTCCATTTGAGGCGAGGTAGGTGTAATTGACGACGTTACCATCCGTGGCCAATGCCGGCGCACCTGACTGAAAGCCGGCCGACGACAGCTCGAAGGGCTCGCCGACAGGACTTCCGTTGGCGTCAAAGTTTCGCGCCCGCGCACGATACCCAACCTGCGCGCTGTCGTCCCACGCAACTGTAAAGGCGCCGTTGTTGAGCATCACCACCTCGGGACGATTCTTGATTTCGCCCTGGCCCTTGCTGATCTGGAAGTTGCTGCCGACAGCCTGCCCGTTCGCGTCAAAGCGCTGGCCGAATACGTCTCCAGCGAGGCTCGTACGGGTGTCGGCCCACACAATAACGCTGTTGCCCGAGGGGCTCATCGCCGCCGATGGCCATATGTTTATCGTCCCAAAGGGGTCACCGGAGTTGACCTGCATGATTTCCTCCGACAGTCTGCAGTCCGCCCTGCGTCACCGAGTCGCAAACTGCACGTCGATGTCGCATTCGTTGGCATTCCCCTGCTGATCGATGATTGGACAACTCTGCCAGGTGGACAGAACGAGCTGACCATTCGTTGCGATGTCGGGGTACATGTGGAATGCCTGCTCCGACAGTGGGTCGGAATGCGGAATGATCGATTCGACAACCTCATTGAGATCTGCGTCCAAAACCCGTATGCCCACATTCCTGAGACTGGCGTTTTGAAGAAATCCGTCGACCGTCACAAGAACATCGGCGGAAGGCGTCAGCGCCATGCGCGGCCGATCCTGCCTGCCGCCCCCGACGAAAATCAGCTTCTGCACACTGCACGGATCATTCGACAGGTCGATGCGCTGGCCGTCGGTACCGACTGCCCCAATCGCCACTTCAGAGGACACCAGAAAGTCGCCGCCGACAGACAAATCGCCCGAATGCTGCATCAGCACGAGCAGGATTCCGTCCGGCCGAAAGGCTAGCTCCAGGTTCTCGACGTAATCCGACGTCCAGATGTCGAGGCCGGAACACGACTCTCCCTCGAAGAAGGTCCCGGGACCGATGGGCGTGCCGTTGGCCGCATAAAGCTGGACCACTCCGCCCCAATGGCCAATTTGGGCCTCATATGCAATGGCAAATCGTCCGTCTTGTGCCATCGCCAGTCGCGGCCGGTTGACGTCCGTTATCGTCTGGCCAAGCCCGGAGGCCGCAGTAACCAGTACGAGAAAAAGGACCGCGATTGATCGATTCATTGTTGCCATGACCGTTGCGGTTTGTGAGGGTCTCTCCAGCGATCTGCGATGAGCTATCGAACGAGAAGCATTCTCTCGGTGAGTACACGCTCACCGACCTCCATTCGCGCCAAGTAGACGCCCGGACTGAGGTTGCCCGCCTTGAAAAAGGTCTCGTGCGAACCTGCGGCCATGCGACCCGTCGACCAGCGTAGAGACGTACCTCCCGAGCACGTCATAAATTTCGAGGCGAACGTTCGAGGACTCGCCTACCTCAAAACTGATCGTCGTGCTGCCGTAGAAAGGATTCGGATAGTTCGGATGCAGCCGCGATGTGGCAGGCAACTCCGTCCCGTCCTCGGTTCCCGTGCTCACGATGTCGCCGACGTCCCCTCGAAATACAAACCAGTGCGGTCCGAACGGCCCAATCGTCTGGTCGAAGGGAATTGTCGAAAATTCTCCGGCATTGACATCATAGAAGACCAGTGAGTTCAGCGAAACGCTACCGAAGGCGATGTACGCATCGTCCGGAGCAAACGTGGGCCGCTCTCCATCCAAAAGTATCGGATTGTTCAACTCATCCGTGATCGACGGGAGCTGAAGCGCACCAAGGTCTCCTGTCTCATAATTTGCGACTGCGATATCGAATACCGGATTGGATAATTCGTCCCGGGTAACAACGTTGAACGCAATGATGTCGGGATTCGTACTGCTGTACGTAATGTTGCCCACACTAATGTCGGAGGGCTGAGCCGGGATGAGATTGTAGATCTGTTCGTTCACGAAATCGATCTCGTAGACACTCCAATACTCGCTGGCCCCGCTGAATAGCGGCACTGAATTCAAAGCATCGAAGGCCACCTTCGGAGCGTTCGGATTACTCGACCATGCCACGATGTCGGGATAGCGAATCAGATCATTGCCGATGCCCTGTTGCGTCGTTACCGGAACGAGCGCGACCGGTATGATCTGGTTCAGGTCGGAGAAATACAGCGTTGGATCGTTGTCGTAAGCCGACACGAGAGAGAGCCACTCGACGATACCTCCCGAATCGTCGAAGCCAATCGGCCCGATCGCCACATTTGCGAGGTCACCCTGCTGTTGAATGAAGAAATTCGGCGCCGTCGTAACAGGAGCGGCCGCAAGACTATTCACTGAAGAAGCGTCGACGTTCGACAAATCGATGACAGACAGCACCCCGTTCGGATTGATGAACCAAATGGATGTGCCGTCGAGTGTAGTTGAAAGCTGGCTGCCGACTCGAGCAATCGCATTCGGGTCAGAAAACACGCCGATGAAATTGTCCGAGAACGGATCCACGAACACGATCGAGCCGTCGGGAAGCCCGGCATCCGCTCCGTCAGAAACGACGAATACTACGAGAGAGAGCGTGCCTTTCACGGCCGGGACATCGTTCTGACTCGGGTCCGTGGTGTTGCCGCCCTCGACGACACCGACGTCGTCGAAAGCCGCCGCGATCGCTTGCACCTCCGCGCTGCCCTGACCGTGCAGATCAGTCGCCGATTGGATCAGGGCGTTACGAGCGTCGCCAAACTGGCTGTTCCGCGTCAAGTAAGTCGTGAGGGCCCTGTAGTAAATTTCTTCCGTCTCGTCGTGACCAATGGCGTCGATGACCAGGGCGGCGGCTCTGTTGGGAATGCCGCTGTTGATATGGACACCCCCGTTGTCACCGTCCTCCGTGTTGGGGAGGTTTCGATACTGGCTGAAATTCGCAGGCTGCGTATAATCGCCACTGACCGCAGGGTCGCCCGATCTAACCTGAGGATTGTCCGGGTTCTTCAGGTCCCGTAGCGCGGCGTGACCGTCGTTTATCACGTCTTCTCCCAGAAAGAAGTCCTCCCTGTCATTCATCACACCGAAGACGTCGGCGTACGATTCGTTAAGCGCCCCTGACTGCGCCTGATAGACGAGATCCGCCGTCGCCGAAATCACGCCATGCGTCATTTCGTGCGCCGCAACGTCCTTTGCACCCGCGAGGGACTTGAACACCTGCTGGCCGTCGCCGTAAGCCATGACGCGGCCGTTCCAATAAGCATTGTCCATCCCCTGCCCACCCTGTGTCACGTGAACCACGGACACGATGGACTGGTCCTGATCGTTGATCGCCTTTCGGGCGAAGGTGGATTTGTAGTAATCGTACGTGTTCTTCATGTTCACGTGTGCCGAAACGCTCGCGGGATCCGTCCAGGAATTGTCTGCTGACGTCACAAAGGCAATCTGAGCATTCTCATTCAAGTCTGAATTTTGGGCCGAAACGGTCACCGATCCGCCGTTCTCGGGCAGATCGGGAAGGGAAAAATCGCCGACGTTGTCCAAATCCGAAAAGAGATAGAACGTGCCGTCATCGGCATGAAGAACGCGGAGCGCCTGACTCTGTCCGTTCAAGTCCAATGCGCTGACGTCCTCAAATTGACCGGACCCGCCGGCGTCTGAGAGTTTCGAAATCTGGAACGCTGATCCATCGACAGGCCCGGATCGGATTGTCGGATCAAGCGAACAGCTCTGCGCAATCGTGTTAAGGATCCTGCCGTCCTTGGCGTCGACAACGTAGAGGTACCAATCAATGAGGTTCGCATGCAGGGAAACCTGGAATGCCAGTCGCATGCCGAGTTTCGGATCCGGATACAGAATCAGTTCAGGATCCGGGTCGCGTATTCCGAGCCATTGAGCAAGTTCAGGCTGTCATTGGGGCCCAGCGACCACGTGACTGGAGGTCGGCCACCACGATGTCGTGCGCGTCATTCTTGGCAAGTGAGGGAATGACGTCGACATCCTTGGGCGTCGGCTGATAAGTGCCGTTTATGGCGTAGAGAGCGCCGTCTCGGTCGAAATGGACGATCAGATCAGCCGCCCAAACCGGCACGTCCCTTGTAAACCTGGCTGAACCGGGTATGGACGTACCCCATGTCGTCGTTCACGGTACGAACAGACCTCAATTCTTCGTCTGGATCGTTCAGCTTGAGCGCTCCGGTGAATTTGTCCAGAGCGGCCCTCGCAGCTGTGACGTAAGCTGCAGTCGTCCCCTTTCCAGCGGCCTCAACCCGTCCCAGATCACCGTACATCCAGTTGACGGTCCCGTTCTCACCGCGCCGTAAGCGATAGTTGAGAGAGCTCTTGCCAGGAACGCGAACTGCACCCAACTTGACAGCATCACGCACTGCAAGCGGTTTCTTTGGATAAATTCGATCCCCATCCCGGACCGGTGCGGCCGGGTGCTGCAACTTCATCCTCTCCAGAAGATTTCCGGCAGATACTTCGACGGCCGATCGAAGACTCTTAACCGTCACCGCAGCAGCGCGGTCATCCCGACTGATGAGTCGATCGGCGTTCTTAACGGGCTGAGCGATGGAGCCGACGGATGTCGTCACCAACGTGACCAAAAGAAAGAGTAGTCGTCTTCTTCATAACTGGTGGATTTAGAGTCGACTCCGGGTTGCTGGAGGCAGACTATCTGAACGTCGTACGTAGAATCGTCCGCGTTTGACGGTAGAACGCCTCAACCTCATTCCGCGGAGGCTCTATCGATTCGACGCCGGGAATCCATGAGGCGCGGGCGTCTTGCCCGTTCGCGTGTATTCGGACGAAGGCCGTGATGTTGCCCGATTCTTCCATCGTCAAAGTGAAGAACCCGATTTCGCCTACACGCTCCCAGATCAGGTTCAGCGTGTCCCGATCCAAGCACTCCAAGTGAGTCCATGTTTGCGCCGGCGACGGGTCCGCTCCAGGCAAAAACCGACCCATCTGCACGAATTGTGTGACCTGACCATTGACCGACGAACCCGCCGCCCTCTCCGAAAACCATTTCGAAGTCCGAAGGGACGGGTTCTGCTGCCTGGACGTCGACGGTTCTCTTCCCCTCTTCCTCGGTTTGGCCTGAGCTACGACAAGCCGAGCCACAGAGTGAACAGCAAATTGCAATGATGCCGAACTGCAAAGTCAACGTATCTGTGGTCGCGTGAAGTGTGGTGGTGCGAACGCTACGAACAAATATTGCCATTTTCTGAAAGCAAAACACGAAAGTGTCCAAAAAAATAGGGGATCGGAAACTATTGCGCTCGGGTTGCCGACAATGTGCTGTCAGGCGCCGAGACGGGACACGGTGACAACCTTCGGACTTCGATCCCCATACCTCGGGCCGATTTGTGCTTCACGTCTTCAGATCTTAGCATTACACAACCCCCGCTCCATTATCGAGGAACGCCCATGTACCTGCGATTTGTACAACTCAAGATTGAGCCCGACAGGATCGACGACTTCGAACGCCTTTACGAGCACCGCATATCCCGGGCTCTCCAGGATACGGAGGGGTGCCTCTTTGCGGGCCTTTTGCATCGACGCGGGCCAACGGAGGAGTGCATCTCCATGACCCTCTGGGAAACACCCGGCGACGCGAAACGCTACGAGGACAGCGGCCTGTACGAAACGCTCTTGAGGGAGGCAGATCCCATGATAGCCGACTCAGCGGAGTGGCGCATCAGACTCAGCAGTGATTTGAGACTCGAGTACGGGCCGGTCAAAGAGGCGCCGGTTGTTACCGCAAGCTCGGTGGAATCGGAAAGGACATCCGAAGTGCCGTCCGAGGTCGCAGACGATGATACCTACCTTCGAATCGTCTCAGCCAGGGTGAAATCGGGCGCATTCGATGAGCTTGCGAGGGTCTACGAAGAACAGATCGTTCCCGCCCTCAAGAAGGTGGACGGCTGTCGTTACGCCTATCTCGTCAGGGGGATGCAGGAAGAGGATATGGCCCTGTCTATCACGCTTTGGGATTCTCAAAGTCAGGCGGAGGCATATGAGCAAGGCGGTCGATTTGGTGACATGATGCGTCTCATTCGGCCGATGTTGTCGGAACTCCTGCAGTGGAAGATGGCGCTCAGCCCGCAAAAGCAGGATGAAATCGCAACAAGCGACGACGTAACCATCGAAGGATATCACGTCGTGACGAGCGATACGTTTTCACACATTGGAACACACTAGGATCTTCTGAACAGCCTCGATCCTCAATCATCGATCTTCGACCTCTTCGGCACGTACGTCATCATCGCCCGCTGAAGCCGCATGTATTCTTCCCGGAATCGATCGGGAATCGGGGCTCCGAGATTTGAGAACAGTGTGGTCTTCCATCGTATAGCCACGTCGATGATCTCGTGGATCGGCAGCGTAACGAAATTGGGGTCCCCCAGCTTGTTCGTCCATTCCTGCATTATACCACACGCCTCGAATGCCACGGTCCCGGTGTCAATCACCCGTTGCAAAGCCGGTACGGCCAGAAGCTTGAATTCATATTTCCGCATGTGATACGTCGAGCCAAAACAGTCCTGCCTGATGCCGTTAATGCCTTTCGCAAGCCCGTAATCGAGGATCTCTGGCTCCATGGCCCCCAGATTCAGCAGCAGTTTGTCGGCCCCGAAGGCATCGATGTGCATATCGATGTACTTCTTTTCATTCTCGGCGGTCGGCATGAAATCAGCGTTTTGGAAGCCGTTCGTGGTGTTCCACTCGCCCACCCAGCCCAGCACACCCACGTCCACGAAGAGCAGTGCAGGATGGTCGCGCACGGCATCACCTAATGCCATGAGCAGACGCCGGATTGATTGTTGGACGGCGGGATCGTCCCAGTCGGGCGCCTGCGCCGTACGACCGTCTCGGGTTACCTCTTTGTAGGGTATCCATTTCGGGAAGAATGGATAGGTCGTGTCGTCGCGCGTCACAAATGGATGCGCGGTGACGATCCTGAATCCTAGTTTCAGCCCCATTTCCTGGGCCTTATTGAGTCCGTCGACGATGGGCGAGAAATCGTAGACGCCTTCTTCCGGCTCGAGACGAGGCCACAGGTAAGATTGTCCGTCTTCTCTGAAATCGCCTCGCAGGTAAACCACGGCGACAGGAATCCCCCCTATCTGCTTCACGAATCGATTTTGCGACACAAGGCCGGCGCCGTCAAGCCAAAGGCTGTCAGCCTGGGCAGACGCCTCCGGCACGCAAATGCCGCCATGATAAATGTTATCGCAAGCGCAACGATCACTCTCTCCGATACCGCGAAAGTCGTTTTCATTCGGGTCGATAGCACGCAGTCGCGTATTAAGAAGCCTCGCCGCAGCCCGGCATGGTCGTGTCATCTAACCGATGTTGACCCAGAAGCGGTTCCTTCCCAACGCTTCATCACCTCGAATTGACATTCTCGCGAACGATTTGACTTTGACGGGGTGCGAAGGTAACGTTTGCCTTACCCGGGAAGATCGGTGCGCATTCTCACGTAGAGGCACGAGATGCGCGCCCAGGACAACCATTACTATCGACGTCATATTCGCGGTGACAAGATCCACTCCGTGGATGCCCACACTTACCCACCGATTTTGCGATGAAATATTTAAGTGAATTCGCCCTGGCGATCCTCGTCAGCGCTATCCCCTCCCTCATCAGCGCCCAGACGCAAGTCGATTTCCAACAGGGACTCAACAGCTATGCGGGCGCCCTGGATACCAAAATCAAATCGGACGCCCCAACGACGAATTTCGGCTCCACGGCCGATATCGAGATCGATGGGAGTCCGGACTACGGCGCTCTCCTTTACTGGGACGTCTCGAGCATTCCGTCCGGGAGCATCGTCACGGCGGTTGACATAACCGTCAATGCCTTCAATCCAAGTGCCAATGAGTACGAGTTCTACGAGTCAAAGCGCGCGTGGACTGAAGGCGGCGCCACGTGGCAGGTCTACGACACGGGTCTTTCGTGGCAAACGGCTGGGGCGGCAGGTTCGAATGATCGTGGTTCGACCGCCTTGGGAGGTCTTTCCGCGCCCTCGACAGGCTTTCGAACGGCAGCGCTGAATGCTTCCGGGATCGCGGTCGTTCAGGGGTGGGTGAACAGTCCATCCTCCAACCTGGGCTTCGTTCTCCAGGATTACTCGGATTCCAACTCCGACGGCATCGATTTCTATACGCGTGAGACGGCGACTGTGGGCGATCGTCCCATGCTCTCCATTACCTATCTGCCGGCGGGCTCCAACATCCCGCCGACGGCATCGTTCACGGCGGATCCGCCTGTCGGGAATGCAACACTGAGCGTTTCTTTCGACGCCACGGCCTCTGATGACCCGGATGGAACGATCAGCACTTGGGAATGGGATTTCGGAGACGGAAACTTCGGATCCGGCGAGACCACGTCGCACGATTACACGTCGACCGGCACATACCAGGCTGAGTTGACGGTGACCGACAACGACGGTGATTCCGACACGACGACAGCTTCCATCAACGTAACGGAGCCCGGAGCGATCCGGTTTGCCGTGATCGGCGATTTTGGCTCTGCAGGAACCGCAGAGGCCGGCGTAGCCGCCGAGGTCATCTCGTGGGCGCCGGATTTCATTATCACGGTCGGGGACAACAACTACTCGGTCGGAGCCGCCTCGACCATAGATCCCAACATCGGTCAATACTACGGCGACTACATCTATCCGTACACGGGCTCCTACGGCTCGTCAGCCACAACCAATCGCTTCTTCCCCAGTCTTGGTAACCACGATTGGGGTTCCATCTCGTGCACGGGCGGAACGTGTACCGGTCCCTACTTCGACTACTTCACGCTCCCATCGACCCCCGCGGATGAACGCTACTACGAGTTCGTGTGGGGCGACGTCCATTTCTTCGCCATAGACAGTGACGGCGGGGAGCCCGACGGTACGAGCCAGACGTCGACGCAGGCTCAGTGGCTGCAGGCACAACTCGCGGCCTCCACGTCTGCCTGGAACATCGTTTATTTCCATCACGCCGCGTACTCCTCGAGCACGGGCCACGGTTCGACAGCCGGGATGCAGTGGCCGTTCGCCTCCTGGGGCGCCGACGTCGTCATGGGCGGCCACGACCATACCTACGAGCGCATCTTCCAGGATGGCATCGTCTACTATGTGAATGGACTCGGCGGACGAAGCATTTACTCGTTCGGAACGCCGATTGAAGGGAGTCAGGTGCGCTACAACGGCGACTACGGCGCGATGCGGGTCGACGCGAGCGCAACGAGCCTTACGCTCGACTTTATAACCCAAACCGGCGCCCAGATCGACACCTACACCCTCAACAAGTCGGTTCCGACACCGCCTGTTGCCGCGTTCTCGGGGACACCGCTGTCGGGCCTGGCTCCGCTCGAAGTTACCTTCACGGATGAGTCAACCAATTCACCCACTTCCTGGAGTTGGGATTTTGGGGACGGCAATACGTCAACGGTGCAGAATCCCGCGCACACCTACTCGGTGCCCGGCACATACACGGTCTCACTCGAGGCAACGAATGGGGACGGATCGGATACAGAAACGAAGGTTGATTACGTGGACGCTCAGGCCTCTACCACCATGTTCTTCGCACAATCCGAAACAACGAATGAGGGCTCGACCAGCGGGAGTTACACGGATACGTACACAGACGACAATAATTTCGAAGTCCTGACAGAGGGCGAGACGAACGGCAAACCGGACAACAGGACTAGCCTGCTGGATCATCGGTGGACATTCAACCTGTCGGCCGGTATCAGCACGCTGTTCTACGTTTCCGCCTATCGCGACGACAACACGGACAATGATGATTTCGCGTTCGAAATGTCAACCGACAACGTGAGCTTTTCTCCGCTGCTGACTGTCGACGGTTCTGTCGAGACTTCCTACCAGGTTCCCCTGACTTCAAGCCCCGGCGGAACGATTTACGTTCGAGTTCGCGACACGAACCGGAACCGGGGAGCCAGATCGAAAGACAAGATCTATGTCGATCAGATGTATTTCGAGACGCTCAATGGCGCCGCCGCGCCGATTGCCGGCTTCAGTGCAGATCCGACGTCCGGAGGAGCACCGCTGCAGGTCCAGTTCACAGACCTTTCGTCCTTCGCGCCGACAAGCTGGTCGTGGGATTTCGGAGACGGCAATACGTCGACGGAGCAGAATCCGACCCATACGTATGCATCGGTCGACACCTACGACGTCTCCCTGACCGTAACGAATACGTACGGATCGGACGATGAGATCAAGCCGAACTACATCGTTGTCTCCTCGATGCCTGTGGTCCACGTCGAAAACATCACCGTCGGGCGCTCCGGACCGAAGTGGGTTCGCGGAACAGCCGACGTCCTGATTCATGACGATTCGGGCACATCCGTCACGGGTGCCACCGTAAGTGGATTCTTCACCGATCCGAACGTGGCCGTCTTCAGCTCCATAACAAACGGGAGCGGAACGGCTTCATTCGAGTCGGACCGGACGAAGAACCCGCCGTCGAACTGGTGCTTCCAGGTCACGAACGTAATTCGCTCGGGCGCCGTGTACGATCCTGGCGCCAACCTTTACACGATGCGATGCGAGGATGGCTCGGGCTCTGCACCGGCGTTGGCCTCGAAGGGCGCCGAGCAGGCCGTTCTGGGCCTTCTGGACAATCATCCGAACCCGTTCAATCCGGCAACGGTTATCTCGTTCAGCCTCGACAGACCGCGGCACGTGAAGCTCGAGGTCTTCGATCAAATGGGACGGAGGGTTGCTCTCCTTGCCGACCAGACGCTGGAAACCGGGATGAACATCATCCGATGGGATGCCTCACGACAGGCTACGGGATTGTATTTCTACCGCCTGACCGCGGAAGATTTCGTCGCGACAAACAGCATGCTGCTCCTGCGATGAGTCCAACGATGGACAGTGATCATCGGCGGGCACACTGCTGATGCGGAGTGTTTGACACGACCCTCGGTTCTTCCCCGTCTTGTAGACTGGGGAAACCCTGTGCTTTACTCTTTTCGCAAGGGAGCTATCTTCCGCTCTATCGAGTACAAACTATTCAGAGGTGAGGAACATGGCGGCTGGGAGTTCCGACTGGAAGGAGCGCTATAAAGACAAGATCACAACCGCAGAGGAAGCGGTTAAGGACGTCCATCACGGGCATCGCGTCTTCATAGGCTCGGGGGCCGGGGAGCCGCAATCACTGGTAGAGGCTCTTGCACAACGGCGCGACGTAGACGACACCGAGATCGTCCATATCATGACACTCGGTATCGCCCCATACGCTGATCCGAAACTCGACCAACGTTTTCGGCACAACGCGTTCTTTATTGGAGCGAATGTGCGCGACGCGGTCCTCGCAGGACGCGCGGACTACACACCGATCTTCCTTTCGGAAATTCCTCGACTTTTTCGCTCCGGTAGACTCGTGATCGATTTGGCGCTGATCCAGGTCAGCCCTCCCGACGAACACGGCTACTGCAGCTACGGTGTGTCTACCGACATCGTCAAGTCGGCGTCGGAGTCGGCCAAACGGGTCGTTGCCGAGGTAAATTCAAATACGCCGCGTGTTCTCGGCGACTGTTTCATCCATGTCAGGGACATCGATCGTCTCGTGCCGTCCGATGCGCCGATCCTGGAGGCGCCTCAAGGTACGCCTGACGACCTCTCCAGGGACATTGCACGGCATATCGCCGACTTGGTAGAAGACGGTGCGACGCTCCAACTCGGAATCGGTACGATCCCCGACGCGGTCCTGCATTTTCTGACCAATCACAAGGATCTCGGTATTCACACAGAGATGTTTTCGGACGGCGTGATTCCTCTCATCGAGAAGGGCGTGATCACGAATAGTCGAAAGACCCTGCATCGCGACAAGATCATCGCCAGCTTCGTTCTCGGTTCTCGAAAGTTGTACGATTTCATCCACAACAATCCGATGGTCGAGTTTCACCCGACCGAGTACACCAACGACCCGTTTATCATCGCCCAGAACGACCGCATGGTCTCGATCAACTCGGCACTGGAGGTGGATTTGACGGGCCAGGTCTGCGCCGATTCTCTGGGTAAGCTCTTTTACAGCGGAATCGGCGGACAGGTCGACTTTGTCCGGGGCTGCAGTCGAGCCAAGGGTGGCAAAGCGATCATAGCGCTGCCCTCGACAGCGGCAGATGAAACGGTGTCTCGGATCGTCCCGACGCTGAAGGACGGTGCGGGCGTCGTCACGTCGCGCGGTGACGTTCACTACGTCGTGACCGAGCACGGCGTCGCCTATCTGCACGGACGAACGATACGCGAGCGCGCCCTCGCACTCATCGAGATCGCACACCCGAAGTTCCGACCGTGGCTCATGGCCGAGGCCAAGGCACGCCATATGGTGTACATGGATCAGGTCGAAATGCCATTCCGCACCGTGGAATATCCAACGGATCTTGAGCAGTGGGTCGATCTCAAAGACGCCGAGAAGGTATGGATCAGGCCGCTCCGCTTGACCGACGAGAACCGGCTGCGAACCATGTTCTATGCCCTTTCGGAGGAGAGCGTCTACCACCGCTTCTTTCAGGCGTTGCGGTCTATGCCGCACGAGCGACTCCAACCGTTCCTGAAAGTCGATTACGAGGCCGATATGGCGATCGTCGCGTGCGTCGACAAGAACGAAGAGAGTCCGATCTTAGGCGTCGGTCGGTACGTCCTGGACCCGAAGACCAACATGGCGGAGATTGCCTTTCTGGTGGCGGACGACTACCAGCGACATGGACTCGGTCCCGCCATGCTTCAGATCCTGACAGAAGTCGCGAAGACGCACGGGATCGGAGGGTTTACCGCAGACGTTCTCGCCGACAACCAGGCCATGCTGAAGGTCTTTCACCGGGCGTTCCATCGTATCGAAAGCACTCTCGATACAGACGTTTATTCACTTTCGATCGACTTCTCCGAGCAGCCGAAGGAATAGGCTCCTGTTGAGTTTTGGACGGTACGATCGGCCCAAGTCGCGGCCGGGCTGAAGCCCCGTGAGATCACCCGGAGAAAGCCCGACGCTAAACGAGAGCCTCGAGTCTTTCCCTGAGCATTGCGACGGTTTCGCGATTCGCGTCGGCGGTTCGATCCATCGACGGACGCGTCTCGAGCGTCGCTTCGTCGTCCAGTCGCTCCTGGATACTCCCGCTCGCCGTGGGCTGCCACTTTCGCAGCCACTCCTCCGGCAAACGTTCCGGCGAGTCGACGCCTGCGAGTGCGCAGGCGAGAATGGCCCAAACCCTGACGGCGGCGTCGAAATAGTAGCCGCCACCTAGCGTAGCTACCAACCGGCCGTCGCAGACCACGTCCGACAGCGCGAGGATGCGATCGAACAATACCCTGTATCCCCGCGTCGTCAGCGTCAGATCCGCCAACGGATCCAGCGCATGCGCATCCGCACCGGCTTGGAGAACGATTATGTCGGGCGCAAACTGGTTCACGACATCAGGAACCACCGCGTCGAACGACTCCAGATAGCTCGTGTCCTGGGTTCCGGGCTGCAATGGAACGTTGATCGAGGTACCGACCGCATCTCCTCCACCCATCTCATCGATGAATCCGGTGCCCGGAAAGAGGAATCGACCGGACTCATGAAGGCTCACGGTCAGCACGTTGGGATTGAAATAGAACATGGCTTGCACTCCATCGCCGTGGTGTACGTCAATGTCGATGTAAGCCACCCGGCTACCGCGACTAACCAGGTCTGAAATCAGGACACCAAGATCGTTGTAGACGCAGAATCCGGAGGCGGATGCGGGCATGGCATGGTGGAGGCCTCCGGCAAGCTGGAGCGCCTTACGCGAACGACCTTCTGCGACTGCTCTGCCCGCCGTGACCGCTCCTCCGCATAGCATTGCCGCCGCGTCGTGCATCCCAAGAAACGTGGGAACGTCCGCCGTGCCGAGTCCGAAGTGGCCCGACATAGCGAACAACTGCCCATCCGACGCCGCTTTTACTGCATCGATGTAGCGCGGGCTATGGACAGTCGTCAGCGACTCATCGCTCGCCGCCGTCGGCTCAGACCATGTCACAGGAAGATTGATCGCCCAGAGAAGGTCGGCCAGAGCCTCCCAACGAACAGGCGCGAATGGATGGCCCGGACCGAAGTCGTAGCCAAGGTAGTCCGTGTGGTAAATGACGTGCACGACGATCCGCCTCAGTGCCTCACAATCTGTCAGTTCAATTTGACGGTCGGCAGAAATTCCGGCTTGTGCCGAATCATCGTGGCTTGTTCAAATCCGTATGCGAGAGACAGAAGCTTCCCTTCCGTCCATGCGCGCCCGAAGAACAGCAAGCCCACGGGCAGGCCGAAAATGAAGCCCGACGGTACCGTGATGCTGGGGTAGCCTGACACAGCCGCAGCGCTCGATGACCCGCCCGATCGATGCCCACCCTGCACGAGATCGTTCACCCACGACATGAGCGTGGTCGGCGCAACAATCGCATCGAGCTGATGCTCATCCATCACCGCGTCGATCCCCTCGGCCCTCGTCAGACGCTTACTCGTCGCGAGCGCTTCGATGTATTCGGGATCGTCGAGAGAACCTTTCTCCTGCGATTGATAGAAGAGCTCCTGGAGAAAATAGGGCATCTCGACGTCGGCGTGCTCTTCGTTGAAACGGATCAGGTCTTCAAGCGACTTGGACGGCGCATTCGGACCAAGTGACTTCAAGTATTGGTTTATATCAGCCTTGAATTCGTATCGCAGTACAAGCCCTTCCGCTTCATCCCAGGTGCCATGCGTTGGCAAGTCAGCCGGATCAATGATCTCGGCGCCGGCACGTTTCATCGCGTCGAGTGAGTCTTCAAATACCTTGTCCACAGCAGGATGCCGGCCGAGATATTTCCGGGCTGCGCCGATGCGTGCTCCTTGGAGACCCTCGGGATCGAGAAACCGCGTATAGTCAGGATGAATGTGCGGAGCGCTTGGCTGCGTCGCATCATCTCTCGGATCGAAACCAGTAAGCGCACTCAAGAGTGTAGCTGCATCGCGAACCGTCCGAGCCATCGGGCCCGCGGTATCCTGAGAATGCGCGAGCGGGATGATACCCGAACGGCTCACGAGGCCGAGTGTCGGCTTAATTCCGACAATGCCGGTGATACTCGACGGGCAAACGACGGAGCCATCAGTTTCCGTCCCGATCGCAGCGGCGCAGAGGTTCGCCGAAACGCCGACGCCCGATCCCGAACTCGATCCACAGGCGTTCCGATCCAAGGCATAAGGGTTTTTGCAAAGCCCGCCGCGGCCGCTCCAGCCACCTGTCGAGTGCGTGGAGCGAAAGTTCGCCCACTCCGAGAGATTCGCCTTTCCGAGGAGAATGGCTCCCGCCTCACGCAGCCGCTGTGCCACAAATGAATCGCGCGACGGGATCGATCCTTCGAGCGCATAAGAGCCTGCCGTCGTGGTCATTCGATCAGCCGTGCCGACGTTGTCCTTGACCAGAATCGGGATGCCGTGCAGCGGCCCTCGGATCTTCCCTGCCCTCCGTTCGGCGTCGAGCTTGTCCGCAATCTGAAGCGCGTCAGGATTTGTCTCAATTACGGCGTGAAGGTTCGGGCCCGTCAGGTTCGTTTCCTCGATACGAGCCAGATACTTCTCCGTAATTGACCGCGCCGTCTCTTCTCCGGTGGCCATCCGCCGCCCGAGCTCGGATATCGAAATCTCATCAAACTCGAAATCGACGTTGAAATCAGGGTCCGGTCTGCCGTGGGAGCCGGCTCGCGAGAATTCGAGGCCCGCCGGCGCGGCCGCCAGAGCCGCTGTTGAAAGCGCGGCCGTCTTCAGAAACTTCCGCCGGTTTTGCGCGGAGTCGGGCTTCCCAAAATCGTGTTTCTTAGCCATGTCTCATCGATTCGTGCAACGCATCTCCTAAGAAACGAATCACACATTCGAGATCCGAGTTCAAAGTTTGGTGTTTGATGTTTGATGTTTGATGTTTGATGTTTGGTGTTTGATGTTTGGTGTTTGATGTTCGGTGTTCGGTGTTCGGTGTTCGGTGTTTGTCGCAAGACCTTGGAGGTCGTATGCACGATGACGGTGACCGGTCTTGTGCGCAAATGTGACGCCATAACCCTTGCCCGGCCGTAATTAATCCCAGGCATGAAGGCCCGGGCTTAGTACCCTACCCGGCAAACGGGGCTTCACCGCGAGCCCGCCGGAGAAGGCCGGGCGTTTACGTCCGGTTGGGGAAATAAGCAGATGGTCTGTTTTCTGAGTTACGTGAATTGGCCCATGCCCGACTGTTATTCATCCCGGGGATGAATCCCCGGTCTTGAAACGACGCCCCGTAAACGGGGCTTCACCACAAACCCGCCGAGGAAGGCCGGTTTACCGGCCGGTTGTAAGATCGACCGCTGCTGATTGTCATTGCAGGTCCGCCAGGTTCAAGCACGCCCTCTGACCCGCTTTGAAGCACCCTCGTTCGTAGTTGATTCCACTACGAAGAAGATGCTGTCTCATTCACAAGAAGCGCAGGAGGCTTGCCATGGTTGGTTGTCCGCGCCATTTGCACATTGGTTCGGGCGCTCTCAACATTGCGAGGACGAGCGTCCTGTATCAACCCATGGAGCATCGTCATGAAGAAGAACGTGGGAGCCATCGACAAGGGTATTCGGATTGGGATCGCGCTGATCATCGCCGCGCTGTACACGCTGGACATCATTAGCGGCGGATTTGCCCTCATCCTGGGCATCATCGCCGTTGTACTGGTCGCGACGAGCGCCGTTTCGTTCTGTCCCTTGTATCGGTTGTTGAACATTTCGACCCGGGAAGAAGCGCCGGCGTGATCCAAGTACCAAGTACCAAGTACCAAGTACGACGTACTACGCACCGCCCTCGACCCGCCTCACGTACCGCTCGATATCGAACTTCCGCTTGAGGCCGTTCGCGTTCATGTAGCGGATCGTACCGAAGATGGGGCGCCGCGTCCACGGCCGATCGTGGAGGCCGAACACCCAACCGACGCCCGCATATGAATTCGGGTCGCGGCCGTCGAGGAAATATTTGTTGTTCAGATACAAAGCTGTATAGAACGCCTCCTCGGGATCCGACATCCACTCGAGGATCTTCTTGCCCCAGTACATCCGCATGTAATTGTGCATGAATCCCGTCCTGGTCATCTCTGTCATGGCGGCATTCCAGTAGGGATCGTGCGTCTGAGCGGATTCGAGTTGGTCTATATCGTACACGTAAGGACGCGGATCTGAGCGGTGTTCGTCCAGCGTCTTTCTGGCCCATTCTGGCAGTGCCCCATACTCGTCGTAATCGGGCTCCCTTTCGGCGTAGTTGATCGCTAGCTCGCGGCGAACCACGAGTTCCTCCACCAATGTATCCCGATCGTCCTGCCCACAGGCATCCGCGTCCTGCACGGCGCGAACGATCTCGACTGGCGCCAGGTGTCCGAAATGGAGATAGGGGCTCAGTGTCGACGTTGCGTCGAGCGACGGGTCCGAGCGCTTCTCCGCGTATCCGTTGAGGCGCAATCGAACAAACTGGTCCAGCCGGCGCAGGGCCTCGCGACGTCCTCCAACGAAGGCGGAGACGGGAGCCGCAGTTCGGTCGACCGCGATCCGTGCAAGCATCGCCTCACTATCGAATCCCGTATGAGACGAAACACCGGACGTACCGACCCATCGTCGGATCACCCGGCGAGAAGACTCCGCACCGAGAAATCGATCGAGATGGCGATGAATCTTCGGTCGGATGGTTCTTGCGGCGTACTCCCTCTTCGTGGAGGCGAGGTCGACCGGAACGACAGCATTGTCCTCCACCTCGACGACTTCCACCTCGCATCCTCTGGCCAACTCGGATCTCCATGCCCGAACGTGACGCACGTACCCACGGTCGCACACGACGACGGAGGCCTCCGCCGCCAGGTCCATTATCGGATCGGGCGGGTTTCCGCGAGCGACGACGAAGCCGATGGCGCGCTCGGCGAGTTCCTCGGCGACATCCACAAGGCCCTGCAGCATGAAGGCAAAGTGACGCGCATTTGCCTCCGGATATCGCTCGTCGAGAACGAAACCCACCAGGACAGGACACGCTGCCTCATTCGCTCGTTCGATAGCATACTCGAGCGCCAGATTGGCATTAGCCCGCTGCGATTGCTGCATCCAGTACAGAACGTACGACCCGTTCCGCGCCGGCCGGTCATTCAATTGTCGAATCTGCTCGTCCTGCATAAAGTCGTTGTTAATGAGATCGGCCCAAGGTCGCACCGAACCTCGGAAGCCACAAGACAGCTTGTCGCTTATCGATAGACCGGGTGTCTACTTTCTCGTACAGTTCGGCAGAACTTTCCCGCTCACGCCAGAACGAACATGATGTTGGCACGCCGCTTGCGGGCACTCAATTTCCGGACAAACGTCCGGCATGTCACTGTTCACTGAAAGGGAGAGTTAAAATGTTACGTACGCTTCCCGTCGTCGCAACCGTCTTGCTCCTCGCCGGCTGCGTCTCATCAGGCATATTCGAAGCGAACCAGCAAACGAGAGTCGGGCTCGATCAGGCCAATTTCAGGATCGTCGCCACCAATGTGCATGGAGATGCACAGGCGGGATACATTCTCGGATTTAGTTGGGCGAACGGGCACGAACCGAAAACAGTCGCGCTGCAGCGTGTGGATGGCGAGGGTATGCTGGTTGCATCCGCTATGGCGAATCTCTGGGACAATTTCGAAGCCGAATACGGCCCGGTGGAGGGTCGTAACCTGGCGCTGATCAATGTCCGTTTCGACTCGGATGCGGCGAACTACCTCCTTCTTTACACGAAGCAGGTAATTACTGTTCGCGCAGATGTCGTAGAGTTCATCGGAACAGACTGAGGGGAGGTGGGTCTTGTGTTGTTGCAGTCCGTTTCGATCAGGGGTACCCGTGGGGAGTAAATTGACTCCTCACGGTGTACCCACCGGACTCTTCATACCGATCCCATGTATGTCCCTATGCCAAAGACGCTTCTTGCTTCCGCGCTGATCCTCGCCATCGGTATCGCCGCCGGTGGATTCCTGGCCGGTCGAGGACTTGTAGCTTCCCGCGCCCTCGAACGAACCGTCACCGTCAAGGGGTTGGCCGAACGAGAGGTGCCCGCCGACGTGGCTATCTGGCCCGTTCGGTTCGTGCTCGCCGGCAACGACCTCGAGGCCGTCTATCGCGAGCTAGAAGCGAACCTGGGCAAAGTGCTGTCATTTCTAAGGGACACGGGCTTCACGGACGATGAAATCTCGGTCGCCGCGCCGGCCATTACGGATCGTCAGGCGCAGAACGTACGGGGATGCACAAGCGCGCTTCCGTTATTCCGCGACCCAGACGGTCACGATCTACACAAAGCGAGTCTCGACAGTGCTCGCCGCGGGAACGCGCCTCATCGAACTCGGGAAGTCGGGCATCGTGCTATCGGGCGACGACTACCAGAGTCGGACGCAGTATCTGTTCACGGGATTGAACGACCTGAAGCCGAAAATGATAGAGGAAGCCACACGCAATGCCCGCGAGGTAGCGCAAAAGTTCGCCGCAGATTCCGACAGCCGTCTCGGCAAGATTCGGACTGCCTACCAGGGCCAGTTCTCGATCCAGGATCGTGACGGGAACACGCCGCATATCAAGAAAGTGCGGGTCGTCTCGACGATCGAATACTACCTGGCGGATTAGGGCCTGTCAGCGCTTTCCCAGAAAAAAGAAGTGATCGGTCGGCCCGTGGCCTTTGCCGATATCCAGTCCATGACGGATGGCCTCCGTAACGTACCGCTTTGCCGCCGCGACGGCGTCGACGAGGTTGCACCCTTTGGCAAGTTGCGCCGCGATGGCGGATGAATACGTGCAACCGGTTCCGTGCGTGTTCCTTGTATCAATTCGTTCCGCCCGATAAACCTCGAAGCGCGTGCCGTCGAAAAGTACGTCCACGGCGTCGGCCTCCGACGAAATGTGTCCGCCCTTGACCAGAACATTTTCGGGACCCATTCGATGAATCACTCTCGCCGCTTCACGAGCAGCCGCAAGCGAATCGACCTTGATCCCGGTCAGCCTCTCCGCTTCGTGTGCGTTCGGAGTCAACAGCACAGCAAGCGGAAAGAGTTCCTCCTTGAGGACCTCCACGGCATTGTCTGCCAGGAGCGCAAATCCGCTCTTCGAGATCATGACGGGATCGACCACAAGCGGTCTCAGACTATGCCGGCGTATCCCGTCGGCCACGACCGCGATGATCTCGGCCGAGGACAGCATGCCCGTTTTCGTCGCCGCGATCTGCATATCCCCCGCTACGGCGTCAATCTGAGCAGCTATTAGATCCACTGGAAGGTCGAATGCCGATTCCACCGCTACAGTACTTTGAGCGGTTACCGCGGTGACGATCGATGCCGCGTACACGCCGTTTGCCTGCATAGCCTTGATATCGGCCTGAATGCCGGCGCCTCCACTGGAGTCGGATCCGGCAATCGTCAGGCAAACAGGTTTCGCTTGAGTGGTCATTCGCGTCAAAGCTTGGCTCGGGCATGCGAATGCTGGTCGGCCGATTCGATATATCGCCTTGCCGCAGACACCGGATCTTCAGATCCCATGACGCCGCTGAACATTGCCACACCGTACGCTCCCGCCTGGAGGCAATCAGCAACGCGCTCCACCGTTATGGCGCCCAGAGCAAAGACCGGCACAGTCGACTGGTTTACCATATGGCTTAGCCGCTCGAGACCGAGAGGCGGGCCGGACGGTGATTTTTGGACGGGAAACACAGGACTGTAGGTGATGTAATCACATTGAGCAATAACGGCAATATGGCTGTCGGCATGCGCGGAATAGCCGATGAGCATATCGGGTCCATACCGGCTTCTTGCATCCACGGGAGATATACTGCGAAAACCAAGATGGAGCCCGACCCCAAGCTCCGCCGCCAGCTCGGGACGCCCATTCAGTGAGACAAGCGTCGAAGGACTGACCCGGGCGATGTCCTGGATGAGCCGCCTTGCAGCAACGCACAAAATCTCTTTCGAGGGCTTGATGGTCTCTCATCTGCACCCAGGGAAGGACGCCCTCCTCTGCGAGGTCAAGAATCAGATCAGACCGATTTGGGGTCGTGAATCCGTCCGCGATAACGAGAATCCGCGGCAAGTTTGCTTCCATATCCACCTCCTAACGAACGCGCCGTCATGACCCGGCGCTCACCTTCCCTTCAAAAGGCGTGGAGGCCTTTGCCATGTCCCGCGTAGGGACGCGTCCGGCGTTCCATGCGTGTCTTCCCGCCTCGACGGCCTTCCGCATAGCGTGGGCCATTTCGACTGGGTGTTGCGCCTCGGCAATCGCCGTGTTGACCAGCACGCCGTCGTAACCCAGTTCCATCGCCACGGCCGCGTCAGAGGCCGTACCGATCCCCGCGTCGACAATAAGCGGGCAATCAGGCACGTGTTCTCTAATGAGTCGAAGCGTGTACTTATTGAGGATGCCCGCTCCACTGCCGATTGGCGCGGCCAGCGGCATTACGGCCGCGCAGCCGATGTCGGCGAGCTTGCGGCAAGTGACAGGATCATCGTTCGCGTAGGCGAGAACTGTAAAACCGTCCACGACGAGCGTTCTCGCAGCATTCAACAGTTGCTCTACGTCCGGATAGAGGGTCTCGTTGTCGCCAATCACCTCCAGCTTTATGAGATCCGTTTCGAGCGCCTCGCGCGCCAGCTCCGCCACGAGGATCGCTTCCCGCGCGGTGTAGCATCCGGCGGTATTGGGTAGCAAATGATAGTCCCCTTTGCGGAGCATCGCCACAAAGGCATTTCCGGCCGGATCGCCAAGATTGACCCGGCGGATCGCCACGGTGACCATCTCCGTTCCCGAAGCGACAAGCGATTCTGTAAGCACTTGTGGATTTGGGAACCGACTGGATCCGACGAGCAACCTCGATCTAACTGTGTAGGATCCGATTTGAAGGACGTCGTCCGACAAGATCTCTTCCGGAATCTGTTCCAATTGCGTCTCCATGAATCAACCTCCCTGGGTTGCCTGGATAATTTCGATACGATCGCCGGCTGATACCGCGTGGGCGTTCCAATCGGCGCGGCGGATAACCCGCTCATTGACGGCAACGGCAATCCCTCGCCGTTCGGGTTCGACGTCCACTTTCTTCAGAACGCGCACCAGGTACGCCGGCTCACTGATTTCAATCGCCTTTTCATTCACAAAAACCTTCATCGCGACATTCCTCACTGGGGGGCACCGACGTCAATCCCGAATCGGTCGGGACTACAAACGGCGATCGGCATCGACGTATTGCCCTTCGTCAGCAGATCCGCCACGGCAACGGCGGTCACAGGTGCAAGCAGTATGCCATGGCGATGATGCCCGGTAGCGAACATGATTCTCGGATCTTCGGCAAAGCCGATCAACGGTGCGTGGTCGGGTGAGGCGGGACGCAGCCCTGCCCACGAATCAGTCAAGGGCATATCGTAAATGGCAGGGATCAATCGCCAGGCCTTTTCCAACAGTTCGTACACTCCACCGGCCGTGACCGTTTCATCGTATCCCATTTCTTCACTCGTCGATCCGACAAGAAGGCGGCCGTTCTGTTTTGGCGCAAGGTATGTCGCGCGCCCACGGATCACGTGGGTGATCTCGAGCTGAGGCAACATTCTCAGTTCGAGCATCTGGCCCTTAACTGGTCTGACGGGCGGCGGCTGCACTTCCGAGACGTCGACCAGCGATGACCAGGCGCCTGCCGCCAACACGACGCGCTCGGATTCTACCGCATCCGCCGCTTCCATCAAGCAGTGCATGACGCTGCCGGCCGATTCGACACGAACAACCCGATGATGCTCCATTAGGAAGCCGCCGGCCGCAAGGAAAGCCTTTTTCAGCGCTGTGACCATCAGGCGAGGATCAACCTGCCTGTCGGACTCAGAGAGCACGGCGGCGGTAAGACGCGGTGTAAGGAGAGGCTCCAACTCCAGGGCCCGAGAAACCGTAATCCACTCGACAGGTACATTTTGCTCCTGCTGAAACCGGAAAATCCGGCGAAGGTTGGCGGCGCCGTCGGCATCGTCGGCGACCATCAGTGTTCCCTCGGTACGATACCCGACATCCAAGCCCGAAGCCTCCTCGAGGTCCCGCACGAAATCTGGCCAGAGCTTCGTGCTCGCCGCGCCCAGCGAGTAGACCTCCAACTCCTCGAATCCAATCTCCGCGTCGTTGCCCAGCATGCCACCCGATGCCCAGGATGCGGCACGGCCTGCTTCTCCGCGATCGATAATCGCCACGCGCTTCCCGGTGCTCGCGAGGCGCCATCCAATAGCGAGCCCGATTACGCCGCCACCTACAATGGCCGTATCAAACCCTTTCATAGTGATTGCTCCCGGGTTGTCGACGTCTCGGCGCGTTCGTTGCGGCGCGCCTGAAATCGCCTGAATGATGTGCCATATGCACTGTTTCCCTCCGCCCGAATCGCCGGGATCAGGTTCCTGGGGTATACTCTCAGACCCGATGCATTCGGGACACCCCCAACAGTTTCGCAACATGTCGTATGTTGCATGCCTTAATGTACGAATAGTTGTATGGATGGTTCGTACGAGCACATCATAATCGGAGGCGGTTTAGCAGGCACGATTTCCGCGTATCATCTCGCGGGACATGGATCAACGCTGCTTCTCGACAAGGGCAAGTTCGGGTCCGGCGCCTCGGGGGCGCTTTCCGGATTAGTGAACCCCTTTATGTCGCGAAAGGCGCATCCTGTCTGGCAGTGGCGGGAGGCACTGGAGGCCTTTTATAACCTGATCTCCGAGACGGGGCTCGAAAAATATTTCAATCAAACCGGCGTGCTTCGCCCTGCGGCAGCTCTTCCTCAGAAGTTGCTGTTCCGCGATGTGTCGCGCGCGTTTCCGGACGATACGGCCTGGCTCCAGCCGCATATCGTGAAAGACCGCTGGCCCGACGTTTCAGCTCAGAACGGCGCACTATTCGTTTACCGTGGGGGCGGTCTCGAGATGGAACCCTTCGTCCGAGGCGTTGCGAGAGCCGCCGAAGAACGCGGCTGTGAGCTCCGTGCCGAATGTCCAGTTACCGAGCTCAAACCAGACGGCGACGGGCTGGTCGTACGCGGACCGTCGGGCGAGTTCAAGGGCAAGCGGGTCCTTCTCTGCGCCGGTGCATCCTTCGGAGCTTGGCCGCAGCTCCGCGCCTTGCCGTTCCATGCGATCAAGGGCCAACTGATCGAAACGAACGTGCCCGCCGACGTTTCGGGCGATTTCCCCTGCCTGGCGGGCGCAGGCTATGTCGTCAGAAGAGCCAACCGACTCATCCTCGGAAGCACATACCGGCATACGTTCTCCGACCTCACTCCGTCACAAAACGACACCGAGGAAATCGTTCGGAAGACGGCAACGCTGCTTCCCGTCGTCCGCGTTGCGAACGTAAAGCGGACATGGACAGGCATTCGTGTGACGGTGCCGGGAACGCGCCTGCCCATTGTCGGGCCAGTCGACGGATCCGGTACGCTGTGGATCTTCAGCGGACTGGGATCGAAAGGCATTCTCATGGCATCGCTCATTGGATCGCGAATCCCCGATTATCTGCGCGATTCGACCTCCATTCCAGTGGAAATCAGCCTGTCCTGAGGCAGCGCTTTTCTTGCGGTTCGCACAGAATGTTCGAGGAGCGACGTGTAACTTTCAGGTTCCACTGAAATAGAGTAGAACCTGACTATAGAAAATGAGTGAACTCACCATTTCGAGCGTCGCCGACATCCTTGGTGACGAGGCGTCTTACCTGCTCGACCATTCGTGCAACACGGTTTCCAAAGAGCATCTTCATCTGCCTGGACCTGATTTTATCGATCGTGTCTGGATGGACTCCGATCGAACTCCGGGTGTTTTGCGTTCCATGGCCCAGCTCAGAAATCACGGCCGCCTCGGAGGAACGGGGTACGTATCGATTCTCCCAGTCGATCAGGGTATCGAGCATTCGGCGGGCGCTTCATTCGCGCCGAACCCTGTCTATTTCGATCCGTCGAAGATCGTCGAGCTTGCCATCGAGGGAGGGTGCAACGGCGTAGCAAGTACGTTTGGCGTGCTCGGGTCCGTCGCCCGGCGCTATGCCCACAAGATTCCCTTCATCCTGAAGCTCAACCACAACGAACTGCTCTCCTATCCCAATTCCTTCGATCAGGTACTCTTTGCTCAGGTCGAAGACGCGTTCGACATGGGTTGTGTCGCCGTCGGAGCGACGATCTATTTTGGGTCGCCGGAGTCCACGCGGCAGATTCAGGAGGTCGCCCAGGCATTCTCGCAAGCTCACGAGTTGGGCATGCATACGATCCTCTGGTGCTATGTGAGAAACTCGGCGTTCAAGGTTGACGGGGTGAACCACGAAGGAAGCGCCGATCTCACCGGCCAAGCGAATCACCTTGGCGCTACCATCGAAGCGGACATCGTCAAGCAGAAACAACCGACTTCGAATGGCGGCTATCTGGCCGTGAATAAGAACGGTTCGTACGGCAAGTACGATCAGCGGATGTACTCGGAGTTGGCTACAGATCACCCGATCGACCTGACTCGCTACCAGGTCATAAATTCCTACATGGGTCGCATCGGGCTTATAAACTCGGGTGGAGCCTCGGGGTCCAACGATTTGCAACAAGCGGTCCGAACCGCCGTCATAAACAAGCGCGCAGGCGGCATGGGACTCATATCCGGAAGGAAGGCGTTCCAGAGACCGATGGCCGACGGCGTCGAGATCCTGAATGCAATTCAGGACGTCTACCTCGATGAATCGATAACTATCGCCTGATTTCCGCAGTCAGGATCGTAAGTTCCCTCTATTCGACTGCGGCTGCGATTTGTCGGTCCATTGCGCGTAGTCGCACGATCGTAGTACGACCTTCAACTGTCATCCATGGCGACAAAGACTTCGGCTAAGGCTAAACCCCCGACGAACAGTCTCGAGAAGTACATCGCGCACTACCCTGACTGGGCAAAGGTGCTCGCACGCAAGTACTTCACGAAGACGCTCAACCTTTTCATTCTGCATGGAAACGTGCGGGATCTCGTCCCGACCACCGATGAAGAGGGGAAAGAATCGTACGTGTCGATGCGTGACTTTCTGGCGCAAGATCTGTTCGCCAGTCGTGACGTGGTGCTGTTCTACGATCGTTCCGCGGGTATCTATTTCGCAGATGCTGAGTCGCAGCGCGACTTCAATCGTGCGCTGTCGGGTTACGATACGATCTTCGGCACCGATTTCGCTCGGAAGCTTCCGAAGGATCCGGTTCGCGTATTCTCGATCCTGGAGAATTTCTTTCGCCTCCGGCTAGCCGACGGTAAGAGAATTGCGTGCATCATCGACTATGCGGAGACAGTGGTACCGATGGCGGAAGCTTCGATGTACTCGTCAGAGGATCGCAACGCACTCGTATTCCTCCAGAAGTGGGGGCACGACCCCCTCTTCATCCGAAGCGACTTTACAGTCGTTCTGCTGGCCGAGAATCTGAACGACCTCAATCAGCAGCTCGTTCAGAGTCCCTCGACGGCTGAGGTCCTCTGTCCGATCCCTTCCGAGGAGGCCCGCCTCAGCTACATACGCTACTTCGTTAAGGGCAAGAACTTCTCGCAGAACTCCGACGTCAGCCAGACGATCCTCGCCAAGAACACGGCCGGCGTCAACTTTATCCAGCTACGCACCCTCCTCGCCGACGTCGTTGAGAACAACGTTCGGCTGACCTTCGAGGGACTTTCCGACCGGAAGAAGGAGATCATCGAGGCTGAGGCGTACGGAATGCTTGAGTTTGTCGAATCGCCCTTCAATCTCAACTTCGTTGCAGGTCACCATGAGGCGAAGGCGCACCTGCGCCAGGCCGCAATGGCCCTGAAGAAGGGCCGAAGGGACGTAATGCCGATGGGATATCTGATATCGGGCCCCGTAGGCACCGGAAAGACTTTCATGATTACCTGTTTCTCGGGTGAGATCGGCGTGCCGATGGTCAAGTTGAAGAACTTCCGATCGCAGTGGCAGGGCGTCACCGAGGGCAATCTCGAAAAGATTCTGCACCTGCTGGACGCAATGTCGCCTGTTGCCGTCATGATCGACGAAGCGGATGCCGCACTCGGCAACCGAGATGCAGAGGGCGACTCAGGAGTCTCGAAGCGTGTATTCGGCCAGATTGCCTCATTCATGAGCAATACGGCGAATCGAGGTCGGATCATCTGGTTCCTCGTCACGGCTCGACCGGACCTGATGCCGATCGACCTGAAGCGTCAGGGTCGCGCCGAAGAACACATCGGTCTCTTCTACCCCTCGACCCGCAAGGAGCGTGAGGAGCTACTGCAGGTCATGCTCAAGAAGACGAAGGTGAATTTCAAGGTCGAGGATGCGCCCGAGGCCTTATTGGATCGCACGTTTAGCGGCGCCGACATGGAGTCCATTCTAACCCGCGCCAAATTCCGAGCAGTATCCAACGCGAAAGGGAGACGCAAGGCCGATGCTGCAGTGACTGCGGAGATTCTGGCGGAAGTCGTCGAAGACTTCATTCCTCCGACCTACCCGCTGCAAGTCGAGATGCAGAACCTCGCCGCGGTCCTCGAATGCACGTCGAAGAGCATGCTTCCCGACCAGTATCGCAACATGGATCGCGAAGAGATGGTTCGGCGTGTAGGGGAATTGAAGTTGCTGATTAGATAGTCTTCTCGTCTTCTCGTCTTCTCGTCTGCAAGTGGCTCGGCCGTTTGGTTGTTGGCACTTTGCACGTGGCACGTGGCACCTCGCACTTCGCACGCTGACGTGGCACTTCGCACTCTCGCACGTGGCACTCGCACCTCGCACGTGGCACCTCGCACGTGGCACCTCGCCCTCGGCTACGCCTCGCCTACCACATGCACCGTCCGCGTCGGGAAGGCGATTTCCAGTCCCTGATCGGCGACGATATCCATGATGCGCAGCATCAGCTTCTCCTGCGCCGACGCCATTTCCACCCAGTCATTGTTCTTTGAAAAGGCCACGACGAGCACGTTCAGGCTGGAGTCTCCAAACTCATTGAAGACGGCGGTGTGGAATTCATGATCCAGTCCATCGTGGTCTGCGAGCATCTTGTTCACCGCGGCCGTGAACTCACGCATCTGATCCGATGTCGTGTCGTAGGTCAGACCTACGGTCACCTTGATTCGGCGTCGCGGACGTCGCGTCGAGTTGGTGACGGGCGACGAGGTAAACGTCTGATTCGGGACAATCAGCAGCGACTTGTCGAACTTGCGAATGAGCGTCGTCCGGAATCCCACCTCTTCAACGACCCCCTCATTTCCGCCCACTTCGATGATGTCTCCTATCTGGAACGGTTGATCCGCGAAAATCAGAATCGAGCCGAAGAAGTTGCCTACGGTGTCTTTAGCGGCCAATGCGAGCGCCAGACCGCCGATACCGACGCTGGCCAGGAGGCTTCCGACCTCGATGCCGAGGTTCTGAACGAACATCACGACGAGAATGACCGCAACGAAAACTTTCAGTGCCTTCCGCGCCATCGGGGCAAGTTGATCATCCAGCTTTGTTTCGGTACGCGTTGCCATGCGCTCCATAACCCGGGAGAAGACGTCGATCAGTCTGAAAAGCAGCCAGATGACCGACACCCAGAGCGCGATCTCCAGATCCTTGAAGCACCCACAGTCGAACGTTTGCAGGGGCCTGCGGAAGTGACAGCGTGAGCGCCGCTCCGTACCAGAGAAGGATGCGAATCGCCTGCGTTAGGGGTGAGGGTGCCAGCTCGACGAGATCATCATCCCATTGGACGGCCGTCGTTCGCGGCCCGCTTCTTCAGCCATCCGTTGAAGAAACCGGTAACCAGGGTCTTCGCGAAGAAACTGATGATGAAAAGGAACAGCGCAAGCGCCAGCTGCCAGGCCCTCACGCCCCACAATAATTCCTGATCCCAGTAGTCCGCTCTCAAGCATTCCTAATCCTATGGTCAATTACTAAACAATGATCTTCGATTCGTTACGCGAGACTAGCCTCCAGCACGTCGACGAGTGCCTCGATGTCCGCCATACGGCTGTATACATGCGGGGCGACGCGAAGCGCCTGTCCTCTGAATCGATACAAATATGTTCTGTTCCTGAAGCCGGTTCCGGATCAACTCGGTATCGATCCCCGCCGGCATCCTCAATCCAACGATGTGTCCTACCCTATGCGATCTATCCTCAACAACGTATCCGAGCGCTTCGGCCGACTCGGCCAGCGCATCGGTAAGACCTCGGCAATAGGACTGAATTCCTTCCGGAGTCCATTCCGAGACCTGATCAACCGCCGCGGCCAACATGGGCAGCAACGTAAAACTACTGTATCCGCCCATATCCAAGCGCTTGGCACCCGGCTGAAACTCGTCCACGTAGTTGACGAGGCCGGCAAACATCTCGCTTCCCGCGCGGACAATCCAGTTGTCTTCGATCGGATTTGCCGTGTGGAAGCGAGGGCCATAGTATGCGAGTCCCAGACCGTAGGGTCCCGTTAACGATTTGTACGCTGCGCAGACGAGGGCGTCGATTCCGAGTTCGTTCACGTTGAGAGGAAGCGCGCCTACCGACTGGGTACCGTCGACGATAAATATGGATCCGACGTCACGGCATCGCGCCCCAATCGCGTCGAGGTCGAAAAGCGTCCCATCCGACCAATGAATGTTCGGGATGCTCACGACCGCGGTATCGGAATCGATGGCATCGAGCAGTGATTCGTTCCAGCGGAGTCCGCGATCGCGTCCACTTTCGGGCGGCGCCACGGTCCGAAGCACGGCGTTCCGCTCCTTGCAAACGCGGCGCCACACGTAGACGTTGCTGGGGAACTGTTCACCCAGAATGACGACATTCTGTTGAGGCTTCAATGGAACGTTCGTGGCAACAGTCGCCATTCCATAGGAAGCCGCCGGAATGAACGCGACCGACTCCCAGTCGCTCGAGCCGATCAGTGATGCGAATGCGCGACGGAGTGCATCGGCTGGTTCGAAGAAGTCGCTGGATGAGAGGGTCGAAGGATTTCCCAGCCGCGCAATTGCATCTCTTCCCGCCTCCTGTACCCTCTTGGACATGGGACTCTGGTAAGCGTTGTTGAGATACCGCACTTCGTCGGGCAGCGAGTAGAGATGACGCAGGCAATTCATATTTGGGAATGCTTTCAGTTGTCAACGAGTCTGACCCCGTCGGCCGGACGAACGGCAAAGAAATCACCCGGCAAATTCGACAGTTCAGCATACGACGTTGCAGAAAGTTCGACAAAATCCTCGACGGCTTCGGATTTGACGAGAGCCAAGGCGCATCCTCCGAATCCACCGCCCATCATCCTGGCTCCCAAACATCCGGTGTGCTCAAGAGCCACATCGACCGCGATGTCGAGCTCCGTGCACGAAACTTCGTACAGGTCGCGGAGGGACTCATGCGACGAAACCATCAATGTCCCAAAGGTCTCTGCATCTCCTGCACGGAGCCTGTCGACCGCCTCGAGTGTCCTGCGGTTCTCGGCAATAACGTGTTTGGCACGTCGATAGTCTACCGCGCTGATTGAATCTGCCAGCTCGTCGAGAGCCTCCTGCGTGACGTCGCGAAGAGCCCTCACGCGATCATCCAGATTCCTTGCGGCGGCGGCCACCCTCCTGCATGCAGCCACCCTGTCGGCGTATTCGGAATCGACGAGCCCGCGGCGCTTCCCGGTGTCCATGACGACAAAGGCGACATCGTCAGGGATGGGTACCGATGCCGCCTCCGCCGTTCGGCAATCGATCAGCAACGCGTGCCCCCGCCGGCAGAGCGCGCTTGCGTACTGGTCCATGATTCCGGAGGGAATCCCAACGAATTCGTTGTCGGCGACATGTGATATCTCAGCAATGGCCGCCGGGTCGAGATTCAAGTCGTTTGCCGCCGACAGGGCAAGTCCGAATGAGACTTCCAGCGCGGCCGACGACGACACACCGGCTCCAACCGGAATATCAGCAACGATTGCTGCGTTGATCCCCCCTAGCGAGCTCCCTCGACGACGGGTGGCCCAACACATGCCGGCCGGATACGCGCCCCAGCCGTGCATACTGCCCGGCTCCAAATCGTCCACCGAAAAGACAATCTCTTCGGCGAAATGCTCACTCCAGATGCGAATTACAGGTTCTGAAACGGGTGTGAACGCTACGGCGACGTAAAGCTCGATCGCCATGGGGAGAACAAATCCGTCATTGTAATCTGTATGTTCTCCAATTAAGTTTACTCTTCCCGGGGCAATAGCTATCCGTAAACCCTGAGATCCACCGAAGCGCTGCTCAAATACTCGAGCGGCATATTCTATTAACTTTCGCTGCAATGGCTGTTGTGTCAAAAGTAGTTTCTGGCGGCCAGACGGGTGTCGATCGCGCGGCCCTCGACGCAGCGCTCGAACTCGGGATCGAGATCGGAGGCTGGTGCCCGCAGGACCGCTGGGCCGAAGATGGGGTAATTCCGGCAAAGTATCCACTCACGCCGGCCGACTCGGAGGATCGTTCGGAGCGAACAGCCTTAAACGTCAAGGCGGCTACCGCGACGTTGATTCTACACGACGGGTCGGAATCGCCCGGAACCCAGTTCACCGAGGAGCTCGCACGATCCGGCGGCAAACCCTGCCTCGTCGCAAGTCTCGATCATCCGCGCGTCATCGAAAGTATTCGATTCTGGCTGGATCGAACGAAGCCGGAGATACTGAACGTCGCCGGACCGAGAGCCTCCGAATCCCCTGACATCTACGAGACGGCCCGGCAATGCCTGCTCGAAGTCTTCGGAGGATCCGAGGTCGAACGCCACCTCGACCAATGACTCATGACTAGTGACTCGTGGTTGTGTGTCGGATGAACGTGCCCCTCTTTAGGCAGATCGGTACGAGGTCTCTCCTCGAGAACTGCCCATCTTGAGTGGTTTCGCGCATTGTGCACGTCAGCCGGCCGTAAACGACCGGCCTCAGAGCAGCGGCCGGTGAACCGGCCTTCTCTGGAGAGAACATCTGGCTAGCCCCGTTTACGGGGCGTCGCTTCAAGACCGGGCATTAATGCCCGGGAATGACGGATTGTGCCGAATGTCGAACTCGCTCGACCCGACCTGCTAACAAACCGGGGGCCACGTTCATTTGTCACATAACCACTAGTGACTAGTGAAAAGTGACCAATGACCAGGTCCAGTGTCTAGTGTCCAGTGACTATCTAGTGACTAACCTTCAGCCGGGCGGTCGAGAAGGTGTCGAGATTTACGCCTTCGGGATCGTGCCAGCACCAGAATTGCTGGCAGGGAAAGGCATTTTCGTACAGGGCGCGTTCGATGACGACGGAGTCGACGCCCATCGGGCGAAGCTCCATCAACTGAACGAGATCGGGATATCCTGATACGCCTCCGGCCACAGTGATATTCGTCGTAGTCAGGCGTTCGGCAATCGCCTTCACGAGCGCCACGTTCGCGCCTTCTCGTGATCCGGCCCGATCCATATCCGTCACTGCAATGCGACGGCATCCCAAGTCTTGAAGCTCGAGAGCAAACTCAATGGGATCCAACTCCGGAGCGTCGGGGGCGTCCTCGTAGACGACCGCATTGTGCCGCACATCGACCGCCACGACGATGCGACTCGCCGAGAATGCATCCAGCGCATCCGAGACGAGGCGTCGGTCCAGACTGGCAGCCGACCCGAGCACGACGCGGTAGACGCCAAGTGAAAGAAGGCGGTCGATGTCGTCCAGGGTTCGAATTCCACCGCGCACCTGGACGGGGATGTCGACAGCGTCGCAGACTGCAGCGATCTTTTCACGCGTCGCGATGTCGCCTTCCTCGTCTCTTCTCAGCGCATCGAGGTCCATGAGATGCAGGACCTTGGCGTTCAGCACGCGCCAGAGCTTGGCCATCTGGGCCGGGTCATCGAAATACCCGGTCGGAGCGGGTGGACCGCCTGGGCGGGAGCATACACAGATCCCGCCTTGAAGATCGATTGCCGGAATTACGAGCATCTCACGCAACCTCCTTCCGCACCTGTAGATCCGAACGCTCGTGCCTTGAGCGCGGACGGCACCGACAACCCTTTCTCGAGTTCAGCAAAATTCCTCATAAGGCGTGGCTACAACCGAATTTAACGATCGTAGTTCCTTTCGAATCCGCGCCCGGAACGCTTAGTCGCTCGGGTTACTCAGCTCCTGACTTCGCTTCGTAGCGGTCGCCACCGCGTTGATGAGCATGGTTCGGAGACCATGACTCTCAAGCTCAGCCACAGCGGCGATGGCCGTGCCACCGGGGGTTGTGACCTCATCTCGAAGGATCGCCGGGTGGCGGCCGGTTTCTATAACGAGCTTGGCTGAGCCGAGGACCGTCTGCGCCGCCAGCCTCAAGGCCGTAGGCCGTGGGAGGCCCTGCTTGACGCCGCCGTCGGTCAGCGCTTCGATCACCATGTAGATATACGCAGGACCACTCCCGGAAAGGCCAGTGACGGCATCCATGAGGTACTCGGGAACGACTTCAACCTTACCGACCGCCTCGAAAATCTTTTGCGCGAGTTCGAGGTGAACCTCATTGGCGAACCGACCTGCGGCAATCGCCGTTGCGCCCTCATCCACCAAAGCGGGAGTATTGGGCATCGCCCGCACGACGGCTATGTCCTTATTCAGAATGTCGACGATCACATCGGTCGTTATCCCCGCAAGGGTCGAGATGAACACCACGTCACGAGGCAGCTTCCCAATCAACGATACCAGGACACTGCGCACCATTTGGGGCTTGATAGCAAGAATGATGATCGAGGCATCTCGAACGGCTGCCTCGTTGTCGACCCCCAGGTGGACGCCGGGGAAACGCTCCTCGACGGCGTGAAGTCCATCGGGATTCCTGCGTGTCGCACGAATCTGATCCGGAGCAACGCCCCCACCCCTGAGAAGGCCGCCCATGAGAGCCTGCCCGATATTTCCAGCGCCGATTACGGCGATTTGATGTTTCGACAGCATAATGCCTGTTCGTCTCCTTGAGTCGATTATGGTAGACTGAGAGTTCCATCGGAATCTACCGCAACCCAGTATCCTCTACCCGGATCGAGAGTGGAAACGGAAGAATATCCCGTTGAGAGCTCGAAAAAGGGGGATGTAATGTTCATACCGCCCGACGGAGTGATCGCCCCACCGGCAACCGCCGCTTCGAACGGACCTATCAGGTTCCATCCTTCTGTAACTTCGATCGTTCGCGGATCGACAGTCTCCCCGACAAACGCCACCGTGTCAGGCTGCGAGAAATACGCCAGGTAGCCGCGGCCTGGCGCGATTCGGTCGACAGCAGCGAAACGCCCGTCACTGAAACCAAAAACAGGAGATCCCAACGCCACTCCCGACAGCACGTCGGTGGTCTTTTTCGAAATGGTCTGAACAGGAATCGAGATCTGGTGCCAACCCATCGGGTAGACGACCTCCGCGGATTCAAGTCCTGTGCAGTCGAAGCGATAGATAGATCCTCCTGCTTCGACGAGGTAAAGTTCGCCCTCCGCGTCCTCACCGAAGGAGACGACGTCAAATCCGGCATCCAGCAGCAGCGTGTTCGCAACCAGTGAGTCGCCTTCGAAGTCCATCGCCCAGACATTGTCGGTGCCGTAGTCCCCATAGACATATGCCCCGGTCAGATAAGGCGCACAGGCTTCTCCACGGTAGACCATGCCACCCACCACAGTCCGTCCGCCCGTGACGCTGTTGCGATCGTAATCGTGAATCGGAAGCTCCAGCCCTTCGGTACTGCAGTCATCCGGCGGCTCCAACGTACAGTCGACATAGTCTGGATGGCACAGATTGCCTTCCATGATATCCCAACCGTAGTTGAGCCCCGGATGCACGCGATCGATCTCCTCGCGACAACTCTGCCCCACGTCTCCTACCCAGAGTGTTCCTTCCGGGTCGAAACTGAAGCGCCAGGGATTGCGGAATCCATACGCCCAGATTTCGTCGCAGTCGCCACCTGATCCATCGCGAAGGGGGTTATCGGAAGGAATCGTGTACGCGGTTGCCCCCGAAGAACCACAGTCGGGCGCCAGTCCCCCGCCGTCGACGTCGAGGCGCAGAATAGCTCCGAGCAACGTTGACGTGTTCTGACCATTGTTCGACGGATCGTGCTGACCGCCTCCGTCTCCAAATCCCACATACAAGTATCCGTCCGGCCCGAACTGCAGCTTGCCGCCGTTGTGATTGGAAGCGGGCTGGGCCTGAACGAGCACGGTCTGTTCCGACCCCACCGCAACAGTATCGGGATTTACACTATCTGCCGTAAACCGTGCAATTATAGATTGTTGAGACGAGTTGATATAGTTGACGTAGAAGTATCCGTTCGTCGCAAAGTCGGGGTGGAATGCCAGCCCCAGGAAGCCGCGCTCACCTCCGGTGAGAACTTGCGAGGAGATATCCAGGAACGTCTTCGCAGACGATGCGGACGGATCATTGTCGAATACCTTGATTCGTCCTCCAAGCTCAACGACGAACAGACGATTGGATCCATCGGGCGCCGCTTCGATGTCGACCGGGGCGCTAAACGAAAGGGATGAAAACGCGTCCACCAGCGTCTGCGCGCCCGCAGTCGAACCCGAGAAGCAGTCGATGCCAAAGGCCAGCAGTACGATCGCAATTGGGCATTTGAGGTAGTGCCCGATGCCGCGACGTCTGACGATAGACATAGGGACCTCCAGTCTCTCCAGAATTACATAGGATGCGGGACACTGGAAGATACATTCTGTCGGCACTCCTTTCAGGGGCGTACCTTCGATATCAAACCATCACGTCAAATGAATGAAGCGACCAATCCCGATTCATGGACCTCCACGCCCCGTGCGGGGCATGCTGCGGGGCTTTTTACGCGAAAGGTCACATAGTCGGATCAATCCGCTTATCTATTTTCCTCGCTGCCACCGTACCTCGCTCAGATGCGCCACTATCTAGAAACTGCACTCACGTCGGTAATTCAAACCCTCGGGGAAATCCCCGAAGGGATCACCGTCGAGTTGGAAACTCCCGCTCACGCCGAGCACGGTGACCTTTCCTCGAACGTCGCCCTTCAGCTTGCAAAGCCCCTGCGCTTACCACCCAGACAGGTGGCCGCCCGCATCATTGAGGGACTCGAGCAAATGCCGTTGGACTCACAGCGCGTGGCTTCTGTCGAAATTGCGGGACCCGGATTTATCAATTTCCGTTTTGCCGATACGTGGCTTCATGCGCAGCTGCAGGCGATTCTCGGCGCCGACGTCGAATATGGCATGTCGGATGACAATGCAGGTCAGCGCGCCATTGTTGAGTTTGTGAGTGCGAATCCGACGGGTCCGCTCACGGTTGGGCATGGACGCAATGCCGTCCTCGGGGACACGATCGCAAACCTGCTTGCATGGACTGGCTACAGTGTCGAGCGGGAGTACTATTTCAATGACGGGGGCCGTCAGATGCGTGTCCTCGCGCAATCTGTCAGAGCACGCACGCTGACGTTTCTCGATCCCGGCCGGCCAGTCAAAAGCCTCGATCTCGGCGAGGATGAAACGATCACGGTTCCGGCCGACTTCCCGGACGACGGCTATCTCGGAGATTACATTCGGGAGATTGCCGGCGATCTTGCCGGCGATACGCCGCACGACGCTCTTGAGAGCGCCGACCTGGAGTTCTTCCAGGCATTTGCCCAGGATCGCATATTCAAGGAGATCTATACGACGCTTTCACGGATTGCCATCGACGTGAAGTCGCTCCAGCGCTTCAACGAGCGAACGCTCTATCAGGATGGCAGAATCGAGGCCGTCGTAAAACGTCTCCGCGAACTGGATCTTGCATACGACCAGGATGGCGCCGTCTGGTTCAAAACGACGGCCTTCGGGAAAGAAACCGATACGGTCCTGATCAAATCCACCGGCGAACCAACCTACCGCCTTCCTGATATCGCCTACCATGCGGACAAGATCGACCGCGGATTCAATCTTGTGCTCGACGTTTTCGGCGCCGACCACATCGCGACATACCCCGACGTACTGAGCGGTCTGCAGGCTCTGGGGTACGATACTTCTGGTGTCGACGTCGTCATTTATCAGTTCGTAACACTCGTAAAGGACGGGGCTCCGGTGAAGATGAGCACCCGGAAAGCGACGTACGTTACGCTCGACGAGTTGATCGACGAAGTGGGGGCAGACGTGACGCGGTTCTTCTTCCTCATGAGATCCCCGGGGACGCACCTCGACTTCGATCTCGATCTGGCCAAGGAGGCGCGTGAGAAGAATCCTGTGTTCTACCTCCAGTACGCGCATGCCCGCATTTGCTCGATCGTCCGCAAAGCGGAGGAAGTCGGATTTTCTTTCGGAGACGACGTCGATCTGGCGGTTCTTACGCACGCGGCGGAGCTCGGCCTGATTAAGGCCTTACTCGATTTTCCTGAGCGCGTTCGTCGATCGGCTTTGGCGCGTGAGCCTCATCGGCTCATCAACTACCTGAACGAGGTAGCTACGGCGTTCACCGCTTTCTACGATAACTGTCGTATCATCGGCGAGGCGCCGGATCTTGCGTCGGCCCGGATGCAACTTGCGGGTGCGACACGCATCGTTCTGCGGAACGGACTGGGAATTCTGGGAATTTCGGCGCCCAGTGAGATGTAGCGACAACCTTCATATTGAGTACCTCAGACACTCGTGTTACGGATAGGATTTCAGGGCGAGATCGGCGCATTCAGTGAACTGGCCGCCAATCATTTCTTCTCAGAAGACGATTTCGAGGCGGTCCCCTGCCCCACCTTCGAGGCATTGTTCAATACGCTCTCCGATAGTGAAATCGATGAGGCTGTCGTTCCAATAGAGAATTCCCTGTTCGGGAGCGTCCACACTAACTATGACTTGCTCCGCGAGCACGATGTTCACATCGTCGCGGAACTGAAGCTGCGCGTCAGGCACCACCTTCTCGTGCTGCCGGGTGTAGATATAGAAGACATCCGGGTCGTTCTATCACACCCCCAGGCGCTCGGGCAGTGTCGCGAGTTCCTGACTAACAGGCTCCCCAAGGCTGAAATAGTACCGGCCTATGACACGGCGGGGGCGGCCAAACAGATTGCTGCGGCCGGCCTTCGAGACCGCGCTGCAATCGCAAGCGAGGCCGCCGCCCGGGAATATGGCCTCCACGTGGCGGCGAAGGGCATTGAGAGCAACCACGAAAACTATACACGCTTCCTGCGCCTGAGGCGGGGTCCGGCCGATGCAAGAGATCTGGACGAACGGACCCAACACCGGACCTCCATAGTCTATGCAATGCGCAATAATGTGCCGGGCGCCTTGTTTAAAAGTCTCGCCATTTTTGCCCTGCGAGAACTCGATTTGTTGAAAATTGAGAGTCGGCCGTTAGTTGGAAGTCCTTTCGAATACCTATTTTATCTTGATTTTAGAGGAAGCATTGGAGAGGAACCGGTTTTGAAGGCGCTTGATCATCTGGAGGAGATTGCCGCCTACGTCAAGATCCTTGGTTCGTATCCTGCGGGTCCGATGATCGATTGAGCAGTACACCACCCTCGGATTCGCTTTACATCAGGAGCATGGAATGAACATTGCTTACACGGTTCGCGAAGGCATAGCGAGCTTCCAACGGGCGAAGTTCTCAACGTTTGCCTCAACGAGTGCGATTGTAGTTACGCTCTCGCTGATTGGCGCCTTCGGGCTTCTCGGTTACCATGCCGAGGGTGTCACCGATTGGCTCAAGCGCGAGGTCGGAGAGATCGAGGTTTTCCTGACGGACGCCGGCGAGGCAAGAGCGCCGATCATCGAGACCCAGCTCAGCCAGCATCCCGCCGTGGACTCGGTCGCCTTTATCAGCCGCCAGGAGGCGGAAAGGATTTTTAAGGAGGAGTTTGGAGACGAAGGTAACATCTTCCTCGACGAGTCCTTCCTGCCGGCGTCGATCAAGGTGCACGTGAAACCGAAGTTCGCCACTGTGGACCAGCTTTCGAGCCTCGTCGATTTCGCGTACGAGCAGCCCGGTGTTGAAGAAGTCATTTTCAACAAACCGCTTCTGGCGCGTGTCCAGCAGAATCTTCGCGCTTTCACGCTGATCGCCGTGACAATCGCCGTTGTGGTCATCCTGGCCTCACTCTTCCTCGTGTCGAATACGATTCGACTGAGCATCTACGCCCGGAGGCTTCTCATTCGAACGATGAAGCTGGTCGGCGCCACCGACGCCTTCATCCAGCGACCGTTTCTCGTCGAAGGGATGATCCAGGGCCTTATCGGAGGCGCCGTCGCATCGGTTATCGTAATCATGCTGAACTCGTTCCTCCTCGACTATATCTCCATGCTCGACATACGCCGCTGGCCGGGCGGAACTCCCATCATATCCGTATTGCTGCTCCTGGCGATAGGAATGTTCATCGGATGGCTCGGATCACGGGTCGCCACCAGGCGATTCATCAAGAAAGTGCCCCTGCATTAGATCGATGACATGCCCTCGATGGACTGACCCTGCATTCCGATAGACGTAACCAAGACCCACGAATGAAGATACTCCTTCTGATCCACCTGCTGATCGTCATCTATATTGTGGTGAATGTCGCCAAGAGCAGGGAGAACACGGGGACGAAAGTCCTCTGGTACTTGATCGTCTTCCTATTCCCTTACGCGGGTCCGATTGCGTGGTATTTCCTCGGACCACGCAAGCTGGCGTGAATACGCAGGAGGCGAGAGAAATCAGATGGACTGGATCAAGAACGCGTGGCTCGACATCGCCGTCACGGGCGTTATGGTTCTCGCCACGCTCGTACATATGGAGTGGGCATGGTGGGTAATTGCGGTGTACACGCCCTTCATGCTCCTCCTCAAGGTGGTCGCATTTACCAACCGGCACTCCCACTCTAAAATAAAGCCCACCGAATCAGGCGTTCCCAAGGCTGTTTACCACACGCTCTACGGAGCTAACGTCCTGTTGGCCGCCTACGATCGCTGGTGGTGGATTGTCGGATGCTGGGCGGCAATCTGGATCCTCTCGGTCGTTTCCGACAAGGCATCCGGACCGAAGTCGTAAGCGAGCCGTCCTCAAGGTCGGCTCAGAAATCCGGCGTTATCTCATCTGACGGCCTTCGATCGCTGCGCAGCGGCACGAGATTCGCGACGTTTCGAATCGTCGCCACGGTCGAAAATTCGCGCAGTTCTCGCCCGAACGCGGCGACCAGCTCTGAAACCACGACCTTCTCCTCCACCTCGCCCTGCTCGACAACCATCGAAAGCCGGTGAACCGCATACAAGCCGATCACAAAGGAGAGGAAGAACAAGAAATCCCACTGCTGGAAGTTGAGCAGGTCGATCGTGGTTTGTCCGGTTGGACTGGCATACTGGATCGTCCAGCTCAGTCGACGGGTGACGAAGAAGTCGACAAGCCCTCCAGAGAACAGCGGGGCCAGACCGGCCGCTAAGGCATTGAATACATTTATCGATGCGAGATAACTGATGCCCTCCCCTTTGGGAGCAAGTTTCAGACCGATGTTGCCGGTCGCCAGCGTGATGCCGGCCATCGCAATTCCCATGAGAACGTGCAGTGTAATCAGCAGCGGGAAGGTCAGGAAGTGCTTCTCGGGCATCGTGGTGAAGGTCCATCCCAGAATACATATGAGCGCCAGCGGGGCGCTTACGGCAAGCACTGATTTGTGGCTGATCCTATCCGAGAAACTGCCCCAGATCCGCAGAAACATGATGTTCACGAACCGCCCGAAAACAATGAGCCCGATCACCCACGTCAGATCCATGTCGAGGCGCTTGAGCATGTAGACCGAGAAGAACGGAGTCGCCAGGTACACGGCGACATTCCAGGCTGTCAGGAAGATGACGAGATTTCGAAAATTGCGGTCCTTGAACGGCTTCCGGATCTCACTTGCTATGGGCCCCGTCGCAGGTCGATATCGCGGTTCGGGTATCCTGCTCACAAAGTACACGCCGACGATCCCGAACAGAAACCCGAGGATGAAGACCAGGGAATATCCGTACAGGACGTCAGAGAACAGACTGGGCGCGATCTTGTCGATGAAAAGTCCCGCCGCCAGGCTTACGACGGCGCCGGCCGTCGTGGCCAGGCTGAACCGGCGGCCGAAGAAACTACCCAACTGATCGCTTGGCACGAGTTCGTGCATCCACGAATTCCAGCCGCAGTTTGCGATGGCAGCGAGTACGGATGCCGCAAACAGCCCGAACACGAGCGCCATCAGCACGCCATGTTCGGGCAGGAAGAAAGGGGCTGCTGCCACAAGAACCCACGCGAAACGTCCGATCACGGATGCCACGACGCTGATCAGCCGCCGATTCCCGATACGTCGTACAAGACCGATCGCGGGAAGCTGAATCAATTGCGAGAGATGAGGTATTGCCGCAAGCAGTCCAATGACCTTATTCGAGGCGTTGAGTTGGATCGCAAAGGCGACGAGGATGGCGCTGCCGGTCAGACTTGCCATCGCCTGGCTCGCCATGCCGTCCCGGATAACGTTGCGCAGCCCCGATGCCCGCTGCTCGTCGCTCAGCCGTTCACTAACTTCAAAAAGCGCGGCCATTAGCAGAACCAGACAATACAGTTCAGGGTCAAAGCCATAAGGTACCTACGATAACCGAATCCCACGGCGCGAATATCCGGACAGCTACGCGTCAAGACGCTGATTGAAGTTGTGATCCGTACACGAACATGGTGGATTCTCTCGCAGTCTGCGCGCGCAGGCCTTCTAATGGCGTGCCTGCTTTTCGTTTCCGCCCAGGCACAACCGGCCGGCGAGATGTCCAGCGAGAAGATCCGAACGCTGGTTGGCGAACTCAAGTCCGATCCGCGCGGTCCGTTCCAGGGCATCCGCTGGTTTTGCCCTGACGGATCGGTCCTTCCAGCGACTTCCAGATGTCCGACGACCGGTGGAATCCAGCATGGACTCCCCAAGGCCGAAGTGGAACGCCTCGGCCGCACGAATCATCTCTTCCTCGGCCAGGTCCTGGCAGGATCGGAGTACACTGACGTCCTTGACGAATCGCACGGCTTCGCGCGGTTGAAACAGTACCAGATCGAGCGGTATCTCGTGCGCTCGGATGACGGCTGGATCTTTCGGCGAGCCCGGTTCTATCGCGGTGCATTTCAGGCAGAGGACGAGGAAGCCTGGGGGCAGGGATACCTCGAATGGATGTTGAAGCGTACGGATCTCATTCGCAGACGCTTCTTTCTGATGCGGGAATCCGTTCGCGATATACCTCACGGAGAGTCAAACAATCTGGTTCAACGCATCCGGGCCGCCTCGAAGGAGATATCCGACGCCTATCCCGCATTCCTTGACGTCCGCGTCAAGATCCATGGTCAGCCTGAAGCATCCGACACATTGCGCGTTGCGGGCTTCCGCAGAGACAACGCGGGTCGGATGCCTCCGGAGTTGCTCGACAAACTCGATAATCTCCGCCGCGACATGCGGGCGTACTACGCGAAGAACGGCCTGCAGCGGATTCGTGATCTCCTCCAGAACGTCCGCGCAGAGACCGAAACGAAGCGCCAAATCGCATCCGTCGCGAACTCGATGCCGCCCGGGGAACTCCTACCGGCTCTGGCGAATGCTGCGACGGCTGCCCGCCGGGACATCGAAGCCCTGGAATCGGGGCGAGACCGACTCCGTCTCATGGACGCATCTCTCGAAATCGAGTCGCTTGCTTTTCGCAGCGCCGGCTCCTGGCAGCCGGCAACCATCGGACAAGCTCTGTCGAAGTTCCGTGCATTGACCAATCTTGCCGTCGGCGCGGGACTGATCGAATGGTGGGAAGTCGGCGAGATCAATTTTGCGCCCACGACCGACGCTTTCTCGTTCGATGCATTCAGGACGATCTCTGAAACTGCACAACGTGTCGTCGGGTGGGGCATCGGCATGGTTTCCGCCACGTTCGAGCAGGAGGTCGCTCGCTACCAGTCGTTCGAGCCGCTCGCGAACGGCTTTCTCGACGATCGAATGCGCTCCACGGTTCTGCTGGCCATGGGCGAAGCGGCAGGACAACTTGCCGGCGAGCAGTCGCGGCGCTCGGGGAGAGTGAATCATTTGATGGGTCTTTCGAGGCAAGGTGGAATTCGCGGCCTGAATCCGGGTCTGGCAGTGGGCGAATTGGTGGTACAGACGGGCGCCTCAGACGAGGTGGACTTCAGGCCGGATGCGATCTATCTCCTTGCGAGAGCCCCTGCGGATCTCAAGCCAGTCGCAGGCATTGCCACCGTGTCCGAAGGCAACCTCGTCTCCCACGTCCAGCTCCTCGCGAGGAATCTCGGCATCCCCAATGCCGTCGTTTCACCGGAGATACTGCAGGACTTGCGTCCCTTCTCCGGGCGGAAGGTCTTCTACGCTGTCTCGCCAGGCGGAGTCGTCCTCATGAAGCCCGTAGAAGACATGGGTCCCGAAGAGCGCCGATTGATCGAACAGCGCAAACGATCGGAGGAACGAATCCGCGTTCCCACTTCCAGAGTGGATCTGACTGCCACCGATCTGGAAGGACTGCGGAATCTCCGGGCCAGTGATTCCGGACGAATTTGCGGTCCAAAGGCGGCGAATCTCGGGCAATTGACGACCCTTTTCCCCGAAAGCGTCGCACCCGGCTTCATCATTCCGTTCGGTGTGTTCAAGCAGCACATGGATCAGCACATCCCCGGACAGGCACGGACTTACTGGGAGTGGCTTGCCGCGATCTTCGCCGATGCTGAAAAAGCGCGAGCCTCTGGAAAACAGGAGGCGGAGGTCGAGCAGCAAGTCCTCGCTCAGTTGGCTGAGCTTCGCACCGAAATAGAACGAATGCCCCTCACAAAAGCGTTCGTCGAGGCACTTAGACGGCGTTTCGTCGAGGTACTGGGAGAGCCGCTCGGCAAAGCCCCGGTCTTCGTCCGAAGCGACACGAATATGGAGGACCTCAAGGATTTCACCGGCGCGGGACTCAACCTCACGATTCCGAACGTCGTCTCGGAGGCGGACGTGCTGCAGGCAATCAGGCGCGTATGGGCCTCTCCCTATCGTGAACGCGGCTATCGATGGAGGCAGAAATATCTGCTCAACCCGGAGGACGTCTATCCATCCCTCCTGATCCTCAGAAGTGTAAACGCAGACAAGTCGGGCGTGATGATCACCACGGGCGTCGCCTCAGGCGTCTCGGATCATTTCACGGTCGCATTCAACCGGGGCGTGAGTGGTGCTGTGGACGGCCAGGACGCCGAGATGTATGACCTCGCGCCGGCTGGTAATCAGGAATTGCTGGCCCCGGCTCGCGAGCCCGAGGCACTGACGCTTCCGCCAAGCGGCGGCACACAGCGCGTGCCGGTTTCATTCAATGAGCGTGTCCTTTCACCCGAAGATCTCCACGCGCTCGTTGCGATCGGAACGCGAATTCGACAGTCGCTGCCCGGCACGCCTGGCATCGAAACGAATGGACCTTTCGATGTTGAACTCGGTTTCCTCGATAGCCATCTCTGGCTTTTCCAGACCAGGCCCTTCGTAGAAAACCGGTCTGCGGCACAATCTACTTACTTGTCGCATATGGACATTCGTGACGCCGGGCCTCAGTCCGTCAGCCTGAACGACAAGCTCCAACTAACACGCTGAGCGGTAAAACAAGTCAAAATGAGGAAACTGCTTTGCACTCTTGTTGCCCTGCTGACCGTAGCCGGGGCTTCACCCAAGCCTTACCCAATCGACGGATTCGAATACACGGGAATCAGGCGACTCCTCCGGACACAGGGGATCGTCGCTGGGAAGCTGCCCGGGACAAAGCCCCCTCCCGGCGCACTCAAGTCCATCCGTGACATCAAATTGACGCTTGCCGGACGCGAAGAACAACCCGTCGAATTGCCGGAAGAGGACGCTGCACTCGGATCCGATTTGAGGAAACTATTCGCCGGAAAGGATCCCAACTACTCCGTGGCACTCATGGACATCTCACCCGGCAGGCCTCTGAGAACGGCCTTCTACCGCCCAACGGTACAGTACCAGCCGGGGAGCGTGGGCAAGCTGGCGATTGTTGCAGGCATTTTTTCGGAGTTGAAGAGAATCTTCCCTAAGGACGTCGAGCGACGTCGCGAACTCCTCAAAACCCACATGGTCGTGGCCGGACCGTGGGTCCGATCCAACCATCATACGGTTCCGGTGTACGATCCCGAGACCGGTGCGTACGCATCCCGGTCAGTTCGCGAGTCCGATGTGTTCTCGCTATACGAATGGCTTGACCACGCCGTATCGGCAAGTTCGAACGCGGCGGCTTCGGTGCTCTGGAAGGAAGCCATCCTCATGCGTGCGTTCGGCTCAGCCTACCCTCCGTCTCCGGACGACGAGGCAGCCTACTTCAAGAACACCTCGAAATCGGTTCTGGGCGACATCGCGATTTCGGTCGTGAACGACCCGCTGCGGGCAATCGGCATTTCTGAAGAGGACTGGCGGTTGGGCACGCTCTTCACGAACTATGGCCAGAACGCGATTCCAGCGCCTGGGAAGAGTTGGGGAACACCAAAGGGTCTCTTGACCTACTTGTTGCGAATAGAAGAGGGCCGCATTGTCGACGCCTGGTCGAGCCTGGAGATCAAGCGACTGATGTACCAGACGGCCCGCAGAATCCGATACGCGGCAGCACCCGAGCTGTCCAGCGCGGCACTCTACTTCAAATCGGGCAGTTTGTACAAGTGCAAAAAGGAACCGGGCGAGGATTGTGGCCAGTATCGCGGCAACGCCTTCAACTACATGAATTCGGTCGTTACCGTCGAGACGCAGGACGGGCGCGTGTACATGGTCGCGTTGATGTCCAACGTGCTCGGCGTGAACTCCGCCTACGAACACCTGACGCTGGCCTCCAGCATCGAGAAATTGATGCGATAGCCGGTAGGGCCGTCCCCTGCTACTCCGCAGAGTCTCCGACGTGGCGCGCCCTGGGCCTGAGAACCGTTTCGATTTCAGGTATCAGATCGCGGATGATCCGCTCGCCGTTGGGATCTTCCACAAGGCACACGACGATATAGCGACGCCAGTCAGGTCCCCACACGAGCACAGAATCGGAGTGCCAGTTTTTCCAGCTTCCCGACTTCCGAAAGAGTTTTGCCCTCGGCGCAACGCGTCGCAGTGTGTTCACGAACTTGTGGTCGATGCCTGGATCTGAGAGGATCTCAAGCATCTCCCGGCTTCGTTCACGGTTTATCAATCGTCCCTCGGCCACCAGATAATAGAAGCGACTGACCTGCGTAGCCGTGGCGGCGTGCGAAAGGCCCAGTATCGGATCCGGGTATCGTGCACCCGTCTTTGCATATCGTTTACCTACCCAGAGTCCCCCGCCATTTGCAGGATCAAAGAACCGGTATCGCGGATCCTGCAGCACTTCGTCAATCGCCGCCAGACCGCCGACACGGTCGATCATGCGTGTTGCAGCCTGATTGTTGGAAACGCGAATCATGTCGTTGAGATCGCGCATAACCGCGTTCCGTCTTTCTCAACTTCCCATCCTCTATTTGCTGCATGGCGGTCAAGAGGATGGCGATTTTGGGAAGGCTGGCCGCGTACATCATCACGTCCCCGTTGACGCCCGCGAACCGCGCATTTCCGGGATCGGTTAGATCGACGACGCTCACTGCCATCCGCTCCTGTTCTATGAGCGAGGCCCATTTCTTGTGGCTCCTCAGCCTGGATTCGAGTGCAGACTGAAGTCTGACGTCGTGGTGCTCGCGCAGCGGCTCCCATAGTGTGTCGGGCACGCTGACGGGAAGCGCAGGTTGGAACGGCGCCTGCGCCGCAGTTGCGCCGGCAAGGACCAGAGTCAGGGCGCAGAACGACATCGTCGCGGCGCACATCTTTCGGAGCCAATGAACCATGCAGGAACGGCCTCGCCGCCGGAAGGGTCGTGAACTCCCGCGTTAAGTGTGGATGATTGCGAAAGTTCCACACGGATGACCGCGACACGCGAATTCACAATCCCGATGCATTCCGTCCGTTTCTTCACGGCTATTCGTCTAAGTATCGACCATGCCCGAAAAAGGAGGGCGGACAAACGTTCATAACCAACCGATTCCACCATGCACCACCTTAGCCCGTTCTGGCCGGCCCTGTTCGCCGCCGTCGTCTGCTGCGTCGCTCCCTCGAACGCTCAGGAGCAGCTTCCGGACCTCCTTCCGCGTGATCTCGAAACCGAGCTCGCACTAAGCGCCCTCCCGCCGCATCTGAGAAATGACGCTACGGCATATGTGCTGGAGCGGGGCGGCTACAAAAAGGTCACGAACGGCACCAATGGCTTCTCCTGCCTTGTCAGACGGAACGGGGCCGTTCCCGGGCCCTATTTCGACTCCATGATCCCCATCTGCTATGACAAGGAGGGCTCCGAAACATTGCTCGTCGCGTCGCTCGACGAAGTCCGCCTTCTGGAACAGGGCCTGAGCTTTGCAGAAGTCGCCCGCCGTATTGACGGTGGTTGGAAAAGTGGGAAGTATCGTGTTCCGGGCCCCGGTATATCCTACATGATGTCACCCGTATTCAAGGCAACGACCGCGCGAGGCACATCCTCCTACATCCCGCACATCATGTTCTATGGACCCTACAAAACGAACGCAGACATTGGGGCCTCCGAAGAACGGTTCGGACCCACACCGTTCATGCAGGCTTCCGGACTGCCAAGTGGAATGATCGTCGTCCCGCTTGGAGAAAACGAGCGCAAAGCCATCATTGAGCTCGAAGCGGACCTCATCAAGCGGGCCGCCCCATACCTGGAATGACGGGCACTCACTTGGGGAATTCGTCTATCAATTCGAGCATGTAGGTGTGCAGTCCCGAGCCGGGAACGGTGAAGGGATCCAAGCCTCGTACGAGCTCCGCCCGTAACGCATAGAGGTGATTCTGAGTCGCCCCTTCCGCGGCCGCTTTTGCCATCGCCAATTCCGTCGCTTCGACCTGGGCATCGTGCGCCGGATTCACAAACCCACTGATTTCGGAGCATTGGTGGCAAACCCCCTTCTTACTCACGAGGACGCATCGATCGTCAAAGATTCGCGCCATCGTGCGCCTTCCATCTGCAAGAATGTGCTTCACCTTACCTTCGGTAACTCCTAAAATGACAACTATTTCACCTATCCGAAAACCATAGACGTCTTTTAGGAGAATTGCCAGTTGCTGCTCGATTTCGAGTGTCTTTCCGATACAGGTGAAACAGAAGTCGATATGCTCCTTGAATTCGTACGAGTCGGCCGGCGAATTCTGAACGTGAGAGCGCATCGTAGCCACGCGGTCCTCGTCGGCCTTAGTCTTCGTTCGACAAAGATCTTGAGCATCCTCTCTCCACCGGCGTCGGACACGAAAATGATCGCGCGCAAGATTGCCTGCTATCGCGAACGTCCATGTCTTCAGAGTCGACCGTCCCTCAAAAGAATCGAGTCGCTCCCGCGATTTGAGAAAAGTGTCTTGAAGCAGATCCTCGGCATCGGGGCGGCTGGCCGTCAGCCGAAACAGAAAAGTGAGGAGCTGTTGACGAAATCCAAGAAACTGGGCTTCGAACTCTTCCGGTGTGACGCTCGACATGGAGGAACGGTTAAGTGGGTGGAGCAACGATGGCGCATACGTTGGAAGCGAGTCGTTCGATACAGGGAAAAACGGGGGCCCTGGACACGAGCCTTTGCGCAGATGCCTGAACGAACCTATTTACGTCGCGGCAGCCACCTCCCTACGTTCCTCTTGTAGGCCAGATACCCTTCACCAAACCGTCTCTCGAGTACGGGTTCTTCGACGGTAGCAACGAATACGTGGAACCCGAACGCGACCACAACCGCCAATATCACGATGGCCGGCGAGTGCTGCATCAGTCCGAAACCGAGGAATACCATCAGCCCGCCGACATACATCGGGTTACGCACGTATCGATACGGTCCTGTCGCAACGAACTTTCTGGGCGGGTCGAATGGAGCGGGCGTTCCCTTGCCTCGGTGCACGAAAGTCGAGACGCAGATCAAAGCCAGAATTGCACCCAGACCCACGAACCAGAGCCCCAGCAAGTAAGTCCACGACGGAAGGTGGACCCCGAACTTCTCGTCGAGCGGTTCGACGCTGATTGCGATGTAGTACCAGAGGAAGAAGAAGCCCGTCGCATACACAGCGGCTCGAAATCCAGTCCAAAGATATCCCATCGCTTCGGAGGTCTCATATGGTGCGCCGGCCGGTGTTCATCACTCGCGCCACCCTTGGCCCCATTCGACGCACGTGGATCCGCAATATAGCGAGATGTCAGTCAGGATAATGCTGGTCTTCCGCTACCGGATTGCACCTTTTACCCATCGATGACTTCCGAGACCATTCCCCTTTCGTCGAAACGGATCAGAAAATGGTCATAAGTCATCGGCGGAAACATCTTCGGTGGAGATTCGAGCCGAAATTCCATCCCTTCAGAAAGAATGCAGCCCGCGTCGGCAATCGTCTCGACAAGTCTTTCGCGCGTTACGGGGCCAAACGACTGGACGGTCTCCCGGCAGCCATACGTGGAGCACTCCGGGTCCCACAGGGAAAGAAACACGTAGAATCCCTCACTGGTCGACTGGATAGCTACAGACGGATATTCGTCTTCCAACCATTCTTGCGGCTGGCCCGTTGGTTTGCAGCGAACGGCGTAGCCCGATCGAACGCCGGCGAAGGTCTTCATGCCTTCCTCTTCCAGATAGGAACCGACGCTCGCATCGATTAGATCGGCCAAACTCTGTCCGCGGTGAACATCCACGCGGACACGCTGGAACCGCGAGTCGGTGCATGACGCCAATCCTACGACGACCGCCAAGAGCACAACGCCGGTACGAGCCTTCATCAGCAACATGATTGCGAAAACTGTAAGCAGGACACCGCTAAGTTACGTTTTCGTAGGGCGCTCTGCGCCATCGCGGTCTAAAGTCGGAAGAACGCAGACATCGGCGACTTGCGCCGTGTCGTCACTCGTATCGCAGCGATCGGACCGGGTCGGCAACAGCCGCCTTGATCGACTGATACCCGACCGTGAGCCAGGCAATTGCGAGAGTGACCATCCCTGCTGCAGCGAACACGAGCCAACCGATATCAACCGCATATGCAAAGCTGTGCAGCCATGACCGCATGGCAAAATAGGCAATCGGAAACGCGGCTACGCAGGCGATGAGTACGAGCTTAGTGAAGTCCCTGGACAGAAGGAGGACGATGCCGGCTACCGACGCACCGAGAACCTTACGCACGCCGATTTCCTTTGTGCGCTGCGTCGTAACGAACGATGCCAGTCCAAATAGGCCCAGACACGAGATGATGATCGCGAGAAGGGTGAAGTAGCCCATGATTTCTCCCAGGCGCGTCTCTTGCTCGTAGTAGCGGGCGTAGTCGGCATCTAGAAAGAAGTACCGGAACGGGTAATCCGGTTCGAAACGAGTCCAGAGGGATCCCAGGCTCGCGAGGACATCGGCCGTTCGACCCGGCTGAAACCGGACCGGAATGTAGCGCCGCCCGGGGCGCATCCCCAGAATGACGGGCCGGACAACCTCACGAAGGGAGTTGAAATGGGCATCCTTGAACACGCCGACGACGTGACCGATTCGGTCGGAGTCGTCCTGGTTACCCCCTATCTGACTCACGGTCTTCCCGACCGCTTCAGCGGGCGACCAGCCAAACTCCGCGGCCGCAGCTTCACTGATCACGAAATTCTCCCGATCCGTTTCGAGTTCGGCGGAGAAATCACGTCCCGCGACAATCTTCAAGCCCAGGGTTCGCACGTATTCCGGCGAGACCTCTACCATGGCAGACAGTACCATGTCATTGGCTGCGCCGCCCTCCCCTCGAAAAGTCGTTTGCTGGTGGATGTGGTCGGGACCCGGCAAGCCGCTTGACGACGCTACGCTGATGATACCGGTCTGCTGCTCCGCCTCCTCTCGGAACGCCTCGAAAGAGTCGATGAAGGACTGCGACTCCACGGGAAGAACGACGACCTGCGACTTCTGGAATCCTACGTCTCGATTCTGGAGAAATCGGAGCTGATTGTACACGATGCCGGTGCCGACCAGCAGCACGATGGAGATCACGAACTGGAACACCACGAGCGTACTCCGCAACGCAGATCCCTTGGCTCCCCTGGCGAAAGATCCCTGAAGGACGACAGCCGGTCTGTATTTCGAAAGGACGAGCGCCGGATAAATACCCGATGCAATGCCCGTCACTATCGTGATGACAAAGAGTGCGAGAAATACCCATGGAGCGAGGGACAGACTGGCGCCGGAAATGCCGTTAAACCAGGGGAGTGCGGAGGATACCAACGCCAGGGTCAGCAGCATGGAAATCGCGACTACCAGTGTTGATTCGCCGAGAAATTGCCGGATCAACTGGCTTCGTTCGGAGCCGAGCGCCTTGCGCAAACCGACCTCACGAGCACGACCGGTCGCCCGGGCCGTTGTGAGGTTGACAAAGTTTATGCACGCAATGACCAGCACGAACGCGGCAATAAGTGACAGGATGTACACGTAGCGGACATCACCCGTCGGTCCGAGCTGGTCGCCAGCTTCCGAATGCAGGTAAATGTCCTTCACAGGTTCCAGGTAGAACCGATATCTCATGCCCGCGCTGACGGCGTCGTCCCAACTCGCTCCGGTGACCTGCTCGACCCTCGGGACGACATACTTCTGCACGAGCTGGTCCAGTTTTACGTCCACCGCTTCCGCCGACGTTCCAGGCTTGAGCCTGAGATAGGTGTAGAGCGTGTTGTTGAGCCACTCGGTCTCGTTGTAACGCGAACCCGTATTGAACGAGGCAATCAGATTCGGCCTAAAATGGGTTCGATTGGTCTTCGGCCGGATGACGCCCGTGACCACAAACTCGGTCTGGTTGTCGATCGTAAGCACCTTCCCCATCGGATCCTCATCTCCGAAGTACCGTTTTGCCGCCTCCTCGGTCACAACGATCGTATTGGGCTTGGACAGAGCAGATTTTGGATCCCCTTTCACCAGGGGCAACGACAGGATGTCGAAAATGGATGAGTCCGCCTGGAAGTACTCGTCTTCGTAAAACTTTCTATCGTCGCTTGCAACCAGGATCCGCGGGAATCCATCGATATGCGTAGCAGCCTCCACGCCAGGAACTTCGTCCAAGAGCGCTCGGGCTAGCGGAATGGGAGTATTCGTCGTCGTAACGGCCTGGCCCATAATCTGCGCATCGAGCTCGATTCGAAAGACATTATCGGCGTCCCTGTGATTTAGATCGAACGTCAACTCGTTCTGGACGAAGAGCATGATTAAGACGAAGGCTGCCATCCCCGTCGCGAGACCGACAATGTTTATGGCTGAAAAGCCCTTCTGCCGCAGGAGATTGCGGAGCGTGAGGCGCAGGTAGTTTCTAAACATGGGAGAAAAGTCAGAATTCAGAACTCAGAATTAGGAATTCAAACAACGTGCCAACCGAATGCACCAGTCCACCTGGCGCTTATGGCTCCTTGTTCGAGCCAATCGGCGTTCGGTTGCACGACAGGGGTGTTCGGAAATGGACACAAAAGGTGCGGCGTGCGGGGTGCGGCGTGCGGGGTCCCCCTCCGTTCTCGATTGAGGGGTAGCCAGGTACCGAAAATCGATGCTCGCCCGTTCGGGGCAGGCCCTTCGACCTTGACCTTCGACCTTCGACCTTCGACCTTCGACCTTCGACCTTCGACCTTCGACCTTCGACCTTCGACCTTCGACCTTCGACCTTCGACCTCCATCGGCAACCTGAACAGACCTTCAGCGTATGCGAGTTTTCCGATAGAATCATCTGAAATCCCATGCCCCGTAACTGGCTTCTATTCCTTCCGATTGTCTCGCTGATCTTTTCGGCTTGTTCCTCTTCTCCTCCCGAAATAAAGAAAGACGACGTAGTCCGGATTGTGTCCACTTTGGCGGCGGACGATATGGAGGGCCGAAGGGCCTATACGCCTGGAATCGAGCGGGCGGCGAGCTTCATTGAAGGCGAGCTCAAGGCAATCGGACTGGAGCCGTTGTCCGAGCAATCCGGATTCCGACAGACTTTCAGCGCCTACCAGCTCAAGCCAACAGATTACAGCATTGTTCTGAACGGCAACGCTATACCCAAACACGACATATTCTTCCTCGCGCAGTCCGATTCTCTGGCGTGGACCACAGGCGATGTCGAAATCCTCCGAGTCGGTCCTGACGACGACATCGGCAAAGCGTTCGGTCGCGCACAGAACACACCCAACGATCTGATGATCGTTGCCGACAAGGCGCACGAGGGTACGTTCCGTCGGATACAGCTTTTTCTTTCAGACGGCAGCCGGATGCTGGAAATGGGCAAAACGGGCAGTGTCGCGTTCGTACTCACGAACGATCTGGACGTCAAGACCGTCGATGCCAAGGCCAGCTTTGAAGTGGACACCCTGTCTCTAACGAATCTGGTTGGAAAAATTCCAGGGAAGCGAGACGATGAAATCGTGCTGTTTTCGGCTCACTACGACCATCTGGGCATTCGTCCACCCGTCGAGGGTGACTCCGTCGCCAACGGGGCCAACGACGACGCATCGGGTGTGGCCGCCGTCATTGAGCTCGCCCGGTACTTCAAGGCGATGGGCAAACCTGAGCGGACGCTCATGTTCGCGCTATTTACGGCGGAGGAAATGGGCGGATACGGATCGCACTATTTCTCAGAACACATCGACCCGGATCAGATCGTCGCGATGTTCAATATCGAGATGATCGGCAAACAGGCGACCCAAGGTCCGAAAACGGCTTGGATTACAGGTTTCGACAAGTCTGACTTTGGTGAAATCCTTCAGCGTGCGGTTAAGGGCACGGAGTTCTCATTCTACCCGGATCCATACCCACACCAGAACCTGTTCTTTCGCTCAGACAATGCCACGCTGGCGAGAAGAGGAGTCCCGGCACATTCCATCAGCACAACCCCGATCGATGTGGACAAGGATTATCACAAGGTCACGGATGAAATCGGAACTCTCGACTTCGACAACTTGACGAATACGATCAAAGCGATCGCCGCGGGTGCAAAAACGATCGTCTCTGGCGACGAAACGCCGACTCGGATAAAGCTTCCCGACGTAATCCACGGGCATCCGGGGACGTAATCATGCCCTCCCCGACCGTCAGTGACATCCAACCCCGGGTCAGAAGAAGTCGTTGAATAGTCGCCGCACCTACTGAGTGGTCGGTATGAACTGAAACGTATTCGTGGTAAGGTCGGAACGGTCCACGAGCTTCGTCATATCCTTATCGCGAAAGAACTGCAGCAGGAATTGGTAATCGGGTCCGATCTTGGGCTGCGACGGCCCCATATTCTGCCATAGCCAGGTCACGTCAACCTCGTATTCCCAACTCTTGACCGGGCTTAAGTTCCGCCGTGCACAAGCAGGCGCAGGTTGGAAAACCGACGGACTCGACGACATTCTGCCGCGACAACTCCTGAAGCATCGTCGGCATGCAAGTGCTGTAGTAGATAACGTCCGACGTGTTATTTTTCGCCGTGATCGTGATGGGTGATCCAGGCTCATACCCGGTCGAATCGGTCGCCAACTCCAGGCTTCCCTCATCTTCGAACAAACCGCAGCCCGAGAAGACCGCAGCGATAAGAACAATCGTCAGATTTCGCTTGCTGAACATGGTAGTCAAGCTCCTGCCTTGAGTTTTGATCATCGACTTGAGGCTCTCCCAACTACATCCTCGACCCGAACCAAACGGAGTGTCAGTGTCACGGTGAGTGCAGGGGCGATCTTGAAGACGCAATTGCACTCGCACGTGACTCAACCCAATAACACTTCTACATTGAGAAGTTAGCGGCGATTAACCGGCCAACGTGATCGTCCCTGCGCCAAACGTCAAAAATCGAGTTCGGACAGCAGTTTCTCGATCACGAATGAACGCGCACTTCGCACCCAGTAACTCAGTACTCAGCACTCAGCACTCAGTACTCAGCACTCAGTACTCAGCACGCTATTGATCCACCTTCACCACGAAGATCTGATACGGGTCGGCCTTCGTCTTTCGTGCCGACACGGCGATGAACTTGCCGTCGGGCGACCAGTCGGGCTCCGTCATCCGAAACATGGGAGTCTTGAGACTGCGCTGGCGCTCTCCCTTGAGCGGAATGATCTGAAGCATCCTGGTTCCGTCGAGTTCAATGGCGATAGACGCGATCTCATCACCGGACGGAGACCAGGTCGGATAAACATCCGGTCCCGGCCGGTTTGTGAGCCTCCGAATCGTTCCGGCAGCCGGATTTGCGACGTACAGCTCGTCGTCCTTCCCATTCGTGTCGCGTCTTGAGTAGAACGCCAGCAGGGTGTTGTCGGGCGACCATCGTGGCCAGACACTGTCGAAGGGACTCTCGGCGACCATCTGCGAAGTCCCGGCAGCATCAAGCACGATGATTTGCGAGGCAGAATCGACGGCCATGGAAAAGGCGATCTTCTGGCCATCCGGGGACCAGTCCGGAAACATTTCTTCCCCATCCACCTTGCCGAGCAGCGAGGTCTCCTTGGTTTGCATGTTGAGTACATACAGCTCGGGTTTCCCCGATCGATTGCTCTGAAACAACAGGCGTACGCCGGTTGGATCCCATGTCGGATAGCGATCGTCAGCCGGATCGTCCGTCAGCCTCGCCATTGACCGATCTTCGAGCTTGATCAGGTAAATGTCCCAGTTGCCCTCGCGACTGGATTCGACCGCCATATACCCTTCCTGCGGGCTCCAGGCGGGATACTTGTAGGTATCTTTGCCCTCGGTAATCTGGACGAGGTTGACGTCCTGACCCGAACAGGCGTACGCAATGGAGAACGTGGTGGCCAAGAGGAGGAATCGTCGCATTTTGAATCACGTTGGAGGGGCGGGTGGCAAATGCTAATTGCTGATTGCTAATTGCTAATTCTCTTGACCGAACACATTGGGGCGGTACGTAACCGTTCAATGGGGCACCAGACCTAGGTTGACGCCCCCCGGGGACGCGCTTTCGGCCGGCAAGGCAGTCCTCGCCCGCTGCGGCGGTCAGCAGCTACGAGTCCGTCGCGTCAGCCGTATTTATTGGCGGCAGACTCTATGTGCGGTTCGGCCTTCGAAACGCATGAATGTGTACCCCTTTTTTGGAATGCGTTTAGTAAGCGACGGACTCTACGGAGGGACTGTCAACTGGTTCCTTCCGGTCATAATGTCTTTGGATCAGCAATATGACTGGCCGACTTGCCGCCTCTCTCCAGCAATGCGGCAAATGAATCGCTACTTTTAGTTCAGCGCGCCCGGGGTTCCGGTTTTTGATGCTTGGCGAGAAATTCGGAGGCAGATCCATGAACCTGCGCTGTGAGATGCTGACGAGAATCTGTTGCCCGCTGATCGTCGTTTGCGGGCCGGCAACGATCGCAGCGCAGGATTTCGGCGTAATTGCCACAAGTCCCGCGCCCGGAGACAGCAGTGTCGCGCTCGAAACCACGGTCCGGTTCACATTCTCCTCGCCGCTTGATACAACGGCTCGATTCGCCGGTCCTTGGCCTGTCGAATTTTTCGCCATTGATCCGCCGGAGGCGATTTCGATAGACAGCGTCTATTTCAGTGACGATTTGAAGGAGATCGCATTCGATGTAATTCTCCAAGACTCGACAGACTATACGTGGGTTATGACCGGTGCACGCAGTGTGGACAGCGTCTTGGCATGCCCGTTTGTCTTGAACTATACCACTTCCGATGGGCATGGACCATTCCGCGTCAGCGGCATGATCGGTCTCGCCTTTCTTGTCAAGACTGGTTCGTGCCAATGGGCGCTCACCGTCGGGCTCAGGAATGCTCCCTATGACAAGCCGGGGCATCTTGTGTCCGCATCGTCTTTCATAGGGGGCGGGAATGACAGCTACGTGGTCACGGGCGTCCGGCCGGGAACGTATTGGCCTGTGGCGTACTTCGACAACAACGGGGACGGCGTCATCCGGCCAGACTGGTCCAGCGCGCCTGGTCTGAGTTCTGAGGCAACGCGCCTCGGCCTGTGGACTGATGCCGACAGCATCGTCGTATTCGACCAGTCATTGGCCAATGTGGACATGGTTTTCTTTGGCGGGGCGACCGAGACCGACCCTTTGTCTTCCGGTGTTAGTCGCCTTTCCGCGTTCCCCAATCCGTTCACGTCCGACTTGTCGGTTACGTTCGAAACGGTCCGGGCGGGCGAAATCCAGATCTCCCTGTATGATATTCTGGGAAGACAGATCGGAGTGATCTCTGATGGATTTCTGACGGCCGGTCCACACGAAATGCCCGTAGCTGTCCAGTCGAACCTGCCGTCGGGCGTCTATGTAGTCCGCTTAGCAGCCGGGGACGCCTTCCGGTCGCTGGTCATTCTGCATGCTCGTTAGCCGGTTGCAAGCCGCCGCCTGAAGAACCGCCGCTCCGCCTCGTTGCCGGCCAGCCGAACCGCCTTGACGTATGCGTTCACAGCCTCCTCGTGGCGCCCGAGACGCCGCAGGAAGTCGCCCCGCGCGGCGTGGAACGGCAGGTACGACCCGAGATTTTCCTCGAGATCCGCGATCGCGGCCAGGCCGTCCACAGGACCGTTTGCAAACGAGAGCGCTACAGCTCGGTTCAGCCGGAAAACGCTCGACGGTTGGATATCGCAGAGCACGTCGTAAAGCATGAGGATTTCATCCCAGTCGGTTTCATCGAAGAAATCGGATTGCGCATGGATGCCAGCCACCGCCGCCTGGAGCTGATACGGACCGATATCCTTTCGTACCAGCGCGTTCTGGAGAATTCGATCGGCCTCGAGAATAGTATCCCTGTCCCACAGAGACCGGTCCTGATCTTCGAGCGTGAGGATATCGCCGTTCTCATCGGTCCTCCCGGGCCGTCTCGCATCGTGAAACAGCATGAGCGCGAGTAGACCCGCGGCTTCGGGCTCGTCCGGTGCGATCTCGACGAGCATGCGCCCCAGAAACAGGGCCTCTTCACAAAGATCGCCCCGCGTCAGCGTTTCCCCGGAAGAGGCCGCATATCCCTCGTTGAAGATGAAGTAGACGACGTGCATCACCGCCTCGAGCCGATCTTTCCATCGGGCCGCTACCGGGACGTCGAAGGGAATGCCGGCTGCCCGGATCTTTCGCTTTACGCGGACCAGGCGCTGCGCCATGGTAGACTCCGGCACGATGAAGGCACGCGCGATTTCCGCCGTCGATAATCCGCCAAGCGCCCTCAGCGTGAGGGCGACGCTGGCTTCGAGACTCAGAGCCGGATGGCAACACATGAACATGAGCTGTAGCCGCTCGTCCGGTATCTCGCTTCCGAATTCGGCAGCCTCATCTCCGTGGGGCCGGCGGTCCGATTCTGTCATGTCAACAAGCTCTGTCTTCTTGCGATCCAACGTCTTCGACCGCTTGATTGCGTTCAGCCCTTTCCGCCTCGCCACCTGAAGGAGCCAAGCGTCAGGTCGCTCAGGGATACTCGACGACGACCAAGTATTGAGTGCCGCCTCAACCGCATCCTGGAGCGCGTCCTCAGCCAGGTCGAAATCACCGAAGTAGTGGATCAGCGCCGCCAACAGTCGACCCCAGTCGCGAGCAATCAGGTTCGCGGCAATCTCATGCAATACATTAAGTGACCCAGCTTTCATCATGTATTGTCAATCCGATGGCATCGGCACTAACCGAACGGGACGCACCTCGACGCATCCGAACCGAGCCCCTGGAATTCTCGCGGCATAATCGAGTGCCTCGTCGAGGTTTGCACACTCGAGAATGTAGAATCCACCGAGTTGTTCTTTCGTCTCCGCAAACGGCCCGTCGGTCGTTGTGACTCCGCCGCTCCGCACCCTAACGGTCGTCGCAGTCTCGGTGCCCTCCAAGGGAGCCGCCCGGTCGAGAATACCTTTGGCATGGACCTCATCGGTGAAAGCATAGTACTCTTCCATCATCTCCTGAAACTCAGGTGGCGCCATCTGTGCTTCAGTAGCTTCTTCGTTGTAGATCAAGAACATGTACTTCATCGGTGTTACTCGTTTGTTTGGCGGTTTGCGAATCCTTTCGAGCTAAAGACAATCGAACCGACTCGATTTCGACACGACCGCCGAAAAAATACAATACCGCGCTCCGGTCCACCCGACCCCGGTGGCAAGTCTGTATCTCCCGACAGCGAAAGTCCCCTCCTGGCGCGGCGCAGTCCAAGGAACAAACCGGGTTCGATTAGGCGTTTCAGGGAAGCCGACCCGCCAGATTCACCAACCCGATTTGAGGCCTTGAAATGCCAAGAGTAGCCATACTCAAGTTGTTTGCTGTCTGCGCAGCTACGACAGTCATTTTCTCGACTGCGGGCTGCGATTCGTCCAACTCGAACAGTGACTCTATAACGGCTCATGTCCAGATCATGCTGACCGACGCCCCATTTCCGTTCGATCTGGTCGCCGAAGCAAACGTGATGATCCAGAACGTGGCTCTTAAGGGCGCAGGGGCTGACTCCGTTTTGCTGAGTGAGGCCGCACAGCCGTTCAACCTTCTCGATCTCCAGAACGGTGTGACCACGCCGCTGGCCGACCTGGAGGTTCCGGCAGGGACATACAATCAGCTGCGCCTCGTGGTTGATGATTCCGCATCGATCGTCCTGAAAGCGGGAGATGAATATCGCCTTAAGATCCCCAGCGGATCACAATCCGGCATCAAAATTCTTCTTGGAAATCTTGCTCTGGAGGACGGAGATCTGGCGCAGATTACTGTCGACTTTAACGTCGAGAATTCCTTCGTCGTGCAGGGAAATCCGGACACGCCTGCGGGAATCAAGGGCTTTCATCTTCAAGCCTGTCGTGAAGGCCAAATCCGTGAAGGTCAACGGTGAAGACATGACACCAGCCGATCAGTGATTTCCGGATGACACATGCCTGCGTCGTCCGCATTAGCTTCTCACAACCGAATCGATTCGCGATCACGCCCGACGCAAGGCGCGACGTAGCGATTGCCCGGCGCCGGCCGCGCATCATCATCATTTCATCAGCAGCATCGTTCGCGTCGTGACAAAATCGTCCGCCGACAGACGATACAGATACATGCCTGTAGCCTGAGACGAAGCGTCCCATGTCACAGCGTGAGATCCTTGCTCGAGATTACCATCAACGAGCAGCGCGACCCTCCTCCCCATCTGATCAAAAATCTCCAGCCGCACGTATCGGCTTCTGTCGAGGCTGAAACTGACAATCGTTGCCGGATTGAACGGATTCGGATGGTTCTCGAGCAATCCCAGAACGGGTTCGCCTGAGGACGCTGACGCCATCGAGGGCGCCGAACTCGACCCGTCCTCGCAACGCATGGTTACCACATTGGATGCTGCATCGTACACCGCCCCGGCAAGCGACACGCTCGTCACCTCGAAACACCAGTTTGAGGGCGGCGATTTGGTGCGGTCAGACTCCAATGAAGCGATTCCCGAAATATTGGTGGTCGCACTGAAGACTGCAGGATTCGGATCGCTGAAGCGACCGCTGACGCTGGCCCCGGCGACCGGATCGTCGGAATCATCACGAATCATCACTTCCGCTGTCCCTCGCACCCATTTCGCTCCAGTGCGTGACACTGCAATGTCCGCTACGTGGATCACGGGCATCAACGAAACACTAACGAAACCCGGCTTAACCTCGTCGTCAGAGCCTTCCGAATTACTCGCCGTCAGCGAGACGCCGTATGTACCCGGGGTCGCGTAGGTGTGACTTGGATGCTGTTCTGTAGAAGTATCTCCGTCTCCGAAATCCCAAGCCCAGGAGGTCGGTGTGTAGGCGGACCGATCCGTGAACTGAACGACGAGAGGTGCACCACCGGACGTGGGCGTCGCAGAGAATTCAGCCACCGGCGCCGCCTTTCTGCTGAGCGTCTCGAAGTACATATGGTCGACATAGACCTTGTCCTTGGAACGCGCCCCACGGTTGCGGTTGGTATCGACGACACGGACATAGACAGGCCCATTTGGGTTGGAAGCCAATGAGACTTGATAAGGAGTCTCTGTCGATTCACTCACCGTGACCAGTGGTTGAAAGGTCACATTATCGGTCGAGTATTCGAAACGGAAGTCATCGCCGTCGGAATTGTCGTCCCGAAACGCGGAAAGGTGAAACAGCGTACTCAATCCGGCCGACAGGTCGAACGTCCACCGGTGATCGAGAAGGCTGGTCCTGCTCTGCGGCCTGCCCCCCGTCTCCTCCTCCGTAAGAACCTCAAAGGTGTTATCGTCAGAATACGTTGCGGAAAAACCACCCGATTGCGTACCACTGACGTTGGATTCCGACTGTGCGTAAAACTCACTGAAGGGAGACTGGACGTCGATGTATCCCGTCTTGGACTCGCTGTCAGAACCATCGCCGTTCGTTACTTGCAGGCTCACCGTGTAGACACCTGAATCCGTATAGGTGTGTGATGGATTCTGCTGTGTCGAGGTGCCGCCGTCACCGAAATCCCAACTCCACGAACTTGGCGAACCGGTTGACGCGTCGGTGAAATCGACGTCCAGCGGAGCCAACCCGGAGGTCGGGGAACCAGAAAAGGCCGCTACCGGGAGCGTCGCGCTGCTGCTCGACAACACAATGTGATGCACCGAATGCGGCTGAAGAACGACAGAAACGAGGTTTCCCGAAATCGACGTGATCGGTACGCCGGCCTGGATCGTGGGTCCACTTCCGTCAAAATACCAGACATCTCCCGACTGGTACGTCCGATCACTCGAAATCTGCACATCGGCCGTCACACTCTGGGACGCGGATTTATTGATCAGCATCAGGTGGAGCTTCGAGCCGTCCGCGGAAGGAACGGCGGCATAGATAGAGCTCAGCGCGTGGTCCTGCGTGTCCGAATGAACGTGCAGGTCACCGAACGTCCCTCCCTCCCCATCGTAGTCCCGATAGATCTCGAAAGCACGCTGCGCGTAGTCTGACACGGTGTTCCATTTCGAAGCGAAGTAGACATTCTCCTCGCCAAATACACCCAACGCATCCGCCTGCGCAATTCCTCCGGAAATATGCGTGGGGGCTCCGTAGTCGTATTCGGTGACGGCCAGTTTCGTACCAGGATTGTACGTCGCAATCGCCTTGTTCAGATACTCCAGGATCGCAACCGGACTGTACCATTGACCGATCCAACTGTCCTCGACATAGGTGGAGTCCCACAGCGACCGTACCGCCTGAATACGCCGGTCCACAGCCCCCGCATCCGTATCTCCCGCGTAGACGCCGGCGGGTTCGGGATACCAGTGGACGTCGAGCACATCGAGCAGCCTCCTCCCGGCCGTATCGGAAGCGACCTTCATCAAATCCAGATAGGCGTCGATGAACCGGTCGTAGTTGTGATCGAAGTTCCCCGCCCAGTCGGGGGCGTCCTGGAGCGTCATGTAAGCCCAGAAGCCGTAGAGGGCGGGCCCGAAAACCTCAGCGGACGGATCCATGTCTTTGATCGTCGATGCGAGGTCGATCGACCGATCGAGCAGCTCCTGCACACCAACTTTGTCTGGGTGGATGCGTGGATGCGTCGAAAACCAGAGGGCGGGCTCATTGTCGAGCGCATACCCTTTCACCCCTGACCCTGACGCGGAACCGTAGTCGTTCAGCAGCAGATTTAGCAACTCGTCGGTGTACACGTAGCCATCGGCCGTACTTGGCGTCAGCGAGTATGCCGATCCTTTCCTGTTGACGACTTGCGCCCAGCGACTTGAAGGGGCCGTCTCGCTAACATCTACGGTCCCATTCTTGTCTTTCGCCACGTAACCGGCCATCTGGAGCGTGGCAAGTGAATAGGCGCCGATGGCCTGTGCATCGTCATGAAACCGTGTGACGACGAGACCTGGTTCATTCTCGTCCGTCGGCGGTGGATTCATGATCCAGGTCAGATAGTTGTCACTGCTGTGATACCAGTCCGCTCCCGCATTCGAGGCATTGTTCTCCCAGTTGTATCCAGTCAGTCGGTTGCCGCCTGAGCGGAACGCCGTCACGCCGGAATAAGGCTGGCCGTTCGTTCCGTAGATGTAGGGGCTGATGGCACGAACGTCCTGCAGCGTATTCACCTCCATCGAGACCGTAACCTGTGCAAGAGTAAAGACCGGCCTGAAAGAAAGGACAGCGAAGCACAGAACGAGGAGCGAGAGTCGGCTTCTCATGTCAATCGCCTTCGGTATGTTGAACGCTTCGGCAGTCACCGGGACCAGTGCTGTCTTCGCAATTTCGTGTGGGACCGGCGGCGCCTCCATGCGGCCGGATGATCGAGAATAGTCTCCGGTTCGCCACAAAGTCAATCAATCCGGAGCTCTGAGGCACGGAGACCGTTGTGGCTGTTACCCTGGGGGTCATCTTGTTGTCGAGGAGGCTAGGATCGCCTACTTTGCCCGGCACATAACTCGTTGGAGGATGGAGAAGCAGAACTGGTCGCGGATTAAGGAGTTGTTTGAACGGGCTATCGAGCTCGACCACGAAGACCTGAAATCCTTTTTCGAGGCAGAGTGCGCGAACGAGGAGGAACGTCGCGTACTCGAATCCATGCTGGAGGCCGATGCCGCCCCTCCCACCGTGCTTCGTGCCTCCCAGGAGTCGCTCTCGACGGTTCTCACCGGAGATCCTGACGCCGACCTCCCGGATGAGATCGGGCCCTACCGGGTTACCGGTAAGATCGGGCGCGGCGGGATGGGTCTCGTAGTCAAGGCGGAGCGCATTGATCTTCCAAAGCAGGTTGCCCTCAAGCTGATCGCAGAGCGATGGGTGGGGCCGCAGATCCTGGATCGTTTTCACCGCGAACAGTCGGCTTTGGCGCGGCTCCAGCATCCCAATATTGCACAACTCCTGGACGCCGGCACCAGCGAAGAGGGTATCCCCTACTTTGCCATGGAGTACGTCGACGGGCAGCCCGTCACCGAGTACTGTGACAAGAACCGGATAGACGTTCGAGGTCGCCTCGGTCTGTTCCTGGCAATTTGTGATGCCGTTCAGTTTGCCCATCGAAACCTCATTATCCACCGCGACCTGAAGCCATCGAATATCCTTGTGACGCAAGAAGGTCGGGTCAAGCTGCTCGACTTCGGGATTTCGAAGCTGCTCGATGATGAGGGCCAGGCTCTCACCGTGACCGATTTTCGCGCTCTGACGCCCGCCTACGCGAGTCCGGAGCAGATCAACGGTAGTGCTGTCACGACGTCAAGCGACGTATACGGACTTGGCGTCGTCCTGTACGAGCTGCTGACCGGCCGCCGCCCCTTCCTCCTTTCGGGCAAATCGGCCACAGAGATCGCCAGAATTCTTTCCCAGGAGAGTCCGGCACGACCGAGCACCGTTGTTGTCCACGAAGGCGAGGTCTCGGTGCAGCGGACTTTCGCGCGTTCGATCAAGGGCGATCTCGACAACATCGTTTTGAAGGCCCTCGAAAAGGAGCCGGCGTCGCGATATCCGTCGGTAGAGGCCTTTGCTGCGGACATTCATCGTTACCTCCAGGGCTTGCCGGTCGAAGCGCGGGCCGCAACGCTCGGATACCGGTTTCGGAAATTCGTCACTCTGCATCGGTGGGGCGTCGCTACTGCTGCGAGCATCCTGATCCTTCTTCTGGGGTTCTCGGTCGCGATGACGTACCTCGCAACGGAAACCGCCCGCGAGCGGGACCGTGCCACGTTGGAGGCCGAGAAATCCGATCGCGTGCTGCAATTCATGCTCGATCTCTTCGAGGCAAATGATCCGGCCAAATCACTCGGTGACGAGGTAACGGCTCGCGAGCTGCTTGAACGCGGGGTCGAGCACGCGGAGTCACTATCGGATCAGCCGCTCATACAGGCGGAGACCTATCAGGTAATCGGCAGGGTGTATGAATCCCTCGGACAGTACGAACGGGCTGCCGAGCTGCTCAAGAAGGCCGGTCTCCTGTGGAGATCGGAGCTCGGGGACAATGCTCCGGAACTGGCGGAAACGCTCCGCCTTCGCTCATCGGCCCTCGTTGGACTGCGTGACATAGACGGAGCCGCAACTGCAGCGAAAGAGGCGCTGCAGATCGCGGAGAAAGCATACGATCCGCCTGATCAGTCGATCGCAGACGGACTGAACAGCCTTGCGAGGGTGTACGAGGTTTCAGCACGATACGACGAGGCGGACTCGCTCCTGCTACGGTCGCACGACATGCTCGTAGCACTCTTCGGCCCGGACGACGAAAGGACAATTGAGGCGCTGAAGCTGCGTGGTGCTCTGTTGACCTCGTCCGGCCGGTTCCCGGAAGCGGAGACTGTCAACCGCGCAGTACTGGCGTGGCAGCGACAGCATCTGCCCGAGAATCACCCTGACATCGCCGCCACGCTCAATGACCTTGCTGTTTCCATCAAGGGGCAGAGCCGCTTCGCGGAGGCACAGCCGTTCTACGAGGAAGCACTTGCCATACAGAAGAAAGTCCTTGGAAGCGATGACCCGCGTACGGCAACGACGCTCAAAGACCTTGCCATCTTGCACGGTGTTCAGGGGCACTACAAGGTGGCGGAGCCGTACTTCAAAGAGGCGCTTGCCGCTTTCCAACGGGCGTTCGGGCGCGAGAGTGCACGCACCGCCACCATGATGACCGCATACGCCGTACTCCTCGGTCGAATGGGCCGGACCGAAGAGTCGGTGGCTGAATATCGCGAGGCGCTCCGAATTGAGGAGAAGACGCTGGGACGACTTCATCCGGAGACCCTCAATGCGCGATACAATCTGGGGATTTCGCTCTGGCAGTCGGGCAAGCGTGCAGAAGCGTTGGACGCGATACGCCGAGCCACCGCGGGGATGCTGGAGTCGACGGGCGAGAAAGACTACCACTATTCAGATGCACTGGGCGGGCTGGCAATTGTGGAATCCGAAATAGGCCAGATCGAACAGGCGGAAGAAGATGCCCGTCGCGCCGTTGCCCTTGATCTGAAGTATCGAGGGAAGGATCATCGGCTTTACGCCGTAAGGCTCGGCCAGCTTGGCCGGGTGATGCTCGCGAAGGGCGATCTCGCCGCGGCGGATTCGCTGATTTCGGAAGCGATCGAACGACATACCGCAGCGACAGACGAAAGCCACCCCGAGACCTTAACGATGATTGACGCGCTCGGCCGTACGCAGATGGCGCTCGGACGATACGCCCGAGCCGATTCCCTGCTCCTGAAGGCATACAAGCTGCGTAACGAAAAGCTGGGTCCAGAGCATCGCGAAACGAAGGCTTCACTCGAACATCTGAGAGAACTTTACCAGCGCTGGGGTAAACCTCTGCCGGCCGAGCTTGACGGCGGGTAGATGTTCGCCTTCGTCGTTTGCACTATTGTTTACGGAAGCTTTGCCTGAACGGAACTGGTCGAACGCGTGAATGTTGACGCTTTGAGCGCAGTTTGATCGAGGTTCAAGAGTCAATCATCCCATTGCGCCTGGATCCAGCAACTGAGTCGTTTCGTGCAGAAAGGAGAGGATGTAACCGCACTGCTTCACGCCGCAGGCTCGGGGGACCAACGAGCCTTCGACCAGTTGTATGCCATGGCTTATCAGGAATTACGACGGTTGGCTCACAACGTGCGTTCAGGACGCGGCGCTCAGACGCTCAATACCACGGCACTGGTCCACGAAGCCTACATCAAACTCGCCGCTTCCAAAAACCCTGCCTGGGTCGATCGAGTTCATTTTCTTCGGATCGCCGCCCGGGCCATGCGACAAGTACTGATCGATGCCGCACAGCGGAGAACGGCGCAGAAGCGAGGCGGCAAGGCGATCCCGATCGAGTTCGATGAGCGCGTTCACTCGAGTCTCGTGGATCCCGAGTCGCTGCTCGCTCTCGAGGACGCCCTTAAGCAACTGGAGGCAGTGGATGAACGACAAGCCCAGGTCGTCGAATGCCGCTTCTTTGGCGGTTTGACGATCGAGGAAACTGCACTCGCCCTCGGAGTTTCGGATTCTTCCGTGAAGCGAGACTGGCGAACCGCAAGGGCCTGGCTTGGCCATACGCTCAAGAGCGTCTGAGGTCGCCCGCCGGCCTCCACCTGGGGCGTTCAACCAGACCCCAGTCGGCGTTCAGAACCCGGAGACAAGTCACGCTCACCGTGCCATGATTGGCGTTTCTACCCAACCCACTCACGCACTACGTCGCCAAGGCCCGGTGTCCCCACATCCTTCACGTCGTAGCGAACCCTGAGGGTGGGCTTGTCGATCTCAATCACATGACGAAGATCGATGGGCGTGGCGATCAACACGAGATCAGCCGGCGTTTGGCGAATCGTCTCCGCGAGGTCGTCCCTCTGCTGCGATCCGTATCCCATCGCGGGAAGAATCGCACCTGTCCCGGGATAGTCCGCAAACACCTTCTTGATGCTCCCTACGGCATACGGCCGCGGATCGACGATCTCCGCGGCTTCATTCTGTCGCGCGGCCACCCAGCCGGCACCGAACTGCATACCGCCGTGAGTGAGCGTCGGACCATCCTCAATGACCAGGACACGCTTCCCCTTGATGCTAATTCCGTTTTCTACTCGAATCGGACAGGCAAGCTGAATCACACGGGCTGACGGATTGAGCCTTCGAACAGATGCGAGCGCTGCGTCCAGCGCCTGCGGGCCGGCGGTCTCGACCTTGTTAATCGCGATTACATCCGCCATCCGGACGTTCGTCTCTCCCGGATGGTAATGCTCGGTATGATCGGCCCGATGCGGATCGACGACGACGATGTGCAAATCCGGTTCGTAGAACGGCAGATCGTTATTCCCTCCGTCCCAGATAATTCGATCGGCCTCCTGCTCAGCCTGCCTGAGAATCGCCTCGTAATCCACGCCGGCATAGACGATCCGCCCTGCCTGCAGGTGGGGCTCATACTCCTCTCTCTCCTCGATAGTCACGTTATGTTTGTCGAGGTCTTCGATCGTACTGAATCGCTGTACACGGCTCGCGACGAGATCACCGTATGGCATCGGGTGTCTGACGATAACCGTCCTCTGACCAAGTTCACTGAGCAACGAGGCGACACGCCGGCTGACGGGACTCTTCCCGGCACCGGTCCGCGACGCGCAAATCGCGACGACAGGCACTTCCGCCTTCAAATAAGTGTCTCGCGGACCCAGCAAACAGAACGACGCACCGGCCGCCATCGAGCGCGAGGCCACATGCATTACGTGCTCGTGCGAAACGTCACTGTAACTGAAGACGGCCAAATCGACCTTCTCCCCGGCAATTAACCGATCAAGGTCTGATTCCGGTACGATAGGGATCCCCTCCGGGTACGCTGCACCGGCCAGTACGGAGGGATACTTCCGGCCGTCGATATTGGGGATCTGCGTCGCCGTGAAGGCAACGACCTCGTAGTCAGGATTTCCGCGAAAATAGACGTTGAAATTGTGGAAGTCCCGGCCGGCTGCTCCGAGAATTACGACGCGACGTGCCATTGTAGTGCTGACTTGATTGCAATTGGATATACCCAATTAGCGACCTGCCAACGTTGCGATCAAGGTGTTTACTCGGAAATGTCGACCGGCATTTCCCTTACACGTGGGACGGCGATCTTCCGGCCGGCTCTTCCCGACGTCAGTCGGCCGGATTGAGGAAAAGTCTCCTCATCCCCTTCTTGAGCATCATCCAGGGAAGAGCCCAAAGAGTGTTCGTTCTCCAGACAATCTTCAGGTAACTCGGCAACTGAGAGATGTGGGCCAGCCCACCAGCCGAATCTGACCATCGTTTGAATCCGAGCCACAGAATTGCCAACTGAGTACGGAAGGACCTGCGCCTCAGGCCGGTAATAAGCTCGAATTCGAATCTCTCAAGACTCAGTGCTCTTCGCTTTGAAATGTCGGCCTGGACGAAATCCGGAATCTCGATACCGAATTGCTCCAGGTACCGGAGGGCCTCGCGCATGCGGTATTCGAGCCAGAATCCTCTCGACAAATCGACGAGTCTGTCCCAGTCCACCTCAGAGTCTCTCAAGATAACAGAAGCATCGACCACCCATCTGAGCGGCGGAATTCGATTCAGACGGAGGCCGTGAACGCAGACGTGAAGAAGCAGGTCTGTGGCCGACGGAGCGAGCGTCGTCACTTCATTAAAGTGAACAGGCGTAGCCAGGTCCCAGAACGGTTGCGCGTTCGTACAGCGGGGTATCACCTCCCAGTGCAAGTCAAATTGTCTGCCGGTCTCATTGACATAAGACAGAGCGTGGATCAGGTTCAAGTCCCGGTCGGCCATTTCGGGCTGCCTCAACCTGAATCCGTTCTCAGCCAGCGCATGAATACCCGCTTTCAAGTCTTCTTTGTGCAGTACGATGTCGAAGTCCGCCATCGGCCGGCGTCCTAGATCGTGATAATGCCGAAGAACGAGGGCTGGGCCTTTCGTCACCATGGTTGCGATCCCATGACCATGCAGGATCTCCAGTGCGGTCGCCGCCTGGTGAAAAAGCAACTGGTTCTGGAGCCACGTGCGCCTCTTGACGCCCTTGATGAGGCGAAACAGATCGTGGTCGACTCCAAGGGATCTCAGGTTCGTGTACGTTTCCGGCAACAGGCGCACCGAGCCCTCATCAGCAATGTCGATGTCGGCCTCAGCGGCCCACTCCTCCCATGCCGAGACAGCCTCGTCACCTCTTAGAATCGTAGCCCGCAGCAGCAGCTCCTGCAGCCTGTCGGGCCAGCACACAAGCGAAGTTTGTTCCATCATTAATCGGTGTAGCCGTACGTCCGGTTACTTTCGCCCGCGATTCGCTCGAAAGTCTCCAGCGCCTCGGGACTGAGGCTTGTCCTCCAGAGTTCCTGATTCACGATTTGGTCTGATTCAGATTGCACGAGCCGCGCGTTCCCGAGGAGGTGTTTCGTGGTCGCGCGATAGTCGAGCGACATACCGTCGGGATCGAGTCCCACCTCGACTGCAATCCGTCTGATTTCGTCGAGGGGTCGGCGGCACAAGTCCTCGTATTTGACGTGGATCACAGGGTCCTCCCATTCATCGAGCACTGTCTTTATTCGATCGTGGGCATCCCGAACGTTTTTCGCGGCCTCCTCGGTCGAGAGCGACGGATCACGATCGAGCAGTGAACAAAAGCGGCCGCGACCATCGCGAGAAAGATGGATCACCCTGACGTCGAATAGCCCCGAGTCCTTCAGATGCTTCAAATCGCCCGGGACCTTCGACGAATCGACGAGTACATTTGCGCCTTGGTTCTGCAATACGAAGTCCACGACGGCGGCGTTGGCCTCACAGACACGTCCGTACAGAAAGGACATCCATCGGGTAAGAAACCATTGACGGTAACCGAGCTCCGTCGCTCGCGCCAGTCGAAAAGCAATGCGGTTGACGTGCCGATCCCTGCTGAGCTTGAACTTGGGATAGTTCACGCCACGCAGATAGAACGGCAGTTTTCGCCGGCCCGCCGCGTAGGCCGCTGAGAGGACATCACAATCGCGTGCATAGCGCCCGCACAGACAGTGTACCTGCTTGCTTCGGCCAACGTTGAGGCGTACGTGCAAATTTCTCCGTTCTCCGATAGTGGCAACTTCAGGATGAGTCGCAATCAGCAAGGTGAGAAGCGTTGAACCCGTATACCCCGGCGACAGGATGAACAGAACTTTCCGTTTTGAAGCTTCGGTCATTCTCCCGCCCGGCTATTCCGTTTCTCGCCTTCGGTCGAGCGCGCGCTTTAGAAGCCTCACATAGTCGCTCTTCGATCCCGATTCGCGGGTAACGAGGTTGTCATCGTGGATACGCCGATGGAGAACCAAATCATCATGAGATACAGTTTTGAGTCCAGCCTCGTCAGCGCGCATCAGCCAATCCATCCAAGCCCCCAATTTGAGCGTCGTATCCATGAGCCCCACGCGCCCCAGCGCCTCCCGCTTGATCATGGTGGTGCCTCCCAGTCGAGCAGCAACAGGGCTCGCGACAGCACGATCAACCGTCAAAACCTGCGATTTCAGCTCCGGGCTGCCAAACTCTATGACGCGGCCATGCGCCATTTCGAGATTCGGATCATCATCAAATCGGGCGACTCGTCGCGCCAACGTCGCCGGCTCCCATTTGTCGTCTGCATCAAGGAAAGCAATCAGATCGCCTCTGGCGTTTAGGATTCCTGTATTGAGACCGGCGCCCGGTCCCTGGTTCTCCTGACGGATGAGGCGAATCTCTTTGAATTGCTGCGCAACCGCCGCTGATCCATCGGTCGAGCCATCGTCCACCACGACGATCTCGAGATCGTCATAGTCCTGATCCAGGACACTCCGAATGGCTTCAGCCACGTAGCGTTCGGCGTTGTAGACCGGAATGATTACGCTAAGACGCGGTTCAGACATCGTCTCGTCTTTGTGTGGCGAACCGTTTCACGGCTTCGGCTCCGTGTTCACGGCGCGTCGGTAGACCTCGTCGTACCTGTCGGCGCAACTGTGCCATGGTGAATTCCGTCAACGCCCTGTGGCGGGCCTGCAATCCGAGCCGGACACTCAATTCTGGATTCTGAACCAGTTCGAGCATCCTCGAACACATGTGGTCAGGGTCTTCGGGACTTACGATGAGACCCGTCTCACCCTCGACCACTACCTCTGGAAGTCCTCCCACGCGGGTCGCCACCACCGGCCTTGCGACCTGAGCGGCCTGCAGGGCCACGAGACCGAACGGTTCTTGCCATCGCGATGGCACAACCACCATGGTGGCCGTGTTCATGAACGCCGCCATGTCGCTCCGTTCGACCCATCCGGGGAATACGACCGAGTCCGAGATGTCGAGCCGGCGAGCGAGGTCTTCGAGGTTGTCGCGTTCCGGTCCGTCGCCCGCGATCGTCATCGTAGCGTTCTCGTGCGTCTCGAGGAAAAGGCGGAATGCCCTGAGCGCGACGTCAAAGCCTTTGTCCTCTACGATCCGTCCGGCGCAAACGACGTGGATGGGGTCAAACGACAAGGGCGCCGGTTCGATGTCCGGCGGGTCCAATCCATTGTACACGGTCGTGGTCCGATCGGCGATGCCAGGCACCGCCTGTATGAGCTGGTTGCGCGTCGCATCCGATACCGCCGTTATGACTTCCGCTGCCTGAACCAATTGCGTAAAGAGCTGCGGAGTCCCATCGATGAAGATTGGAGGCGAGTGCATGGTTACGAGCGTCGGCCGGATATCATGCCGCATGGTATGCACATGATAGAAGATGCTCGGCAGCGTCGTGTTCATGTGAATCAGATCCGGATCGATCCTCTTTTTCAGCGCAGATATCTTGTCACAAAGTCGCCTCATGCCGATAAGATTCCTGTCCACGATCGGACGGTGGAAGGCAAATCGAAACACTTCCACGCCATCTATGACCTCTTCGTCAGGCAGAGAACGATCAGGTTTGCAGGTGATGACCGCGAACGAATAACCTCTCGACCGAAGCGTGCGCATGAGCGCCGAACCGAGCACTTCCACTCCTCCGATAGCGGGCAGGTACTGCTCCGACCAGAAAACGACTTTCATGCGACTTGCTCCAATAGCGACAAAATGGCGGCCGGCGTATCGCTCATATCTCGGCTCAGGTCAAGATGGAAGCTCGGAACCCTCCGAACCAGGGCCCCCAGTTGTACGAATGTGCGATTGCCGGCCCCGGTGAGCTGAAAGATCGTGCTCGGCGCCAACGCACGGAGGGCCTCGGCCGGAGATGCCGGGCGGATACGAGTGGCGTCTGACTCCGAAGTGTTCGGAAGCAGAATCGCCCTGATCGGAAGGGAATCTGCCAACTCCTCCGGTATCCATTTCGAAAGAAAGATAATCGCCTTTTCCGAACCGCCTGGGTCGGAATTGGAAACCCACGGTTCGAACTGCGGGAGGAGGCTCAGGCTGTTGGCGTCGAGCTTCCCGGAACTGAACACCGAATGGGCCCGATCGCCGTCGGATGTTTCCAGGAGACAGTAGTCGTCGCTGACATAACGCATGCCCAGGGAACCGGCGCATGCGAGGGCGGTCGTCGACTTTCCGGATCCCCCTTGGCCGGCGAGCAGGACGCCGCCATTGGCACGGCCGACCGCGCCGGAATGCAGCATCATCAGGTTCTGGGCCTCGGCCCACCAGTGCAGAATAATCAGGAACGGTGATCCCACCTGGTACTCAGGGAGAGCAGCGCCATCGGGCGTCCAGAAAATGGCGGTTGCCGTCGATTCGTTGAAGAGGCTCAAGACGTTCGCTCCGACGTGAAAAGCGGTGCGGATCCCATCGGCGTCGAACCCACGAACTTCACCCCTCGCGAGATAATCGTTCGGTCCCCAGGGTGGCAGAGGCGGCTGGATACCCGTCGAGGCGGTGTCCCAGACGAGAATATTGAAGCTGTCCGGCTTCCCGTCGGGTTGACACACCCTGTGCATCAGAGCCGGCATCAGCCGATCAGACAGAACATCCGATGCGAAGCTGATCCGTATTCGGCGGTCGGCGACGTCGAGGCAAAACTCTGTCGAACCCACACGCTCAACGGCCGAGGCGTGCGCCTCCAGCACTTTTTGAAAGAATGTCCTCGGCAGCATCAACCCACCCAGCTCTGCGATCTTGCCTTAAGAGGGGTCTTCAGGATCCTTCTTAACCTGCGGCCATCCGCTCTCATCGACTTCATGTATGGGATCGATGAGAAGGAGATCGCGCATGTCCGAGTATCGATTCAACGACGGCGCGATGAAGTGGGGCTTGTCACCGTCGTGCGATGATGCGTCCGGCAGGCTCGATGACGGCTCACCCGTTTCTCCAGAAACGATCAGATCTTCGCCCTCCAGCTCGCCGATCAGCGTTCGAACAGACGCCTCGATCTCATCCGATGAGCCCTCATACCGTGATCTCAACACGCCTACGATTTCTCCGACGGTGCATCCCGCCAGCAGGCAATCCCACAAGGGGACTCCGGGACCCAAGAGAGAGTAATAGTCCCCGGAATCCAGGTTCACAATCACGACCTCGTCTTCAAAAACCTCGTGTACGACGCCCGACGGGCGTACGTGGTATTGATCGTTCATAAATGGGAGTAATGTTGTTGCGAAAGGAGTCCTTGATGAGCCGTGATAATATAAGGAGACAATCCATTTACGCGCCCCTTGTTTGCCCGGGTTTGGGGTCCAAGGTTCGCTACGGTCGTTTTCTGCGCCAAACTTCAGGGAGCCCAGCGACGGGCTCGTACTGCGTCGTTATCAATTTGTAGAGACACGGCTCGTAGTCCTCCAGATCATATTTGCCCAGACTCTCAAGCGCGACCGTAAAGCCACGAAGCACGAAAGGTGTATTCCTGAGTTCTCTTGTTCTCATCCTGCCGGTCATGCTCAAGAACGGGGCCGCAGCGCACACAACACTTGAACCCGTAGCAACAAACAAAAGCCTGTAACTCTTTCGAACTACAGGCTTTATATCTGACGTCTGAATTCTGATTTCTGACGTCTCTTCGGTGCCCAGGACTGGACTCGAACCAGCACGCCCTTTCGAGCACTGCCCCCTCAAGACAGCGTGTCTACCAATTCCACCACCTGGGCCGAACGGTCACCGGTCACTGGACACTGGTCCACTAGGCGTTCTTGGTCAGCCCAGTGACTAGTGTCTAGTGTCTAATGACCAACGGGTGATCCCGGCAGGGCTCGAACCTGCGACCCTCTGATTAAAAGTCAGATGCTCTGCCAACTGAGCTACGGGATCCGCGCATTTTCTGCGAGCATTAAAGATAACGATTTCTGGAAAGGACGGTTCTTCAATTATCCATTGAGACGGACACGGGCGATGACGTCCATCTCGAGGCAAAATGCCCGGCTAGTCCGGGACTCCAGAAGATGCGCCCGCAGTGGTGTTCGCGATCCATCGGGTGAAATCGAGGGCCGTCACCACGCCGTCCATGTTGTAATCGGGATGGCGGTAGCCGGTTTCCCCGGCGGTCGTCTCAGCGATCCACAAGGTGAAGTCGAGCGCCGTCACCAAGCCGTCTGGAAAACCGTCCGCCGCGAACAGGCCAAAGAAACCACTTCCCAGTGAAATCTGTGGAGCAGATCCGGTCGAATACGCCTGCGAACCGGCGGTCGTGAAATCCCACGCGCCGACGCCATCGGACAGATCGAGCGTGTCGGCGCTCATTACGTCCAAGTGATTTCGATGTCTTACCACGATATGGTAGCCCGCCGGTGCGATCCCGGGAAAACGGAGCGTCGAACCGTCGGGCTCGACGACGCTTCCGTCATTGAGCAGAATTGCCGCGTGCCTCGATGCCGTGACAACGGATGCCGGCGAGACATCCTCTCGAAGCGCGACGACCACCCAATCGATGGTGCTGTCGGGCAGTGCAGCCACAGACTGAATGCTGTCCAATTCGATCGGCGTTTGATCGAAAGCGGGATCGGAATAAGGTTGCGCCAGCGGTATCTCATCCGAATAGCCCGATGGCACAGACATCTTTCCGGCGACAAACGGCCCCTGCAGGAAGAGTTTGACGGAGGCAATGAGATCGTCTTTCGTCCCTATTGCCAGACACATCTGGTCGTCATCCCAGAACGCACTCGATGCGCGACCCAACCCAACGGACGACTGACCGGTCATGTCTCCGACCACCAACTCCGACGATTCGCATACTGCCATTGAAAGGACGGTGACGTCTGGCGGCGTGAAACACGAACCCGACCAGTCCAGATTGACGGAATCGACCCCCGTTTCTGAATACCGTGGATGGAGTCGAAGCTGAAAGGTGGCCTGGGTTCCTGGCTCGGGATCCGTGAGCCGGCTGTCCGCCCTTCCCCAGAACAGTCCCGTACCGGATGGATTGGAGAGTGCAACAAACCAGCCGCCCGGCGGCGCCAATGGTGGAATTACGTGGTCGAGTGTGTCACTGTAGACCAGATCGTCCGAGGCATTCTCGTCGAAGGCGATCACCAGGTCACCCTGGTCGTCCGGCACACTCGCACTCACGCCTCCGCTGTACGCTTCGTAACGGAGCGTGCACAAATCACTCTGCGCGTTGACCACATTGGACCAAGCCAATGAGGCCGCCACCACCAGAAATGCGCGCCTCCAAATGTCCATCTGTTTGCCCATCTACCCCTATGCCATCTTCCGAAGTCGCTCGACCACCGTCTTGACCGTCAGGGCTCGCTGCATGATATAAAAGTGAATCGAAGGGACCCCGGCGCTCAGCAACTCGTCGCATTGCCGGACGGCCCACTCGATGCCGACATCAACTACGCGATCAGGATCCGCCGCTTCGGCCTCGGCGGCCAACTCCTCAGGAATGCTCACGTAGAAATTGCCCGGAAGCGTCTTCAACTGACCTTTCCCGGTCAAGATCTTGATACCCGGCACGATCGGAACATCGATTCCCGCCGACCGACACCGCTCCACGAATTCAAAATAGCGACTATTGTCGAAAAACATCTGGGTCACGACATACTCGGCGCCGGCATCAATCTTTCTCTTAAGATTCAGGATGTCCCAGTTGATATTTGGTGCTTCAAAGTGCTTTTCGGGATAGCCGGCCACGCCGACACAGAACTCAGTGGGCGTGGCATCGGCGAGATTTTCGAGATACCGTCCTTCGTTCATGGCGCAGATCTGGCGGACCAGGTCATCCGCATGCGCGTTTACGCTGCGATCTTTTTGAATCGGCTTCCTGTACCCGTGATCATCCCCCAGCAGTGCCATCACGTTGTGGATTCCCAGGTAGTTGAGCTCGATGAGGGCGTCTTCGGTCTCCTCTCTTGTGAATCCCAGGCAAAGCAGATGTGGCACCGCCTCGATCCCAAATCGATTCTTGATTGCCGCGCAAACACCGATGGTGCCCGGGCGCTTTCTCTTGACGTGGCGCCGAATCGTTCCGTCCTCCAACTCCTCATACCACGCCTGAGCCGAATGGCTCGTCACGTCAACGAACGGCGGATCGAACACCATTAACTCGCCGACCAGGTCGAGTATCTGCTGAACCGTACCTCCCCTCATTGGGGGAATGATTTCGTACGAAATGAGCGGATCTCTAGAGCGCTCGAAGTACTCGGTGATCTTCATGTGTGACCCCGGGGTGGATGGGATGAAGATACAACATTGGTCGAACGTGCGAGGTACGAAGTGCGGGGTGCGCCGATGGCAGACTAGAAGACTGGAAGACCAGAAGACCGGAAGACTACCGGGCGCTATCCGGAGGAGCCAGTTCGGTATCTACAATCTTCTGGCGTGCTTCGAGATCCTTCTGAGTTGCCTGCTGGTCCATCACGGTGCCCTTAAGAAGGTCGTCGAACTCACCACGAAACTCTGTGTCGAGCAGCACAAACCCGATGAAGACGAGAACGAACAGGAGCCCGACAGAAAAGATCATGGCGTTGACCTTGTTGTCGTACCTAAGCGCCATGAAGAACAGCACGACGAGCGAGGCCTTCATGCCGGCAATCAACAATGCGACGGGGACGTTCAATCCACCAAGGTCAAGAGAAGCAACCTCGGTCGTAGTCAGAGTCAAGAAGACAAGTGCACCGAAGACCGCCCAATAAACCTTGAGCGGAATGATGTGGTGGCCGTGGCCTTGACCGTCGTGTTGGTTCGCCATGTCGAAGACGCTCGCAGAGAATTAAATCAGGTACAGCAGCGGAAAGAGGAAAATCCAGATAATGTCAACCAAGTGCCAATAAAGCCCCGAGATCTCCACGGGCGTGTAGTACTCAGCCGAGAAATGCCCGCGGATGGCACGCGTGGTAATCCACGAAAGGATGCCAATTCCGACAAGCACGTGGACGCCATGAATCCCCGTCATAACGAAGTAGATGCTGAAGAAGATCGGCACGTACGTCATGTCGAGGCCTTCGTAGGCATAGTTCTTGCCCGGATATATGTGGAGGTGAAATTTGTGGGTGTACTCGAGATACTTAACGACGAGAAAGCCGCAAGCCAGCAGGATCGTCAAAATCAGATTCCGGATGAGCCACTTCTGATTTCCTACCTGGATGGATCGGATAGCCAGTGCCACCGTGAGGGAGGACGTCAGCAGGATGACGGTATTCGTCGCACCCCAGAACGTGTCAAGCAGAACCGATGCCGCTTTAAAGACTTCAGGATGCCAAGTTCGATACACCGTGTAGGCAACGAACATGCCGCAGAAGAGGAGGATCTCCGTAACGAGGAACAGCCACATCCCCATCTTTGCCGCATCGAACTGCTGCTCCGATGTTACAAAGTGATGCTGCAGATGAGCCGGATGAGCCTCCGCGGCGCTATGTCCACCACTTGCCATATTCAAAATTCTCAGTGCTAGGTGCTAAGTGACTCTTCTGCGCTGCCGACGTCAGTGTCCTTCGATGACCCGTCGCCCGTCTGTGAGGCGCGATGGAGCCACTTGTCGATCAGGTGATAATCATAGGGGCCACGACGAACGACCGGTGTTCGCGTGAAATTGTGCTGGTCTGGCGGGGACGTGGTCTGCCACTCCAACGTGCCTGCGCCCCAAGGATTCGAACCGGCGCGCGGCGCTGAGCTTCGCAGCGAGTAGAGCAGATAGCCCAGAGTAATCAGGAGACCCAGCGCGAGAATCCACGAGCCCACAGTCGACATGATATTCAACGTCTGAAACTGCGGCACATAATCGTAGTAGCGACGCGGCATCCCCTGCGTACCGAGAATGAACTGCGGAAAGAACGTCGCATTGAAACCGACGAAAACCAGTCCCGCGGCCACCATGGAGAGGCGCTGCGGATACATTTTCCCGAACATCTTGGGCCACCAGTAGTGGAGTCCGCCGAGGAACGCGATGACAGTCCCTCCCATCATCACATAGTGAAAGTGAGCGACGACGAAGTACGTGTCGTGGAGGTGCACGTCAACCGCGAGGACCCCAAGCATGACGCCTGTCACCCCTCCGATCGTGAAGAGGAAAAGGAACGCCAGGGCATAGATCATGGGTGTCCGAAGCCAGATCGAACCCTTGTACATGGTCGCCACCCAGTTGAGGACCTTAATTCCCGACGGAATACCGATCAGATAGGTCAGCAAGGAGAAGACGACAGACGAGACCGTCGACTGCCCCGCGACGAACATGTGGTGACCCCAAACGAGGAATCCGAGAAAGGCTATGGCGACCGAGGACAGCGCGATGGCCGTGTAACCGTAGATCTTCTGGCGGGAGAAGGTGGTCACGAGCTCGGAGATAATGCCCATTGCGGGCAGGATCATGATGTATACGGCCGGATGGGAGTAGAACCAGAAGAAGTGCTCGAAAAGCACCGGGTCGCCCCCGAGCGCCGGATCAAAAATCCCGATTCCGATGAGTCGCTCAAGAAACAGCAGTATGAGTGTGATGCCGATAACCGGTGTGGCAAGGATCTGTACGATACTCGTCGCATACAGGCCCCAGATCATGAGCGGGAGTCGATTCCAAGTCAGACCCGGAGCCCGCATCTTGTGTATCGTCGTGAGGAAGTTTACTCCCGTCAGAATCGTTGAAAAACCGACGGTGAAGCCGGCCAAGGTCATAAAAAGGATCCCGTTACTCACGCCAATCGAGTACGGCGTGTAGAATGTCCACCCGGTATCAACGCGCCCGACGATGACGGCCACGATCGCAAGCATCGCACCGGTCATGTAGATGTAGTAACTGGCAAGGTTCAGTCGGGGGAATGCGACGTCCTTCGCCCCGATCATGAGGGGCAGTACAAAGTTTCCAAGGGATGCAGGAATGGACGGCACGATGAAGAGAAAGACCATCATGATGCCGTGCAGCGAGAAGAACTGATTGTACGTATCGGCCTTCATGATCGTCTCACCCGGGGCAATCAGCTCGATGCGCATCAGAAGCGCCAGGATCCCCGCCACGCTGAAGAACGTCGCAATGGAGAACAGGTACATCAGGCCGATCCGCTTGTGATCGACGGTCGTGAGCCACGATTTCAGTCCCCTCGGCTCCCGCAGATAGTTATGCTCCGGCGCGTAGCCGGCAGGATATGTCTGTGTTGTATTCAAGTCTTCAAGTCCTCGAGTCTGCGAGTCATGCTTCACTTCAGCGTCTTGATAAACTCGATCAGGCCGTCAATCTCCCGATCCGTTAGCGGAATGGGCGGCATGATGGGCTGGAAGCCTTCCACGACCTTTGCTGCCGGGACGGCTATCGATTCCCGGATATAGTTCTCGTCAACCGTCACCGTAGATCCATCCGCCAACTTGACAGACGAGCCAAAGACACCCTTGAGTGTTGGTCCGACGCCGGCCGTTCCGTCAGTCGAATGACATCCCGAGCAGGCCTTACCGTTGAATGTTTTCTGTCCGAGATCCGGAAGCGGCAGATCTTCGCCGGCCGAAGCCGCTGTGGCGAGCCACTTGTCGTAATCGTCCTGCGCGAGCACCCACATATGCGCATGCATCCCGCTGTGCCCCGTGCCGCAGTATTCGGCGCAGAAAATCTGAACGTACCCCGTCGGATTGTCTTCGCCTTCGGGAGGCAGGCCGGTCTCAACGGTGGCGTTGAACCAGACGGTGCTGTAACGATTCGGAATGACGTCGTGCTTGATGCGGAAGGTAGGGACATAGAAAGAGTGCAGCACGTCCTTGCTGGTCATGATCATCTTGACCGGGCGGTTCGAAGGCACGTACAACTCGTTGGTCGATATAAATCCGTTGGGGTATTCAAAATCCCAGGCCCACTTGCGCGCCGTAACGTGAATCTCGTACGCATTCTTGGGCGACTGCGTGACTGCCATGAACGCTTTGAACCCCCAAGTAAAGATCGCCATCACGAGAATCGTCGGGATGATGATCCATGTCGCCTCCACGAGGGGCGAGCCGTAGACGGGCTCCGACACCTGATCCGGAGTTCGCCGCCCGTACTTGAACATGAAGAGGATCATCGTGATGACGACGCCGATCGTCAGAATGGCGCTGATGATTACCACGAAGTGGAAGGGCGCATCGACAATAGGGGCCAATGTTGACTCCTGTGCGGGCATCCATCCGAACGCAAAGACCAGCGCCGCCATCCAGACCAGCGAAAGGATCATAACGGCGGAGACGACGACAATGACGGTGCGGTTATTCATCCGATCCTGCTTGATTCACTTCATCCGATTTGGACACATCCTCTCCGTTCACCCGCTCTCGCCTCCAGAAAACGAAGAGAAAACCGGCCAATAACAAGACGGTTACACCGCCGGCAAGGCGCATGGCCAGCCAGGCCGGCGCCACGTACGAACCTTCGGCAGGATCGTAGTGGAAGCAATACAGAATCAGACGATCGGCGACACCGCCGACCTTACCTTCAGAGGCCTCGACTAGCCCGGCGCGCAAGTCAAAGGGCGAATAGGTGATTCCATACAAATACCGCGTAACGACACCCTTTGGACTGAGAAGGACGACCACGGCGGCGTGCCCGTACTCCCCTGTTTCCGGATCTTTCTCGAACTCGAAACCGGCCGATGAAGTCAGGGATGCGATGTTGGCCTCGTTGCCGGTGAGAAAACTCCAGCCTGCCGAAGCCTCCGGATCTTTGACCATAGACATGTAGCGCTTCTTTGCGCTCAAGGCGACATCGGGCGTCTCCGTAGGCGAGATGCTCACCGTGACAGAACGGTACTCTTGGCCTAGCGTCCACCTGGCACCATTCATTGCCTTCGTGAGTCCCTGCAACACGAGGGGGCACAGCATGGGGCAGTTATGATAGGCGAACGTCAGGACGACGGGGTGCTCCCCGTCAAAATAGTCTCCAATGCGAACCGGCTTGCCGTGTTCATCGAGGAATTGGGAGTCCAGGTCGACGGTATCGCCGAGGCGTTCCGTGACGCCGGCATGTTTCAGGATGCCGGTCACGGCGTCCGCTGCCTGCGCTTGAACCCGGTCAAGGCTCGAGAGCAGCACGACGAACGTCAATAGAGCGATATGAAAGATGTTACGATGCAAAAGGATACCCTCACTCTCCGCCCGGCTTGTCTGCGGCATGCTCCGCCGCGATGATCGACATAGCGCGTTCGATTGGAATCGTGTAGCGACCATTCTGGGCATCGACAACGGAATAATGATTCAATTTTTCAGCTGCATCCACCTCCGCCTGGCGGAGGATGGGAGAAGGCTCGTAGACGGCATTCTGGCCAGCCGCCAGCGGCCCCTCATACTGCACCCACTTGATGACGACGACGATCGCAATAACGAGAAAGACGAGGGCAACCAACGAAAATCGCAGTGCACCCTCACCCATGTGATCTTCCTCAACGGCCATACCCTCTTCGAGGTAGCCGTAGAACGGATTTTCTTCGTAGGTCGGATCAGCCATTGGTCGTCAGTGAATCGGTAGGCGCGCGGTCATACAACGCCTTCCACACTTGCGTGTTGCCGGGTTGGTGCCGCCGGTTCTTGATGATTTCGTCAAAAGTCGTCCCGAAGCTCGGGATCCGCCTCACGCGTTTTCGAAAGCCAGGGATGCTTTGAAGTTCGGATCGTTGTAGGGCACTGTCGCATGCCGGGCGGCCCTCAGGACAATCAGCCCAACGAAGAGTGACACCATCCCTAACCAGGCAGTGATGTCAATCATCTCGACATTGAAATGATGGCTTAGCGCCGGCATTGACAGCCAGAAGAGGTCCATAAAATGGACCAGAAGAAACCAGAATCCCATCGCGTAGAGCATCCACTTTGTCCGTTTGGCCGATCGCAGCATCAGCATCATGAACGGAATAATGAAATGGCAGAACAGGAGCGCGAGGGAGACGATCACCCACGATCCTTCGATCCTCTCTCTGAACCAAATCGTCTCCTCGGGGAGGTTGCCGTACCAGATCAGCATGTACTGGCTAAAGGCGATGTAGGCCCAGAACACGGTAAATCCAAACATGAACTTACCGAGGTCATGATAGTGTTCGACAGTAATGACCTTCCTGAGATAACCACCGCGCTGCAGGAAAAGTGCTACGAGCACGATGACTGCATGGATGACAAAGAAGGAACCGGCAAAGAAATAGACCCCGAACATCGTCGAGAACCAGTGGGGGTCTAACGTCATGAGCAGATCGATGCCGGCGAAAGCCGTCGTAAACGAGAGGACCACCAGACCCCAGGCACTGGTCTTGCGCTCTGCGGCTCCGCGACCTGGTTGTGGATCAACGTCCTGGTCGATGGAAAGCCGGTAAAGGCGCGTGGATATGTAGATCCACATCGCGAAATAGAACACGAGCCGGGCGAGGAAGAAACCGGTATTGAGATAGCCCCGCTTGCCCGCGAGAACGGCATCATACTCGGGACCGCCAACGACATACAACCCTTCGTGCGTCCAGTGATACAGATCGTGCATCCCGAGTATGATCGGTATGGCAAGTATCGCTAGAACTGGAAAATTCAACATCAGCACTTCGGAAATGCGGCGAACAACCACACTCCAGGATGCTTTCGTAAGGTGCTGAATGAGAACGAAGAACATGCCCCCCAACGAAACGCTGAGACAGAACGCCCATGCAGTCAGGTAAGAGAAATAGAACCTTTTGGAGAAAAGGTGCTCCCCATCGCCGCTCAACGCCAGCACCAGCGTAACGACCAGCAACGCGATGCCGAGCCCGATCGGTACCGCCCACGAACGCGACTCCGGCGTGAACCGATATGGTTCGGGCGCCTTGTCGTCGGTTCGCCCCACAGGGTCGAGAAGTTTCAAAAGAAAGTTCATATCCCGTTTGCCTATTGCGACCCTGTCGGTTGAAGTTCGGACTGGACCTCGGCCGGAACGTCCGCCGCACCGGCATTCTGGCTGCGCTGGAGCGCCCTTACATACGAAATAATCGCCCACCGGTCTTTCGGCGGCACCTGGTATCCGTAACCCGGCATGGTGCGGATCCCGTTCGTGATGACGTTGAACAGATACCCGTCCTCTACCGAGCGGAGACGGTCGTCGTGGTAGGACGGTGCAGGCACCATACCGTAGTTACCCGTCGAAATGACGCCTTTCCCATCCCCCGCTTTCCCGTGACAGGGCGAGCAGTTGATGTTGAATCGCTGCTGACCTCTCGCCAGCAGCTCGGCATCAACGGCGACCGGTATCTTCTTGACGAACGATCCGTCCGCTTCCTTGCCATAGTAGAATCGGGTGTCCTCGTTGAGATGTCCGCGGGCAATCGTACCCGGAACCGGCGGACGCATGGCCCTGCCGTCTGCAAAGAAAGAGTTCGCCTCCTGAGGCTCGAAACGTTCCTGGAAGTCCATATTCAGGACGGGATGGACGGGCGGCTCGTGGGACACCGTCCCGCGACAACCGGTCACGGCCATCGACGCAAACAATGTTGCGAGGAGTTTATGATGCAATTTTCCTGTCATACGTGGACTTCTTCGAAGCCGAGATCCTCGATCACCTCGACATGTACCGCTCCGAGCTTTTCCAGCAGCTGCCGGCAGTTGGTTTCATTGAACTGCGGATCCTTCTGCTCAATGTGCAAGAAGAAGCCGTCGTCCGATACCCGGAGGAAGCGCTTGGAATAAAAGAGCGGATTGTATGGCCTTGGGAGCCTGTTCAGCGTAAACATCCCAAACACGGCTGCAAGCGCGGCGAACAGGATCGTCAACTCGAACATGATGGGTATCGACGGTTCGAGGGCGAAGAACGGCTTCCCGCTGATATCGAGCGGATAGTCGACGCCCCCCATCCACCACTGCATTAGATATCCGGCCAGACACCCCGTAACCGCGCCGCCGAACACGACAAAACCCAGCAGCGACTGCCCAAGCCCCATCGCCTTGTCCATCCCGTGAATCGGAAAGGGACTGTGCGCGTCGAACTTTTTGTAGCCGGCATCGCGAACGCCCGCTGCCGCTTTGAGCAGCGCACCAGCGTGCTCAAACTGAGCGAGCACACCAAACACTCTCGAGTTCTCAGAAGCACTCACAGCGATGCCTCCGTCGGTTTCTTGGCGGTTTCCTCGTGCTCGGGGTGATCACCGTGGGTGTCGTAATAATGTGGGTTTGCCTGGGGCAGCACACCCTTGATTTCAGCGATGGCCACCATCGGGACGAATCGGATAAAGAGCAGGAAGAGGGTGAAGAAGAGCCCGAAACTGCCAATCAACGTCGCCAGATCGACCCAGGTCGGCGAGAAATAATCCCAGCTTGACGGCAGGTAATCACGATGCAGCGAGGTGGTCACAATCACAAATCGCTCGAACCACATCCCGATGTTGACGAAGATCGAAATCACGAACATGAAGGGAATGCTGCGTCTGACCTTCCTGATCCAGAAGAGCTGCGGTATGAAGACGTTGCAGGAGAACATCGTCCAATACGCCCAGGCGTAGGGACCTGTCGCCCGGTTAATGGACACAAACCACTCCACCGGCGAACCCGAATACCACCCCATGAAGAACTCGGTGGTATAGGCAAACCCAACCATGCTGCCCGTGAGAAGCATGATGATGTTCATCTTCTCGAGGTGGTTGACCGTGATAATGTTCTTCAGTCCGTAGACCGACCGGGCGATGATCATGAGCGTCATGACCATCGCAAAGCCCGAGAAGATGGCACCCGCGACGAAGTATGGCGGGAATATGGTCGTGTGCCAGCCTGGAACGATCGACACCGCAAAGTCGAAGGAAACTACCGAGTGGACCGAAAGCACGAGCGGCGTGGCAAGTCCGGCCAGGATCAGATAGGCTCGCTCGTAGTGTCGCCAGTGCCGATTTGCTCCGGTCCAGCCCATCGCCAGCACGCCGAACACCTTCTGACGGAGGCGCGTCCGCGCCCTGTCACGCATGGTAGCCCAGTCCGGGATGAGGCCGACGTACCAGAACATCAGGGAAACCGTTCCGTAGATCGAGACCGCAAAAACGTCCCATAACAACGGGCTTTTGAACTGCGGCCACATCAGCATCTGATTCGGAATCGGAAGTGTCCAGTAAATGAACCAGATCCGTCCGACGTGAATCGTCGGGAAGCTGAGCGCGCAGACGACGGCGAACAGCGTCATCGCCTCCGCCGAGCGGTTGATGGCGGTGCGCCAGCGCTGACGGAAGAGAAAGAGGATGGCGGAAATCAGGGTTCCGGCGTGACCGATACCGACCCAGAAGACGAAGTTGATAATCGGGAAGCCCCAACCCACCGGGTTGTTGTTTCCCCAGACACCGACGCCGTTCCAAATCAGGTAACCGATCATGGCGACGAACGTGGCGAGCCCGAGAAAGGCGATGCCGAACGCTGGATACCAGGCGAACGGAGGCTTCTTCTCGGCGTGGTGCGCGACGAGTCGGGTCACGTCGTGAAACGACAGACTCCCCGCAACCAGCGGCTCCGATGTGTGCCCGTCGCCGGAGAATGAACCGACCTCTGGCAAGCTGTGACTCTCTGTACTCATCTGGCAGATTTTCTTGTCAGGAGGCGGCCTCCTCGAGCGCCGGATTGGGATTCCTCAGTCGCGCCAGGTATGACGTCCTGGGCTTAATGGCCAGTTCGGCCAGCAGCTCGTAGGCCCGCGGATTTGCCTTCCGGGCAACTACCGTGCTCTTTTCATCAGCGATGTTGCCGAACGAGATCGCCTGGGACGGGCACGCCTGCTGGCAAGCCGTCTGCACCTCGCCGTCGGCGATCAATCGATCATCACGCCTTGCATGCACGCCCGCTTCGCGAATCCGCTGAATGCAGTACGTGCACTTCTCCATGACCCCACGGAAACGCACGGTTACGTTCGGGTTCTGCGCCATGCGAACCTGCGTCGGAAGCGTCTTGGTCCAGTTGAAAAAGTTGAACCGGCGCACTTTGTAAGGACAGTTATTCGCGCAGTATCGAGTGCCGATGCAGCGGTTGTAGACCATCACGTTCAACCCGTCGGGTGAGTGAACCGTCGCCGCGACCGGACAAACTGATTCGCACGGGGCATTCTCACACTGAACGCACATCATCGGCTGCATGACCATGCCGGGCGTTGAGACATCGTCACCTGTGAAGTAGCGGTCCAGACGCACCCAGTGCATCTCACGCCCGTGCGAGACCGACTCCTTCCCTACCACCTGAATATTGTTCTCACTCTGGCACGCTACCACGCAGGCGTTGCAACCGGTGCAAGCGTTGAGATCGATGGCCATCCCCCACTGATGCTTGTGGTAAAGAGACCGGGTGAACTTTTCCGAGTCTCTCGGATGACGGTCCTCCCAAAGTGTAGGGTACTCCGACCACGGCTCTTCACCCTCGATCGGCGGCACCTCTTCTCGCGCAAAGGACGGATCCTTCTTGAATTCCTCCACCGTCGCCATGCGAACAATCGGACGCCCTTCCATCGAGGGATGGTCCTGTGTGGAGGCCAGCATATAATCCGAATCGATCTTTTCGACTTTCACGCCGGATATCACAGGCTCGCCGGCCGCACTCAGCAGTGGCATGACACTCGCGCCGATTCCGTTAGCGAGTGCGCCGCCGTTGTATACGTCGACGTCAATATTGAAGAACTCGTACAGGCTTGTCGGGCGGTCCGAGTCAATGTCGCGACCGTATCCCGAAGCCACCGCAATGGAGCCGTTCGCCTGGCCGGGACCAATCCACACGGGCAATTCTATACTTCCACCGTTCGCAGTCAGCCGCACGACGTCCGCATAGTGTTTTCCTTCGCGCAACGCGACGTCGACGCCCAGGTCACGTGCCGTCTGAGCACTCATCACGGCCACGTTGTCCCACACGAGTTTCGAAACCGGATCCGGAAGCTCCTGCAGCCAGGCATTGTTGGAGAAGGATCCGTCGTAAAGCTTGCGATCGGGTCGAACCACGACTTCGATTCCCGTAGGAGCCGCCGTCTCGTCCAGCAGGCCGTCGATGCTCCCCGAAGCCGAGACCGAGACCTTCGGGTACGTCGAACCGGCAATGAATCCGTCGTGCACGACCCTCCTCCAGCCGGCCTCGAAATCACCGGATATGAGTCCGGCCCAGTTGTCACGAACGAACTCATATCCCGACTTCAGCCCAGACGTCGTGAAGGCGCCGAGCACCTCGATCGAAGACTTGGCATCCTCGTACAGTGGGGCAATCAGCGGTTGCACGACAGAAGGCGTACCGTCGTATGACCGGCCGTCACCCCATGCCTCGAGATAATGCGCGGCCGGCACGTGCCAAGTCGCCAGCCGGGCCGTTTCATCCACGTGCAGTCCGACATGAACCGACGTGGCAACCTTCCCGAGCGCTTCGGAAAATCCGAGCGAAACCGGCGTCGAGTACGCCGGATTCCGATTGATAATGAGTACAAAGTCATAGGCGCCGGAATTCATCGCGGCGACTGTGTCTGTCAAGTCGGCCGTCGGAGTGACAGATTCGTCATCCAGGCCAAATAGTTCGACTGTCGAACCCGTGTTCCCCAGGGCGGCGTTGATTACCGCACATGCGGCATGCACAGACGCCGGCTGCGTATGTCCGGCGACGAGTACGGAGGCGCCACGATTTGCCTTGAGATCCTCGGCGACGACGTCCAGCCATTTGGCGGCATCGCCACTCACGTCGGATCCTGCGGATGAGAGCCCCAGTCTCTTGGCCAGTCCAATAACAAGCGCTCCGACCTCAGTCGCTCTCACAGGCATCCGGTGATCGGCCATACCTCCCGTGAGAGAATAGGTGCTCTCGAATACATAGAGCCGGCTCATGTCGTCATCGGTGGACATCACCCGGCGGCTCTCGGCATACGATCTCGCGTTCTCGACGTGGTTCGGATCGTCGCCGTTGAGAAAGTCAGCGTCAAAACTGACGATGACTTTCGCGTTATCGAAGCGGAATCGAGGTCTTACGGATTGACCGAGCGCGGACGAGTACCCCGTTTCGGCCTTTCTCGTGCCGGCCGGCGCATAGGACACCCACTTCAAGGAAGCGACACGGCCCGCGAGCGATCGCCGCAACGCGGCCTCGGTCATCGAGGACGATGGCTCGGCGATGACGAGCATGCGCGTAGCGGGATCAATTGCCGCGGCGACCGTGGCGAAGTCGGACCAGGCGGCTCGACTTCCACCTTTGAGCACGTGCTTGGATCGATCCGGGTCATATAGTCCCAAGACCGATGCCTGCTCGAACACGCCCGCAGCGCCCACGGAGCCGGGATGATCGGGGTTGCCTTCCACCTTGGTGGGTCGCCCCTCATGCGACTCGACGAGCAGCGGCCTAAGCACGCCGTCGAACGGCATGGAGGTCGCGTAATTCAGCGGAATGCCCGGGATAATCTCCTCGGGCTTTCTCGTATAGGGAAGGATGTTTTCGACCGGCCGCCGGCAGGCGGTCAAGCCGGCCATCGCCATCGAGGCGCCGATAATTTTGACGAAATCGCGCCGTGACGAAGCCGTCGGATCGCCCACAGCACCAGGAGCAAACTCACCGGCATTGAGCGTCTGGAATTCGTCCGTCTCACTCTTGTGATCGAGACTCCGCCAGGCTCGACTGCCACGATTGGACGAATCGTCCACCTCAGACTCTCCGAGGACTGGCAAAGAGATCATCTCGACGTCTTTCAAGGAATCGGCCATATTAGTAATGACATCCTGAGCAGTCGGTTGGCGGATAAATCCCCTCCGCCTCGATTCGCTGCTTGTTCTGTTCGATTTGGTCGGAAGCAGGCTGGAAGCCCATCTTCGTCACTTGCTCCGGCGGCCTCAGGTACTGTTCCGGGTTGCGGTGGCAGTTGAGGCACCATCCCATAGACAAGGGCTCACGCTGTGTCACCACCGGCATTTGATCGATCCGACCATGGCACGTCTCGCAACCGACACCCACCCGCACATGAACGCCGTGGTCAAAATGCGCAAAGTCGGGAAGGTGATGCACCTTGAGCCATTTCACCGGCACATCGTTAGCCCAACTCTCTCGCACTGGAAGGAGCTTGAGCGACTCCTTTCGAATCGCAGTATGGCAGTTCATGCATGTCTGCGTCGACGGCACATTGGAGTGAGCCGACTCCTCGACAAAGCTGTGGCAATACCGGCAATCAAGGCCAAACTGACCGACGTGCTGCTCATGGCTGTACGGAACGGGCTGAATCGGTTGATAGCCTACATCCGTGTACGATGGTGAGAAGTAGTACCAAACGACAGCGATCGTCAAGATCCCACCGCCTAAAAGAGCACCTAGCGTGAGTACAGGTAACCTATTCGCCTTCTTCGAAAATATTTGGGGCATCCTGTACGGATCGTCGTGGATAAGACAATATCGAGAAGGGTGGTTTTCCCGACGCCCCAAACTATCGCGGCCCCGGAAATCGGCGCTTTGAATTTAGGTTGAATACGCCGCCTGCAAGACAACGCGCAAGCTTCCGCTGAGAGACCTGCCGCATTTCTCTTAAGCGAATTGACCCCTACTTCATTGTACAATCGTTGTCGACCGGACCCGAATACTGCATGGTTCGGGGTTCGTAGTCATCCCCGCGCGGCCCTGGTCAGCGTACCCCGAAGAGTCTGGGACATGAATGGGCGGGGATTCAGCAGGACGCAACAACAATTGATGGACACGGAACGATGAATGGCTTCCGCATGCCGAGCCTCGGGGCAGGCTCCCGGACTTTGGACGTCGGGCCTCCGGACGTCTTACCCGATATGAATCTGCAGCTCGTCTCGGCGGTGTTTCTGACGAAGCTTGCGGAGCGCTTTCTCTTTAATCTGGCGGACTCGCTCTCGCGTCAAATTGAACCGCTGTCCGATTTCTTCCAGCGTCAAGGGATGTTCGCGACCAATGCCGAAGTAAAGACGGGTAATCTCAGCCTCCCGCGGGTGCAGCATGCCGAGTGCGCGCTCGATGTCGATCTTTAGCGACTCTTCCAGAAGCATGTCGTCCGGCGACGTGCCGTCCTCATTCGGAAGGATGTCGAGCAAGCTGTTGTCGTCGTCCTCATTGAACGGGGCGTCCATGGACAGATGGCGACCGGTGTGCTGCATCGCCTCACGCACTTTCTCGACGTCGACCTCCAGTTCGGCGGCCAGTTCCTCAATGTTCGGCGCGCGGTCATGGCGCTGGGCAAGCCGAGCGCTCGTCTTGCGAATCTTCGAAATCGTTCCGATACGATTCAGCGGAAGTCGAACGACGCGACTTTGTTCGGCAAGAGCCTGAAGGATCGCCTGACGGATCCACCAAACCGCATAGGAGATGAACTTGAATCCCCTCGTCTCATCAAAACGCTGAGCGGCTTTGATGAGCCCGTAGTTCCCCTCATTGATCAAGTCGGCCAAAGACAAACCTTGTCCTTGATACTTTTTCGCGACGGAGACCACAAAGCGCAGATTGGCCCGTGTCAAACGGTGCAGGGCATCCTGATCACCCTGCTTTATGCGCCTTGCAAGTGAAACCTCCTCTTCTGGAAGAAGCAACGGAATCTGACCAATTTCCTGAAGGTATTGGTCCAGCATCCGCTGCTGACGGGGTACGAACATCTAGTTTCTCTCAGTCTAACTGTAGAAGTTTTCTATGCGTTGGTCGCGTTTGGTTCCTGGCACCGGGACGACAACTTGCAATAAACGCGAAGCACGCCCTAAAGGTTCTTTTCTTTTTGCAAACTGTTGATTGTGCCCCGGTGCCTACGGTGCACCCAGTTATACGCGCAAGGTTCCCAACACGACCGTGACGCTTATTCGGAAACGGCTCCAGGAATATCCCAGCCTCGAATCCAACACTCCGATCAGTTCACGCCGTCGAAAAACCTGAATCGTCGCTCGTCAACGGTCTGATCTGCTAAAGAGATGGGTGTCTGTTCGACGGACCATTCCGGCTGGACGGCGTCGGCGAGAGACTGCTCGCTGTAGAAATGACGCGTCGTGACCGGGAACGGACGATCTGTCGTGTCGGCAAGCATTACAGTGCGCGACACACGCAATGCCTGCTGCCATCCCGGAGCACGATAAGACTCATCTAAGAGACATGTAGAATGACCTGTTCAGCGCATCCGGATTGAAGGCGCTGAACTGAAAAGGATCGAGCACCACTTTTCGGTACGATTTCCGGCCTCGATAATGCGTCTCGACACGATTCCGAACAACCCAGGCGACAAGCTCCTGTTCGTGCGGTTCACTCGACTCGGAAAAGACGCAACGAGCAAGCCACAGAATCGCCTCCCTACGCTTCTTCCTGTCGGCCAGCAACGTTTCACGCTCCAGCTCAGGCGCCGTCGGGATGAGAATGGGGCTTCCTTCCGTTGAAGTCGTCGCTTCGACCGCTTCCGCCGAGCGGCTTCGTTTCTACAGAGGCCACGAATCCACACGCCATGACGGCAAGGGCTAAAAGCATGGCGATCGCAGGGCGTTTGCCCTGACGAAACGCATCGCTCGTACGTAAGCCTCCTGATCTCATTTGCGTAACACTGTTATAACGCAAAGCTTTACCTCAACATTCGTCCGCGATTGCTTCCGTGTTTGCGGACAAAGACCTCCTAAACGGTCTCAGGAACCCCTTGTTTCAAGGTAATCGCCTCCCAATCGCCTCGTAAAAGCGGTTTTGTCTGGTGTTTCGCCGTTTCTTGACGCTGTTTTAGCCGGGCCTTCATTTCGCCTCTCACCTAGCTAAACGCGTAATAATATTACAAATCGGCTAAATGTTGCGAATATTTGCCGATGAAAATATTTCATCGGTCGTCGAATTGTTTCGACCGTACGGTCACGTTGCGACGGCTCCGGGGCGTGAAATCACGCGCGATGCCCTGCAAAAAACGGACGTCCTTCTGGTTCGAAGCGTCACTCGGGTGAACGCCGAACTGCTGGCAAATACCCCCGTTCGATTTGTCGGAACGGCGACGGCTGGAACCGATCACGTCGACGTCGAGGGCCTGCGTTCTCTCGGCGTGCAATTCGTCCATGCACCCGGCTCGAATGCGCCTTCGGTCGGCGATTACGTCATTGCGGCAATTCTCACTCTCTCGGTGACGGAACGGCGAAGACTCAGGGATTTGACGTGTGCCGTCATCGGATGCGGCGCGGTGGGAGGCCGGCTCGCGACGCGCCTGGAAGGATTGGGGCTGGACGTTCTTCGATCGGATCAGCCGCTCGACGATGCGCTGAAGCGGGAGAATCTTCCCTTGCCTTTCGTCGACCCGGACGCCGCCATTGAGGCAGCCGACATTGTCACGCTCCACGTGCCACTCCACGACACGGTCCCCTACTCGACATTCGGCCTCTTGGATGGAGAGCGCATGCGTCATCTAAAGGACACGGCCTGGATCATCAATACCTCGAGAGGTCTTGTGGTTAATGAGCCGGCGCTCATTCATTGGATGGACAGACATCCAAAGGGTCGTGCGGTAATCGACGTCTGGGCTGACGAGCCCGATCTATCGTGTGAAATGGCACGGAGGGCGACGCTTGCCACGCCTCACATTGCAGGCTATGCCCTCGAAGGGAAGCGCCGTGCAACGCTCATGCTGCGCGAATGAGTTGGCCGCCTGGCTCGGCGAGAAAGAATTGGCTTCGGAGACTCCTCCAGAACTCATTATGCTCAAACCTGAACTGCCGAGTGAAGGCTCACAAGACGAGTGGCTGCACTATCTCGTCCGCTCGGTTTACGACATCGGACGGGACCACCACGCCCTGCTTCCGATCTGCGATCGACCTGCATCCGATCGAGCGAGCTATTTCGAGTCTCTCAGGCACAGCTATCCGACCCGTCATGAGTTTTCACGTTATCGTTTGCCCAAACCGCTCGTAGCGCCACACCTCGAAAGTGTCGTCCGCGACGGACTCGGGATGGAGATCGGAGGCTGGACGTCGGACTAATTCGTTGCGAACGTAATGCCACGAATCTCCGTGTGCTCGATGTCTCCCAGTTTTCGCCGCGGGAACTGGGTGACGGCGCCGTAGAAATGATACACCCTTCCCCCTGCGAAAATCATTGACGGCTTGCTGGCGTACTTGTCGTCGAATGAACCCTGGGCGCCGACGTCGATAAGAATTTCACCCGACTTCCTCCAGTGAGCGAGATCATTGGAAACGGCATAGCCATCCCGTGCGTGTCCGTCGGAGCTGTAACCGTAGTAGAACATGACCCAGGTGTCCTCCACACGCAGTACACAGGGATCGGAAGCAAACACGTCGTCGAATTCCCCGGGCATCCCAATAGGCAGCACGGGGTTCAGCGGGCACCGATCCCAATGTTCGAGATCAGACGAAACGGCGAAACCGGTTTGTTCGAACCACGGTTTTTCGTCTCGATTCTTGGCGTTGTAGTACAGGTAGTAGCGCCCTCCATGCTCCATGATCCACGACTTGTAAAGGCCGCCGGCTTCCCATGGGCAGTTCGGATCGGGGTACAGAATCGGTTCCGCAACCTCCCAGTCACGCAGATTGTCGGAATAGCAGAGTCCGATCACTGCGGGACCTTCTTCGTATCCGACGCCGGGGTAGGCGTGATACGTCCCAACGAATCGGCCGTCGACTGTCTTGAGAGCTGCCGGTCCGAACAACTCGTTGGCACGAAGGATGCTCGTAAGGGCGGCGTTGTATTCGGTCACGGACCCAACCGGGCCTCGATCGATGATCAATCCTTCCTTGGACCATGAGCGGAGGTCGCCGGAGACGGCAAGGCCAGTGCGATATCCCACGCCGTCCCATCCCACATAGGTCATGCAGTATCGGCCGTCGTGTTCGAATACAAACGGGCAGTCCGTTGCATGGCTGTCGAAGGCACCCTTGGCAAAGGACGGCGGGACGACGAGCCGCCCGTACTTTTCGGGCGTGCGGACAGATGATGGGTCAAACACGAACAAGCCTCCCGAGATACTTTCTCATCCGAGCGACATCACGACACAATTCGTGAGGAACGGATTGTCAAAGCTGATTGCCTCGCCGGGTTCTTTGCCGGGGATGGGGAAAAGGCGCGCCGAAAGCGGCTTCCGGTATTTCGTCGACAGCGCAGCGACATCGAGGACCAGCCCCGTCAGCTTTTCCGTCGAGGTGTCACCCGGAAGCGGCACCACGTCGATTCCGGTTCCGCAAACACTCGAGTAGAGAAGAATGTCGTTGACAGTAAACCGGCCTTCGATCGCTCGTCTTGCAAGCACACGATCCTCGAGTACGGGCAGCATGAGCCCCCGGTATCCGCAAGACTTTGATTGCAGCGACTTGAGAGCGTCGGTGATGAGTGCGCAAGCAGCAAGGGTTGACGGACTACCGAGGGGCTGACCCGTCAACGTCTCAATCGTCTCGCCGATACTCGCATCGAGACCCGGCGCGGGCGACGTATCGACACCGGAATAGCGGCGTCCCGACTTGGCGCTCAGCTCTTCCGCGATATTCGCAATCGGCGCAATAATCGTGTCCAGTTTTTCAGCGATGCGGCCGGCGGCGGTTGCTCGATCACGATCCGAGGAGATGACCTCGGTGAGAACGCGCGGCGATTCCAATCCGATTCCAAACGCGGGCTCGCCACGATGGTACGCCGCGGGAAAGAAAGGTGTCTCCGACGGACTGAAGGCGGTCGCGGCAAACCGAAAGTTGCCAACACCACCGGCCGAGTCCTGCCCGATCCTGGCGATGGCTTCGCCTGCGGATCTAGCGCTGGCAGCGTGCACGCCTTGCTCAGCCGACGCGACAACGATAGTGTGGCTGGTATTCGTCGTCTGAGAGATCAAGGTCGACGACCATTCCGGAAGTCGTTCCTCATAGACGTCGTCCGTGATGACCGGACCGACATTGAGCATGACTTCGTAGTCCTGCGCGATCCGGTCGAGGGGCACGAGGCGCTCGATGGTATTCAGCTCGATCCAGTTTGTCGCATATTCAGCGAGTGGCTGGGTCGCGACGCGGATTGTCTGCACTTCATAACCTGCACTTACAAAGCGCGCCCGTGCATCTTCGAGAAACGCAATCGCCGCGTGCAGCGTGTCGAGGTCCTCAGGCGAAGCCAGTTCGATACCTGCGGTGATCGTACGGATACGGAAAGGCAGGTCATTCGAACCCCAATCCAGCCACGGCACGAAAGGAATCGCCATTCCGGCGGCGAGGGTCTTGAGAAATCTACGGCGCGACGACTGGATCGAATCAAAGGGCATAGTATGCTCGGAGCAATCCGCCTACAGCGGCCAGTCACGCAGTATTCGCTCAGTCTCTTCGGAATGGCCCGACTCATCGCGAACCATGTCCTCGAGCTGCACGGCGAGACCCTTGTCTCCAACCGCCTCGGCTTCTTTCGCCCGTTGGGTATAGTCAGAAACCGCCTGACGCTCGGCCGTTAGCACGGCCTGCAGCATCTGGCGATTCGTGTCGGCCTCCGGCACATCGCGCGCAACCGTCGTCGGCTCGCCACCCATGGCTACGATCTTGTTGGCCAGATACTGGGCATGCATTTGTTCATCGGCCACTTCCGTCAGAAAGAATTGCGAAAGCTGGGGCCGATACGGACCAGTCGCCTTGGCAGCGTACGTGATGTATTGGATGATGGCGCTCAATTCGCCCGCCAAGTCTTCATTCAGATGATCAATCAGTGTCTTCTTGTCCAATGTGTTCTGTAGTTCGGTTCTTCGTAATGATGACTCTTTTTCAACTCGCTCGACCCGGTTCAGGTTGCGTCCAGCAGTTCCGCGATCGGCGGGCCGCCTGGACGATTGATTCCTGTGATCAGTCGCCGATGATAGTCGATCTGCCCGAGATGGTAGGCCGTATGACTGATCAAATGTGTAAGAAAAACACGCGTACTAAGCTCGTGTCCGCCGACTTGAACGGGAAATACCTGATCAAGCACGCGGTCATCCATGTGATCGAACGTCTCACCTACAGCCTTGATTGCAGCATCGATCCGGTGTGCGATTACCGACAGCGGCACATCCCGATCTGAGAATTCCGAGGTTCGATCTCGAACATACCCGGTGCCGCCCAACAGCGCACCGATGTAGTACTGTAGGTTGCCGGCGATATGAAGGGCGAGCGTCCCCGCCGAATTCGATATACCGATCGGAATCACCCATAACAGGTCTTCATTCGGGTAGGCTTTGAGAGAAGCCTGTAGGGCCCGAAGGTCACGCAGCAAGACACTGCGTATCTCTTGGATCATTTCTGTTTGGATTGCGCTGGCGGCTCCCAGAATCGCTCTTCCTTATCCTTCCCCACCTCTTCGATACTGGCGTGATCTCGATACAATCGACCGAACCGTTCCGTCGGCAGCTCGCCGTGCGGGTTGATCTCGCACCGGGCTCCCCGAGCCTGATAAATCCGAAAATGAGGGTTGACCGAGAGATCGCATTTGACGTGATTCGGGGAATATCGAATCGTAAACCCGGCACGTCTCCGATCCGAATTATTGCCGGGCGAACAGTGGAGCAGCTTGTCGTCGTGGATCGACATGGAGCCGCGCGCAAGATTGACGCTCACGACCGTGTCGAGGTCGAACGGACTCGTATCTGCAACGAGACTCAGGACGGAGTCGGAACCAGGAGTCCGTTCGTGATGCACCAGCTGCCGGGTGTGGGAGGCCGGAATGACCTTCATCGCACCGTTCTCTTCATCCACATCATCGAAAGCGACCCAGACGGTCAGCGACTCAATCGGTCGCAGCGGCCAGTAATAGGCGTCCTGGTGCCACGCTACTGTTTCGGGTGACCGGGGCTGTTTGATGAAAAAGTTAGACGCCCACATGTAAAAATTGGGGCCGAGAAGGGACTCGACGTAATCGAGGATGCGATCATCCATGCAGATGTCGTAGAGGAAGCGGCTCGCCTCGTGCCACTCTCTGATTTCCTTCGTCGACTCGCCCGGGCCAAGGAGCGCGAGAACGTGCTTCAGATCGGTGTTCAGCCGATCCATTTCGACGTCGGTGAATACGGGCAAAGCACCCACGTAACCCTTCTCGCGGAATTGTCTGACCTGTTGCTCAGTCATTGTTCATCTCATCATCAATCATGGTTCATCGGTCATTCCCGACCGTCAGGCGGGAAGCTCAGGTCGACATTCGAGCCAACCGTGCGTAGCGAAGGACCAGATCATAACGAGCATTGCCCTCGCTTACAAGCGGCCAGATGGAGTATTTCGGGTATCCGTCCCCTTTTACCACCCCGGCAGCACTACAGTGGCCAGGAAAAGAACCAACCAAAGTAGTATCAAAAGACCGGTTGCCCAGCCAAGACCCCGAACAATGGGGCGTACGTATCCCTTCATTGTTCGAGATTTGACCAGGAACACGATCGCGAAACAGATTGACCATAGCATCCACGGAAAAACGAGGAGCATGTCCTTTTCTCCGCCACCAAAACTCAGGCCGCCATTCCCAAGAAGCCACAGGAGGAGCGGTGTCAAAGCCAGGGGGGCAAACGCGACAAGCGCCCGTACGATTCGACTCATGGCAGCATTCCAGGATCCACTTCGTTCGCCTATCACGTCGCCTCAGCTCAAGATTCAACGGTCGATAGACCAGGTCTTTCTCATGCGCGACGCCTTTCTCGGAGACAGCCAGGTATACGACCAGATCTGAAATTACGGCGCGGTCCCTAGTGCATGGGAGGCAGTATTCCCTGCCTGATCAGCAATTCAAGCGCCAGGATTGATATTGCCAGGGATACCACGAAGGCGACTACCGAAAAAATGACGTCCCAGCGATGGCGTTTGTCGTGCGTACCCCACCTGCCCCCTAAACGAAGAACGAACTTCCTGTGGAAGAGCCGCACACTCAACCACTGAAGCGGTGGCATGACGACAAATATCAGAACGAGCGCAAAAATCGGGAGAGTGAGGAGGAAATGATAAAACGGGCCTTCCATCAATTTGTGCGTCTGCTGGCTTCACCGCGACTGCAAACGGCCGCGGACCATCTTGAGAATATCGTGATTCTTCTCCCTCAATCTCACCATGCTCGTTCGATATTCCCTAATCGTCGACATGTACCAGCGGAATTTTCGCTTTAGCCTGCCGCCCTTCTCCTTCTCGCTCGCATGTCCTATCGAGGCTGAGGGATGCCAGATTGCTTCGACTGCCAACGTGCTACCAACGTGGCCACATCAACCAACGAAGCAGTCAGTAATTCATCCCTATTGTGTGCCAGAAAGTCCAACACCACAAGGTAATCGTCCTGGGCAAACGATAGGACCTCCCCGTCTATGTCATGAAACACAAGGACGAGCCACTGGCCTTGACCAGTGAGTCTTTCAACGAGCTCAATCGTCTCCCTGCCCGTTAGTCGCTCGACAGGTGTCCCGACGAGCGCGGCCGGATCGAGAAGGCCGGGCCGATTTGAAAACCCGAACTCCCCTCCTGCTCTACCTGCCAAAAAATGCCTGGCGACCACAGGAACGTATGACTGCCGGCCTGCTCCTCGACCGACGTATGTCGAGTAGCAGGGGTAGGCAAACGTCCACACTTTCTGGTGGGGCGCAATCGTTTGGAGTTGACCCTGTGCGGCGAGGATATCAGCTTCCAGTTCGTCAAGCGTCATGTCCTCCAACCCTCGCCCACCCGTAATGGCCGACGGGCACGGATGAGAGAGAGTGTGGTTTCCGATCTCGTGACCGCACGCCGCTACCGCCTGCCAGTCGGACAAGGCTTGCTTCATGATGCGATCCCGAGGATTCAGATAGAATGTGCCGCGCAAATCTCGTTCGTCAAGCGGAGGGATCGCCTTCTCAAGCTGATTTGCCGTGCCATCGTCGAATGTCAGCGATACGGCGCCGCGACGTCCGTCGAAAATCCGTTCCTCGTCGTGCTCAGGCATACTGATCTTCAGACACGGCAATCAGTTCGTTTCGATTGCTTTGGAGCTTTGCGATTGCGTCCGTCATCACGGCCGGCCGATCGCCGCTGCATCCAAAAATCGGCCAGTGCGCCAGAACAACCTGATGCTCGCGGGCATGATCCGTCACGGGCAGCGACCATCGCGACGGATCGATCGCTTCCACGTACGACTCGCTCAAGTGATGGCGTCGTTTGGTGTGTGGATAGTAGACCTCACTCCGGTGGAGCGGGGCGTAGCAATTCCAGAACTCGAAACCGAGCTCCGCACCCAGGGCTCTCCGAAATGTTTTGACGTCGAGCCCGTCCCACGCTTCCGGTTCGAAAAGGAACAGAAAACCGTAGCTGCATTGCCGGGTGAGTTGCGGATGTCGCGTCAGCGATCTGACGCCGGGAGCCGCATCAACGGCCGCATCCAGCTCGCGTCCCATCCCGTCGATGATGTCGCAGTTCACGGCATGAGCGGCGAGCTGCCCGCGCAGAATGGCAGCCTGCAGCGAGGTCATGCGATAGTTGCCACTGTGGATCTTTATTCCATCCCTGAACTCCCGTCCGCAACTGCGCTGGCTGACGACCTTCCAGTAATCTTCCTCGTCCTGCATGAGGAGCGCGCCCCCTTCTCCGCAGTTCATCAACTTGGATCGCTGAAAGCTGAAGGACCCGAAGGCCCCCATCGTGCCCGCTCCTGCATTGCCCCAGCGAGATCCATGCGCATGGGCACAGTCCTCGATCACCGCAAGGTTATGCCTTTCGGCGATATCGCGGATGGCGTCCATGTCGGCCATTCTGTGGTAGAGATGGACGGGGATGATCGCACGGGTGTTCGCCGTGATTGCCCGCTCGACCGCTCGGGGATCGATACACAGTGTATCAGGATCCACGTCTACGAGAATCGGCGTCGCGTTGACGTCGCAGACGACGGAGGCCGTGGCCTGCCATGTGAGCCCGGGCACAATCACCTCGTCTCCGAATCCGATGTCGAGAGTTTCGAGCGCCACTTGCAGGGTATGCGTCCCGTTCGAGATCAGTGCACAATGATTAGAGCCGCAAAACGCCGCCCATTCCGTTTCAAATCGGGACGCCATCGAATCGACATCCGGCCAATCGTCCCAGACGCCGCTGTCATAGGCTTCCAATAGATACTGCCTCTCCAAATCCTTTCGCGAAACCAGTCGCGAATCCTTCACGAACGCGTCACAGACCGGTGATCCGCCCAGGAGTGCGAGTTGTGCCAATGTTTCCTCAGGTGATAGTGAACTCAGTCCTTCTCGGAAGATCGTGAATTGCCGCGACAAAACACGACGGCTGCAGGGGGAGTGCATCGCACTTCCGACGGTCGACAAGCGAGAGGACGTTTCGCCACCGTCGGTCAGCGCAGATGCCGCCAGAGATCAGTTGCGACGAGATGGAGGATTGGAAGCCAGGGCAGTACCAGAGAAACCAGGCTTCGGGGGGAACGACGCCGATCGGGCGGTTGGTTCACAAACACGGCCAGCCCGATGACCCCAAATATGAGGCTGACAGCGAGTGGAATGATCAGCATCGGCGCTGCTGCCCAGGCGCCCCATCCCTCGAACCTGGAGATGTAAATATTGGCAGCCACCCATAGGGCGAGCGGAATCCAAGAAAAGAGCGAGAAAGTCTTCACGGCCGACGGTTCCAAGTTCGACGCTTGACGTTCGACGTCTCAAACACTAGCCTGTTGCGCGACGACCAGCCCTAGGACCAGGTTTGGTGTTTGATGTTTGATGTTTGGTGTTTGATGTTTGATGTTATTGGAGCTTCCTCGCCTCCTTCTGCCGCTCGTTGGCGTCGAGGTGTCGCTTCCTGAGACGAAGCGTCTTCGGTGTGACCTCGATCAGCTCATCATCGCGAATGAACTCGATCGACTCTTCCAGCGACATGCGACGCGGCGGCACGAGTTTTTCGAAAGAGTCGGCCGCGGCTGCCCGCATGTTGGTTAGCTTCTTCTCTTTCGTGATGTTGACGTCCAAATCGACGTCACGGCTGTTCTCGCCTACAAGCATGCCCGAGTAGACTGGATCCGTCGGCGCGACGAACAGCTCGCCGCGCTCCTGGAGGTTCACCACCGCATATCCCGTGACTTTCCCGAGCCGATCCGCGACAAGCGCTCCAGTCGTTCGATGAACGATGTCACCCGCCCACGGAGCATACTCCTTGAACATGTGCGTCAGAATGCCGGTGCCCTTCGTGTCGGTCATAAACTCGGTTCGGTAGCCTATCAGGCCGCGACTCGGTATGTCGAACTCGAGTCGCACTCGACCCGAGCCATGATTGATCATACGCGTCATGATGCCCTTGCGAGCTCCGAGCTTCTGCACAACGATCCCCATGTACTCCTCGGCGACGTCGACAAAGGCGGTCTCGAACGGCTCCCTCGTCTTCCCGTCCTCGATCTTTGTCAGTACGTGCGGGACGCCCACCGAAAACTCGAAGCCTTCACGTCTCATCTGCTCGATCAGGATGGCCATCTGAAGCTCTCCCCGTCCGTACACCAGAAAGCTGTCTGCCGAGTCGGTCGCCTCGATCTTGATCGCCAAATTGTGGGCAGCCTCATTCATGAGCCGATCTCGAAGATGGCGGGACGTGACGAACTGCCCTTCCCGCCCACTGAACGGCGAGTCATTGATCCGAAACTCCATCGACATCGTAGGCTCGTCGACGTGAAGAGGCTTGAGCGGTTCAGGATCTTCTCCGTCGGCAATGCTCTCACCCAGGCCAATGCCCGACACTCCAGCGATCGAAACGATGTCGCCCGGACCGACCTCGTCGACCTCCACACGATTGAGTCCATCGTTGACGAACACCCCGGAGATATTCGCATGCGTCTGGGATCCATCACGGTGACAGAGAGAGACGGTCTGCCGATTTAGGAGCTTACCCTGGATCACTCGGCCGATAGCTAATGGACCGCGATATGGATCGGGCTGGACGTTGGTTATCAGAACCTGCAGGCTGGCTTCCGGGTCGCCGACGGGTGCGGGGATATGTGAAATGATGGCGTCAAAAAGGGGCCGCAAATTCGTGAGAGGCTCCCCAAGCTTAAGCGTGCAGGCCCCATCCTTGGCAACGGCATACACAACCGGAAAGTCGATCTGGTGCTCACCGGCATCCAGGTCGATGAACAGATCGTAGACCTCGTTCAGCACCAATTCCGGTCGGGCATCCTGACGGTCGATCTTATTGATCACCACGATTGCCGGAAGCTTCAGCGCCAACGCCTTCGACAGTACAAATCGCGTCTGCGGCAATGGCCCCTCCGCGGCATCGACGAGCAGCATGATGCCGTCCACCATCTGCAGCGTACGCTCGACTTCTCCGCCAAAATCGGCGTGACCGGGCGTGTCGACGATATTGATCTTCACTCCCTCGTAGTCGACCGCCGTGTTCTTGGCCATGATGGTGATTCCCTTCTCCCGCTCGAGATCCATGGAATCCATAACCCGCTCGCGGACATCCTGATTGTCTCGGAAGATCCCGCTCTGCCAGAGCATAGCATCGACCAGAGTGGTCTTGCCGTGATCGACGTGGGCTACTATGGCGATATTTCTAAGCAATTAAGAATTAGGGATTAAGGATTAAGAATGGGGCCTATTGCACTTCGGCACGTGGCACCTTGCACGCGCGGAGCGCAGATCCAACCCCGCAGGCCGCGAAGGTTCCGTACGCACTGAAAATTGATCGAGGGACCCAGGTCTCCGCAATCAGTTCAGTTCGATGGGCGTCAGGCCCGCATCGAGCAGACGCCCGTTCAATTCATGAAGCTTCGCGGATTGGAGGTTGGTCCACCTTCCGAGAACCGCCGACATTGTCTGCTCGAGCGTATCGATGGCCTGCAGCGCCTGGGAGGTCGGCATCGCATCGGCCCCGTTGACGACTGCCATGATGAACAAGAACTTCTGCTGCAGTCCGGCCATTGTTTCAGACGCAGGGTCTGCTGCATAAGCGCTGGAATAGGCGATGTCGGGATTTTCCGGCAGACCCTCGCCCTCCAACGAGCGGGCCTGCTCCTCCAAACTCTTCAACGCGTCACGGAGACCGCCGGGAACCGTATCCATTAGTGACCCGAGAGAAGCCCGAAGAGACGAGACGCGCTGCCTCGCCTGCGTGACCTCGCCATACGCGTTATAACATCGCATGGCCGCCGCGTACTGCTGGGCAATCGCACTCGGCGGAGACTCAACTCGCGGATCCAACACGACGGAAAACTCTCTCAGGAACTCGGCGCCGTCCACCATCAGGCGGATCGTGTAAGTGCCGGGCCTCACCCAGGGTCCCAACGGGCCACTCGGCGTTCGTCCGGCGACCGCTGCAATCGAGTACGACCGCTTCGCCCCCGCCGGAGGTGGATAGCGCAGATCCCAGACGAAGCGATGCATCCCCGCGTCCGCCGACAACGTTTGGGGCGGCCGGACCCAGTACGTCGGATGTGCATAACTCAGTCGAGTCGACATACTCCGGTTCGTCATCGCTCGAGAACCTCCGAATCGTCGTTCCATCAGCATCCATGACCTCAAGTGATACTTTAGATGCCGGGGCGTTCAGGAAGTAATCAAAGACGGCGCCGTCGGGTGGATTCTCCCCCGCCGGCTCTTCGGGAGGCAGCGGAGTATCCGAGAACATATTCCACCGAACGCGCACCGCCGTCTGCGGCGTGAAGAGAAAGTGACCGCCGTCATACGCTACCTCGTCGTATTGACGCAGCGGCGTGATGTCGTCAAGAATCCAGATCGATCGGCCGTGCGTGCCGGCCACGACGTCGTTTCCGTGGATAACCAGATCGCGAACGGACGATGCCGGCATATTGAGCCGCAGCGAATGCCAGTGATCGCCGTCGTCGAATGAGGCATAAACGGCCGTTTCCGTGCCGGCAAACAGCAGCCCTGCGCGCTGTGGATCTTCCCGCACTACGTTCACGGGCCCGCTGTCGGGGAGTCCTGAAACGACGAGATCCCAGGTCGCACCACCGTCGTGCGTCCGATAGATGTATGGCCGCATGTCGTCCAACCGAATGCGGTTGACGGCGATGTAGGCGGTCTGACTGTCGAAATGCCCGGCGTCAACCTGCGAAATCTTGCTCCACGGCGTAAGGTTCGGCGGGGTGACGTCCTGCCAGGCGGCTCCGCCATCGTGCGTCACATGTACAAGGCCGTCGTCGGTTCCAGCCCAGAGAAGGTCACCGTCGAGCGGGGAAGGACCAACTGCATAGATCACTCCACGCCGGGGAATCGTCTCTTTGCCGTAAACCGCGAAACTCGCAGGCACGGATGGTTGCTCACGCGTAAGATCCGGGCTGATCGCCGTCCAATGCTGACCGCCGTCTCTCGTCTTAAACAGGACGCTGGTCGCGAAGTACAGCGTCTGCGGGTCCGTCGGAGAGAACAGCAGCGGCATCGTTCTGAGGATCCGGTACTTGCCGGAACGCAGGGCCTCGGGGGCCACGTTTTGCGACTGGCCGGTTCTGCGATCGAAGCGAGTGATGCGACCGCCGTAGACGATGTTAGGATCGAGCGGATCGGGGGCTACATAGGCATACTCGTCGGCTCCAATCCCCTCCCAGTCCCGAAAACTGATCTGTCCGCCATTTCCGCGACTGGAAACAGCAATCGCCCCACTCTCCTGCTGCCCACCGTAGACGTAGTACGGAAACTGGTTGTCGGTGCTTACATGGTAGAGCTGGGCCGTTGGCTGGTTGTACCATGAACTCCAGGTCTCACCTCCATTAACGGTAATCGTCGCTCCCTGGTCGGCAGCGAAAAGCATGATCTCGGGGTGATCGGGATTGATCCAGATCCCGTGATAATCGTCGCCGCCGGGTGCCCCTTTGATGGAGGTCCATGTCAATCCGCCGTCGTTCGAACGGTAAGAGGCAATGTTGGCCACAAACACTACGTCGGGGTCTTTGGGATGTACTACGATCTCGCCGAAGTCGTCACCTCTTCCCCAGAGTCGATGGTCGTCGCTCACCTTACGCCACGACGCTCCTGCGTCATCCGACCGGTAGATTCCCGCCGACTCCTCGGCGTCAACAGTAGCGTAAATGCGTTGGGGCGAGCTCGGGGAAATGCCGATGCCGATTCGCCCAAGCCCCTGTTCCGCGGACGGAAGTCCTGTCTCGAGCCGGCGCCACGTACCCCCTCCGTCCGTTGACTTATAGAGCCCGCTCGTGGGTCCAGACCATCCGGCATTTTCCCACGGCCCTTCCTGATGAGCCCACATGTCGGCGTAGAGGATGTTCTTGTTCTTTGGATCGAACTTCACCGACATGGCTCCGGTGTGCTCATCGATATACAGCGACTTGTTCCATGTCTCGCCGCCGTCTGCCGTGAGGTAGACGCCGCGCTCCTGATTCGGACCGTAAGGGTGTCCGAGAACGGCGACAAAGACTCGATTCGGGTCGTCAGGGTCTATCGCCACAGCGGCGATTTGCTGGGCGTCGGCGAGTCCGATATGCCGCCACGTTTTCCCACCGTCGACCGATTTGAACATTCCGTCACCGACGGAGAGATCGGGCCGATGCAATCCTTCTCCGCTCCCAACGTAGATGATATCGGGATTGGACGGCGCCAGAGCCAGATCACCAACCGACCCTGTCGGCTGATCGTCGAACAGCGAATTCCAGGTGCGGCCGTAGTCGTCGGTCCTCCAGACGCCGCCGTTATTGACTCCGATATAGAACACGTTCGGCTGGTCGGCAATGCCGGCGACGGCCACCGTTCGCCCGGCCCGATGCGGACCGATCATGCGCCAGTGCATATCCGGCTCGGGGACGCTCATCTCCTGGGCAGTCGACAGTTGGTCAGTGAGCGCTATCATGGTGAGAATCAGAATCGAAGAACGTATCACTTTGCTCTCATTGTTGGTTAGAGCCTGCACACAACCTTACAGGTTTCGCCCGAAAGGTAACGTAAACGGGCGGGCGTATGGCTCCAGTCGAAAATCCGAATGCAAATAGCTCCATTCAGCCTCCCGTAGCGGCCGACAACAGCTCGGCGAGATCGAGACGCTCAGTAGACATCGAAAGCGTCTCATCCTCGGATCGAGGCCACTCACTCTCAGGCCGATCCCAGTACAGCTCCAGACCGTTGCCGTCGGGATCATGCAGGTACAGGGCCTGGCTGACGCCGTGATCGGCCGCACCATCCAGCGCAACGCCGTAATCCCGCAGGCGAAGAAGCGCCTGAGCAAGCGCAGCACGCGTCGGGTACAGAATGGCCACATGGTAGAGGCCGGTGGCGCCTGGAGGCGGCGCAGATCCTCCCCTGCTTTCCCAGGTATTAAGACCGATGTGATGATGATACCCACCGGCGGAGACGAATGCTGCCTGCGCCCCGTACCGCTGCATTAACTCAAATCCCAGAACGTCGCAGTAGAATCGAATCGATCGCTCCAAATCCGACACTTTCAGGTGGACGTGGCCGATGCGAACCCTCGAATCGACAGGTCCTCGGCGAGCAGCATGATCGTTCATTCGTCTGTAAGACTTTTCGTCATTCTGACGGCATCTATCGTGATGCCATCGGGCAGTTCAATGGAAACGGGCTCAGCCGGAACAAACCCGCAGACGGTATAGAATGCGGTCGCCATTCGCGTGGCGACGAGCTCGGCGGACGAGAATCCAAACGCCCTGCACTCCTCTTCACACCGGGCGAGGATCATCCGGCCGAGGCCTTTTCTTACGGCATGAGGCGCGACGAAGAACGCGCGCATGACGGCTGGATCGACGGCGGGGTCACGAAACGAGGGATCCTGCACGTTCGCCGCGTTGTCCCCTCCGAAGGGCGTTTTGCGACGACTCCATCCTCCGCAGGCCAGAATTTCGCCGGAACGCTCAGCCAGGTAATAGGTCCCATCGTCTATCAGCGTCGAGTCGACTCCGAATAAATGACGCAACGAGCTGTCAATTTCTTCCGGGCTATGATATTCGGCGGCCAGCACGCGGACCGACATGGCGATGTGCCGCTCAAGATCACGGATGTCATCAGGGGCTGCGCTACGAATCGTCGCGGTGGGGTCAGTTTCTGATTCCGGCATATCGTCATTCGGTGGCCGAACCCACCAGAAAATCATTATAGAGCGAGCGGTGGGTCCGGTAGTACGCCTTATCGATGGTTTCGACCTCGCTAGTCACGCCGCTTCCGGCCCAGTGCGTGGCGTACGCACGACGCCAACGTTCCGATGTATTGCGATGCGAGGTATGCAGCGTCTTCACATGGTGAAAGACGACTCCTCCTTTCCCAACCGGCGCAAGGGACTCCTTTGAGAGATCGATCTGATCCAGTGCCGGCTCGAGATTATAGGCCTCCCCCGGCACGACGTGGTGCTCCAAAATGGGAAGGCGGTGCGACCCATCGATGTAGCGCAGGCAACCGTTCGATTCATCGACGTCATCGAGCGCGATCCAGGCCGTCACGACCTCATCGTCGGGATGACACCTGAAGTAGGCATTATCCTGATGGTAGGGCTTTGCGGATCCGAACTTCGGCGGCTTCATGAAGATCTGGTCCACCACAAGAAACGGCTCCACACCGATCAACTGCGAGATCAAGCTGCGTAGGTCCGGAGTCATTGCGAAGTGCCTGAAGACGGGGTCCAGCAGAAAAGGGAAATCCAGCTTTCTGGGCACAGGACGCCCCTCATCGTCAACGTCAACACTGGAGGTGCTGCGCTCGCGCCGCTCGAGATCTTCGAAACATAACTGCGTCGCCCGCGCGACGATGTCGTCCACGTCGGTTTCGCCAAACACGCCTTCGACGACGGTCCAGCCCTTTTCCCAGTACTCTTCGACAAAACGTTCACTCATGATCGATCACCTGGTTGCGCAGTTTCAGACAGAATTTACTCATCTGAACCGGATCGAATACAGGTCAGCCTCGCGCAAACGAAAGCGAAGTCGGATCGGAGTGCCGGCCAGCCTGCTCAAATCCTCACCCCCTCCCCAAGAAACCTCGCGCTCGATGGCGTCACCGACAATGCGATCTCCGTCGGCTGCCTCGTACCCGGCGATGGGTCGTTCTTTGCCGTCGAGTAGGTCGACGAGCACGTGACCGCCCGCACTTGTCGAGACGTTCAAGACAAGGGCCGACCCCTCGAAGACAAACGCCTTCGTTACCGCAACGCCCTCCGTGTAACCCGCATGAAGGGAAACGAATCCGTCGGTTCTCAGCGTGTAGCGCCGGCCGCGGACATAGATGGACATCTCAGCCGGACCGGTCGGCACAACGTTCTCTGCCGCGTAATTCGCTCGATTCTCCCAGTGTGCGGGTTCGAGTCCGGGTCGGATGAACGCCTCTTTGAAAAGCCTGTCGAAGTGATTGCCACCGCGCGATGTCATGAAGAGGATGTCGGTCGCATTGCCCCGGTCGGGCTGAAATCGGGTCGGCAGGGCGATGTAGATATGCGGCGCGCGGAAATACGGATGCGTTCCACTCGTGTACAGGTGCTCTCCGGGCTCATTGGGGTGCATCGCCACGGGATCGGTCCAGTGAACGAAATCGTCCGACGTCGTTCTGGAAATCGTCCGCAGGCCCGTATAGCCTTCGCCCGTCCAAGTCCGGAAATAGCAGACGTACTTCCGTTCGGCGGCGGACCAGAACGAGACATTCTGCGAATCGAATACGCCCTTGGTGAAAACCGGCTCTTCCCTCCACTTCGACCAATGAATCCCGTCCGCAGAAACGAAGGCTACGAGTCCAGACTCCATCGTTCCCGCAAGCGCCTTGTAACGCTCGGCCGAAGGTACCCCCGGGCGGGAATCCAAGAACGGCGAAAAATTATGACTGAACGGAGAATCGTCGGCAAGAATGACATTGTTCTCCCTGGATCCATTCACTTCGAAAAGCCCCAGGTTGGGTCTCGACCAATTGACCCCGTCATGACTTTCGAAGTATTCAGTGTCCTCCACGGGATCTCCGTCGTAGGCGGCTTTCCCACCTCCACGATTATAGAGGCGGTACACGTCGCCGTCCTTGATCACGGTTGCGTAGTGACCATCCGACGGCGGACTCTGAGAAGGTGGGGCCGGCTGCGGATGATGAAGCATAACGTCGACCCCTTCCATCCGCTCGATTAGCGTCGAATCGACAAATAGCTCGAGCCGGCTGCCGATGTTCAAGACCTGGGCAGTGGTAGCAGGCGACACGGCAAGCAGGCACCCGATGATCAGTGTGCAGCGTGCACCGCCGATCCAATTATTGCGCCCGCACCTCTGGAATTAGCATTCAGCATTTAGCGCTCAGAAATCAGATCGAGCCATCGCTCCCAGCTTTTACGCATGGCCGTAGCATCCGCTTCGGGAGCGTCCGTTTCTTCTCCCCGACGCATGAATCCGTGGCCGGCGTCGTCGTAAAACACAGGAGCATAGGATTTATCGAGGGCGTTCATCTGTTCCGTGGTCATTTCAACGGTAGCTGTCGTACTCGACCCGAATCCACTCCTGATGACGGGGAGATTCAACGAGTTCCGTCTTGGCCTCATCGGGAGGCGCGCTTGCGCGATCCTGGGCAAGTGCGCCGGCAAACGGAAGGGGAATCGCCATGGCGAGCAGGGAGAGAAATCGAATTGTCTTCATGGCGACTAACCTTGGTCATCTATCTCGGGAGCGATCAGGAGACGAATATGGTGTTCATCCGGCGCGTTGATCCACGACTCGAGGAACGTGTCCTCGTCGACTCGGTTCGCGAGGTTGGCAAGGGTTCGGAGATGCCGGCCGGGATGATCTTCGGGGCTGACGAGAAAGAAGAAAGCGTAGACCGGGCCACCAGCCTCGACGCCGTGGAAATGGTCGTCAGCTCGTCCAATCGTGATACCTTCCTGACAGCGAGCGAGCGCGAGGACCGGATGCTCGAGATCCCTCACGCGACAGTGCGGAAAGGCGACACCGTGCGACACCGCCATGGCCCCCGAGCGGGCCATTTCCAGGAAGCGTTCTTCAAGCGAATCAGCCGTGTACGGTAACCCCTCGGCGAGCCGACGAGAAACATCTTTGACGATAGCCTCGAACGAAGGTGCAGAGAGCGTGTCGAGGACGGCTGCATCTCCAACGAGCGAGACCAGTCCCGCCGTCCCGTCGTCCGGCGTTTCACGTCGGGGGCTTGGCGGCAGGAGGAGCACGACGTCACCCTCCTCCGGATCGAGGCGTTCGCTCTCGGCCTGCACGAGCAGGCGGCCGTCGCGAACGATGCACATGAGGATTGCCTCGTTTCCGAATTTCTCGACGGCCTGCTCGTATTCTTCCTCTTCACCAACCTCGATGGTCACGATCTCCACGCCCTGGCGGAAACGCTGACTCACCGTTGCAAACGTCGTCTCTTCACCGAAAAGAGATCGTCCCCGCAGGCTTGACGGCCGCGGATCGAACGTCGCTGCCTCTGGCAGACGAGCATCCAGCTGATAAACGGATTTGCTCTCAAAAACTTCAGAGAAATGCAGGGCGGCCAGCGAATTGACTTCATCGTTCGCAGTGAGGGCAAAGAATCGCCCCATGCCGCCGAGGTCGAGTTCGTCGATTGTGGACTCAGACAAGGCATTCGCAACCTCCGCACGCAGCCCCATTTTCTTGGACTGTTCGATATTGAAAAGATTGGTGTCAATTAGAAGCACCTCCAGACCCAATCCTTTGAGAACCGCCGCAAACTGTCTGCCCCAGGCGTGGGCGCCGAGCATGACCGTGCCCTGCGGATCGGAATCGGCGAGCTTTAGCCATCGCGCGACAGGAGCGAGCGTGAGGCCGTAAACAGCTACCGTACCCACGATCACCAGGAATACAACCGGCACCAGATGGGCCGCCTCGTCGGGGTAAATGTCCTGGAGATTGTATGCGAAAAGAGAGGCCACCGCCGCCGCCACGATGCCCCTGGGCGCGAGCCACGACAAAAAGCTCTTCTCTCGCAGGTTGAGCCGCGTCCGGGCCGTAGCCAAGAAGACCGAGGCAGGGCGAACAATTGCGATTAGTACCACGAGAAACGCAAGCGTCCCGTAGTCGATATAGTCAAGTGCATCCAACTCCAGTCTTGCACTCAGCACGATAAAAAGGCATGCAATGAGAAGCACTTGGAGATTCTCCTTAAACTCCGTGATTTTTCGAAGCGTCACCCAGTGCTGGTTAGCCATGATGATCCCGAAAATCGTAACCTGCAGGAGGCCCGACTCGGCCTGCAACACATTCGACAGTCCGAACGACCCGACGACAAACATGAGTGCCATTGGACTCTGGAGGTAATCCGGAACCATCCGCCGATACAACATGAGGATGAGCACCGCGGCCGTCGTCACGCTGATCCCGACGCTGACGATCACGATCAGGAAGAGACCCTGGACCGCATTCATGACCAGTTCCAACACGCCGACGTCTCCACCTGCACTCACCGATTGGTTGACGACGAGAAGCGTTTCGAGCACGAGCACCGCCAGGATAGCGCCGACGGGATCGATCGTGATTCCCTCCCACTTCGCCACGGCGCCGACTCGACCCCGAGGGCGAACGTGCCGCAACAAGGGAATGACTACCGTCGGTCCCGTCACGGTGAGTATGGCTCCGAGCTGCACCGACATGGCCGGGCTGAATCCCAAGAGGAAATAGGCAGCCAGTCCTGCGAGAATCCAGGTAGCCAGAACTCCTGTCGTGATGAGACGGAGGACGGGAGCCCCAACTTCCCTGAGCTCCGAACGACGCAGGTTGAGTCCCCCCTCGAAAAGAATGATTCCGATCGACAACGAGACGAATGCCAGCACCCAGTCTCCCTGGAGTGTTTCGGGCGGAAGGACCCGCAGAACGGGTCCGGCCAGAAAGCCCACGACGAGCAGCAGGAGGATGGACGGCACACGAATCTGCCAGGCCAACCACTGGGAGCCAATGCCCAGAACGACAACCGTGACGATTCCTATGATGATGGATTCGGTCATAATATGGTCCGGCGTCCGGCGTCCGGCGTCCGGCGTCCGGCGTCCGGGGTTCGGGGTTCGTGGTTCGTGGTTCGGGGTTCGTGGGTTCGTGGTTCGGGGTTCGGGGTTCGGGGGTCTGTTCGGGCGTCATTCCCGTGGAGGCGGGCCTGCGCATAGCACGCACCGCAACCAGCGTCGAACTGCGAACCTCGAACGGACGATCAAGATACAGGCAGCGTGACCGTGAAGCTCGCCCCGCTGCCTTCGTGCGAGACGACGTGTATGCTGCCGCCATGTCCCTGCGTCACGATTTCATAGCTCAGAGACAGTCCGAGGCCTGTTCCGCTTCCCGTCGGCTTCGTCGTGAAGAAGGGCTCGAATATACGTTCCTGCACCTCTTTGGGCATGCCCGGTCCGTTATCCGCGACGGTGATCTCGATGCCACCCATCGAGCGCCTCGTCTGAACGGTAACAGTCGGTTCGTACCCGGAACCCGCATTCGCCACGTGTTTGTTTACCGCATAGAATGCGTTGTTCAGCAGGTTCAGAAGTACTCTGCCGATGTCCTGCGGGACCATTTCCGCGGATCCGAGATTCTCTTCGAGTTCTTTGACGATGGTGACGTTGAAATCCTGCACGTTAGCCCGCATCCCGTGATATGACAGATTCACGTACTCCTCGACGAGTTCATTGACGTCGACCGGCTGGCGCTCGCCCAGAGCTCCGCTCGCGTGCTGCATCATGCTTCTGACGATGCCGTCGGCACGCTTTCCGTGATGGTTGATCTGCGCGGCGTTGATCTTCAAGTTGGAGAGAATGTCTTCGAGCTCCGCAAAGATGTCCGAAACCATAGAATCCTTCTTGCTCACGAGCTCCGCCTCGAGTTCATCCGCGAGCTCCTTGTTCACCTCGGCGAAGTTGGTGATAAAGTTCAGCGGGTTCTTGATCTCGTGGGCAATGCCGCCGGTCAGGGCTCCCAGGGAGGCCAGTTTCTCCTGCGTAATCAGCTGTTCCTGCGTCAGGCGGAGGTGCTCGAGGGTTTCGTTGAGCCTTCGGTACGCCTGCGCATTATCCAGCGCGATGGCGGTATATGTCGCGAGATTGCTAAGAATGTTGAGGTGATAATCTGAATATGCATGCTTCCGGAAACTCTGCGCGGTGATTACACCTATCGCGTCGTCCTTGTAGAGAAGCGGGAGATACAGAATCGATTCGGGGTCCTCTCCGGCAATAGGCGCCGCGTGTTCACCGACATACTGCATGTATTCCCGCGGGTAGTCGTTGATGAATATCTCTTTCCTGTTCTTAAGGCACCAGACGGCCAGCCGCGAATCATCGTCCATGTCATACGAGAAAGCCGACAGGGTCTGCCCTTTCTCCTTCGTGGCCGGGAATTCGATGGTCTCATGCTCCCGATCGTACAGGCCTATTCCGAAGACGGCGGCGTCCATCAGATTGTTGACGCTTTCGTAGACCGTATCGATGATCGACTTTGTCTCGAGGCTTGCGGTAATGTCACGACCGACCCTGCTCAGCAGGTCGACGTTCTCGTATGCCTCCTCGATACGTTCCTTCTGTTCCTGAAGCTCCGCCGTCCGCTCCTGGACTTCGCGCTCCAGTTCTTCACCTCGCGCCTCCAGTTGCCCGGTTCGAATGCGGATGAGCCCGAAGACGATCAGTCCACCCCCTATGACGTACAGCACCCATGCCCACCATGTAGTGTACCAGGGGCGAAGGATGATTATCTCATAGGACGCTTCCTTACTGACGTGCTCGTAGATGTTCTTTGCCTTGACCCGAAAGGTGTAGTCCCCTCCGGGAAGGTTGGTGTAGTCGCGCCGGTTTTCCGGCGTCCAGCCTGACCAGTTTTCGTCGAACCCTTCCAGGAACGTCTGATAGCGCGTCGCGCGAGGGGCTTCGAACGTTGGAGCCGCGTAAACGAAGCGGATGGCATTGCGGTCGGCATCCAACCGTGGAACGAGCCGATCGCCCGGCGCTCCTCCGTAGACGACCTCGTTTCCCTTCGCCGTGACCTTTCGAACGAGTGCGTTATAGTCAAGCGCATAATTCTTTGGCACGCGGGGATCGAAGCGAACGACAAGGCCGTCGCTGCCGAACCATACGACGCCGTCGTCCTCGGAATAGATGGAGGATGCCGGTACGTCAGCGAATCGCAGAAGGGGGGTCTGTTCTTTCAGATAGGAACCGTCGACTAGACGCCTCAGCAGCGCGGATTCGCGTCCCAGGTTGATCCAGACATTTCCGAGATAATCCTCCTCAAAACTGTACTCCTCCTGTGATCCGCCGAATGAAACCGCGGCCAGAACGGAGTCGGGGGTGAATCGCCGGTTCGTTTCGTCATAACGAAAGATGCCGTCCTTCGTAGCGAAGATCGGTTTGCCCGCAATCTCGAAGATGGAGACGCCGCCCTCCGGCAAGCCTTCGGTAGGTCCGAAGTCCTCGAGAGTAGCGGACGCGAGATCCGGGCCATTCAGTTTCATCAGCTTGAGACCCTGGGAGATGAAACCGAGCCAGAGTTCGCCAGGGCGTTCTTCAACGATGTGCGTGATCGCTGCATCGACACCGGGTACGCGGCCGACGTAGACCCAACGTCCCGCTTCCCACCGCATGGCGGCCAAACCATCCCGCAGGCCCACCCAGAGGAGATCTGGGTCCTGTTTTGACTGGTGAAGTCGCGTCGAGTTGAAGTTGTCACCAGTATTCGGCCTGACCATCACGACATGATCGCCGATGATACTGTACAGTCCGGTTTGCGTCGCCACAAGGAGCTGGCCGTGTGTCTCTTCGAAGTACCAGCTCTGCGTCCCTCCCGGCGCCATCCCGCCCACGCTCCGGAACGCTCTCTCCTCGGGATCGAGATAGTAGACACCTTGCGTGGTCGCCACATAGAGTGTTCCATTGAAGCGCGTGATCTCGCTGACGAACCCTCGCAGGCCATTGTCGGCCGTGTACCTCGAAAGGGGTGACGGCGTCTCGAGGAGCGAAATCCCACCCTCGGTGGCGACCCAGAGCGTTCCTTGCCGGTCGAGTGTCACAGCCATGACCGTGTTGCTCGGAAAACCGGACTGATCGTCCAGATGAAGCAGCAACTCTCCAGCCTGATCGATGATGAATAGTCCCCCTGAGAGCGTGCCCAATGCGAACGTCCCGTTCGGGAGTGACACTCCTTTGTACACGGCGGCCGACTCGAGCAGGTCTTCCGCTTCCGTGTGAAACGGCTCGAACTTGTCGCCGTCGAAGGTGAAGAGACCCCCCGTGAAGGGTACCACGAGATACTTGCCGGTCGGTCCGGGTTTGTTGACGTCGATAAACGGCGTCATGACTTGCGTACGTACGTCGGCAAAACGCTCGCCACCGGGAAGGAGCTCCAACTGATCGTCGACCAGTTTCATCATCCCGACGCCGCCCTGGTGGACGTAGTATGTGCCGTCGAGCCAGAACGAGTACATGAAGCGGCCGCCGGGCTCCGGCTCCCAGGCCATGTGGGTCCAATCCTTTTTGGAAGCGCCTCGCTTGAATCTGAAAAGGCGCTCTCGCGTCTGGAAGTAGACGCCGTCAGGCGTTGCAATCGTGGTCCAGACGTCGTTAAAACTTTTCTCTTCCTCACTCAGGAACGGTAAGAGAGAAACGAACCTGAGATCCCCAACCGAATCGGCTTCGAGGTATCCGAAATCGTGGGAGGATCCCGCATAAATATTCCCGACGGCATCCATGCCGACGCTGCGAACGACGGACTTGCTGGGCGTATCGATGAGACGAGCCTCCGAACCATCGAATTCCAGAAGCCCAAGACCGTTGCCCGCGTACATGATTCCGCGCAGGTCCTGAAGCATGTCCCAGGTCTGCGGATGCCCGCCAAGTTCCTTTGGATTGAAGGTTGTCATGAAAGGCCGGCCCGTCTCGGGATGAACGGCGGCACTCACTTGACGCTGCGCGTTGGCGGATACGACGGCGGAGCAGAGAATCAGGAACGTCCACCACGTCGATTTCATGGACTTCACGAGGTTGGTGCTATGAACTTTGTGGCAGGTGGCACGCAAGGAGGACACTGCAGAGCCTGGTGGTCTTTCTGTCAATTGCTCACGTAGAAATGAAATCACCCGCGAACAGTCTAATAATACGCAATTGTTCGTCACCTTAGTGACGCTGCTCTTGACTATTAGTACCTCCAAAGAGGTCGCGCATGATCCGGCTGTGCCTTTTCGATGTGATCGGCCATGATCCGAATAAGCTCATCCGAGGCACGACGCCAGCCATGCCCCCCGCGGTCCCCGAAGGTGAAGGATCCATCATAGTAGGGATCGGTGGTGCTTTCCAGAAAATCCTGGAGATAGTAGACTCCCCAATTGAGATAGAAATCGTCCAGGCGCCCGACGATTACGTGCAATTTACCCTTCAGCTTTGGACCCAGACGTTTCCAGTCGCGCTGCAGGATGTAGCGCATGTCAAAATGCTCGCGCCAGTAATCAGCGACCGAAGAATCGATCACGCCCGTCTTCTTGTCGAAAAGAGGCTTGAAGTAGCCGTCGCTGCCCACCGGACCGAAAACCGCACTCCAGATGTCGAGCTGCTCACCCGATCTGCCCTTGGTGCCGTTCACCAGTTCCATGGTATTGCGCTGCTTTTGTGTGAGCCGAGCCGCACCGGTCTCGTGGTCGCGCGTGTTGGTCGTCGGGACACGATACCACTCGTACTGCTTGTAAAAGGCGTTACCATCCTCGTAGATGTTGATGCCCTCGACGTTACGAAAGTCCAGAGGATCCGGGGAGAAGGCCCAGGTCCCCCCGTAGAAATCCGGGTAGAAGACCTGCAGGGCGAACGCCTCCCAGCCGCCTGTCGACCCGCCGGTCAGAACGCGCGCATACCCTTCGCGGATCGCTCGGAACCGGCGCTCGATCTCCGGAATCAGTTCGTCGTGAATCGCGTCTCCGTACGGACCGTTGTTGGCGGAGTTCACGGCATAGGAGTCGTCGAAGTACGGCGTCGGATGTTGAATCGTGACGGCGATGAAACGTGGGAAATCATCCGACATCCAGGCATTCGCGAAATCATTTCCAGGCTCGAACCGGAGCGGAGCGGACTCTGAAAAGTGTCCATGCTGGTAAACCGTTGGGTAGTGAACGTCCGGGTGCTCGTCGTACCCGCGCGGGAGCAGGACGGTGGCCCCAAAGAATATTGGCCGACCCCAGAACTCGCTGAGGATTTCGGACTTCATCTTGAAGCGCTTTACCCATTTCGTGTCCTTCGGCACATCGATCGGTGGGATCACATGATTGAGTTGCATCGAAACGGTTTCGGCCGCGCCCTCGACCAAGTCTAATTCCAGCACGTCGCTCACCAGGTTTCCGGGAGACCGCCGCCAGTCCTGACCCTCCCACTGATCCATGTGCATCCAGACGGCGTGACCGTCCGACCGCTCAAAGCGTGTGTACTTACTAAAGACGGCCTGGACGTAATACTTCCCGACGGGCAGTTCCGAGAGACTGGACACGGGATAACCGAGCGTATTTGAATCGATCACCACCTCCTTCCCCGGCCCAAGACTTTCGACATCCTCGCCGAAGAAGGGTACCCCGTAGCGGGCCACTTGAAGGCGCGGCTCGGGATCATCGGAACGCGCCAGGGCAAGAAACATTCGACCGGTCAAAGGCTGGACCGTCGACGAGTCGGGGAAGCTTATTTCAAACCGATAGCCCGAACCGACCATTGACTGTGATCGCACCGTGCCGCTCGCCGCCGACGAGAGCAGGATCAGGACGACAGTGAAACGAAGAGCGTGATTAGCAGCGGACATGGTGTTCATTGATGAGGGGAATGATGCCCAATTATAACGAATCGGCAATCTCCTTGTGGGCCTCAACCCCCGAGGTCGGCAACAACCGACCTAATGGATACTGTAAACGCCCGTGAGAAAGTGTACCACAGCGTCTACGAGTCCCTGCAAAACAAAGAATGCAGCTCCAAGCAACGCCGCAGGAATCGGTTTGCTGATCTTGAGACAGAGCACGCCCGACGTCGCCGCATAAACCGCCAGTGACCCGAAAATCGCCCACCAGGAAGAGGATTGCGGGAAGAAAATCGACAGGGCGACAAGGCCCAGCGCCGTCGCGGAGGCTGCCGCAAATGAAAAGCTTCGAAAGTACGCCTTGGTCTTGCGCAGCGTTGCAATCAGAAGCGCCAATCCGAGCCAGCCGGCTGAAATGATCATGCGCCACATCGACCAGACCTTGTCGAGCCTCGGATGAAGCGTCATCCCATAGTCCGACGGGTCCGTCATCCGGACGAGAACGAAGGTCCCAAAGAAGACCCCTGCGATCAGAAGATGAATGTCGCCCCGAGAAAGGGTCCGGCCAGTGTGCATACGGCGGTGGAATTTGTCGGCTGAATTTACGCGGTTGTCGCAAAACCATCCGGATGGATCCGTCGAACAACGGCCGCCGAGCCCGAATCCTTGCCGTCTTTACCCGGCGCGTCGAAACGTAATCGGGACGGCCCCGTGCGCAGAAGGCCCGATCTGGACCAACTCCCATTCTCGAGGGTAGGTCTGAACGTAGGTTCTAAGGCGGCTGATTCGTTCGGAAGACGACACGTCGGCCGGCCATTCCAACGACTCGACGCGATACGTGGCTACTTTTTTCACGCCGTCGAGGGTGACCTCCAGGCCGACCGTATGCTCTGCCTTGGTGTCAGGAACGTAGATGCAAATCTTACTCATGGTTCTGATCTCTTTGCGTCTCTTGATCTCGAACTTTTGCAATCGTTGAAGGGGGTATTCTATTCATAGCGAAGGCTGTCAATCGGATCGGCCGTTGCGGCACGGACGGACTGGAGACATGTAGCGGCCACGGCAAGCAGCAATGTCAAGCCCGCCGCACCGACGAAGACGCCCCATCCCATGCCCGCCGTGTACGCAAAGCTTGACAGCCATTTCGACATGACCACATAACCGACCGGACTCGCAAGGGCGGCGCCGATAAGAACGAGAAGGGCGGTGTCGGTCGTTAAAAGGATCAGGATTCTTGCGGCGCTTGCCCCGAGCACTTTCCGAATGCCGATTTCCTTTGTGCGTCGTTCCGCCGAGAAGGATGCCAGCCCGAGCAATCCGAGGCAGGCAATGAAAACGGCGAGCAAGGCGAAATATCCGAGCACTCTTCCGGTTCTTGTTTCGGATTCGTGCATACTGTCGAACTGCTGGTCAAGAAAGCTGTACACAAAGGGGTAATTGGGCTCGTAGCTCCTCATGACATTTTCGATGCCGGCAATCGTTCTGTCAGCTGCATGCGGCTCGATCCGAATGTTGAACGTGTTCAACCAGCCAGGCTGCATAAAGAGAATGAGCGGACCGATTTTCTCGTGCATCGAATGAAAGTTGAAATCCTTCACGATGCCGACAACGTTTCCGAAGTCACGGTCGATTGCGGGCATTCCGATGCGGCCCGATTCCGCCACAGTCCAGCCCAAGGCATGCGCAGCGGTCTCATTCAGGATGTACGCGGCCGTATCCGACGGAAAATCACGTGAGAAACTGCGGCCGTCGACGATCTCGATCCCGTACGTACTTATGAAATCTTCGTCGACGCATAGCATCCTCGGTGATAGTTCCTCCTCGTCGGGCACGCCTTCGAAATCGACAGGAATGCCCCAATCGCTTCCCCCGGGCCGATTTGCTGAGAACGAAACGTTCACGACCCCGGGCACCCGCCGGAGCTGCTGCTTTATCGTCTCGTAGTGCTTCGCCGTTGCGGATTCATTGGTCGAAACGATTACGACCTGGTCCTTATTGAAGCCGAGGTCCTTGTTCCGGATATAATCGAGCTGCTTGTAGACGACTCCTGTCGCCATCAGCAGGCAGGCGGAAATGGTGAATTGGAGGACGACGAGACTCTTTCGCAGCAGGCGGGCACCACCCGGCCCGGTATCACCTTTTAGGACCTTCACGGGCCGGAAGGCAGACAACACCACGGCTGGATAAAGTCCTGCGGCGGCTCCGATGAGGCACGCCGCAATTAGAAGACCCGTCGCCAGAGGCCATCCAAGCAAAGCGTTGGGTCCGAAAGACTTGCCTGAGACCCCGTCAAAGAAATCCAGCACGGAGAAACTCAGCACCCAGGCAAGAACGACGGCCGCCATACAGATTAGGATCGATTCACCCAGGAATTGGCGAACGAGCATCGAACGGTCGGCGCCGGAGACCTTGCGTATCCCCACTTCCTGGGCACGACGTGAGGAGCGGGCAGTGGAGAGACTCACGAAGTTCGCACATGCGATGACCAGTATAAACAGTGCGATGGTCGAAAAGATGTAGACGTAGCTAACGTTTGAGTTGGCCGACATCTCGCGATGCAGGTGAGAATGGAGATGAATACTCGTCAGCGGTTGAAGGAAGGCATGGTATGCCGCGGCCGTCTCCGGCTCCAGATGTTTGTCGAGAATCTTATCGACTTGCGTTGCGACCAGGGCCGGACGCACCGATGGGGCCAAAAGCAGGTACGTGTAGAATTGATTCCACTTGACCCAGTCTCCCCTTAGCTCGTGCTGATAGCTCTCGAGCGAAACCAGAAAATCGAAAGTGAAGTGCGAGTTTGAGGGCACGTCCTCCATCACGCCACTGACCGTGAGGACGTCGTCTTTATCCATCAGGAGCGTCTTCCCCATAGGGTCTTCATCGCCGAACCAGCGCTCCGCAAACGATCTGGTGAGGACGATCTTGCCGGGACCGACGAGGGCATTGTCAGGATCGCCTTCGATCAGCGGCCACGAGAAGATGTTGAATGTTGCGGAGTCGGCGTACATGCCCTCGGTCTCAAATTGACGCCTGTCCGCGCGTTCGACGAGCGTTCGGCCGAGGAACACGAACCTCGTCTCTGCCACGACATCAGGAAGCTCCGCCTTGGCGTCCGGTCCCCAAGGATCGGCAACCTTGGCGATTCCATTCCCAAAAGACGCACCGTCGACATGAAGCGCCAGCCGATAGATCCGGTCAGCGTCCGCGTGATACCTATCGTAGCTGAGTTCGTCGCGGACGTAGAGAAAGATCAACAGACAGGAAGCCATTCCGACAGAAAGGCCGGCGACATTGATGAATGCAAAGGCCCAGTGGCGCCGCAAGTTTCGAATGGTAATCTTGAGGTAGTTCCAGAGCATTTGTACGCACTCAAATCTGGCGAACAAGAAACCTGTCGGGTCTTAAGACCTGACGGGTTTTAAAACCTGACAGGTCTTAAGACCTATCAGCCTGGTCTTCACAATTCCCTGTCAGGGCCGTCAATTGGCTACGCGAGAGCGCCGTCTCGCACGTCGGCGATCGGTTTGTCGTCGAGGACGCGACCGTCCAGCAGTTGGATAATGCGAGTGCCGTAGGCAGCGTACGTCTCGTTGTGCGTGACCTGGATCACCGTAACGCCGTCTTCGTCGTTGAGCGTCCGCATCAATTCCATCACGCGGTCGCCCTGACTCGAATGGAGATTACCCGTCGGCTCGTCTGCCAGGATGAGCGTCGGTCGAATCACCAGGGCCCTGGCGACACCGACGATTTGCTGCTGTCCCCCCGACAACTGACTCGGGAAGAGATCCTTCTTGGCAACGAGGTTGAAGCGATCCAGGATGTCAGCCACGATCCCCTGCCGCTCCGAGCGTTTCACTTTCTTGTAGAGGAGCGGTGTCTCGATGTTTTCGTACACCGTGAGGTCGTCAAGCAGGTGGTAAGCCTGAAAGATGAACCCTATGTGCTCGCGGTGAAGTTCTGCGCGACGCCGGTCATTGATCTTGTGGACAGGCTCGCCAAGAAAGCTGTAAGAACCGCTCGTGGGTTCGTCCAACATGCCGAGAATATGGAGCAGGGTCGACTTCCCGGATCCCGATGGACCCATGACCGATACGAACTCACCTTCCTTTACGTCGAAACTCACCTCGTCGAGGATCGTCGTTTTGCGAAGGCCTTGGGAGTAGGACTTTGTGAGATTCCTGACGGTGATCATTTCGGGCGCAAGATGGTCGTTAATCAGGCAGCTGTTTGCGGTGCGTGCGCATATCGATCGCGCATGAAGTTTTCAGTCACGACATGACCGTCGAACAGGTGGATAATCCGGTGGCTGTACTCGGCGTCAGCCGGCGAGTGCGTCACCATGGCGATTGTGGTACCTGCCTCATTCAGCTCGCGCAGCAGATTCATCACTTCCTCTCCGTTCGTGGAGTCGAGGTTTCCTGTCGGCTCGTCGGCGAGGATCAGCTTGGGCGAAGCAACGACCGCTCGCGCCACGGCAACACGCTGCTGTTGACCGCCGGAAAGCTGCTGCGGAAAATGGTTCTGCCGATGAGCAATCTGGGTGCGCTCGAGGGCCTCCATGACTCGCTCCTTTCGTTCGGCGGGTGACGTCCCGAGATACAACAGCGGAAGCTCCACGTTTTCATAGACCGAGAGCTCATCGATGAGATTGAAGCTCTGGAAAATGAAGCCGATGTTTCCCTTACGCTGGCGCGCACGCTGCCGCTCGTTCATCGCGCTTACCTCGGCATTGCCGAAGTGGTAATTGCCCGACGAGGGACTGTCCAACAAGCCAAGGATGTTCAGCAGCGTCGACTTGCCGCAGCCCGAAGGGCCCATAATTGAAACGAACTCTCCTTCCGCGATCTCGATGTTCACTTCGTTCAACGCAGTCGTTTCGACTTCGTCGGTGCGGTAGACTTTCGTGAGATTTGTGGTGCGAATCATGTGCTTAAATGATTTTGGGGTTCACACAGGATGAGGGTGAAAGAACACGGCGCCATCAATCCAGATTCAGAACGTCGGCATCCCCGAATGAATCGTAGCTGGAAGTAACCACCCGGTCTCCCTCCTCGAGTCCTTCCAGCACTTCATAGTATCTGGGGTTCTGCCTGCCAAGCCGAATGTCCCGACGGACGGCCCTGTCCCCAGATTCGTCAACGACGTACACCCAGTTTCCGCCGGTAGACTGGAAGAATCCACCTTTCGGGACGATCAGCGCCTCGGCCGGATCACTCATTTCGAGCTGAAAGCGGACGGTTTGACCGCGTCGAATACCCTCGGGCACATCATCAACGAAGTCGAGGTCGACCTCGAACCGCCCGTTGGTGACCTGCGGATAGACGCGCGAGACGCGCAGCTGGTAAACCTTTCCGGCAATCGGCTGCGTCGTTGCCGTCTGCCCGCGACTCACTCTAGCGATATAGAACTCGTCGACCGCAGCCCTGATGCTGTGGCCGTCCAGCAGGTCGATCTGACCGAACCTGTCCCCCGACGACCTCAGTTCTCCGATCTCGGCGTCGAGAGCTGTGAGCTGGCCCGACACCGGCGCCCGGATGGTGAGATTGTCCAGGATCCTCTCCAGAATCCTGTAGTTGTCCTCCATGCGCTGGGCCGCGTTTTCCATCCGTTGGATGTCGCTCACCATTCGAACCGAATCAGCACGGAACGCCTGCAGCGTCAATTTTCGATTCTGGACCCAGTACGCATGTTCGTCCTTCACCCGATCATACTCCTCTTCTGAGATCAGCTTCTTGTCGTAGAGCGCCTGATTCCGTTCGAGTGATCGATTCAATCGGAGGATCTCATAGCTCATCTGCGCGAGCTGCTGCCGGCGCGTCAAAGTCTCCTGCTCCATCCTGAATCGTGTATCCTGGAGGCGATTGATCTGCTCGATCCGCTGTGCGTCTGCGTTCACGAGATTGAGCTCGAGCGAATTGTTCGAAAGCTTGAGGAGCGGCTGCCCCTTCTCGACGGTGGATCCTTCGATCACATAGATTTCTTCGACCCGACCTCCTTCGACGGCATCCAGGAACACAGTCCGCCGCGGCCGCACGTTGCCCGTCGCCGAGATACTCTCGACAAAAGGCGCACGCTCTACGTTCGCGACGGTAATCCTGCTCGTATCGACGTTGAAACGCTTGCCCCCGGTCGAAGCCGAGATGCCCCAAACGATCAATCCGACGAGCACGATTCCGCCAACGATCGTGGCGATCCGCTTGGGACCCCATCTATTCTTTTTCACGACGCGGTCCACGCCCTCACCGCCGGATGCCCCTGAACCGACCCGAGACGTCAAGATTGAACCGTTGGAGTTCGTCGACTTCTCCGTACTAACCTTTGTCATATCTGCCTGCCGGCCGTTCGACCAGTCTGGTATTCTGATCCTTTGTCAAGCAATCAACATGCCAACATGAATGGCCTTACGGCTTCCAGACAAAAAAGATGCTAGATTTTTAACTGACGCAACCTTTGGTGTTCGGCCCCAGTACATTAGGTGTCCGGAAACGAACACCGCGACGGTTATCAATCGGACTCGTCGGATGACGCATTCTCGCCGATTCTTTCGCCTTGCTCTCCCATCCAATGGACCCAATCAGTGACAGATGAAGGAATTTGGACACATTCTGGTTGTCGATGACAACGCCGACGTGCTGCAGGCAATGCGGTTATTCCTCAAGCGCCATGCGGCGGCGGTACGCACGGAAGAAGATCCTGACAAAATACCTGGGTTGGTGGGGAGTGAAGATTACGACGCGATCCTCCTGGACATGAACTTCTCACAGGGAATGACCAGCGGGAAAGAGGGTCTCGACTGGCTGCAGCGTATCCTGGCCATCGATCCGACCGCTGTCGTCGTTCTTATGACAGCGTACGGCGACGTCGCCACGGCAGTCGACGCGATCAAGCACGGAGCTACAGATTTTGTACTCAAGCCGTGGACGAATGAGCGACTGCTGGCAACCCTCTCCTCTGCCGCGAAACTTCGCAAATCGCTCAAGGAAACCACGCGACTCAAGACCACGCAAGAACTGCTGAAGGAAGACATCGATAGAAGATTCCCGGAGCTTGTCGGCGGTCTTTCCGCATCTATGCAGCGTGTTTTCGAAACGATCGAAAAGGTCGCTCGCACCGACGCCAGCGTACTCATCCTCGGTGAGAATGGCACGGGTAAGGAACTCGTGGCGCGCGCTCTTCACCGGGCGTCGAATCGGAGCACCGACGTCTTCGTCCCGGTCGACATGGGAGCCATCCCCGAGTCACTCTTTGAGAGTGAGCTCTTCGGCCATGTCAAGGGCGCCTTCACCGATGCCCACACCGATCGAGCCGGCAGGTTCGAGGTCGCGTCGGGCGGAACACTCTTCCTGGATGAGATTGGCAACGTGTCGACGCCCATGCAGGCAAAGATCCTCAGTGCCATTCAGCGGAAGGAAATCGTTCGCGTCGGATCGACTAAATCAACCTCGATTGACGTGCGATTAATCTGTGCCACGAACATGCCGATCTACGAGATGGTAAAGGATCGGACTTTCCGGCAAGACCTCCTCTATAGAATCAACACAGTGGAAATTCGAATTCCGGCGCTGAGGGAGCGCCGCGAAGACATCCCCGTCCTCGTCGATCATTTTCTGAAGCGCTACGGTAAGAAATACGACAGCAGGGTGCAGGGAGTCAGCCCAGACGCCCTGGCTCGGATGAAGGCGTATAGCTGGCCTGGAAATGTCCGTGAACTCGAGCATATGATCGAGCGAGCGCTGATCATGACGGAGACTCCGCTCCTTCAATCGGAGGATTTCTTTTTCGCGGGCGATCCCGGGTCTCACGATGCCGACGGTCTCGCCAGCTTCAACCTCGAAGACGTGGAGCGCACCATAATCCGGAAGGCCTTGACATTGCACGACGGCAATATCAGCCAGGCCGCGAATGAACTCGGTCTTTCGAGGGCCGCCCTTTACCGTCGCTTGGAGAAGTACGGATTGTAGATTTCTTCCATTCGGTCCTTCGCATCAAAACAGCGTTTTCTTAATCGTGGCAGTCACGCTTCGCCATTTTCGCATTCACGTCGTCGTCAGGCTGACGCTAATCGGCCTGACGATCTTTGCTGGAATTGCGCTGTACTCGTGGTCGGCCTCGATCCCGTCCGTAATCCTGGTAGCGGTCGCTGCCGTCTACCAACTGATCTCTCTGATTCGTTACGTCGAAAAGACGAATCGGGATCTGGCTCGCCTCCTCCAATCCATTCGCTACAGCGATTTCACACAGAGCTTCAATTCGGAGGAGCGCGGTGAGGCATTCTCCGAGCTTTCGGGCGCCTTCCGATCTGTCGTCAGCGATTTTAGGGCCGTCAGGCGGGAGAAGGAAGAGAGTTTTCAGTACCTGCACACGATCATGCAGCACGTCGGGATCGGGCTCATCTCGTTCAAATCGAGCGGTGAAGTCAGCCTGATCAATTCCGCCGCCAAGAAACTGCTCAGAGTCCCCTACCTCAGAAATGTCGAAAAGCTGCGTTCCCTGAACGAAACGCTTACCGATGCCCTGTTGGCGATTGGAAACGGCGAGAAGCGGCTCATCAAACTGACACTCGACGGCGAGTTGCTCGACTTGTCCATCTACGGGACCGAGTTCAAAATGGGCGGCCAGCTTTATCGCCTGGTATCAATCCAGAATATCCGCAGCGAGCTCGAGGATGTCGAAGTAGCGGCCTGGCAAACTTTGACGCGCGTCCTGGCGCACGAAATCATGAACTCGGTCGCACCGATTTCGTCACTGGCCACGACCGCCGACTCCCTCCTCGAAGACATCGGCAAAGGCGATGCGGCTAGCTGATACCGAGCATCTGAATGACGTCCGAGGCGCCGTCAGTACGATTGCCCGCCGTAGTGAAGGGCTGCTGAGCTTCGTTCAGGCGTATCGGAGCGTAACTCGCGTTCCAACTCCGGATAGAAAGCGATTCCGCGTTTCTGACTTGGCGAACTCCGTTTCCGATCTGATGCGCCCGATAACGAGCCGAAATGAAGGTATCTTTTGAATGTATCGTGAAGCAGCAGTGAGATGGAGTTGCATCGCCGATCGCGAGATGATTGAGCAGGTTCTCATCAACCTCGTCAAGAACGCTGCGGAGGCGGCGGCAGGCAATGGGGCGCACCCCGCAGATGGATTACGCCAAAGCCACCCTCCTGAAGTGAGACTGAGGGCCTTCGTTGACCCGAGGGGACACACGATCATCGAGGTAACTGACAACGGCCCAGGGCATTCCGCAGGAGACACTCGAAAAGGTATTCGTCCCCTTCTTCACCACGAAGAAGGAAGGATCAGGAATTGGGCTCAGCCTGAGCCGGGAGGTGATGCGACGGCACGGTGGAACGATTGCCCTCACGTCCGGGCCCAAGCGGCACAACGGCCACGCTGAGATTCTAGGTTTGCTTGGCACAAAGGTTTGTTGGGCTCACTGCACCGGATTCCGAATGATCTTGAATGTGTTCGAGCGTCTTTCCTCGTCGCTCAAGGCCCGCTTGAACGCCGGGTCCCAGAAGAGGTCAACCGACATTCGATAACGAACCGTCTCATCGAAAGCCGCTCCCTGAATGTTTCCCAGAGCAGACTTCCGGTCGAATCCCAGGTCGAACACTTCTTCCTCGCTCGTATCTATTGCCCGAGGGCTGAGGCATTCCTCAAAGCCGTGTACCATCCAGCGGTTCACGACCCGGTCTTCGTCTAACTCTTCCAGATAGACCTGTCCAGTGCAGATGTAGAAAATGGGATTGTCGGACTTGTTTGAAACACGCAGCGAGATCACCGTCTCCGGAATAGGCGTGTAGTGCCCGGTATCGGTCCGTATGTCGATTTCAGGTTTGTCATCCCCGAACAGGCTGCAACCTGCCAGGGCGAATACCGTTAGGAATATCGCGAGACGAGCGTGCACCGTTGGCCTCGGTTTCAGGTTCAGACGTCGGTCGGAAGCATCATGTTGCCGCAGGTGACGAAAATCTACCCCTCCGTTTCGCCGGCTCCGGCATCTCTCTATCACCTGATATGCAGATCCGCTTCGAGTCGAGCCTCCCTGACGCTCAAACGCCCATTTACGAGATCCAAGTCGAGCAACATTCGCCCCGATGGGCAGCAATTGACGAGCCCCAGGGATTCGACGAAGATAGCAATCGACGTCAACGAACGTCAGGGCATTTCCTTGCTACAGGCCCAGTTGCACGACGCCTGTGCCCAGGTGTGCCAGGATATCGGTAATGACCTGCAGCACCAGGAACACCGGTGCCACGAAGGATGCCAGGACGGCACTGCGGATCGTGACGCACAAGGAGAGCCGACGTCAGAGCATAGTACGATACCGTCGACATCACCGAGACCGCATTCACGCCCAGCGGAGCCCCCGCAACCGCAACGGTCGAAGCGATAACGAGCGTAACCATAAAGGCGGCCGCCGCGCTCTTCCACGAGATGTCGTTTCGGAATAGCACGAGCACACCGGCTAGTGATATCCAGGCGAGTGCCGGAACAATTCGCGTGAGCGACCACATGAGGCGATCGTCGCGCATGAGAATCAGTCCGTACTCGTGCGACGCTGTCGTGACAACGAGGATGACAAATCCGAGCGCCGTGAGTCCCAAGGCGACGAGCGCATCCTTCTGCTCCGAAACGATATCCATTGGCCTGTCAGTTCTAGTTGGGTACGAAAAGTCAACGACAGTCGATGCTGACTTATTGTCGCATAGAGACATTATTGTCCCATCCAAGGGGTGGCACAGGCTTCTGGAGAAATTGGTGGAGCATGCCGGAACCACCGGATCGGCTGGTACTCGAAGAACTTCGCTTTCGTCAAAAACCTGACGGGCCTCAAGACCCGACAGGTTTCAAAGACACAGCGTCAGCACCGTCGCCGCAGCGAGTTGCGTGGCACGACGAACATTTTCGATATCGACCTTGTCGGGTGTGTCGCTGAGCGTGTGATAGTTCGGGTCCGCATACGGATAGGATCCAATGAGGAGTACCGCAGGCGCGATTCCGGCATTGACGAATGAGCCGTCGTCGTCGTTGGGTCGCTCAGCTTCGACCTTCCACTGCTCGAGACCGATCTCGTAGGCACCATTGACCTCCGCGATAAGGTCGGCCAGCTTGTCACCTTCCGGAGTCGAAAATCGGGTGACGCTCGTTAACCGACCGTCTTCAACATCCGCGCTGGATTTGCCCCCGATGCTGTCGATATTCAAAACGGCTACGATGTCGAGATCCGATTCGGCCATCCTTTGAGCGGCATCGACGCTCGTCCAAGGCCAATGCTCCTCGTTGCAGAAGAGGAATTTGATCGTTCTGGCGACATCGCAACCACGCAGCAGCCTGCTGATTTCCAGCAGCGAGACAACTCCGACGGCATTGTCGTACGCCCCTGGACCACAGCTGAGCCAGCTCTGCGAATCCTTGTGGGCCACGATGACAACAACCTCATTCGAGGATGATGGTCCCGGTTTTGTGGCGACGATGTTCACCGCGTCGTACCAGGGCTCGTGCGCAAGCGGCTTCCTAAACCCCCACGCCACGGTCGGATCCCGCACGAATGCCTGGACAGGAACGGTTTCCGTTGCAATCCCATACCCACCCTCATTCAGAATGCCGGCAATGAAGTCATCGGCCTCATAAAGCGTGCACTTTTCGTGGCCCGGCAGAGAGTAGTTGAGGGTCCGGCACGGCAACGGATCATTCGCCAGATAGAAGAGATCTCGCCGAATTCGCTCAGCGTCGACGGCGTGCAGCATCTCACGGATCTCGTCCAATAGAGGCCTCGTCAAAATTGGGATTGAGCTGGAATCAGTTGTACCCGAATTCACGCAGCCTGCCGTCCGAATTGCGCCACCCGGGCCGGACCTTCACGAAGAGGCGAAGGAATACGTCACGACCCAGCATTTCTTCGATATCTCGCCGCGCTGCAATGCCGATCCGTTTCAGTCCACTGCCCCTCTTGCCGATAATAATCCCCTTCTGTGATTCCCGCTCGACCACGATATCGGCATCGATGAGATCCTTCTGCCCTTCGCGCTCGCCCCACGCAGCAATGTTGACCTGTACCGAGTACGGCACCTCGGCGTGGAAATTCTCGAAGATCTTCTCGCGGACAATCTCCGCCACGAAGAACCGCTCGGGATGCTCGGTTACCATTTCCCTAGGATAGTACTCGGGACCGACGGGCAACAACGAGGCGACCTCCTGGATCAGCGAATCCAGCCCCTTCGCGTTCTTTGCCGAGACGGGCACAACGGCCGCGTAGGTTCGAACGTCAGAACCTTTCGCCGCCAACTCCAAAGCCTGGTCTTTGGATACGAGATCGAGCTTATTGATCACGAGTACGGCCGGCGTATCGCCGAATTGCAGATCCGCGTCGAAATCAGGCTTCTTGCTCGAGGCATCCACCATATGAATGATCACATCGGCATCGCGCAGCGCCGCCTGAAGGCTCCGCATCATGACGCGCTGGAGCCCATACTTGGGTTCGATGTTCCCCGGCGTGTCGACGAATATGATCTGATGGGCATCCGTCGAAAGAATCCCGAGTATCCGGTGGCGCGTCGTCTGAGCCTTCCGCGTTACGATGGACAGTTTCATGCCCACCAGCGCGTTCATCAACGTACTCTTTCCAACATTCGGCTTACCGACAAGCGCTACGTAACCGCTTCGGAACGTCTCGTCCGCAACCGCTTGCCCATTGCCGCTTCTTCGTCTCGTGTCGTTTGAACCCATAGATAGGTCTTACGGTTAACTAACGCATCGGTTTGCCGCCCCTTCTCCAGCCCTCGCCTCAGACAGAAGTGGCACGAACGAGCGCCAGCATGCGGCGGACTGCTTCGTCGAGTCCAACAAAAAGAGATTCGGCGATGACGGCAAACCCTACGGACACCTCAGAAAGATGGGGCACGGCTTCACCAAACATGGAATAATTCTCATAGTCCAAACCGTGACCCGCATGCACCTCTAGCCCGAGCTCGTGCGCGGTGCGAGCCGCCGCCGCAAACCGGTCGAGGAAGTGCCCCCGGTTGCCTTCCTTCCATGCATTGGCATATTCGCCCGTATGAAATTCGACTGCATCACATCCGGCCGCAAAGGATGCCTCCACCTGGCGCAAATCCGGATCGATAAACGCCGCAACTTCGATTCCGGCCTCTCTCAGGCGGGGTACCGCCTCTTTCAACCGACCCAGCGAAGAAATTGCGTCCAGGCCACCCTCGGTGGTCAACTCCTCCCGGCGTTCGGGCACCAATGTCGCCAGATCAGGCGCCGTCCGAACGCAGATATCTACGATCTCGGGTGAGAGTGACAGCTCGAAATCCAGTTTCCCCTTTACCGAATCCCGCAATCGGCGAGCGTCGTCGTCGCGGATGTGACGACGATCCTCCCTCAAATGAAACACAATGCCGTCGGCGCCCGCTGCCTCACACATCTCCGCAGCCCGAATGGGATCCGGGAAGTTCTCCCCCCGGGCGTTCCGGAGCGTGGCAACATGGTCGATATTGATGAGCAGTCTCGTCACGCCGCAAAGATACACAGGAGGTTAATTAAGGTCATTGCAAGCCACTTTTAGCGATTATCATTCCCTGTATTTATTTTGCGCTTCTCGTTACAGAGACCTATCCCTGACCGGAGAGCACGAAACCCAATGGCAAAACAAACCAAAAGCAGCCTGATAGTCATCCAGGCAGGTTTGGCAGTCGTAATTCTTGTCCTCGCGTACTTCCTCTACGACGCCATCACGTCTCCGTGGGCGGCGGTCGAGCATCAGCACGCACTGACCGCTGAAACACGAGAGCGAATGGACGACGTTCGGGTCGCCCTTCGTCGCTTCGAAGAAGCCAACGGCAGGTTTCCGCAGACCATCGACTCGCTGGCGCAGTTCGTGCGGACCGACTCGATACTGGCGTCAAACCCCGACAGCATTTTTGGAGCCACGTTCAATCCAGACTCGTTCCTCTACTCGGCCAGACATCCGAAAATGTTCGAGTACAGCCTGAACGATACCTCTCGGGTCAAGATTTATCTTTTGAAGGATCCGGACAGCGACGACCACATTGGCTCGGCGCAGCCCGACATTACACAGCTACACGCTGCCAGCTGGGAGTAGCGCAGACTGCCCCGGGTAACGCTGGCGGACCACGGAGTTACCCATGCTTGCCTGCTGGGAAATCGATCGAGATGTTTTCCGGTACGTGGAGGCTGGACGCGACGAGTTCGGCATTCCGAGACCTACCTTCGGTCGATCCGTCAACGTCGGGCACAACCTGACGAAACTTCCTCAGGCCGGCCGCTGGCCGGAACTATCTCTGGTCACATCGCCAACAGAGAACGACGGCGCCGTGCTCGTGCTGCATCCTTGGGCATGTGTAACGTTCTTCACCGCCGTCCCTGCTTCCTGGGATCCAGGAGACGTCAAGAACGCGCGTCGAGGAGGAAGCTCGTCTGATCACCGGCAACACCGATTATCTCGTTGAGCAGGAATACGTCCGAAGCTGTGTTATGGGCAACGAGCGTGTGGACCATCTCTTCGTGACATGCGTCCCCGCCTCCATCCGGGAGCTAACGCATCGCCTTTCGCACAAGTCCGTGCAAATCCGCAACAGCCTGAGCGTCGTCGCCAGCCTGATCATGGAATCACCTGCGACTGACGGCCTGACGCTGATCCTTGGATGGTATGATCGTCACCTGGAGGTCATCGTCGTTCAGAACCGGGAATGGCTTTTTGGTGGATATTCGCCGTATCGGGACCCCCATGACTGCCTCTACTACATCGCCTCGCTCCTCGACAAGCTTGGCCTTAATACGCTCGATTTGAAGGAAATCCTGCAGTATGGATCGTCCATCGAAGCCGCACCCAATGGATCGATGACCCAATTGTTTGCGACGCAACCCAGCGTGCTCCGTCCGGCGAGTGCGTTTCCGGATGCGCGCGAGACTTTCCTCGCGCAGCCCGCGTTCGTACCCTGCGCAGGCGCCGTACTCATGCAGCTTTTTGCCGAAGTCTGATTCGTCGACGGACGACAGCGCTGCCGGCGCCTCCCTTCCGTCCGACAAGCCAAGTCATCCTCGTCCATGCGCATCATTGCGGGAAAGTTCAAGGGCCGCCGGCTGAAGTCTCCGCAGGGCCGAAATACACGTCCGACGACCGACCGAGTCCGTGAGGCAATCTTCAATTTGCTCGGCACGCGCATGGATATCACGAACGCCGAGGTCCTCGATCTGTTTTGTGGAACGGGTGCGTTCGGATTCGAAGCGCTGAGCCGCGGCGCGGCGCATGCCGTGTTCGTGGATCTGAATCGTCACGCGATCCAAACAGCGGCTGCCAACGCATCCGCACTCGATGCCGAGGACCAATGCCGTTTCCTCATGCGGGATGGAATCCGCTACCTGAAGAACCCCAAGACCCCAACGTTCGACCTCGTCTTCGCCGACCCCCCCTATGCGTTTGGATCGATCGCAGCAATCCCACAACTCGTCGCTCCGTTGTTGAGATCAGACGGCGTGCTCGTACTGGAGCACGATCCCGACCATGATTTCGAGGAAGGGCTGAACGAAATAGAAAGCCGAGCCTACGGACGAACAATTGTGACTATCTTCCGTGCACCAACGCAATCGACCTCGAATCAGGTGGAGGAATCATGATAGGAACGGATCACGCCCATCGTCTGGCGTTATTTCCAGGCACGTTCGATCCGTTTACGCTGGGCCATCTCGACGTGCTCAATCGCGCACTTTCGGTCTTCGACCGTATCGATGTCACGGTGGCGGTAAACACGGCCAAGACGCCTATTCTGAGTCTGGAGGAGCGCTGCGAGCTCATCCTCGCCACGGTTTCGGACATGCATGGGGTCTCGGTCACCGCCTTCGATGGGCTTCTCGTTGATCACGCACGCGCCACCGGTGCAACGGCCATCGTGAGGGGACTGAGACAGGTGAACGACCTCGATTACGAACAGCGCATGGCTTTTGCGAACCGGCGCATGTTTCCCGAGTTGGAGACCGTTTTCTTCATGCCGTCAGAACAGTATGCGCTGATCAGCGGTTCACTGGTTCGAGAGATTTACCGTTGGGGCGGCGACATCACACCTTTTGTACCACCTCCCATTGCTGAAGCATTGCTTTCGCGACGTGCCGCCACCGATTGACAGGCGAAACCACAAATGAATTTTAGCATCAACCCGTATGTGGCGCAGATGCGCCCGTCGAAGACGCTGGCTATTTCCGCCCGGGCGCGTGAGCTCCAGAGGGAAGGGAAGCCTGTAATCGCTTTGAGCGCCGGAGAACCCGACTTCCCGACACCGCGGATTGTTTCGGAAGCCGGCATGATGGCTATCCAGGACGGGCATACAACCTATACCGACGTGGCCGGTCTGCTGGCTCTGCGTCAGGGTATCGCAGATAAGCTCGCCCGCGAGAACGGCGTTGAGTACAGCCCCGATGAGATTCTGTGCTGCAACGGCGCCAAACAGGCGGTGGCTCAGGGAATCCTCGCCATCTGTGGTCCAGGCGACGACGTCCTGATCCCGGCTCCCTACTGGGTAAGCTATCCGGACATGACCCTCCTGTCCGGCGCGACGCCTCGCTTTATTCAGACGACAGCTCAGCAAGATTACCGGACCAGTGCCGAAGAAATAGAAAGGCATCTTACGGAGCGCACCCGCATCCTGGTACTCTGTTCGCCGTCGAATCCGACCGGGTCCGTCTATTCCCGACCCGAACTCGAGGCCATTGCCGAGGTCGTTTCGCGGCATGACTTCCTGTTTGTCCTTTCGGATGAGATCTACGAACGGATCGTCTTCGGCGTCGAGCACGTCTGCTTCGCATCACTTCCGGGTATGCGCGAAAAGACGATCACGATTAACGGTTTCTCGAAAGCTTTCGCAATGACGGGCTGGCGCCTTGGCTACATGGCGGCGCCCCGGCGCGTGATTGACGCGGCGAAGAAGATCCAGAGTCAAACCACCTCGGGTCCATCGAATATTTCACAGCACGCTGGACTCAAAGCCCTTGTCCTCGACAGTGAGTCGATTGATGTGATGGTTAATGAATTCCAGCGGAGAAGAGATTTCGTACACTCCGAACTGTTGAAAATCGAGGGCATTGTCTGTCCCAAACCGGACGGCGCCTTCTATCTCTTTCCCAACGTCTCGGCTTTTTACGGAACGATTACCCCGGATGGAATGCCGGTCACAGACAGCGAGAGCCTGTGCCTTTACTTGCTCGAAAAGTGTCTTGTCGCGCTCGTGCCCGGGAGCGCCTTTGGCGACGACAACGGCCTTCGAATATCTTACGCCGCTTCGATGGATGACTTGACGGAGGCCACTCGCCGCATCACCAAAGGCCTGGCCGCTCTCCAAAGAGCTGCGCAATGAATGCACATTGGGGGGCAGTCTGTATCCCTGGGAACGATTCGTCAGCGGGGCGGTGTGCAGGGGGCATTTTGAGACAACTTTCCCCATTTCATCGATCCGCACAGTTTTGTCGAACCTGCGAACAGAATATGCGTACATGAGCCCTTTGACCAGACCACTTCCGGAGCGATAGCATCTCAGAGTCAAGCATAGATACAACCCGGTCGACGTACGCAGAGTCAAGACCCGATCTGCTGGCAGTGAGCCATGTGTCGAATCGGTACTGGCTTCATGCGCTGCTTTTCGTGGTGACCCTGGGTTCGACGGTGTATGCGGGTACCGAGCTCGCGGGCCGTTGGCTGCTGTACTCTCAGCCTGACGGCTGGGTGGTTGCCGTCTCCGACGGCCTGCGCTACAGTCTCTCGCTCCTTTTCTTCCTGACGGTTCACGAGTTCGGCCATTATTTCGCGGCACGATTTCATTCCGTTCTCGTCACACTTCCCTACTACATCCCTTCGCCCTTCTTTTTTGTACCGTTCAACCTTGGGACGTTCGGCGCCGTGATCCGCATCCGCGACCAGGTTCCAAGTTCTCGGAAGCTTTTCGATATCGGCGTGGCCGGTCCAATCGCAGGCTTCGTCGCCGCCCTGATCGTCCTGACAATCGGCCTGGCAACGATGCCGGACTATTCCTACTTCCTCGATTTGCCGGGCCACAATGAGATCAAAGACCTGATCTTCAGGGGCGAGATCCTCCCTCCCGTGTCACCCACCGCATTTCCAACGATCTACGTCGGCATGACGCCGCTGTTCTGGCTCCTTTCTCTCGTCTTCCCCAACATGCCTCCGCTCTACGAGATTTATCATTTCCCGATTCTTTTTGCGGGCTGGCTGGGTCTGTTCTTCACGGCGCTGAATCTGCTGCCTGTGGGTCAGCTTGATGGGGGTCACATTCTCTATTCACTGGTAGGACGTGTCTGGCACGGGCGGCTTGCACGAGCCTTCGTCCTGCTCCTGCTCACCTCCGCGAGCATCGGATTCGCGATAGATATGGGTCCGGTGATGGAGTCATATATGATCTACGGCGGTCTAGTCAACTGGATCATTCTTTCCGGACTTCTGTTCTTCTTCCTGAACCGGATATTTGAAGGTGACTTGATAATAACGGGAGTGGCACTCGCGGCCGTGGTGATGATTACCGTGCTGGCCGTTCGCATCGGCACTCCCATAACCAACTATGGATACAGTGGCTGGTTTTTCTGGTGCGCGCTCATCGTCCTCTTTATCAAGGTGGATCACCCACCCGTGTTGTACCACGAACCACTTACGAGGGGAAGGCGATGGTTGGGTATCCTCAGTTTCGTTATCTTCGCGCTCTGCTTTAGCATCCGGCCCATCTATGTCGCATAATCAGACGTTTCACCGAGTCATCCTGGAGAGAGCCTGAGCTCATTGCTACAGTAACTGCCTTCAAGTTTTAAGACCCGAGGCATCGGAGCAACCAAAGATGACCAAGAGAGGCCGTGGAGCAGCGCTATCGGCGCTTCTACTACTCAGCATGTTGTGGCTGGCAAGCTGCGATTCCGCGCCAGGCGTTTATGAAACGGTTGGCGTACCGCCGCGAGTCGCAAATCTGTCCTTCTCCCCTGACAGCATCGTTTTCGAGAATCTCGAGTCCCGACGACATCATCGGCGATTCGGTCGCGCTGATCGACCTGTCCATGGAAGTTCGCGTCTTCGACGACGACAACGACGTCGACTCGGTCCTCTACGTTGTCAATTCGCCTTTCGACCCGTTCACGCCGCTCGTCCGTGGCGCGCTCGTTTCAACCGGAAGCGGCACGTACCACGCGGACAAGCGCGTCGCAATCAAGCGTGGAAACGAGGGTCGCTATACCCTCCTCGTTTATGCCATTGATGCTGAAGGCAACTTGAGCAATCAAGCGCGCGGTATTCTGGATTATTCGCTTGGTACCGGACGCGCTCCGGTGATCGAATCGATCGAAGCCCCCGACTCGATCCTTCCGCCAACCACACTCAGGCTCATTGCGGTTGTGAGTGATCCGGACGGACTCGGAAACATCGCGCGCGTCGTCGTGATGACCCCGAACGGCAGCACATTCGACATGTATGACGACGGAAAGACGCTTGGAGATGAAACGCCGGGCGACGGGCGATATACGGCCCGATTCGACGTCCCTTCGGCCGAGCCCGGGACGTTCACTTTCCGGTTCCAGGCTTTCGATCGATCGGGTTTGAAAAGCGAGATCGTAAGTAAAGACATAACGGTCCGCGGAGTATGAGTGTGCGTCGAAACATCGTTCTTCCGGCGACAATCGCCGTGATCGTATTAGCCGCCGCGCCGGGTCGTACACAGACGCTGCCCGGCAATGACTTTAAGCTCGGGAAGGCCGACGCAGCCGGCTATATCTCCAGCAATTCGGTTACGAATCTCCATGCCGAGCACGACACGGTATGGGTAGGTCCGCTGGCGGACTACTCCTTTGACCGTGGCGCAAACTGGATTTCGTCCCAGGCCGACTCTCTCTCTGTTTCGCGCGGAAGGATGTTCTCGATCGATGTCGAATCCGAGAATATCTGGATCGGGATCGGATACTCACAGCGCACGACCACGTCGGGCTCGGTGGACTTTGTACCCACGGCGCTTGGTTTTACGTACTCTGCGGACGGCGGGCGCAGCTGGAACTTCAGACTTCCCCAGTTGGATCAGCCCGACGACACGGTCGAGGTCTACGGCATCTCGACGCTGAAGGCGCTTCCCGTCATCGTTCCCGAGCAGAGTCCCCCGTTCGACGTCGACTACGATCCGGAGACAGGTTGGGTATGGACGGCCGCCTGGGCGTCGGGCATCCGTCGGTCTGAGGACAACGGCCGGACCTGGCACCGCGTCGTGCTTCCTCCGGATACGCTCGACGAGATCCGGCCCGACCGGCAATACAATTTTCCTTTTGCACCGGAGCGCAGTCCGACCGACGAGGCCAACAATTTTCTCGGATTCTCCGTGCTGGTAGATGAAACCGGCACGGTCTGGGCCGGAACGGCCGGCGGCCTCAATCGAAGTTCGGACGCAAGAACTGCGGGGAGTGACGCTTCCTGGCGACGTTTTCACTATGACGGGACGACCAGTGGCCTCGTCGGCAACTGGGTCACATCCATCGAGGAGCAGCCGCTTGAAGGTCGCAATGCCATTTGGGCCGCATGCTGGCCTGCGACGCTCGAGGGCGAGGACTTCGGCATCACGGTGACGCGGGACGGAGGCGCTTCTTTCGAGCAAGTGCTCGTGGGCGCAAAGGTATACGATTTCGCATTCGACGGCGAAACGGTGTATGCGGCCGGAGACGACGGATTGTTCATTTCGCACGACGACGGCAAGACGTGGGAGACAGTCCACTTCTTCGCAGACAGCGCGCGTCCTGATCGACCGGTCCGACGAGACGCCACCGTTTATTCGGTAGCCCGCACATCCAGTGATCTCTGGGTGGGAACCGACGACGGATTGATGCGATCAGCAGACGGCGGTATCACCTGGACGTTGTTCAGGACCGAGGTGCCGCTTCATCCAGCCAACCCAACCGCTGCGATACCCGACGTTGAGACCTTCGCGTATCCAAATCCGTACGCTCCCTCGTCCGACGGTCTCCTTCGGATTCGATTCGAGCTATCGTCTTCGCAGGCGGCGACTGTTCGCATCTTCGACTACAGCTCCTCGCTGATCCGGACGTTCGAGGTCGCCGATCAGTCTCCCGGGATCCGCGAAGTCACTTGGGACGGCACGGATGACCGGGGAGTCAATGTCGCGAACGGCGTCTACTTCTATACCGTCGAGAAGAAGAATGAGACAGTCTCTGGGAAAATCCTCGTAATCGATTGAGCATGATGATGCAGCACCGAAACTCGAGGAGTCTTCTGGCGGTCATCCTGGCCGTCATTGTGGGTTTTGCCGCACCGCCTGAAACGGCGGCGCAAAACGCCGGTGCGTTCGCACGTCGCGGCTTCGGTGCTCGCGGCATATCGATGGGTAATGCCCAAGTAGCGGACGTTTTCGGCCACGGCAGTCCGTGGTACAATCCAGCGCTTGCACCATTCTACTCGGACCAAAGCATCGAGGCGTCGCACACGTTTCTTTCTCAGGACCGCGGGCTTGAGTACGTTCAGTTTCTTGTACCGATGCCGCCGCGCGCCGGTGTCGCTGCGGGCCTGATCCACGCCGGCGTGTCGAATATCGACGGGAGAGACGCAAGCGGTTATCACACGCAGGATTATTCGACCAATGAATTCGCCGGTTATCTGGGTTTCGGTTCGCGCGTGGCTCGCAGCGCGTCCATCGGAATTGCATTTCGGTTCTATCGATCTGATTTACTGCCCGATCTCAACGCCGCAACATCGATTGGTCTCGCCCTCGGCGGCACATATAAGGTGCAGGAAGCCTGGGCCATCGGGATCGCCGTCGATGACCTGTTGTCACGCTACGAGTGGGATACCTCGGCCGTTCTCGGTTCGTCTGGTCGGAAGACAACAGACAAGTTTCCGGTACGACTCCGTCTGGGTACCTCGTATCGAATGCTTCAAAACAAGCTGTTGGTATCTGCGGAGTATGAATCTCGCTTCGAATCGGTCCGTGCCACGTTGCGAAGCATCGAGGTTCTCGGCGGCACGCCGACGGTCGTCGTCAATTCGGAAAGCAGAACGCTACGCACGGGGAGTTTTCGCATCGGCGCCGAGTATCGAATGGCAGAAATCCTTCTGTTGAGGTTGGGTTTCGATCGAATCGGCGGCGGATCGGTCTCAGAGATCATTCCGACTGCCGGTTTCTCCGTCGAACAAAAGGTGGGGGATCTGGGTGCAAGCTTCCAATACGCTTTCGGGAAAGAGCCTTATTCGCTCGGAAGCTTTCACGTCATCGGCGTCCAACTGAATATTTAGCGCATGCGCGGACACTCTCTGATCCTCTTGCTTGCGACTTCAGCGGTCGTACTTGCGCCTCCTACGGCCATGTCGCAATCTGCCGGCGGACTCGCGTTTCTTAAGATTGAGACGAGCGCCGAGGCGCTCGGGGGAGGCTCGGCCCTGACCGCATATTCACGCGACGCGTTTTCGACGTTTGTCAATCCGGCGGGGCTTGGCGGGCATCGTCCAAACGCCGCCGGCGTCGGCTATACCGCCTGGGTAGGTAATGTGCAGCTGTACAACCTTGCAGCCAGAATTCAGGCTGGTTCTTCCGGAGCATTCGGGCTGGCCGTCACATCTTCGTCCACCGGCGGCATTCAGGCTCGTGATCAACCCGGAGCCTCATCCGGTACGTTTGACGCTCAGTTCGTCAGCGCAGGTCTGGGATACGGTCACTCTTTCGGTCCCGTTCGAGCGGGCGTGACGGCCAAATATCTGTCCGAGCAGATCTACACTGAAACAGCGACTGGTTACGCCTTCGATCTGGGCGTCCAGGTAGACCTCATTCCCGAGGTCGTCTGGCTCGGCGCGGCGGTGCAGCACCTCGGCAAGATGAATGAGTTGAACCTTGAGAAGACGGACATCCCTGAAACGTACCGAGCGGGAATCACCGTTGAGCCATTGACGGTTCGCACATCAGACGACGACAAATCGGCCGTCCAGACATTTCTGTCCCTGGATGTGGTCCACCGGCCCGTTGATGACGTAACGGCGGCCCAGATCGGCGTCTGGGTTTTCGCATTCGATTTCCTCTGGCTGCGAGCCGGCTACCTTGGAGGCGACGCGTTACGTAGCTATACTGCGGGGTTGGGTCTGCTGTACAAGTCGTTCCGCTTTGACTATGCCTACCTCCCGTTTGAAGCCGGCTTTGGTAATTCAGGCCAGGCCCTGACGATTCAGTATTTCTGGTAGGCTAAATCTCCGTGTCATGACGATCCGCTCGAGAGACTCCTCGCTACCAGGCTCTCATCGGTGTCGTTCAACTCTGGCGGCCCATAAACATCGTTCTGTCACTGGCCGGCGTCGTCATAGGCGCTTTTCTCGGTGCAGGACCGATGGCCTTCAGCCGACCGCATCTGGGTTCTGTCATTCTTGCCGCTTTTTCAGCGGCTTCGGTGACCGCCGCGGCCAACGCGATCAACGACGCATTCGACGTGAAGGTTGATCGCGTGAACCGACCCACCCGCCCGATTCCCGCCGGAAAGATTACAGAACGAGCGGCAACCTATACGTGGCTGTTCGGGGCCATTCTCGGCATCGGCCTGAGCCTCCTCCTGTCTGCCACCCATGTACTGATTGCCTCGGCCGCCATCGTGGTCGTCTACCTGTACAGCGCTGTCCTGAAGCGGGCGGGATTTATAGGGAATTTCGCTGTTTCTGCAATCGTCGCGTCGTCAATCGTCTACGGTGCGTTGGCTACCGGCTATATCGGGAAGGCATGGATCGGCTCCGTCCTTGCCTTTCTGCTGACACTTGCGAGGGAAATTACCAAAGACCTCGAGGACGTCGAGGGAGACATCCAGGAGGGCGCCAATACGCTGCCTGTTTCGATTGGACACAGGAAGACCTCGTTGTTCGCCGTCGCGCTGATTGTCGTAACGATCGTCGCGGCGCCGATGCCCTTTCTGTTTTTTTCCTTCGAGCGCCTGTATCTCCTCGGCATCGCGGTGACGAACTTCTGTCTTCTCTCGGCCATCTGGTATCTGTGGGTTGCCGACGAGCGGAAGGAGACCTACGGCAAGGCGAGTTTTATGCTGAAATCCGCCATGGTGGCGGGGCTTGGCGCTCTTCTGCTCGCTTGATCTCAACGGCGAAGCGTGACGCCGTCAGTTCTTGATCACATCGGCATCCTCGGCGTCCGATGCATCCTCGGCCGAGTCTGCCATCAGCGGCAGGCGCCGGTCGAGAAGCAACCCGAAGTGCGACGTCATCCGCTTGGCGGCCGATTCCCATTCATATCTCTCGAACACGTACGACGTGCGAGAAGCCCACTCAATGCGCTCGTAATCCCTCTCCACAACTCGGTTGAGCGCCTTCACCAGGTCCACGCGATTGGAAGGATCGACAGTAATCCCAACATTGTACGAATTGATCACGGCGGATATCTCCGGCAGGTCGCTACCCAATACCGGCACACCGGCCATGAGATATTCGAACAGCTTATTGGGCAGGGCAAACCGATGGTTCAGACAGATATCCTCCAGGAGGGTCAAACCCATATCAGCCGTGGCGGTGATCGGAAGTAGCTGATCGTACGGCATCGGTGGATGAAAGAACACCCGGTCGCCCAGGCGACCTCGCTGAACCTGTGCTTTGAGCGTTTCGAGAAGTGGACCCGACCCCAAAAAGATGAGCGCCGCTTTGGGCACGTCCGCCATAGCTGAAATCAAAGCCGAGCAGCTCCTGCCGGGTTTGAGATGCCCCTGATGCAGCAAGATAACCGTGTTCTTCGTCAGGCTGAATTTTCGGCGCAGCCAGTCATTTGCCGGGATGACCTCCTGCATGGGCGGGACATTCGGAACAACGAGCGGCTTGTCAATCCCGTAAGCGGCAATCAGGCGCTTGGAAATGCTTTCATTTACTGTAAGAACGAGATCGGCATTGCGAATGAATTTCGACTCAACCATCTGCCAGAAAAACGTGGCCCACGGTTTCCCGACTGTTCCGGCGACGAAGGGGTACAGCTCGCGCGCATCGTAGACGAGGGCCGCTCCAGTCGCTTTAGCGGCTTTGGCTGCGGCCGGCAGTACGTAAAGGTCAGCCGCGTGAAAAATTGTCGGCCGAAGTGACTCGATAGCGGACGAGATCGCCTTATGGTTGTCCCAGAAGTAAAGCATGCCCCGACGCTCGGGCTCAAAATATCCGATTACGTCGAAGTCCGACCCAAGGGCCTTCTTAGCGGCCGCCGGCTCCTGCGTGACAACAGTAATCCGTTGTGCGAACGGCGCCAACGCCTTGAGCTGCCGGAGCGCACGCGAATTGGACGCGACGGCACCCGTCATGACATATACGATGTGCTTTTCAGAAGTCACTCTAATTGCGATATGCTTACCCCGTCCCGAAACAGGTGCGAATTCATCTCGGGTCGAGCGTAGTGATTATCTTCGGTCGAATTTAACGTTTAAAGCGTCATCATCTACCCCAAGTACGAATTTTCCACTTCATGATGCTCCCTCGATTGATCCGAGTCCGCCTCGGGAAAGGCCCGGATACACTTAGAAAAGTCAGTGCGGGCATCCTCATGGTCCGTCGATGGCTGGTTCAGACCTTTCGAAGCTCTCACGACGATCCGCGCATTCTTTTCATCTTCGGATGCCAGCGTTCGGGAACGACGCTCCTGTCCCGCGTTTTCGAGGGTGACGCCCTTGTTTGCTCTTTTGCCGAACACAGCAATTCCCTCTCACGGCCCGACCACCGTCTTCGAACCCGATCTCTTGCGGAATTGGACAAGGTGTTTCGTGGATGCAAAGGTCGGCTGATCGTAGCGAAACCGCTCGTGGAATCTCAGCGGGCCATTGAGTTCCTCGATCATTTCCCCGAATCTCAGGCGATCTGGTCGTTTCGCCACTATCGCGACGTGGTGCGGTCATTTGTGAAGCTGTTCGATCGCGCCGGCGTCAACATCCTGAAGAAGATCATCGACCGTGTGGACAACTGGGCGGCCGAGTCCGTCTCGGAGGAGTCGCGGGCTCTGGTGCTTCGCTTCTACCGTCCCGAAATTCCTCTGAACGACGCCGCGGCAATTTTCTGGCTGATCAGAAACAACTTGTATTTTGAGCAGAACTTGGATCAGCATCCGAGGGTGACCACCTGCCGCTACGCCGACCTTGTTTCGCGACCCGACGAGACCATGCGTCGCATCTATACATTCGTCGATCTCCCCTACCCAGGGAGCCATCTTGTCGGTGGCGTGCACGAGGACTCGCGCGGCCTGGGTCGTTCATTGGCGCTTGACCCGGAAATCGAGAGCCTGTGCGAGTCGATGTGGACTCGCCTTCAGGCCGCAAATGAATCCCCACTCCCCACTTTGATGAATCCGGCCTCACTCTGAAACCAGATTACTCATGCAGGAAAACGTACGGCTTGGAATCGACATCGGCGGCTCAGGGATCAAGGGTGCCATCGTGGATTGCACGTCCGGCAGCCTGCTGACGGATCGCTACCGTCTGGAAACGCCCTCGCCGGCCACACCCAAGAATATCGGTAAAGCGCTTCGCAACATGCTCAAAGAGCTGGACTGGGATGGACCCGTCGGATGCACCTTCCCCGCAGTCATTGACAAAGGTGTCGCCATGACGGCCGCAAACGTGCACAAATCGTGTCGCAAGGTCGATCTCTCAAAAGCATTTTCGGATGCGACAGGCAGCCCGTTCATCGTCCTTAACGATGCCGATTCGGCCGGCATCGGAGAGATGCAGTTCGGCGCCGCCAGGAACGTGAAGGGCCTTGTCGTTCTACTCACGTTCGGAACAGGCATTGGAAGCGCGTTGATCTCCGACGGACGACTGATCGCGAACAGTGAGTTTGGCCACCTCTATACGTCCGACGGTCTCGCCGAACACTTTACGTCGAACAAGGCGCGGAAAGAAGAGAAACTGACGTGGCGAGAATTTGCCCGGCGCGTTTCATCTTACCTCCGCTACCTGAGCCAATCCTTTAATCCTGATCTCTTCGTCATCGGCGGAGGGGTCAGCAATCCAAATCGTGCTCCATTGTGGATGCCCCATCTAAAGGTCTCCACACCGGTAGTTCGAGCGGAGTTGGCAAACAACGCCGGCCTCATCGGAGCAGCCTACGTGGCCCTGTCAGGACTCGTATGCGAGGGCCGGGTAAGACCGATCTAGCCGCTTGGTAGGCGAGAAGCGATTCGAGCACCAGTTTTTCGGGCGGGTTAGTTGGATGGCTGCCTTGAGTCATCCATTCGTGCTGTGACAGGCCCGCAGGAGCTCAGTGACCCTTCCCCGAAAGCATCGTCCGCACGGTGGCGAAAAGGATCTTCAGATCCATGCGGAGACTCATATTACTGATGTAGAAGAGGTCGTACTTGACCTTCTGGCGGACATCCTCGACGCTCTGGTCGTACTTCCATTTGACCTGGGCGACGCCCGTAATTCCAGGCTTGACGCGCAGCCTGCGGCGGTAAAGAGGAACTTCCTTGACTAGTTTATCGACGAAGAACTGGCGCTCAGGTCGCGGACCGACAAGGCTCATGTCGCCCTTCAGGACGTTGATCAACTGGGGCACCTCATCGATGCGGGTACGTCTGAGCCATCGTCCCAATTGGGTGTATCGAGGATCATCTTCGGTGGCCCAGACAGGTCCCGTGTCCGACTCGGCGTCGTCGTGCATCGTCCGAAATTTGTAGATCGTGAACGAGCGTCCGTACTGTCCCACGCGCTCCTGCCTGAAAATGGCGTTTCCGTGAGAAGTAATCCGGATGAGCAACGCAACAGCAATCCAGAAAGGTGCGCCGACAAGGAGGACAAATGAGGAAACCACGATGTCGAGAAGACGCTTCGCACTCGACTCCCATGGCTTCATGGGTTCGGGCATTACCTCGATCATCGGGAGCCCGTATATCTGCTCGGTCCGGGCCATCCCGCCCAGCATGTGATAAAAATCGGGGATAAGCTTGAGCACGACCGACTTACCGTCACAACGGCGAAGGACCTCGCTCAGGTTGCGCTGGTCGTCGCGCCCAAGCACAATGAGGACGTCCTGAACGTCGAGTTCATCGATCAAACGCGGCAGCACTTGAATCGACCGGATATCGTCGTTGGCATCCACGTCAACGCTCGAGCCGTCGCCCAAGGATGCCGAACCGTTACCTCCCGAGGCGATCTCGCCGCGAACGCCGGCCGCAACGGGCTCGGCGTACTCGCTGACTTCTTCGAGCTCCTCGTCGGTCCGCAACTGGATCGCGCCGACAATCTTGAGTCCCGCAGCCGGGTATCTGGCCACCTCCTCGAACAACTCCTGCACCCGGTCGCTCCAGCCGACAATAAGGGCTTTGCGAGCGCCGTACCCGCGCGACAGCAGGTACTGTTGAATGGATCTTAAAGCGATGCGCCCCGTGCCAACGAATCCAAGCACCGTTGCCCAGTAGAAGAGAAGGTTCGGCCGCGCAGCTCCCGCCTCGAGGGCGCTGCCAAACATGGCGAAAAACACGACGAGACTCCCGACTGTCACGACCTTGAACAAGAGCGCAAGCTCGTCAAAGCGGCTCGGAGCGAATTTCTCCTTGTAGAGCCCGGAAAACATGAACACGACGATCCAGAATCCCGACATCAGGAACATCGCGAGGAACGGGGATGCCGGTTCGGATCCTGGCGGGAGCCATCCCCACCGGAAACGGGCCATGTAGTAGAAGACGAACGCCGAGATCAACGTCACAATGTCCGTCAGAAACAATGCCGCCAGCTCAATTCTTCTAAGCACAACAGGAAGGGTGGGATTGGGCTACCACCTTTTCGACGCTAATTGCCTCAAATCAACGTCAATTACAAAGGGACAGTAAACCGTTATACTTGTTAATGTAAGACTTGACACACAATAAAGATACGCCGCATGCGCGTACGTGGGACCATGGAATTGCATCACGGCGGTACTGAATCCGAATCATTCGAGTCGGAATCTGAAGGTAATCGTTCCTGTCTGATTTTCCTGTGGCGCAGCGGCCTCGAGCGGATTGAAAAGCCACTGTCTCAGTGCCTGCATCACCGCCTGCTCTAGCGTCGGATTTCCCTTTCTCAACGGAAGCACGCGAACGATGCGTCCACGCGGATCGACAGTGATGCGCACCTGAATGACGGCATTCACTTTTTCGTCGTAGTCGGGAAGCTGGGTTCGGAGCGGAAGACGATCGATGCCCTCCAGGACGTACGGCGCCGCTTTGTGCTCATCGAGCCCGGGGCCCTCGGTGCCGGTTTCACGACCATGGCTTCCATCCTCCTGACCCGCAACGGCTTTCGTGGGCCCACCAGAAATGACGTCCTCCTGGACGGGATTCGGTTTCTTGACCGGTGTTTCTGGTGAGACTTCGTCGACGTCCGGCGACTGGATGCGCTCGGGGTCATCCGGGACGACAGGTTGGTCGGGCAAATCAACAGGCTTCGATTCAACCTTCTTATCAGGAACAGGCTGCTGTTTGTTCTCGGCGTCGGGACGCAGTTCGTCCTTTGTTTCCTTTTCAGGCAGCTTGGTAGCGCGCTGCACGGCCCTGCCCTGACTGAACGTCCCGAACTCCACCTCGACGTAACCCGCCGTCAGCGGCTCCGAAGCGGTCGTCAGCGACAGGAGAACGAGCAGCAGAAGCACATGCACTGCCGCGCTCGTCCCCGCTCCGATCCAATCATTCTTCGACACGCCCGTCCCGTTCTGTTTCTGACTCGACCATTTACGCGCAGACGATGGATAGGTTTGCGTACCTACACTTGGTCCGGTTCAGAAACCTCCATCCTTTCCTCCAAGGCGCCGCGAGTGGCATGTGGCAAGGTATGACCTTCGGAATGCCATTCGCTGCGAACGATGTAACGAGGGCGATCTTTCGCCTGGTCAAAAACGCGCGCCAGGTACGAGCCCACAAGTCCCATGAAGAACAAATTCAAGCCTCCGAAAAATACGATAACGATCATGAGGGATGCCCAGCCCGACATCGCGCTGTGGAAATAGTATTTGGCAGCCACGGCCCAGACCGCGCCACCGAAACCAGCGAAAACAGAGACGAACAGCCCCATCCTGACCGCAAGCCTGAGCGGCTTGTCGGAGAACGAAGCCAGGCCGTCAAGAGCCATTTGCAGGAGACGCCGATATGTGTATTTCGGCGTTCCGGCCGCCCGCTGCTCACGATCGTACGGCACGGCGACCTGCGAGAAACCCAGCCACGACACCAGTCCGCGTACAAACGGGCGTTGCTCGCCAAGCTGCTTGAAAGCCTCTATTACGGGTCGCGAGATCAACCGGAAGTCTCCCGTATCGAGTGGCATTTCTATGTCCGTCATGAGCCGGAAGAAACGGTAGAACGCCGCTGCCGTGATCTTCTTGAAGAAGGATTCTCCCTTGCGGTGGCGCCGAAGGCCGTAGGCGACGTCGTACCCATGGTGCCAGTGATCGACCATTTCAGTTACGACCGCAAGCGGGTCCTGCAGATCGGCGTCGAGAATGACGGCCGCATCGGTCTCGACGTAATACAGACCGGCCGTAATGGCGATCTGGTGGCCGAAATTCCGTGAGAACGACACCAGGGAGTAGCCCTCGAGGTTCGTTGTGAGGCGCTTCAACTCGGGAACGGTGCCATCCGTGCTGCCGTCGTCGACGATGATCACGCGCGTGACGAAAGCGTGATCGCGACGATATTGCTCAATTTCTCGAATCAGGTGCGGAACGATCGCCTCCTCGTTGAACACGGGAATAACGAGCGACACGGTTTCGCGACGATCTTCGGGATCAGAATGAGAGCCCGCTGAGAAATTTGATGGGCACACGGCAGCGTCTCACTTTACGGGGAAGCAGACTTTCACTCCCCACGTTTCAACGAGGGTTGCTCTAACGTAAGCACAAACGATACGCGATGCGAGTAGCCGAGATCGTTCGCAGCCCCGGCGAAGTTTCCGAAACCGTAGTCGAGAGCGACCTGCTTGATGTTGAGGCCGGCACCCACGGTCGGAGACAATTGCAGTCCAAGATCCTTGTTGTAAACCAGATCCGTGAGACCAGCCCGGAGGGCGACGACCTCCTTAAAGCTCAACTCAGTGCCGAGACGAGGGTGAATCGACATGTCCCCCACGTTGACGGCATACGAACGGATGCCTTCAAAACGAATGTCGGTGTCGAGCCCCACCGTGAGGTTGGTCGATTCGGACAGAGGAAGGAGTACACCCGAGCCAAGTCTGGCCACCGGAAGCACAAGCTCGGATGCTCCATCGGGTATCTCGTCCCCGAACGTATCCTCCAATGCCCTGAGCTTGTCCCTGTTCGTGTTCCAGCTGAGAAGCATCGTGGATGCATCCTGCAGATTCACGCCGAACAGGAATCGACCCGTTCGATACTGGGCGGCTACGTCAAAGCTGTAGCCCCATGCACTCGAAAAGTCCCCGATGGTGCGGCGGATGATTTTACCTGTGACGCCGAACGAGACCGGCTCACTGACGGAACGCGCGTAGCTCACAAAAAAAGCGTAGTCCGTCGCAGAGAAGTACGTGATGAAGTTTTCGGGTCTGGGAAGCGGCTGATCGCGGATCGGATCCCATGCCGACAACGTGTTCGGGATGTCATCCACCCCACTCCGGAAGATCGAAATGCCGAAAGTCGATCTCGAATTGATAGGGAACGCGACGCCGCCGTAGTCGAATGAGACGATCCCCGAGAAGCGCTCGTCATGCATGTAGGCGACCTGCGGATATTGGATGCCGGCCAATCCGGCGACGTTCCAGTAACCTGCCGTAACGTCACGCGTCAGCGCGACACCGGCTCCGCCCATCGCCAGCGTTCTCGCCCCGATTCCCCGCTCGAGGAAGGCCCCTCCATATTTCGCAATCGACTGCGCGCCGGCCACACCAGTGGCCGCCAACTGTACGATAATCGTCAGAAGAAGTAAGAATGGGACACGCCTCATACGGAAACTCCGGAGGTCACTAGCTAACCGTGCTCGAGACACGCGGTTGTTACCGAGCCGCCGGATCGACGTTCCCGGGCGGAAGGTGTTTCCTCCGAAAGACTCAGCGTCTTCTAAGGCACGCGGAAAAAGCTCCATCGATTTCATGCACGTGGGGCAGAGTGGCGAGGCATCCGTCCTGAACAAGGCGTTGCGGAACGCGAGTCGAAATCGGCTCGAGGGCGAAGTCGCCGTTCCGAGCCAGAAATGCCGCGACCCGCTCCTCGTTTTCTTCCGGTGTTATGGTGCAGGTCGCGTAGACCAGGCGTCCGCCTGACTTCACAAACGGTGCCGCAGCATCGAGCAACGCGTCCTGCAGCTCGGTCAATCCGCGAATCGACGCCTCACTCCTGCGCCACCTCAGATCGGGACGCCGCGCCAGCACGCCGAGTCCGGAACAGGGCGCATCGACCAGCACGGCATCTGCCGGCGGAAGACTGTCGGACGGCGTCATCTGCAGGAAATCGCCGCCCCGCGTTTCTACGATAGAGAATCCATGCGCCCCGGCTGCCGCGGCGCCGCGACTCAGGCGCTTCTCGTTCAAGTCGATCCCGACAACGCGGCCGTGATTCCCCATCAGCATGGCAGCATGAATCATTTTTCCACCCGGTGCGGCGCATACGTCGACGACGTACTCACCCGGGCGCGGATCCAGTACGAAACCTACGAGCCCCGCCGATTCGTCCTGAATGGCAGCCAGGCCGGCATCGAAAACTCCTTCGCCGATTACAGACTGCAGCCTTTCGACACGGAGGAATCCGTCGATATACTCAGACGCACTCCAGGCGACACCAAGCCGATCCAGCGTCCCACAGAAATCGCTCGTCGTCGTCTTCTGCGTGTTGACGCGGATGCTGTGAACGGGTCGCCGATTGTCGTACTCCATCAATCGCCGGGCGCCGTCCAGTCCAAAACGGTTGGCCCATCGGCGAACCAGCCAATCGGGGTGAGAAAGCATGATTGCCGCGTCAGCCACGGCGTCCCCTGTCTGCGGCTCAGGCAACACATCCTCGTTCCGCATCAGCGTGCGCAGGATCCCATTCACGAACCGGCCCGCTCCCCCGCTCACCAATCTCTTGGCCTGCTCGACGGACGCGTAGACGCTCGAATGAGGCGCCCTTCGCAGCTCGACAAGCTCGTAAACTCCGATCCGAAGTATCTGCCTGACGAGAGGATCGATACCACCAGACCGAGAAGAAAACGAATCGACGAGGAAATCGAGCCGGCGGAGACGCCGCGTAATTCCACCTACGTATTCCGTGATTCGCCGGCGGTCGTCGCTGGAGAAACCGCTTGCCGGCGCCAATCGATTGGCCCACGCCCCGCCCTCGACGCGCTCGAGCCTGCTTAGGATCTCATCCCGCAAACGTCCTTCCGGATGCGATTCGTCATCCGCGCTGGATCTTCGATCAACCATCGCAGCAACCCCAGACGATTCTATTACGACCAGCGAGATCCAGTTCGATACCGGTCGTCAACGAATCCATGATCAGACTGCATAATGTGCTCGATGTCCACGGCGAAATCCGGATTCACCTCGAAAAACAAATATCCGCCGGGAAGAAGCAGGTCGTCGGCAGCCACGAGGATTGCGCGATAGAACAGCAGCGGATCGCCATCAACGAAAAGTGCCGCGTGCGGCTCGTAGTGAGCTACCTCCGGCATGACTTCAGCAGCTTCAGCCAGTGGGATGTAGGGTGGATTCGAAACGAGGATCGAGAATCTCTCGAAGCTGGGGGCTTCGGGATCCCTGATGAGATCCCATTTTGTCCAGTGGACATTGAGCCCCAGCGCCTCTCCATTCGCACGAGCCAAATCAAGCACGTTGTCCGAATAGTCGGTTGCGACGACCTCGGCCGCCGGAATCCTCGATGCCACGGCCAATGCAATACAGCCGCTGCCCGTCCCGACATCCAGGACGCGCACGGGGGGCGTCAGTGCAGCCGCCATCTCCACCACTTGTTCAACGAGAAACTCTGTCTCAGGTCTCGGAATCAGAACACGCCGATCAACCTCGAGGCGCAGACCGCAGAATTCCACATGGCCGACAATGTATTGAAGCGGTTCACGGGAAAGACGGCGCGTCGCCCACTCGTCGATCAGTGCTGCCTGCTCAGGCTGAACCGCGGTGTCGGATCTACCGAAGAGCTCTGTCCTCTTGACGTCAAGAGCATCCATCATCAGCCATTCGGCGCTCGCGGCCCAATCGGGGATTCCACCCAGACGGAACCGATCTCGGAGACTTCGCAACAGATTGGCGTACGTCCACGCTCGCGCCCAGCCTGGGCCGCGTGCCTCCGTTTCGGATAAAGAACGTCGATCAGTCATGATCGTAGTTAATTTTGTAGCGGGTTTCCGTACTTTTCGCGCTTCCGTTCTGCATTAACACCACGATATCGAAGACGCATGAGTGCCACGTTGAGTAAGCTAGAGGAGTTGGCGAGAAACACATGGTGGAGTTGGAATTCAGATGCACTCGACCTGTTCCGGGCGCTTAATCCGATCGTTTTCGAACGCACCGGTAATAACCCGGTCGCAGCGCTAAGATCGGCCAGTCCTGCCATCCTGAACGGACCCAGGTTCAACGAGCAGCTCGACAGAGTATTCGTCCGATTTCGGGATTATATGGATGCCGTGGGACCGCGAGCGGACTGTCCGCCCGTGATCTATTTCTGCATGGAATACGGCATTCATGAGAGCCTCCCAATATACTCCGGCGGACTCGGCATCCTTGCGGGTGACCACATCAAAGCGACGTCCGACCTGGGACTTCCCTTCACCGCGTTCGGCCTCCTCGTGAAGGAGGGTTACCTGCTGCAGCGTTTCGACGCCAGTGGTTGGCAGGTAGACGATTATTCAAGACTTTCGATCGAGAACTCACCGTTGTCGCAGGTTCTCGATTCTGATGGGAATGCCGCCACAATATCCCTCCCGATTGGAGCGGAGATCGTGACGGTCGCAATCTGGAAACTGGCTGTCGGCCGGTCGACACTCTATCTGCTCGATACGGATGTGCCCCAGAACTCACCGGATGCTCGGCGAATCACCCGACGGCTGTACGAAGACGGCGTGACGCTGCGTATCCAGCAGGAAATGGTCCTGGGGATAGGAGGCGTTCGCGCGGCGCGGGCACTCGGCATTCCCGCCGCGGTGTACCATCTCAACGAAGGACACTGCGCGTTCGTGACACTTGAGCTCCTCGGCGAGCGTCTGAAGGCTGGAGACAGCGTCGATGATGCGGAAGCATGGGTGCAGTCTCACACGGTGTTCACCACGCACACACCCGTTCCGGCCGGTCATGATCGATTCGAACGCCCGCTGTTCGAGGGCGCGATGGGTCGGTATCTGTCGGAGATCAATCTTTCTTTGGACGAAGCAACCTCATTCGGGGTGGCGCTCAGCACGGAGGCCAACGAGCCCTTCAATATGACAATCCTGGGCCTTCGCCTGTCTCGCTTGGCGAACGGCGTTTCCAAGCTGAACGGAGAGGTGGCGAGGTCTCAATGGCATCACCTGTTCACCGTCGACAGCGAAGACGACGTTCCGATCGGTCACATTACCAACGGCATACACATCCCCACCTGGATCGCACCGGACGCGCGAAGGTTCGTGGAAGAGACGTGCGGAACACTCAATCATCGCCGAGTCGAGGAATCTTATTGGTCGGCGCTGTCAGGGGTCTCGGATGAGGCTCTATGGGAGCTTAGAACGACGCTGCGTCGCCGGCTGATCGAGTTTGCGTACAAGAGGTCGGCAACCGCCTCGCTGCCCCAAAGCTGTGCGCTCGATCCCGAAGCCCTGACGATCGGTTTCGCCCGGCGGATGGCCCCTTACAAACGGGCGGTTCTGGTTTTCAGCGATCTCGATCGGGCCAAGAGTCTGTTCACAAACAGCGACCGGCCGCTCCAACTCGTGTTTGCGGGCAAAGCCCATCCCAATAATGACCTCGGCAAATCGTACGTACAGCGTATCGTCGAAGTCTCGCGCATGCCCGAGTTTGTCGGTAAGGTGATCTTCCTTGAGAACTACGACATGGAAGTCGGTCGGATGCTGGTTTCAGGCTGCGACGTCTGGCTGAACAATCCCAGAAGGCCGATGGAAGCAAGCGGGACGAGTGGCCAGAAAATCGGGATTCACGGCGGACTCAACCTGTCCGTACTGGACGGTTGGTGGCCGGAAGGCTACAACGGAAACAACGGATGGGCGATCGGTGGCGAGTCCAGTGCCGAAGTTCTGCAACCCGAGGTGCAGGACACAGCCGATTCTCTCGATCTCTACCACACGCTGGAAAATGAGGTACTGCCTACGTTCTACGAGCGCAATGAGGCTGGAATACCCGGACGGTGGACATCGATGATGCGCAATGCACTCCAAAGTCTACCGCCGCACTTTTCTGCACTGCGGATGGTTGAAGACTACATCGACCAGGTGTACACGCCCATCGAAGTGGAATCGGCAGGCCGCTAAGCGCATCGGCGTGCCGGACGTCAGACGCGGATCGAGAAATCCGAAAAGGCTCCGGACGGTTCGTCCCAGTGGCATCGCACGTTGTCGACGCATGCGAGTGAGGGACCATGTTCAAGCGCTTCCAACAACTGTCTGAGGCATTTGGACGTTCCTTCCGCAACGACCCTGACTGAGCCGTCATGGGTGTTGCAGACCCAACCGGTAACACCCAACCGTTTTGCGGCCGTTCGTACGAAATAACGAAAGCCCACGCCCTGCACGCGCCCCACTACGAGAGCCTCCAGCTGCTGCTGCATAACATCCACCTCGACACTCATGCCCTGCGCCTGGTGCCTGTTTACTACTTGTCTATCCGAATGAACGTGTTGCATCGATACGGATACCATGAATATTGCTCAAACATTCCATGACCTGAGCTAGAAGCCTCCTCCCGCCCCTTAGAAATCTATAAAAGCCCGTGTCGCTTGCTCCAGTCTTTGAAGCCTCGATCCAACTGCGCAAACGACTCGACGAAAAACAGGACCTGCTGGAGATGCCAGACCTCGTAGTCCTGCTCCGTTATTCTGTCGGCGTCGAACTGGAGCACCTTGACGTTCGACGACAGTGCATGAGCTACTTCTTCTTTGGAGGACAGGATCCCTGCCCCATAGATCCGCCGCCCCACCGTCTGGTCAACCAGGCCGAACTCCACGGTGAACCAGTGGAGACGCTCCAGCGAAACTCTATCCTGCCCGACTGCCTTGAGAGCGGCACGCCCGAATCGCTGATAGAAGTCTGCGAAGTTCGGGTTGGTAAGCATCGGCATGTGGCCGAAAATGTCGTGGAACAGGTCTGGGGCCGGCGTGTAATCGAGCTCTTCCACTCCCCGAATGTAATCGGTGCTCGGGAAGGTCCGCTCTGACAGAAGCGAAAAGAAGTCACGCTCGTGGAGCAGCCCTGGAATCCGTGCCACCTTCCAGCCCGTCTCTTGATGCAAAGCCGCACTAAGGTCTTTCAGCGCCGGAATTCGATCTCGCTTCAGTCCCAGGATGTCGATTCCGCGCAAGTAGGCCTCGGCTGCGCGGCCCGGCAGAAGTGCCCTCTGCCTGTCGAACAACGTTCCCCAGATCTCGTGGTCCGAGTCCGGATAATCGGGATATTCGATCTCGTTGCCGACGGGTGGTGGCCCGTCAAGGCTTTGTGGAATGCACCTCGGATCGGACCCGTCCTGGGCGGCTCGTTCGTACGCACTCAGGGGGACTTGCTTGTCTTTCTGCATCGTCTCCTCTGCAACTTTCTCCATCACTCATTCTTTGCGGTTCGTAGGCTGGAAGCGCTTACAAGAATTTACCGAATTCAGATCCATTCAATAGACCCGGCCCGTGAAAATCCCACACAATTCCGACGAATCAGGCAAGTAGCCCGGCGATCAGAAAGAGCACGACCGAGACCGCTGCCAGTGCCACGGCATACGGCATCTGGGTGTTCACGTGGTCTACGTGATCGCATGCCGACGCCATCGATGAGATGATAGACGTGTCGGAGAGTGGCGAGGCGTGGTCACCGAAGACACCTCCCGAAAGAACGGCCCCCAACATCAACGCCTGGGGCAGCCCGAGACCCTCCGCAAGCGGTAGGGCAACCGGGAGAACGATGGCGAAGGTCGTCCATGACGAGCCCAGTGTAAACGACACGAAGCACCCGACAAGAAAGACCAGCGCAGGCATCCACCAGTTTCCACCCGTGCCCTGGATGATGGATACCAGGTAAGGCCCCATCTCCAACTCTCTAGAAACCTGGCCGATGGCAAATGCGAGCACGATCAGCAGGGTTACCGGGACAAGACCCATGCAGCCTTTGAGCACCATGTCCATGCTCTTCTGCATCGACATGACCGAGCGCCGCTTGCCCTCTTTCGTCTTTCTCGGGACCGCATAAAGGAGCATCGCCGCCATGATGCCGAGTCCCACGGCCCAGAGCACGGCGGTGGACCCGCTGCCGGCCATGATGTTGCCGTTTCCGGTGATCCAGAGTCCCCCAAAAATGGCCAGAATCATGACCGTAAGGGGAATGAAGAAGTCGCGCGCCTGTTCAGGGACGCCTTCGAGCGGCGGAATTGCAGCGACTTCATCGGCAATAAGCGGCACCGAACCCGGGCGCGTCAGGTGTCCCGTTTCGGCCGCTCTCTCCTCGGCACGTTTCATCAGCCCCCATCCCTTTCCCGACACAGCCAGAAACACCGCAAAGGCGATCGCAAGAATGCTGAAGAAGTTGTAGAGCAGCGATTCAGCGAGCAATCCAACCGCTCCGGCGGTCACCCCTTGCGCCGCGAGAAGTCCGAGCAAATAGGCGCCCCAGCCGTTAAGTGGAATCATCATGCACACGGGGGCGCTCGTCGCATCACAGTAGTAGGCCAGCTTCTCACGCGGGAGCTTCAGGCGATCGAAAAATGGGCGGCCGACCGCCCCAACCACGAGCGTTGTGATGCTTGATTCAACAAACACGACAATCCCGGTGATGACGGCGAGCAGCTCAGCGCTGCGTCGTGTCGTTCCCCAACCTCGATTCTGGGCGAAAGAGATAAAGCCGTTTACTCCGCCGGACGATTGAACGAGCGCAATGAGCCCACCCACGAGGAGACAAAAGAAGACGACGCGCGTGTTGCCGGCATCCGAGAACACAGCCACCATCTGATCGACGAGCGTTCGAAGCCCGAAAATGGGGTTGCCTCCTTCCAGAATGGTCGTCCCGAACCAGAGGCCCGTGATGAGCGAGAGAAAAACCTGGCGCGTCCACAGAGCGAGGACGATGGCAATTACCGGGGGTAGTAGAACGATCCAGCCCATTCTCACACGTGATCGCCGGCGCGTTCCGAGCAATCCATGGTTGCCATGGGCCTACGCCGAGTAAAGGTCTCGGCGTCGAATATAGTGTTCCACGGATTCCGGAACGAGGTAGCGAATCGACTTGCCCGCCGCGATCCTCGCCCTGATATCCGAGCTCGAGATCTCGAGAAGGGGCGGATTCGGAATCCACTTTACAGCCGCCATAATGTCCTCGTCTACCTCTGAATAGTCGAGTCCGCTTCTGTCGAAGACGACAAGGCCCACTTGCCGAACGATCTCCCGGAACCGAAACCAGGTGTGGAAGGCATGAAGCGAGTCTCCGCCGATGATCAGATCGAAATCGCTGCTCGCTGCGCTGCGTCTTCAGGATAGAAATCGTCTCGACCATGTAGGACGCACCTGGACGCGTTACTTCGACGTCTGAAAGCTCGAAGTAGGGATTCCCCGTAATGGCCCGCGCCACCATTTCCAATCGATCTGTTGAAGGCGCCAGCGGCGTCTCCGGCTTGTGCGGCGGGCGGCCCGTTGGGATCCACAGCACTCGGTCGAGACCGGCGTGAACGCGGGCAGACTCAGCTACGATGAGGTGGGCCAGATGGGGCGGATTGAACGCTCCGCCGAACAGTCCGATTCGCATAACCGCTTGCGGGATCTATCCCAGCGTTTCCAGACGATCCTGGATGCCTTCGTATATGGCCTCCGCGTCTTTCAACAGCGCGGAGTCGGGAAACAGTTGGACAAGTCGATTATACGCTTCGACGGCATTTTGAAGACGCTCACGCTTCTTGGAAGGAATGCTCTGGTCGGCATAAGCAACCCAGCAGCGCATCGCGCCGAGAATCGATTCATCGACGATGCCCGTACTCGGATACTTATCGAGCACCCGTTCAAAAGTGATCGCCGCCGCCTCATAGTACTCGGCCCGCTCGTAAAGCATTGCTTTGGAAAGCAGCTTGCGAGCGAGTTTTTGCTGGAGTTCATCGATCTTCAGACCGATCTCCTTCGCGCGCTCGCTCTTTGGATAGGTCCCAAGAAAAAGCCGCAGGTATTCCACAGCGCGCTCGCTGTCCGCCTGGTCGAGGCTGAATGGAGGCGAGAGCTTGTAATAGCTCATGGCGCGATAATATGCCGCATCTTCAACGCGCTCGTCCCGAGGGTACAGTCCGACGAATCGATCGAATTCGTTGGCGGCAAGAAGGAACTGGTGATCCTCGTAGTAGGCGCGCGCCAGCGTGTACTGCGCATCATCGGCCCACTCATTGACACGTCCGAACTCGAAAACGCGCTGCAGCTGCTCAATGGCCTGATCGTAGGAGCCCTTCTCGAAGTAGGCGAGCCCTTTCTGGTAGGCCAACTCCGGATTATCGGATGCGGCCCGTCGAGACCCGCCGCACGCGGCAAGCAGCCCCACGCACGCCATGCAGACACAGGCTCTGCTGACATTGATGATCAATCGGTTGCGCAAAGGCTCGTATGTTCGTTCTAGCCGGATGAGACGAATGCGATTATGTAGGCGCCGGTCTTACTTGAAGAGGCGAGCCCTGTTCCTTTCAATTGGTGAGGGTCACGCCGTTCTCCCCATAGGCAAGGAAGAAGAGCGACTGGTTTACCTGACCGTCTCCGAAAAAGAGACTCATCCCCAGACCGCGGTACACCGCACTACTACGGAATGCGTCGGGAAGTGAGAGATCCTCGTCGTACGCCGTAGCGAATTGGAGTAGGAATCGGGTGACATCGTAACCCACAAATGCCGGCTTGTCGGGCGACTGGCCCACTCGCCTTCGATATTCCTGGTCGAACTGCACGACTTCGGCACGCGTCGAATCGATCCTGAAATCGACGGCATACCTGGCCCTGTGCCGAACCATGCGCTGTCTGTCAGGGTAGTCGGCCCATTCCCCGTTTCCGAAAATTGGGATCGTCGGCCTCAACTGATCGAAGCCCGTTAGGGCGACGTTGATGATCCCACGAGCATCGTCGCCGGTTACCGGGACGTACAAGGCATCGACGTGCATCAGCTTTTCGGCGTCGAATTTGTCGGCCAGCGAATACCAGTCTGGCAAGCCGTGCAGCCACCCCATGATCGGTATCGAGGCACCCAGGCTGGATGCTTCGTCCAGGAATCCGTCGGCCATACGTCCCGCAAAGCTCGCGGAATCGGCCACGATGCCGACTCGGGAATAACGGAGCTTGCGGATGACTCTCCTGGCCATGAGCCGACCTCTCATTTCGTAGGTCGGATTGGCCTGAAAGACCATTTTGCGTCCTTCTGCCACAGCGTCGTCGGTAGCCAACGGAACGAGAAGCGGCACCCCCGCTTCCTCGGCGACCTCGGCGACGGCGAGCGCTTCCTCACTGAAAAGCGGTCCGACGATCACCTCAGGCCGCGCCCGCTTGATCAATCGACGGGCAGCCGCACGAGCCTTTTTCGGCTCGACGCCCGAGTCCTCGAACACGAGGCGAGCGTTCCGCCCGCCGCGACTGTTGAATTCGTCGACGGCAATCCGAATGCCTTCAAAGGTTGAACGCGTAAAACGGAGCGCACTCGATGACATGGGAAGGAGCACACCGATCTGAAATACCTTCTTCTTTGCCTCGGCCTGGAGATTGTAGCGCTCTTGGGCAACGTCGCGCAACTGAAGAGCCGAATCGTAATAACGGCTTTCGGGGTATCGCCGGACCAAAGCCGTGAGAAGACCGACGCTCTCGGCATAGCGTCCTGCGGCCAGAAGCGAACGCCCCCCCATAAGCATGGCCGCAGTGGTTCTGCGATTCTCCGGGGCTTCGATGACGATTCTGAAATCGCTGTACGCTTCGTCATAGCGCCCATCAACCCACGCCGAAACGCCATCCTGAAAAGCCGACTCCAAGGCCGAATTAAACGGATAGAGCGAGACGGCCTTCGCCGTGTCGATGGTTGCAGGTTGCCCCATCACCGGTGCGATGAGAAGCATCGACACCAAAAAGGCGCGCATCTGCACGGCCGCAATGAACCACACGTTTTTCATTCCCACTCAATCGTAGCCGGAGGCTTACTGCTTATATCGTAAACGACGCGGTTAATTCCACGGACCTCATTTATGATTCGATTCGAAACACGCGCGAGAAAGTCCGATGGAACGCGCGCCCAGTCGGCAGTCATACCGTCGACGCTTGTAACGGCCCGTAGCGCGCATACGTTCTCGTAGGTTCGCTCATCGCCCATGACTCCTACAGCCTGCACTGGGAGCAGCACGGCAAACGCCTGCCAAATGTCGTCGTAGATGCCGGCGGCACGCATCTCGTCAAGATAGATCGCGTCGGCCTCTCTGAGCAGTTCGAGGGATCTCACGGTGACCGGACCAAGGATCCGAACGGCGAGTCCGGGTCCCGGGAATGGATGGCGTCCAATGATCCCGTCTGGGACGTCGAGGAGACGACCCACGGCACGCACCTCGTCTTTGAACAGCTCTCTGAAGGGTTCGACGAGCTCAAACGGCATCGATTCTGGCAAGCCGCCTACGTTGTGATGCGACTTGATCGTCGCTGACGGGCCCTTAAACGAAACGCTCTCGATCACATCCGGGTAGAGCGTTCCCTGCGCGAGGAAACGAACGGGGTGCCCTATCTGGGCTTCGATGTCATTTGTGGCCTTTGAGAACGTATCGATGAAAGTCTTTCCGATGATCGTCCGCTTCAGCTCCGGATCAGAAACGTCGTGGAGACGCTCGAGAAAGGTATCCGTGGCATCGATCGCGACGAGTCGGATGTGAAACCCGTCGCGAAACGTTGTCTGGACTTCGTCCCACTCCCCTTTTCGGAGTAGTCCGTTGTTGACGAACACGCAAGTCAGCTGGTCACCGATCGCGCGATGGATCAGGACGGCGGCGACCGACGAGTCAACGCCACCTGAAAGTCCGAGCACGACGTGCTCACTGCCGACCTGCCGTCTTATCGCCGAGATCTTCTCCTCAACGAACGACTCGGCCGACCAGTCGCCCGAGCACCCACAGACCTCGAGAGCAAAATTGCCGAGGATCTGTTTCCCGAAGGGCGTGTGTGCGACTTCGGGATGAAACTGAACGCCGTAATGGGGCAAGTCGGAGGACTGAACGGCCGCGATTGGCGCGTTGTCTGTATGAGCTGTGACGACATAACCCGACGGAGGGGCGGTCAGGTGGTCTCCGTGGCTCATCCAAACGACAGAACCGTCTTCCACTCCCTTGAAGAGCCCGTTCTTATCGTCTAGAAAGAGATGGGCTCTACCGAATTCGCGACGATGAGCGCCTTCCACCGCGCCGCCGAGGATGTGCGCCATCAGTTGCAGGCCGTAGCAGATTCCAAGGACGGGCATTGCCGTCCCGTCGGATCGTCGGAGGTTGAGAACGCGCTCGTCGAGTTGGGGGGCGCCTTCATCGAAAACCGAACACGGACCGCCGGACAGAATGACGCCTTCAGGTTTCAGGTCGTCGAGCGCTTCGATCGGGATCGTGCAGGGATGAATTTCTGAATAGACGCCGGCCTCTCGAATCCGCCGGGCGATAAGCTGCGTGTACTGGGAGCCGAAATCGAGTATGACAATTCGCTCGTGCATGGGTCCTCCCTACCCGGCTCCGTTCCTGCGGGCCGCTCTGATCACCGCCCGCCGCCCTGTCATGCGCCGACCATTTCGGCGTACTCAGTCGCCGTCATCAGCCCGTCGATAGCGGCCGGATCATCGACACTGATCTTGACCATCCATCCATCCTCATAGGGCGACTCGTTGACAACCTCGGGCGTTGCATCGAGCGCCTCGTTAATTGCCACAATCGTTCCCGAAACCGGCATAAAAAGATCCGATACCGTCTTGACCGCCTCGACGGTTCCGAACGTGCCCTCTGTTTCAAGGGCCTCGCCCACCGACTCCAACTCGACGAACACAACGTCTCCCAACTCGCCTTGAGCAAAATCAGTGATGCCAACCACCGCTGTGGAACCATCACTTTCGAGTTTGATCCACTCGTGCTCTTTGGTATAGCGACGGTCGTCTGGGAATTTCATTCTTTCGCGGACAAATGGGTGGAGGTGCGTCGGGTCAGCGCCTATTATGAAACCGAATCTACGGGGCGCAATTCGAAGTGTTCAAGAAAGTTTGTGTCAAAATTCCCGCTCACGAAACGCTCATCCGTCATGATCTGCTCGTGCAAGGGAATCGTCGTCTTGACACCTTCGACGATGAACTCTCCCAGAGCCCGTTTCATCTTCGCGATCGCAAGAGGACGCGACTTGGCGTGGACCACCAGTTTCGCGATCATCGAGTCGTAGTAAGGCGGGATGACGTATCCGGCATAAGCATGCGTCTCGACACGGACCCCCCTGCCTTTCGGTGTATGAAACGCTTCGATAAGCCCCGGGGAAGGGCGAAATCCCATGTACGGATCCTCCGCGTTGACGCGACACTCGATCGAGTGTCCGTCCAGCACCGGGTCGACCAGTCGGAGCTTCTCCCCGTTTGCGATCAGGATCTGCATTTCTATGAGATCGGTGCCCGTAATCTCCTCTGTAATCGGGTGTTCGACCTGGATTCGGGTATTCATCTCCATGAAATAGAAATCGCCGCTCTTGTCTAGGAGAAACTCTACGGTACCGGCGCTGCGGTAGTTGACGGCCTCAGCCGCTCGTACTGCAGCCTCGCCCATGGCGGCGCGGAGTTGTTTGTCAACTGCCGGCGAGGGCGCTTCTTCGATGAGCTTCTGGTGACGGCGCTGGATCGAACACTCGCGCTCGGCCAGATGTATGACGTTGCCCTTCCCATCACCCATGACCTGGATCTCGACGTGACGCGGACTGGCGACCAGTTTTTCGATGTAGACCTCAGAACTGCCGAAAGCCGATTCGGCTTCGTTCCGCGCCACACTGAACTGGCGCGGTAATTGGGCCTCGTTCGCGGCGATCCGCATCCCCTTCCCGCCACCGCCGGCGCTGGCCTTGATCATCACGGGATACCCGATGGCGGCCGCAGCCTTCAGGGCCGCTTTTTCATCCTCGACGATGCCGTCGGACCCGGGCACCGTCGGAACGCCAGCCGCAATCATCGTACGTTTTGCCTGGTTCTTATCGCCCATGAGACGAATCGTCTCAGGCGTTGGTCCGATGAACTCGAGCCCGTGATCCCTGCAAACCGCACTGAAGTCGGCGTTTTCGGCAAGAAAACCGTAGCCGGGATGAATCGCGTCAGCGCCGGTTACTTCGGCAGCCGCGATCATTCTGTCGATTCGCAGATAGCTGTCCTTTGCGGCGGGTGGACCAATACAGACGGCTTCGTCAGCGAAACGCACCGGGAGGGAGTCTCTGTCCGCCGTCGAGAATACGGCCACGGTCTTCAAACCGAGTTCGTGGCACGTCCGGATGACGCGGAGTGCGATTTCACCCCTATTTGCGATAAGTACCTTTTGCATGATCGCTCGTCGTGAAACGCGTCAGGCGTCCGCCTCGATCACGAACAGCGGTTGATCATACTCAACGGGCTCCGCGTTTTCGACGAGTATCTGCACCACGGTACCGGCGGCCTCACTCTCGATCTCGTTCATGAGCTTCATGGCCTCGATAATACAGAGCACGCTGCCCTGACTCACGCGCGAGCCTACCGTAACGAACGATTCAGCGTCGGGTGAAGGAGAAGCGTAGAAGGTGCCCACGATGGGCGCACGTATGGTGGTCTCCTTTTCCGACGATGCGGCAGGCGCCGCCGTCTTCTCAGGAGCCTGGGCGGGCGACGTCGGCGCCGCTACCGAATTCGATGACATCGCGGGTTGCTGGATCGGCGCCGAGGCATCAGCGATCGGTTGCGGATACATACCGATCGGCGGATAGTACCCGCTGGGCTGCACCGATATCGTCGGGGCATTTCGCCGGATCGTCACCTTGGTGCCGTCTTCGTCGATCTCCACCTCAGCGACATCGCTCTCGGCGACGATCTTCAGCATCTCCCGGAGTTTCTTAAGATCCATGTGCTGGAAGATAAATTGCGGTTCACAGCGCCGCGACTACGGCACTATCGAACACGAGTAATATAGTCTCCCGTTTGGGTATCCACCCGAAGCAGGTCCCCTTCATTCACAAAAAGAGGAACACTTATTACCGCCCCGCTCTCCAACTGGGCCGGTTTGCTGCCACCCTGCGCGGTGTCACCCTTGAGGCCGGGATCCGTTTCTACGACGCGCAACTCTACGTGGCGCGGGACTTCCACCTTCACGGTTTCATTCGTCTCAACATATATCAGCGCCTCGGCCGACTCACCCTCCTTCAGGTAGTCTCTGCCTTCGACCAGATCTGCGGGCACTGAAAGCTGTTCGTACGTCTCGTTGTGCATAAAATGCATCCCGAGATCGTCCTGGTAAAGATACTGGAAGGCGTGGCGCTCAACACGAGCAACCTCCACCTTCTCACCGGACCGGAACGTATTGTCGACGACTTTGCCGTTTCGGACGTTCTTCAGTTTCGTCCTGACAAACGCTCCCCCTTTCCCCGGCTTCACGTGCTGAAACTCGACAATCGACCACAGATCGCCATTCCAGACCAGTGTCAAGCCATTCCTAAAATCACTTGTGTCTGCCATACAAATCGATTTGCTACCCCCCGATTCGCCTGCATGAGGGCGTCGAATATACCTTGCCCCTCTCAAGCTTGTCAATTTACTCCAAGGGCAGACGCTGCTACGTTCTTGCCTTCCGTCCCAGGAATGCCACAAGATCGGCGACGCCCATGGGCCCGTGCCTGTAGAGAAAGCCTTCACCGTAGGCAGCGCCCGTCCTATAACCGAGCGACTGAGCCCGGGCCTCAATAAATCGTATGAACCCGGGATCCGAGATGAACGTTTCCGGTTCGCCCGAAGTCTCTTTGTAACGGTCGCTGTGAACCTGCGAAGCGTAGGCGCGAACAGCATCCATTCGACGCGGCCAGACCGTCGACACGTCGACGACCAGATCCGGCTCGAAATTCAGTCCCTGCATGTAGTGCAGGGTGTGGGAAGGCCGCCACGCTTCCTGTGGACCGTCGGCTGAACGCGTTTCGATTTTGGCCAGCCCGGCATAGAAGATCGCGGACGTGCACAGTCTCGTCGCATCACCATGGTCGGGATGCCGGTCCTCCGGGGCGCCGACCAGCACAATGTCGGGCCGGTGTGCACGAATTGTGCTAATGAGTGCTTCCTGATTCGGCTTCGTGTTCGCGATGTCCCCATCGGGCAGCCCGAGATTGATCCGTACAGGCACCCCCAGGATGTTGCGGGCCGTCTCCGCTTCTTTCGCCCTCTGCTCGGCTGATCCTCTCGAGCCGAGTTCACCCCGCGTCAGATCGACAATTCCGACGCGATAGCCCTGATCGACGAGGAGGCAAACCGTGCCGCCACAACATATTTCGATATCGTCGGGATGAGCGCCGACGGCGAGTACGTCCAGTTTCTCAGCGACATCCATCCAAGTATCCTCTAAATGACGAAATTCACAATCCGGCCTGGGACATAGATCGATCGCCTGACCGTCCGTCCATCCAGAAATCGAGTAACATTCTCGAGTGCGCGAGCCGCTTCGACGACCGTCGACTCTTCGGCACCGGCATCCACCGTGATCGAGCCACGGACCTTCCCGTTCACCTGAACGGCGATCTCGACCTGCTCCACGCGGAGATATCTTTCTTCCGCCACCGGCCATGGTTCGTACGCGAGCGTCTCCTTCCCACCCAGCCGCTGCCAGAGCTCTTCACCGAGATGGGGCGCAAACGGACTCAGCAGCAGTACGAACGTCTTCGCAACGTCGGCCGAGCAAGTCTTCCATCGCGCCGCCTCGTTGACAAACTCCATAAGCGCCGATATCGCGGTATTGAATCGCAGCCCTTCGATATCGCCGGATACCTTCTCGATCGTACGGTGGATCGCCCTGAGCTCATCGTCGGCAGGATCCGCACCGGTTATCTGGCTGGACAACGCCCCGTCTTCGTCGACAATCAGCCGCCACGACCGATTGAGGAAGCGATAGACCCCGCCGACGCCGCTCATTGACCATGGCTTCACCTGGTCGAGTGGACCCATGAACATTTCGTACAAGCGCAGGGAGTCGGCGCCGTAGCGATCGACGATCTCGTCCGGGTTCACGACGTTGCCGCGACTTTTGCTCATCTTGAACGCACGAGCGGACAGGAGAACGGTCGGATCGCTTTTCAAAACAAAACGGTCGCCGTCTTTCGTTACGTCCTCTTCGGGAATTCGCTCCGATGAAAACTCGCCGCCGACCCGCTCGAGCTCATCCGCGGTCTCCGGAGAGATAACCTGCCCCTGACCATTGCGGTACAACGTGTATTCGACCTCGCCGAGGATCATCCCTTGGTTGAAAAGTCTCTGGAATGGCTCCTTGGTCGATACGTAGCCCGCATCGTAAAGCACTTTGTGCCAGAATCTGGCATACAGGAGGTGGAGAACCGCATGCTCGGCGCCACCGACGTACAGGTCGATCGGCATCCAATAGCGCTCCTTTTCCGGATCGACGAGTATGTTTGAATTCTTGGGATCAATGAATCTCAGATAGTACCAGCAGGAACCGGCCCATTGCGGCATGGTGTTCGTTTCGCGGCGCGCAGGCTGTCCTGTATCGGGATCCGTCGTGGTGACCCAGTCCGTAATTGTCGCGAGTGGACTCTCCCCGGTACCGCTCGGTTTATAGGAATCGACCTCCGGGAGCCGCACCGGCAGCTCGGAATCGCGGACGGCCTTGTGACTTCCGCCGACGTGGATCACGGGAATCGGTTCACCCCAATACCGCTGACGACTGAAGAGCCAGTCGCGCAGCTTGTAGTTCACCTTCCTCGATCCCTTCCCCGACGCCTCGAGCCAGTCACTGATCTTTGCAATCGCGTCCTCCGTGTCGAGCCCGTCGATCGAAACCAGGTGGCTGGACGATCTGATGAGCTTTCCGCTTGCCACGAATGCGCCATCCGAAATGTCGCCACCAGCGACGACCTCACGAATCGGAAGATCATACTGTTTCGCGAACTCGTAGTCTCGCTCGTCGTGTGCCGGAACGGCCATGATGGCCCCGGTTCCATAGGAGGCGAGGACGTAGTCGGCCACCCAGATCGGAATACGCTCCTCGTTGACGGGATTTATTGCGTACGCACCGGTAAAGACCCCGGTTTTCGCCTTTTGGAGCGCCGTCCGCTCTAACTCACTCTTTCGCGCCGCTGCTTCTCTGTACGAGTCGACGTCCGACCGGAATGCCTCCGCGACGATCTCGTCGAGCCCTTCGTACTCCGGAGAAAGCACCATATAGGTTGCACCGAAGAGGGTGTCGGGTCGGGTAGTGTAGACGCGGATGATCCGGTCTCGAGGTCCGTCCACAAGGAAATCGACCTCTGCTCCTTCAGAGCGACCGATCCAGTTGCGCTGCATCTCCTTGATGTTCTCGGGCCAGTCTACGTCCTCCAGATCCGTCAACAACCGATCCGCATACTCCGTGATCTTGAGCACCCACTGCCGCATCGGCTTGCGAATCACAGGATGGCCGCCGCGCTCCGATTTTCCGTCGATCACCTCCTCGTTGGCCAACACCGTGCCGAGGGCCGGGCACCAGTTGACCGGAATCTCCGCTTCATACGCGAGGCCGCGCTCATAAAGCTTGAGGAAAATCCACTGGGTCCACCGGTAATAATCCTGATCGGTCGTCGCGAACTCTCTCTCCCAATCGTACGAGAATCCGAGTTGCTTGAGCTGCGCGCGAAATCGATCGATATTCTCTTCGGTCGTCTCACGTGGATGCGTGCTCGTTTCGATCGCATGCTGCTCGGCGGGCAGACCGAAAGCGTCCCATCCAATAGGATGCAGAACGTTGAACCCTTTCATCCGCTTGTAGCGGGCGAGAATGTCCGTCGCGGTGTAACCCTCCGGGTGTCCGACGTGCAGACCCGAGCCGCTAGGATACGGAAACATGTCCAGCACATAGAACTTGGGACGGGCCGGGTCGGGCTCGTCCGGCGTGCGGAACGTGCCGTGCTCTTCCCAGTAACGCTGCCACTTGGGCTCTATCTCATGTGATGGGTATGCGGCCATGCCTTAAATCCTTCGCTAAACCTGAAAGGTAAAAAACGGGAGTGAACCGCCGCCTTCTACAAATGTTCTACTGTTAAGACCCTCCGAACCGAAGCATCCGTGGACCTGCAAACCGTTCTCCGAACCGCCTCTACCGTCGCCATCGTCGGCTGCTCTGACAACCCCTTCCGGGCCAGTAATCATGCCGCGACGATGCTCTCGGACGCGGGATATACAGTCATCCCGGTCAATCCGAAGTACCGCGCCGTGAACGGTATCCCATGCCTGCCGGACTTTAGGGATATTCCTGACGAGGTGACAATCGACATCGTGAACATCTTCAGAAACTCCTCGGCGACGCTCGAGGCCGTGAAAGCGGTGATCGAACGGACGGCTCGAACGGGTCACAGACCGCTCATCTGGACGCAGCTGGGTGTCTCTTCGGACGAGGCTCGGGACGAGGCGATTCGGGCTGGAGTTTCGTACGTCGTCGATCGTTGCATCATGACCGAGTTGGCCAGGATCTGACGGGCAAAGTCCGTTCCGAATTCAAACCGCAATCTCGACAACCTGATGGTCAGTTGTGTCTGTCGACAACTCCGAGATCCAGCGAATCGGGAGATCGCTTCCGTATTTCGTCATGAAATAAAGGGGGGATACGGTTCGCTCCTGGAGGTTTCCGCCGGGATAAAGGTGGGCAGCGGCACGCTGAATGGCCTCGCCGATCTGATCCTCCTGCCGTCGGGCAGACCGAATGGTCCTACCCTTCAACTGCTCAATCTGCTTTATCATCCCGGCCGCGGTAGCCTCCACCGTCTTGCCTAGAGAAGCGTCGATGTCGACAATGAGGGGCTTCAATCGATCCATTTCGTCAGCAAGAGACTTCTCAACATCGGCAAAGACCGAGTCGAGATCTACGTCGAATCCTGCGAGGACAACCTTGCGAATAACCTCATGGGCGTCGCCTGATAGGGAAGGCACGTCAAGATCGTAGCGATCCAGCACGCGGCGGATCCGCTTTTCAACGAACGTCGCACTGGCGCGTGGATAGATTATTGGCATTGGAATCCCAGCCCAGTCGTACAAACCTTTGAGCTGCGCAAAGTAGGCCACTTCTCCCGGTCCGGCGACGTAGACCGCCGTCGGCAGCAAAGTGTCCTGCGCCAGAGGTCTCAGTGCAACGTTCGCACTGAATCGCCCGGGCTCGCGCTCGAGCAGATCCAGCGCCTCTGCCACCGCCAGGTCACTGTCCAGTCCACGCAGGCGGAACGATCCCTCACCTGGATCCAGACGAACTCTTCCTTCCTCATGGAGCAGGAATAAATTGCCGGGGTGCGGCTGAATCTGCGCCGGATAGGATCGTGAGATGCGCTCGGTGGCCTCCATCAAGACGGCGTGCGATCCGGCATGATCCTCCAATTCGCGCCTGAACAACGGCCGCAGGAGCGGCTTGAGGTCCGGGTCGTCCGGGGAAAGGAACACGAGACCCTCATCCGGAAACAGCGTGCGCAAATAACGTGCGAAACCGCACAAAAGCGTTTCTCCAACCTCATACGAGTCTCGGACTGCCTGGATGACATTGTCTCGGAACTCAGTCGGGGGCAGCGTCTCCTCAATCTGCAGAATGAAATCGGTGAACCCTTCATCGAGACGGAGTCGACCGACCGGACCCGCATTCAGCCCCTCACGCGCCTGTGCCGGTTCGTACCGGACGCGGACTGGTCCCGCATCTGTCGGCAAAGCAACCGACGTCGCCTCGGCGACATCATGATCCTCTCCTTCCAGCCAAAATACCGGTATACACGGCTTACCAGTTTTACCCTCGAGTTCACGTGCTACTTGAAGCGCCGTGATTGTCTTGAGGACTGTGTAGAGCGGTCCTGTCAGGAGTCCGACTTGCTGGCCGGTTACGACGGCCACGGCACTTGGATCAAGAAGGCGCGAGATATTGTGAAGTGTGCTTTCCCGTGCTCCCCAGCGCTCATTTTGTCGTTTCAGCACGGAAACGAGCGTCTGGCGATCCCGCTTAAAAGAGGTGGTTCGATCGATTGCCTGCTCCAGGGCCTCGCTCTGACGGAAATCGCCTGCAAAGAACTCACTGAGCGACGGGTAGTCGTTGCAATAGGCCCGGTAGAGATCGCTAAATCGTTTGAGATCGCCGAACTGGAGTCTGGTCACCGGATCGCGCGCTACTTCTGAAGTCATTCGCAAATCAGGGAATTGAGGCTCGTGCCTCCGTGGTTTCGATGGAGGTGACCGAGCCGGCACAACGAGGGGATCATCCGAATCAGGACTCCTGAGCCTTCAGGCGTTGAATCTCATCTCTGAGCTGCGCCGCCTTCTCATAATTCTCTTCTGCAATGGCCTTTTCGAGAAGCGACTGCATTTTTTCGAGAGGAGTCACGGGTTCCGCGGACTCCTCCTCGGGCTCTTCGGTTCGACCCAGTTGCAATCCGTTCTCGTCATCACCCGGCAGCCCGGCTTCGGCTAGAACAGAAGCCGCCACATAGATAGGAGCATCGGTGCGAACGGCAATGGCGACTGCGTCGCTGGGACGAGAATCGAGCTCACGTTCGTCGCCTTGATGGACGAATCTCACCTTTGCGTAGAACGTGCCGTCCTTCAGTTCGCTGATGATAACGCTGACCACTTCCCCCCCGACCTGTTCAAAGAGATCGCGAAGGAGATCGTGTGTCATTGGTCGCGGGGGCTGAATCTTTTCCAACTCAAGGGCAATCGCCTGTGCTTCGAAGGCGCCGATGATGATGGGAAGACGTCGGCCTCCCTCGGCCTCCCCAAGCACGAGCGCGTAGGCGCCCCCGCTCGACGAGCTCGTAGAAAGCCCGAGGATCTCAACCTGAATCAACTCCATCGAATATGCCACCCGGTTGAAGCCGCGGCGCCATGCGCTCTGCATGTTGGACGACGCCGCATGTCACAACGCCTCCCCGCCAGCTGCGAAAAGTACGTCGTTCAACGCTGACAGAAAAGCCTTGTTCTCATCGGGCAGACCCGCGTTCACCCTCACGAAACGGGGCAATCTTTTGTATCCACTGACATCTCTGACAAGTACCCCCCGGCGAGCAAGTGCCTGTTGGAGATCGCCTGCCTCCAGCGGCGTGCGAAAGATCAGGAAGTTGGTCGACGACGGAACCACGTCGACATTCGGGATCTGCCGAAGGCCGGTCAGAAGACCGTCTCGTTCGGTCGTCAACACTTGGGCCCGTTCGCGAACGATCTCGGGATGAGCGACCAGGTAGGAGGCGACGATTGCCGTCAATCGATTGATCATAAACGGCAGTCTCGCCTTCAGCAGTTCGGACACGATCACCGGATCGGCGACAAGATATCCAAGCCGCAGACCGGCCAGTCCCACAGTCTTCGAGAACGTGCGCATGACGATCACGTTGGGATGAGACGGCAAGAGTGACAGCGCACTCGGACCGGGCATGAACTCGTGGTATGCTTCGTCAATGAGCAGCAGTCCGTCCATCCTGTCGGCCGTCGCGCCGAGTGCGGCAACATCGATGGCCTTGCCGGTCGGATTATTTGGACTGGCCACGATCGCGAGGTTCGCCCCGGAAGTCCGAATAGTCTCCTCAAGCCGTATCGTATCCGTCGAGTAGTCGGCCTCGCAGGGGACCTTGACGGGAACCCCATCGCATAACCGCACCACCTTTTCGAAAAGCGAGAACATGGGGTCGAGCACGGCCACCGACCCACCCGGACGAATCAGCGAGCAGCCCAGAAACTGCGCGAGTTCATTAGAGCCATTGCCGAGAATTAGTGAATCGGTTGAGACACCGAGCGATTCCGCAAGAAGTGAACGAAGCTCGTCGGAGAACTCCGTGGGGTACCGATTCCACTGCGCCGAGGCAAAACGCTGAAGCAGGAGATGTTTGACCGGAACGGGCACATCGAACGGGCACTCGTTCTGGTTGAGCTTTACAGAGATGTCTTCGTGCGCCGGAACGTGATACACCGATTCGGCACGGACGGCTTCACGCACATGCCGTACGAACGCGCCTGCATCGCGGCGCGACGTTGAATTTTCCTGTCTCTGATCCGCCAATGTCCCTTCCTGAATAGCCGCCTGTACGCCCGAGGCAAGCTATTCGATCCGGTTTCCAGACGAAAATGAAAGAATTGCGCTCCGAGTCGCTCCTACTCCGACTCAGAAACGAAATGCGCGGCTTCTTCTTCGGATAGAGTGATCAGAGGCGGCAATCCGCGAAAATCATACGCGGGAAGAAGCTCAGATTTGATGTGCCCGATTACTTCGTGTATGGCGGCCACGAACTTGCCAAAATCCTCCTTATACAGGAAGATCTTGTGCTTTTCGTATCTGTGCTCGCCGACACGTTTGCTCTCAGTAATCGTTACGAAAAAATCCTCTCCCGACCGGGTCGACTTCACATCGAAGAAGTACGTGCGTTTGCCCGCAAGTACCCGCTTTGAGTAGACTTCGTCCCGGCTCGCGAAATCGCTACCGTCACCATCACCCTGACTCCTCAACCGCTCGTCGCTATCGTAACTCATACAAGCCTCCAACTCAAAGTTACGCGGATTCCCTGCCCAACTTATTAATTTTCAGGCGTTTATTAACCTGTTACCCATCTCATGGACAAACCAATGGGTTGTGAATATCCTCATTATTTTCAATAAATTCAATGAGTAGGCCGACCTTCATCGAAGTTCGCCATCCTTGTGATCGCTCTGAATTTGGCGGAACTGGCGTATGGTGGCCGGGCCCATTGCCGTCCTCGTGACGGGGCGAAACGGGGACAGCCTGATGCTGCGCTCGAGCAGATCTCCCCATGCGGGTCTCAACTGGTAGAGCTTGACCAGAATCATCGCCGCCGCGACATCGTTGCCTTTTCCAATGTAGGCGCGTCCCAGCAGGTAGAAGGCGGGAGCAAAGTCCTCGTGACGATGAATGATGCGACGCAGGTGATAGATCGCCTCATCGTAGTCCAGGAGCTGCATCTTGGCCTGAGCCAGTCCATACTCGGCCAAGTCCCGATAAGGCTCGAAGTGGGCCGAAAAGTCGAACAGGTCGGCCGCAGCGTCGTAGGATCGCAGTGCAAGACGGCAGTAAGCCAGCGAATAGGCGGCCGGATAATGTTCGGCTTGACGAACGAGAGCCTCCTCATAGGCGACGCTCGCATTGTCGAAATCGCCGAGCATCTGGTAAATCGACCCCTGCAGAAAATGGAGCCTGGTCTGATCGTAACTCTGATTGACAGCGGAATCAAGCTCTCGCAGGAACACGTCAACGAAGGCAGGATCGACCCTACGTCTTACTTGAGCAAACTCAGTCAGCATTGCCATGTCCTTGACGGCGCGTGCGACTGGATGATGACTGTAGAAATCGTCATCACGAAAAGCCCCGAGTCCTTGAGGTTTGTCCACAAGGAATCGTTCGACAAGGGCCGGCCGCGGATCTGTTGCCGTCGCGACGTATTCCAGAAGCTGCGTCGCTTCCGTGCCTGCAGACATGCCGTACGAAACCACGCCGATCACCCTTCCACGGCGATCGATGAGCGGCCCTCCGCTGTCGCCGGGTCGGACGCGATTTGAGCTGAGCCAGATCGCGTCGTCGGCGTAGAGCGGGCTGGCGTGGAAGAGCACGCCCGCTTCGCTCCTCTGAATGCCGCCGGGCCAACCCGCCGTGAAGACGACTCTATCGGCATCCGACGGACTCTGCCAGGCGTTGACCGGCTGTCTGGGAGCAACGCGCAATGGCCTGACGTTGGCACGACGAACTTCTCCAGGATCGATTTGCAGGATCGCAATATCTCTTCTCGGATCAACCACCCAAACCTTCTTGATCGAAACGTGGCGCCCGTTCGGAAGCGTGGCAGTGATGTGATGGGCGTTTACAACGACGTGGTACGCCGTAACGAGCGCGTCGTCAGCGACAATGAAACCGGATCCGGTGCCGACAAACCTCCGGACGAACTCACCCTGGTGTCTCGATTCAACCAAGAGCGGCAAAACGGCTCGCTGAGCGCTGAGAAAGTCACTCTCAAGTCGATACACGTGAAGCTGGTGGACCGCTGTCTCGAATCGATAGTCTCGAAATGTCATTGAGATACCGGGGATTTCGAGGAGTCCGTCCCGCTTCGGTCGAATCACGAAACGGCGCTGCATGTGCAGCGCCCTCAGTCTCAAACTGCTCTGATCTGTCCGATCGAGGACAACCCGTCGGTCTCGTATGACCGGCTCGTAGGCACGAACCAGCTCGATATCTGCTTCCGGAAGCTCAGGACGAACTGCCTTAAACGTCCCCTCGAGCGACGCCGCCTCGGAATCATTCTTGGGCGAAGCGAGCATTTCGACGGTCAAAACGAGGGACTGGCCGACCGTCGCCACCGGGCGATCGATGAACGAGAATAGCTGGACGAGATCAGCCTTCCCCGGCGGCACTACCTCACTCGACTCGGTCTGGGCCATCATCGACCTCGCCAGCAGCAACAACAATATGGCCGAATACAGGGACCGCATCACTACGAGTCGTTATCGAGACCGGACGAAGCCAGCGCCGTCACCAGGCGCTTCATGGTGCCGTTCAAAGCTGCACCTACCTGCAACACGTCTTCGTGGTTGAGATGCTGCTCGCCGAGCCCTGCAGCAAGGTTCGTGATAGCGGAGAATCCGATAACCTTCATCCCCAGACGGCGGGCTACGGTGGCCTCCGGCACAGTACTCATCCCAACGGCATCGGCCCCGATAGTCTGGAAGAAGCGGATCTCCGCCGGTGTCTCGTAGGAAGGTCCGAGCAGCCAGAGATACACGCCCTTCTTTACGGCGATCCCGGCTCCAACGGCGATGTCGTCGGCTACGCGCCCCCAATTCGGGTCGAAACACGTCTCCTCGGTTCGGACGCGGCGCGTGTCACCAATTGCAAGGAGCGGATTCCTGCCGGCGAGATTGATGTGGTCGATGATTCGCATCACGCTGCCTTCGGGCATGTCGGGGCGAAGACTTCCAGCGGCATTAGACAGGATCAGGTGCGTCGCACCCAGAGCGGCAAGAATTCGCACCGGAAAGGTGAGCGTATCGACTGAATAGCCCTCGTACGCATGAAATCGCCCCCGCATGAACGCGACTACAGTGCCACCGAGCTCGCCCATCACGAGGTCCCCGGAGTGTCCGGCCACACCGGCAGAAGGATATGATGGAATTTCGCTGCCTGGAATAACGACGGCTTTCGAAGCCGAGTCAGCCAGTCCGCCAAGGCCCGAACCGAGAATCATTGCCAGCTTTGGCTGTCTCGGATCGCGACTGCGGATATACGCAACGGCGTCAGATATGGCCTGATTATCGCCCAAAATCCTCCGTCTCAATGACCCCGGCTCATCTCCAAATCCGAAAATATTACGAAAGCAGAATTACCCCGACAGATGCTACGGTCTGGAAATTCTGAACACCTTGTAGTTTTGTATGCTCCAGCTGATGGATTTAGCCGTTACCCAAAGTACCGTAATGACGGGGATGGCGAGCAGCATTCCGATGATCCCCCCTACCTCGGCCCCGATGATGACCGTGCAAAGAATTACCAGGGGATGAATCCTTATCGCTCTCGAAAAAATGAACGGCTGAAGCACGTTGTCGACGATCTGTGTGACGAAGATCGCGGCAAAAATGCCTGGGAACAGTACGAGATCACCCGTCTGGGCAACCCCGACGATAATCGCGGCCGCAAGCCCCAACAGCGGACCGAAATAGGGTATCGTATTGGCGAGTCCAGCAAAAATGCCTACGACTGAGGCATACCGAAGCCCGACACCCGAAAGCAGCACCGTGGCCAGAACGGCAACAACGATGTCACGAACGAGAAGCGCCCGGAAATAACGGCCGAGATGATTCCTGATACTTTCGATCAGATCAACCGTCAGTTCGAAGTATCGGTTGGGAACGAGGTTGACGACCGCCTCGGTCAAATCCCGACCGTCCTTCATGAGAAAGAATGTGACCAGCGGTATCACGAGTAGAGCGTAAAGGATATTCGTGAAGAGGTCGATGGTGTAACTGAAGGCGTTCGATATGCGCTCCTGTCTGAAGAGTGCCTCGATGGCGTTGGCCAATCCCTGGTCAACGGCGCCTTCGGGCATCGGGACGTAGTGCCGAAGGGTTTCCTCGATAGAAGCCGTCGCCTGCCGAAGCACTTCAGGGGACAACAATTTCGCGAGATCGATGACCTGCTCTTCGATAAAAGGTACCATGGAGGCAAAGCCGATGACGACCACCGCAGCGACGAAGACAAACGTCATGAGAACACCCGCCGTCCTGCCGGTCCCCATCCGCTGAAAGAAGTCGGCAATCGGTCCGAGCAAATACGCGACGAGCCCACTGATGATGAGAAAGAACGCCAGTTCGCTGAAGAACCAGAGAATCCAGATCGATGCAGTAAGCAGCGCGAGCAGTACTACCAGACGTCCCCAACGATCGGCAGGAACACCGCCGCGAAGGCTGAAAACACTGGGAACGGTTTCACGAGTCATTTGACAGGATGGCTGTAGTCGTAATCTTTCGGCTGACGCTGGGAATGCTTTACCACATTGCTCAATCCGCGCACCGGATCAAACCGACCGCTCGATACCGGACACTATAGTCCAGAATCGCACGTGGTACAAGGTAACTCGGAAAGGCCAATTGCTTACATTACACCGCTTCGTTAAATCGAAATTTCGGGCCCTTGGAATCTCCATCGGAATCACTTCGCTCACCCGGCATCAAAGCAGACGCTGTCTACGGACCAACCAACGCTGAGAAGCCGACCGATAATGTCCGACGCTACGCCTCAACCGTAGAACTCATCCCTGAAAAGGAGCAGTTCTACCGGGAGCTCCACGCAGACGTCTGGCCACAGGTCGTAGCCGCGATCAAGAAGGCTAACATCCATAATTACAGCATTTTCGTTGTAGAGATCCAGAATCGTCGATATTTGTTCAGCTACTTCGAGTACACTGGCACGGACCCGGAGGCCGATTTCGCATCGATCGCGAACGATCCCACAACACGCGACAAATGGTGGCCGTTGACCGACGCCTGTCAGCGTGTCGTCGCGGGCACACCCGAGAACGAGCAGTGGCTGCCGATGGAATCACTCATGCACATTCCTTGAGGGTTCGATGGGTGACATGCTTCGCGGTAAGAGAGCTCTCATCACCGGAGGCTCTGAGGGGATTGGATATGCGATCGCGCGCGCTTTCAAATCGCAAGGCGCCGTCGTTGCCGTTGCCGCCCTTCCGAACGATCGACTCCGAGACGCCGCAGAAGCGCTCGAATGTCCCACCTACGGATTTAATCTCGGAGACACGAACGAGGCCGAGGATGTGGTTGCTCGTGCGGTGTCGGATCTTGGCGGACTCGACGTTCTCGTCAACAACGCAGCCGTCACAAGTCCAAGCAGGCCGGTCGACACGACCTCGCTGGAGGAGCTCCAGCTGCTTTTGGACGTGAACCTGCGAGGCAGCTTCTGGATGATGCGATGTGGGTTTCCTTATCTCAGGGCTTCCCGGGGCTGCGTGCTCAACGTGTCGAGCATGGCGGGGGTCACCGGCCAGGCCATGCATGCTGCCTATGCAATGACCAAAGGAGGGCTCAACGCCCTGACAAAGAGTGCAGCGGTCGACTGGGGCGGTGACGGAGTGCGCGTGAATGCGCTTTGCCCGGTCGCGGCCTGGACCCCGGCGCTGAGGCGCTGGAGCGCCGAACAGCCCGATCCATCCTCGATCGAGGAGTATTTGGATCGACTTCCCGCGCTGGGCTACTGTCCCGAATCCGACGAGATAGCACCCGCGGCCGTATTCCTGTGCTCGGAAGGCGCGAAATTCGTAACCGGCCACGTGATGCACGTCTCAGGCGGAAGTGAAGTAGGCTATCGACTGTAAGCGACGTGGCAGGAATCCGAGTCTATTCGACCCACGACGTCCGATTTCCACTCGAAGGAGGATCGGGCAGTGACGCCGTCCATGCGGCACCCGAATACTCCTACGCAGTGACCCGGCTCGTGTCCGACAGAGCTTTCGGGGAAGGAGCCGCCTTCACGATCGGCGCGGGAAACGAAATCGTCACGGCGCTCGCCGATCAGTTCGCTCAGATCCTCCTTCAGACGGAGAGTCGCGACATCGAGGAGCTCATGGCGGACTTCGGAGGCGTCCAGAAACGCCTGGCCGATCATCCCCAGCTTCGCTGGCTCGGCCCGCACAAGGGAGCCATCCACCTGGCGCTGGCATCGGTCACCAATGCGCTCTTCGATCTCTGGGCACGATCGCGCGATTTGCCGTTATGGAAGCTGCTCATATCTCTGTCCGACGACGAGGTCGCAGGCCTTCTCGATCTGTCCTGGGTCGAGGACCGTTTGAGCAGGGCTGACGCGCTCCGCGTGCTTCACGGCGAGCGGCCTCTGAGGGTCGAAAGGCAGCAAATCCTCAAGACAGGATATCCGGGCTATGACACATCCGTCGGCTGGTTCGGTTACTCCGACGACATGATCGTGGACAATGCAAGGAAGGCCGTTTCCGAAGGATTCCAAGCGATGAAGCTCAAAGTTGGCTCGCCCGATTTCAGGGATGACGTACGCCGCGTGGAGCTGGTGAGGCGCACGGTCGGCGGGGATACCCTTATCATGGTAGACGCGAACCAGCAGTGGCGGTGGCCTGATGCGGAGAATGCATGCGCCGCCATGGCGGACCTGGGTGTGTATTGGATCGAAGAGCCGACGCACCCCGACGACGTACTGGGCCACCAGAGACTGCTTCGGCTGCTGCGTCCGAAATCGGTCGCGCTCGCGGTCGGTGAACACATAAGCAATCGGGTCCTGTTCAAGAACTTCATGGAGGCGGATGCAGCCGATATCATTCAAGTGGATGCGATGCGCGTCGCCGGTGTTTCCGAATTCATCGTCGTGAGCCTGCTCGCCCGCCAATTCGGACTTTCTGTGGTTCCTCATGTTGGAGACATGGGGCAACTGCACCAGCACCTCGTGCTCTTCAACCATATCGCCCTCGGCCTCCCCGCCGAGTTGCTCGAGTACATCCCTCATCTAGCGGACGAGTTCGTAAACCCGGCAATCGTCAAGGACGGCGTCTACACAACGCCCGATCGACCGGGGGCCGGCATGGCATTGCGAAAGCTTAATTCATAATCTCTCGGCATTATGGATTTAGGACTCCAAGGAAAGGTCGTGCTCGTCACAGGAGGTGCCAGCGGTATCGGCGAAGCAATCGCGCGCACGTTCGCTGACGAGCTGGCCGTCATCGTCATTGCAGACCGGGATGCCAAACGTGGGAAGGCTGTTGAAAGTGAGCTGCGTGCTGACGGTGCGACGTCCGAGTTTGTAGAGACCGAGCTGACCGATGAGGCCGCCGTAAGACGGCTCGTAGAACGGATCGAGACGAATCACGGTCGGCTCGACGTAGTCGTTAACAACGCAGCGGTGAATGACGGAGCGGGAATCGACAGCGGCGTCGCGGCCTTCCGTCGTTCACTCGAGACAAACCTCATTGCACCTTATTCAGTCGTACACCATGCGCGAGCGCTGCTGCGTGCCGGCAGCGGCGCCATCGTAAACGTTGGCTCGAAGGTAGCCGATACTGGACAGGGCGGGACGAACGGATACGCCGCGAGCAAAGGCGGACTCAAAGCACTCACGAGAGAATGGGCCGTCGAACTGTCGCAAGACGGCGTGCGCGTCAATACCGTCGTGCCGGCAGAAGTGTGGACGCCACAGTATGCCTGGTGGCTCGACCATCATTCCGAGAATCCCGAAGCGGCTCGCCGCGAGATCGATGAACTGGTGCCCCTCGGACGGCGCATGACGACGCCGCAGGAGGTCGCGGATACCGTGGTCTTCCTCGCAAGCACCCGTGCTGCCCACGTAACGGGTCAGATCATCTACGTCGACGGCGGATACACGCACCTGGATCGGGCCATGACCGTCAAACGAAAATACCTCTGAGGCATATCTATGGAAGATCGCGGACATTTTCTCTCCCACCGCCTTGAAAAATGCTACACCGGCGCCGTCCACGACGTGCTGCGCGAGGCGGGCCACAACAATTTCGGTCTACCGCACGGGATTCGGCCGCTCGATCCCTCGTTCCGACTCGCCGGCCCGGCATACACATTCTCGGGTCGATTCGAAGAGGGAATGGATCCACACGAGACGGTCCTCCGATGGACCGAGATGCTAACGCTGGCCCCGGCTGGATCCGTCCTCGTCTGCCAGCCGAACAACGGCACGGTTGCACACATGGGAGAGCTGTCGGCGGAAACGCTCAAACTGCGCGGCGTTAGAGGATACGTCGTCGACGGCGGCTGCCGCGATACGGAATTCATCCTGCGAATCGGATTCAAGGTGTTCTGCCGGTACGTCACGCCGATGGACATTGTCGGCTGCTGGGTGCCGGAGAAGTACGGTGAACCCATTCGGATTGGGTCCGTCACGATTAAGACGGACGACTGGATCATCGGGGACCGCGACGGGGTTATTTGCATTCCGGGAGAGGTTATACTCCCTACCCTCGAAGAAACAGAACGTGTGATGCACACTGAATCCATGGTTCGCAAGGCCATCCTTGCCGGCGTCGACCCAAAGGACGCCTATCTGGAATACGGGAAGTTTTGAAGCCAGTGCCATGATCGACGCGCATGTACATCTGATTAAACCGGAGTTATTCAGCTATCCCTGGCTCGAGGACGTTCCCGCACTCGAGGGAGCATGGAATCTCAGTCGGGTGGCGCCCTCATGCCACCGCTTCGGGAATTGTCTACGGCTTGTTCATGGAAGTCGATGTAGCAGCGACGGACAGCAAACGTGAAGCTCAACACTTTTACGGCATTGCGGAACAGGATGGATCTCCCCTGCTCGGCGTCATCGCCGTCGTGTCGACCCGAACTTCCCGGTTTTGACGAGTATCTGGACGAGATCGACAATCCTAAGCTTGTCGGTCTTCGCCGCGTGCTGCATGTTGCTCCGGAAGGAACGATGCAGTCGCCTCACTTTGCGAAAAACCTCGCCCGGCTCTGGACGCGCGGTCTGACGTTCGATCTTTGTCTTCGAGCAGACCAGCTGGCCGACGCGCTTCCGTTAATCGACGCCTGTCCCGATACCCAGTTCGTACTGGATCATGCGGGCAATCCCCCCCTCGGTACGGACGACATGGATGCGATGGCGCGACAATCTCGAGGCCCTGGGAAAACGACCGAATCTTGCCTGCAAGCTTTCAGGCCTCGTGAATCATGTGAAGGATCTCGACAAAGCGGAATCGTCCATTCGACGCGTCTTTGCACATGCAATGGAATGCTTCGGCCCGAACCGCCTCATTTTCGGGGGAGACTGGCCGGTGTGCCTTCTCGCGGGCTATCGAACTGGAAGACTGGGTCGAGATCGCCATGGAAATTACCCGCGAGTGGACCAAGAACGATCGCCGTGCTTTCTTTGACAATAATGCCAGGCGGATTTACGGACTGCCGGAGAGTGATGATTGACGTGCTTCAAATCCATCCGAACGACAACGTTTGCGTCGCCGTCCATCCTATCCTGACTGGAACGAGCATCACGTGCGGCGGCACGTCCTTCGTGCTGCAGCAGGCGGCGCCGCTCGGCGCAAAACTGGCCTTACGCTCGTTAAAGGCCGGGAGTAAGATCATCAAATTCGGAGAACCGATCGGCTCGCTCACGTCGGACGTGGAGCCGGGAACCTACGTGCATACACACAACCTCGAATCCGATTACTTACACACGTACGATCGCGGTGAGTTGATTTCGGAGGGAGACTGGTCGGAGCCGTGAGTGCAGCACTGAAAGGATACTTGCGATCGGACGGTCGAAAGGGCATACGCAACTTGACGCTGGTAGCCTATCTCGTCGAGTGTGCGCACCATGTTTCTCGCGAGATCGTGTATCCTTTCCGCGCGAACGGATGCCACTTGATCGGATTCCCCGGCTGCTTTCCGAATCCATACGCGCACCGAATGATGGAGGCGCTCTGTACGCACCCTAATGTGGGCGCCGTACTGCTTGTCAGCCTGGGATGCGAGAGCTTTGCCAGAAGGCGACTATGGAGACGATCGCTTCGTCGGGCAGGCCGGTCGAAGTTCTCGTTATTCAGAAGGAGGGCGGAACGAGATCAACGGTGGAGAAGGGCCGGCGCTGGGTAGCTGAGCAAGTGGAGGCACTGTCCCGAACGGAGCGGGTCCCAATGGGTCTCGACGAACTCGTGGTTGGAACGATTTGCGGCGGATCGGATGCGACGAGTGGAATGACAGCGAATCCAGCCATCGGGCTGGCGTTCGACCGCCTTGTGGATGACGGATCCGCCTGCATCTTCGAGGAAACGGGAGAGCTGATCGGGTGCGAGCATCTGCTGGCGCGCCGATCCGTCACGGAGAACCTGGCGAAGGAGATCGTGGCGAGCGTCGAGAAAGCGCGCCATTACTACGAAGTGCTGGGGCACGGCAGCTTCGCGTCGGGCAATGCGGAAGGCCAGCTGACGACACAGGAAGAGAAATCGATCGGAGCCTACGCAAAGAGTGGAAGTCGAGGCATCGCGGGCCTCATTAAGCCGGCGGATCATCCGCCGCGAGGCGGACTGTTCCTACTCGACGTCGTACCGGACGGTGAGGTCCGTTTCGGCTTCCCCAACATCGTCGACAATGCCGAGATCGCCGAGTTGATCGCCTGCGGAAGCCACATCATTCTGTTTGCCACAGGTCGAGGCTCCGTCGTCGGCTCAGCGATTTCGCCTGTAATCAAGGTCTGCGGCAATCCCGAGACGTACGCCCGACTGTCAGACGACATGGATGTAAATGCGGGTGCGGTGTTGACCGGCGAAGCGACACTCTCGGACGTCGGTGATGAAATCTACCGACAGACGATCAGTGTCGCGACCGGGAACGCCTCTCGAAGCGAGGAACTCGGGCATCAGGAGTTTATTCTGACGTACAAATCCTTCGATCCTATCGGACCCGCCTGTCTGCCGACTATTTAAGCGCGGCGAGATCATCCAGAACCCGCCGTATGTCAGCGAAGTCGAATCCGCGGCGAGCCAGGTAGTCGTAGAGTCGCTTCTTGCGCTTGCGAACGTCTGAGACGCCCTGTAGCTGCTCCCACCGTTTGCGGCCGACCTTCATCACGACGTCCTCGTCCTCGAGGGTATTTCGAACCTCGCCCAACGCCTCTTCGATGTACTCGTCGCTGACACCTGCCTGCCGGAGGCCCCGAGCAACGCGATGGGGACCCCATTTGCGTCCGAGAACGGCGTCTCTCCCGAAAGCACTCGCGAAGGCCTTGTCGTCCACCACGCCGATTTGGCGCAACTGAGCAAGCACAGCATCGACAATCGCCGGCCCGGCGTCTTCTTTTGCCAAGCGTCGTCTTACCTCCACCTCCGAGCGCATCCGGTAGGAAATGTAGTGAAGCGCAACGCGCTTGCAGTTGGTCATCTCCTCCTCACGCGCAACAGCATGCAGGATCTCGCTTGCAACGATGACGCCGGCTCGGAGACCATTATGAGCGGCCACCTCGTCGGAAACGCCGAACGCAAACTCGCCGTCGATGAAGATTGAGACGCGGTCGTGACGTTTTGCCTGGCTAACGACCTTCGTGATGGTTCCTGACTCATCGCCGAGGGCGGTGATGTAATCCGCTAAAGTCGAGGCCACGGGGTTGGAGGTTCCGGGGTTCCGGGTTCGAGGTTCCGGTTACAAGTCGCGTCTGTACTAAACTCGTAGAAGTGATTCGACCGAGCGGCGTGTAGGTTCCTATCAGAACTTCACCTGCAGACGGAACGTCGGCCACCTCGTCACTCCGAGAAGGCTCGTTCGGCGCAAGTTCAGGATGTTGTCGTCGTACTCGTAGCCGACGACATTCTCACGATCGGTCAGGTTGTATACCCGCCCCTGCAAATCCCACTCCGCCCCCAGTCCATGCAAGGTATAGCCAAGTGCGGCGTCGAGACGGAAGTAGGTTGGGAACCGGCTCGAACCGGTGGCACTGGCGCCTTTGACAGCCGCAAGTGTCGGATAGCCCGTTCTGGCCTCACTCGTGAGGGTGAATTCCCAGTTAGAGAATTCCAGGGCTGTAGACGCTCGTACGACGTGAGGTGTATCGTAAACCCCGGCTCGATAGTCGGAATTGGCCGGATCGGTCGGGAGGTGGATAAGAGACCGGGAACCTGTGTAGCTGGCCCAGAACCTGTACCAGTCACGCTTGTAGGCTGCCTGTAACTCGACACCGAATGATTTTGAACGCCCCTGTATGAAGTCCTCGAATCGCTCCGGGGGGGCGTCGAAAATCGCGATCTGCGAAGCCGCCATCGGAATCACCGGTTCACTGGGAAGGAAAACGTTGTTCTCTTGTCGCCAGTACAGATCTGCGGACACGGTCCAGTACTCATTGCGGCGGCTCGTCAACCCGAGAACCATTTGATCACCCGTTGACGGGGCAATCGTCGGGCCGCTCGAAACGATCCATTTCGTAATCGTCGAACCCAGCCCGCCATTGACGATGTTGTGCACCTGATGCAGGTACTGCACTTGCCTGCTCCACGCGAATCTCAAGTACGAGTTTTCCGACAAGCGGTAGCGCGAATGAAAGCGCGGTTCGAAGCGCTGTCCCACCTGGTTTCCGAACCAGGACATTCTGATCCCCGGACGTACTGTCAGCCGGTCGGTGACGTTCCAGGTATCCTGCAGGTACATTGCGCCGTCGACGACCTCATCGCGGAATGTCGATCGCACGGGCGGACCGTCCGCTAGAGGAGCAGGCAGCTCGGACCACTCAATGTGGTGCTGAACGACCTGAACGCCCAGATTGACGGCGTGGCGGCGGGACGCAAAATAGTCGACGTTGATCTTGAGACCGGTGTCTCTTACCTGCTGGTACTCGTCGGCAGACGTCTGTCCGAGCAACCCTTCCGATGACAATTCGCTTGACGCGTCAAAAGTCGATGCGAAAATGCTGTTCGTCACGAGGAAACGCTCATTCGGGACGTAGCGATGCTGGAGGACGTAGACCGCATTTTGCCAGTCGCCAAATCTCGGATCCTGTGCGCGACTCTGCGGATCGGTCGCCCATGTCAGCTCATCCCCTCCCCGATACATCGTGAAGGAGAACAGATTCGATGGAGACGACTGAAAACCGAGCTTGGCAGTCACGTCATAAAAACCACCACCCTTCAGAGGCAGGCTGTTCGGCAGACTTTGCGCGTGCGTGCGTGAAAGGCCTTGGTGCGACCTCCTGGCGGCCACCATCCCGGTCAGACCCGGAGCGAGCGGCGCCTTCACCGACAACTCCCCCAATGAACTCGATATGGAGGCCGTCGTCTCTATCCTGTCGAGCGACCCCGCACTGAGCGATGCATCGAGGACGGAGGCAAGCTGACCGGCCTGGTCAGCAGGAAGGGGTCCGCTGAACAGCATCACGTCCCGCGTGACGGAAGGCTGAAGGATGGAGAAGAGTCCTTGTGAATGCCAGGGCTGATAGACAGGGGCGCCGTCCAGAAGAAATACACTCTGATCCGGCAACCCGCCTCGAACGACGAGACCGCCGCTGATTTCACCGGTGCGGCTGACGCCGGCCATGGTAGAAACACCCTGAAGAATATCCGATTGGTCAAGTCCTCCTGCGTACTCCTGAACCCAACCATTCAAAGATCGAGCCCCCCCGCCCAGATTGTCTGATTCGTCGGAGCGGATGCCTTCGACCACGACAGCTTCTCCTTCAATCATCAAGGGTGAGAGCGCCACCTTCTGTGGTTCCGCATCGACCTTCAGGGCCACATCTTTTGTCTCGTAGCCGAGGTAGGATACAGACACACGAAGATCAGTGGGCGGAATGTTCTTGAGCTCAAAACGACCGTCCTGATCAGCGACGGTACCCTGATTGATACCGGGCATCATGATGTGTGCACCGGGAAGGGGATTCTCTCCATCGGAATCGACCACGACTCCACGGACTGTGACGGTGGCCGGTGGGAGGAGCTTTGCCGAAAGAACGACCTGAGTCTTGCGCAGCCAGGCGGCGCGAAGTCGATCGCCGATCAGGCAAGCGAGCGCCGCTTCGTAATCGACTCCGGAATAGACGCAGGTGGTCCTTCTTCCCTTCACGACGCGATCAGCGTAGACGACCGACACGCCGGTCTCTTTCGCGTACAGATCCAGGGCTTTCGACATCTCTGCGCCGTGGAGATCGAACTGCAGATCCTGAGCGAGCAGGCGGGCTTGACCAAGCATACCTCCCATGCCCAGCATTAAGCCGGCAAATATGAGCCTGCGTCCCAAGCGCATGCTAAAACCTGCACGTGTTGGTTAGTTGGCGCCTTCGGCCGATCCTCCGATCAGCTGACGCCGAGCTCTGATGCCTGTCGGCGAGGACGGACCTCGAATCCTTCAGACATAGAGCCGGTAACATTCGCATCGAGCGTTTGCGAAACGGCCTCCAGTATATACTGCAGCGACCAGTCTTGCTCAAACGTCCCTGTAACTGTTTCGTGCTGCAGGGATTCGTCGATACGGATTGGTACGCCAAAGTGTTCACTGAGTCTGTCCGCTATCCGCTCTGTTTTTTCATTACGGAAAACAAACAGCCGGGTCCACGCGAGCGCATCGGCAACGTTCACTTTTACCGGGTCAGTCGGCTCGCGTGCTCCAACGACGCGCGTCATTTGACCGGGCTCGAGAACAACGGGATGCTGCGAGTCACGACGTGACACGACGGAGACGCGTCCCTCGGCTAATACAACCTCTGTAAATGAGTCGTCTGAATCCAGACCAAACGTAGTACCCCAGACTGTCGTTATCGCGGCTGGCGTTTCGACGACGAAGACTTCACTGGCCGGCTTGACGGTAAACAAAGCACGGCCTTTCAGGCTGACTCTCCGATTGAACGGGTGCGCAGCGGTGGATCTCTCATAGGTCAGCTCGGCTCCGTTGATCAGCCGAACCGAAGAACCGTCGTCCAGGTTGACGGACTCCACCCCGTCGGTCGCAGCGCGAACGCTGACAGTGTTCTGCCGATCGACAAGACCGGCATACATGAGCGCACTTGCCGCGACGACTGCGATCACAGCGGCAACGCGAAGAAAGGGCATGAACGACGGCCTGACAGGCCGCCAGGCAGGTGCGTTCGCTCCGGCAAAAGTCGGGCTCGCCTTCTTCGCTTCACCTTCGGCATGGAGCCTCCATGTCTCTTCGAAGTCCTGCTGCTCGTCCTCAATGCAGTCGAGGACGTTTCTCAGCGCCTCGCTGGATTCGATCGCTTCCTCGAAGCGTCGACGGTTTCGCTCCACTTCAGAGAGTTCTTCGGGCGTGAGCGCATTGATGTGACCACTTCTCCAAAGGGAGAACTGGATGAGCAGATGACGATCCTGTACGGATTCTTCGATGTTCGACCGTATGGCACCGCGAAGTTGTTTCCATTCAGCGTACGCCGCCGCGAGATCAGTCCGACCCTTGAGAGCCTCGCCAAGTTGCTCTCTCTCTTCGGGGCTGACCTCGTCGTAAAGAATAAAACGGTCGATCCAATCAGACATGTTACTCCTACCGATCCCGGAAGCAGTCATCGGCATAGTCGCCTGTAACACCCGGAAAGTAACAAAATTCGTCCGGCCGTGCGCGTCAAGCGACGAGCAAACGACGCATTCTTTCGAAGGCTCGCTTAACCTGCATCTTAACGGCCGCTTCCGACGTGTGGATCATGTCGGCTATCTCTTTGTAGCGGTAGCCGTACTCTCGCAACTCGAGAATCTGACGGGCACGCGGTGAAATTACGCTGAGCGCCCGCTCAACATCGATGGAGGCCGCCGTCCCGGCGGGGTCCGACGCCTGGTCGGGCGGCTGGGACGGATCGAAAAGTGCTTCGCGGCCTCCATATCGTCCTCTGTAAAGATCGTGAAGTTCGAAAAGCGCCGCTTTCATGGCGAAACCCATGAAACGGTCGGATTGCTGGAGGTCTGGAAGACTGCGGTGGACGCGGATCAACGTGTTCTGGATGAGATCTTCGACCTCAGGCTTAAGACCCACCCTCTTGATAAAGTAGGTATGCAAAATGGGGCGCAAGCGGGCGAGCAGCTGCTCTTCGGCGCGACGATCGCCGGCATGAATCCGGTCGATGAAATCGGCGGTGAATTCCTCGGGCGTAGACACCTGTGTCTGCTGACTTTCGTTGATCCTTCGGGGCAAGCGCGCAAACCAAAACCCTTGGTCGCCCCTTGCCTCCTTCGGAGGGTAATGTCCGCTGCGGTACTTCATGTCCACTTCGCCGCCAATTAACCCAACTCGCAGGCGAGCGGTCGAGATTCCGTGGTGAACGGTTGCTTGTCACGGTTACCTCACTCAACCGAAGCCTTCTTGAGTCAATAAAGGTGATTCAATCAGCTTGCGCAAGACCGGCGCTAAATAAAGTATTCCGGAGCATATAGGCGGGGAATGCTCCGCTATCGAATGGTTCCGGCGCCAACGCCCGTTTCAGGCAACGGATGTGACGATGAATCCGGTGTCGTCGATCGCAGCCACGAGATCGTCGCGACGCGTTTTCGATTCGTCCACGTCGACGAGTGCTCGCCCGATTACGACTTCGCGGATCTCGACGCCTGGCAGGCTTTCGAGTGCCTCCCGCACCGTCTTCACACAGTGCCCGCAGCTCATTCCCTCAATGTCGACCCGTAAGGTTCTCATATCCATCTTCGTCGCCTATTGCGAAATCATACAGACGCCGTTTCCTTCTTGTCGGTTTCTGTGACGTCGAGATCGTTTGCGACGCTGTTCTCTCCAGGAAACTGCTTGATATCGGACCGGTCGGGAGTACGACCCGTTCCCGCCGCAACCGGTGATTTCTCCGGCACGATGAAAAGCTCGTTCGGCTGGGCATCACTGGCTTCAATGGACTTCTCGGACGCCACCAGCATACTCTCGTCCGCGTTCCGCCAGATCTCCCGCGTATTCTGTTCGATTGTTATCGTCGCAATGTCGAAGAAATGACGCAGCGCTGCCCGGTCGTACGCCAGCGACTCCTCGCTGCCTTGAGCCTGGAGCGCCTGATCGAACTTCGCCAGCGAGGCTGACATGGCGAACAGATACATGAAATTGTCGCTTATCCTCGCCTGGACTACCTGCCGTGTGACGATGGACTCCTTGAAATCGAGGCTCGCCTTCATGAACACGTGCGATTGGTCGCGTACGAGTCGTGTGAGACGTTTTGCGAGATCCGACAGCTCGGGTCGCACTGGTGGCGCCGATGGAATCGATCGCTTGATACCCGCAAGCATTTCCATGCCGACGCGAACGCCGCGCGCAGCGATGCGCGGGCGCATACCCGCACGAAACATGCCTTTGACGTTGGTCTTGAACGATTCGTCGGCGTCCCAGAGAAGCATGTTCTTCAGCGAAATCAGGTTCTCCGCAAGTCGCTTGCCGCCATAAGCAAAGATGAACGACTGCATGACCTCGTTAGCACCCTCTACGATGAGATTGAGCCTGCTGTCTCTGAAGATTCGCTCGATCTCATTCTCCGTCATGTAGCTCTCACCGCCCATAATTTGAACGGCATCATTCACGACGCGCCAACCCATCTCAGATACGAATACCTTCGTAGCCGCGGTTTCGACCATAATGTCCTCGTCTCCGCGATCGAGCATTCCTGTCATCATGTAGAGGAGGGCATCCATGGCGTACGTAAGGGCCGCCATGTTGGCGATGCGTTTCTTCACCAGTTCGAAGTCCGATATTGGCCGACCGAACTGATACCTGGTCCGTGACCACTTCACGGCCTGCTCCATCGCCCGCTCGGCTGATCCCAGCATCCCCGCCGAAAGCGTGCAGCGCCCATAGTTCAAACAGGTCAGGGCAACCCGAAGGCCTTTCCCTTCCGCCGCGAGCCGGTTCGCAATCGGCACCTTAACGTCCGTGAACCGGATCCTCGCCTGCCAGGTACCTCGAATCCCTGCCTTGGACCGATTCCTCTCATATATGTCGACCCCTTCCAAGTCCGGCGTACAAAGCAGGGCTGTTATCCCAGACTTCTCTTTCCCTGAAGCGGGATCCTGGTATGTCTGGCGCGCCATCACGGTAAAGAGTCCGCTCAAGGCGCCGGACGTAATCCATTTCTTTTCGCCGTTGAGGATGTAGTGGCTTCCGTCGTCGCTGAGGCGGCAGTGCGTTTCCTGACCGGCCGCATCACAACCTACGTTTGGTTCCGAGAGACAGAAGGCGGATAGATAGTCACGTGCGACCTTGGGAAGCCAGCGCTCCTTCTGGTCCTCCGATCCGAAGAGCATGATCGCCTTGCAGCCGATCGATTGGTGCGCTGAAACGATGACGGCCGTGGAGACGCATTGCATCCCGATGCGCTGAAGGACGCGGTTGTAACTCGTTACACCGAAACCAAGCCCTCCATACTTCTCCGGAATGGTCATGCCCATCACGCCCATCTTGAAAAGCCGCTCGAACACCCACGACGGAACCTCCTCGTTCTGGTCGATCCAGATCGAGGGATGCTCATTCTCCAAATAGCTATCGAGCTCGGCAATGAGTGCGTCGGCGCGGCGACGTTCCTCGTCACTCACCCGCGGATAGGGAAATATGAGATCCTCGCGATATCGGCCCCAGAACATATTCTTGACGAAACCCATCTCGTCGGGTTCTGGACCCAGCATCGCTTCCGCATCGGCGATCATTTTGCGATCGTCTGCGGATATCTTTCGTAGCTCGCTGAGAATAGACATGCGGTTACGGACCTCCGTACTTGATGAGACAACAGACCTGACCCGGTAGCGCTTCCAAAATACATACCTTCTCTGTCGTGGTTCCTATTAGCCTGCGGGTCAGAGCTCCAGTCGTTACTTTTTCACCGAACCTAAACGCATCCCCGTTCCCGCGCAGATTTGCTCGACGAACATTTCGAAACCGTCACGTATGCCTTCTTTCACCGAAAAGCTGCACCTGGCTCAGACGAGCTCAAGTTCAATCCTGTGCGTCGGTCTCGATCCGGATCCAAAGCGACTTCCTGAGCACCTTGCAAAACTCGGACCTGACGCCGGAGTCATTCGTTTCTGTAAGGAAATCATCGATGCAACGGCCGACGTCTGCTGTGCCTACAAACCAAATCTGGCGTTCTTCGAAGGATTGGGACCCGACGGAGGGGCGGTGCTGGAGGAAGTTCTCGCCTACGTTCCATCGGACCGCATCACGATTGCAGACGGAAAACGGGGAGACATCGGCAATACCGCCGATCACTACGCCCGGTCCATCTTTGACCGTCTCGGATGCGACGCCTGCACCGTCTCACCGTACATGGGATCCGACGCCGTAACTCCATTCATCCAAAGAGTCGGAACCGCGGCTTTCGTACTCGTTCGCACATCGAATGCCGGCGCCCGGGAATTGCAGATGGCCATCCTCGAGGGTTCCCCGCTCTATCTGCGGGTTGCCGAGATGGTCCATCGTTGGGGAGTCAATCAGCCAGGAGAGGTCGGATTCGTCGTAGGCGCGACCGATCCCTCGTCCCTCGATTTGCTGCGAGATCGCTATCCCGAAGTTCCTTTTCTGATACCCGGAGTGGGAGCACAGGGTGGCGATCCCGGTGATGTTATTCGAGCGGCGCGACCTGATTCGTCGCCGGTCGTTGTGAATGCAAGTCGATCGATTCTTTATGCGGGCTCAGGGGAGGATTTCGCCGAACGCGCCCGCGATGCCGCCGTCCACCTCCGTAGCGCACTGCAACCGTAGCTGGAGGAGGATGGAGGATGGAGGATGGAGGACTTGTCCGCCGAAGCCCGAACGAAGCGAGGGCAAAGACGGATGGAGTGATGACGTTTTCAGCAGTCGCCGTCATCTCCTCCATTTCATCGCATCTTAGAGGACCACGGACGACGGACCACGGACCACGGACATTCAATTCAGTCTATTCCTTCGCCATTCAGCTCCCGGAACAGCCAAGCTCGAGCGACGGCCCACTCTCTTTTGACAGTTGCTGTCGAAACGCCTACCACGTCCGCTGTCTCCTCAATGCTCAATCCCCCGAAAAAGCGGCACTCCACGATCTGACTCTGACGCGGATCGATCTCAGCCAGGCGCAGAAGTGACTCATCGAGCGCGACGAGGGCGTCGGCTCGAACCTCCGATGCAACGGAGTCGGCTTCCCGGATGGAGATGACCGCATTGCCGCCCCGTTTGGCGGCATTTCTGCGACGTGCATAATCGACAAGAATGCGCCGCATAGCCTGTGAAGCGAGCGCAAAAAACTGGGACCGACTCTGCCAGTTGATTCGCTGCTGATCGGCGAGCTTGATGTAGGCCTCGTGAACAAGCGCCGTGGTATTCAGCGTATGGTCGGCGCGCTCCGATCCCAGCTTCGACTTGGCAAGCCGACGAAGCTCCATATAGACCAAGGGCATCAGTTTGTCCAGCGCAGACCTGTCCCCCGAACCCAGGCTGACGAGTAGCTGCGTTACTTCGTGTTTCGTGATCGCCTCTGACACGAACAGCACCTCCCTACGTAGTGAATGGGCCTAAGCCCAGTACACAAAAGAAGATACGTTATTCGTTTCGTCTAAGTCCACCAATCCCTTCGAAGTCACTATTCGGGAGTCATGAGGTTATGAAACGGCCACTCGAAGTGTCTATAGTCATGAATACTGGCGGGTACCGTTGCAGGTAGCTCCGCCGGTCCTATTGGAGATATTTCAATTCATCGGTCCAAATGCCGTTGTCATCAGTGAGCACACACACCGTCGTCGAAATTGTCGGCGAGCCCGATACGAACCCTTCGAGCATACCCGAGTCGGTCATTCACGAAATCTGGCGGCTGCAGCACTTTCGCAAGGAGGACTTGCAGACCGTAGACGGGCGCCGCGTCGTTATTCTCGACCCAGGTCGGTTGAACGAGAATCAGGGTCCGGATTTTCTTGATGCCAGAATTGTGGTGGGATTCACGACCTGGGCCGGTTCCATCGAGATTCACCGCACGTCCTCTGACTGGAACCGGCACCGGCATCACACCGATCCTCATTACCAACCGGTAATCCTGCATGTCACGCTGCTCGCGGATCGGTGCACGGGTTTCCTGAAGCGGTCGGATGGAACTGTGATCCCCGAAATCGTCCTGTATCCCCGATTAAAGGAATCTCTTCGAAAGATCCAGTGGCAGTTCAGGAAGGGTGGGTCGTTATTCTTCGCCTGCCACGAGCACTGGATGAACGTGAGCGAAACGGTAATCGCTCCCTTTCTTGACAGGCTCGCGGCCGATCGCCTCAAACGCAAAGCCGACCGGCTCGGCGAACGATTCCTGGCCGTGCCGGATCTCGATCAGGTCCTCTATGAAGAGATTTTCAGGTGTCTTGGATATTCTCAGAATGCGGAGGCCATGGTGCTTCTGGCGCGTCGGATCCCCCTGCGACTGCTCCAGTCGATATCCGATCCGAGAGACGCTGCGGCGGTTTTGCTCGGAACAGCCGGCATCCTGAATGCTGAAGCAAATGGAGACGTCGGCTTTGATCTTGCTGGCGAACTGCGTGAACGATTCGAGGACGCGCGCAACAGCCTGCCATTCCCTCCCCTGCCCAAGACCGTTTGGCGCAGTGGACGACTTCGGCCGGCAAATAACCCGCGTCGACGAATATTGCAAGGTGCGATCCTTTTCGGGCAGGCGGGCCCAATGGGACAACATCCCGCTGACCGTGTCTTACCGTTGCTGGCATCCGCGAATCCGGGCAAGACGCTTCAAGGGCTGCTCAAAATCCCGCCTGATCTGGAGGCATACGTTGCACCCAGTCGCCCGGCCGGCGGGCTCAGGTTGGGGCGGGATCAGCAAATCACGACGGCGGCCAACGCCATTCTTCCGATGCTCGTGTTGCGCGCTGAACAGTTGGAGTTGACAGACGATCTCGGACGCGCCGTAGCCGTCAGTCGAAAACTTCCGGTTGTAATGGACAGCATCGTCCGCCGATATTCCACCGACCGAGGCCGCCCCGTTTCGACGTCCATCGCGCAGGGATTGCACGAATTGTCGAGAAGCTGGTGCGGCCAGGGAAGATGCCGGGAGTGCCCGATTTGGCAACAGATCGCTCAACCGGACGCGATACGCTCGTCAACGCAATCCAGGGAGACAGGTGGAAACTCAAATTCTGCGGTTCGTCCGAATGACCTTTGACCCGGCCAAGGTGCCCGAATTCCTCGCCTTATTCGAGGAGTCCCGCGATCGGATTCGAAATCAGGACGGCTGTCTCCATCTCGAACTACTCACGGACGTTCGCCACCCGAATGTCATGATGACGTTCAGCATTTGGACATCGGAAGAGGCACTGGAATCTTATCGCGGCAGCGGCCTCTTCAAGTCAACCTGGTCAAAGGCGCGCGCACTGTTTGCGGCCAAACCGGAGGCGACGAGCTTTCGTCGAGCAGCGTCCGGCAGCGGTCAGAACGGGCCGGGCTAAATCGAAAGCTTGAAGCCGGCTAGAGCCGTTCGTCCCGGACCGGGAAGCCCGAGTTGGTTCTCCACCAGCGTATCGCCAACGTTGTTGACGCGAAGGAATAACGCGGCAGAAATCTGCGGACGCCTTGTAAACATGACTCGGTAACCACAGCGAAGGTTGAATACAGTCGACGCCTGCCAGATCGACAAACTCTCCGTCATCGTCGAGCGAAAAGGCACGTCCCGTGTATTCGACCTCGACGGCGGCTGACGCCCCGGCGGGATGGATATATTCGACCCGCAAGGTACCTGTGTTCTCCGGACGTTCGGTGAGCGGACGGTCATAGGCCCCGGTATCCGAATCTTCTGCACGGAGATGGCTGATCATGGCCGTTACAGACGTCCTTACCTGGGGCAACGGCCGATATGCGCCGTCGAATTCCACGCCGATATTCCTGCTTCCGTCGAGGTTGACGCGCTTTCGCTTAGACGATCCCTCGACAACAACGACGGTCTGGTCGATGGTATTCGAGGTCAGTGTCAGAAACCCCGTGGCTTCAAGCACGAGCTCTCCGTGTTTATAACGGAGTGAGGATTCCGACAGCCACGCCACTTCGCTGCCGAGGTCCGGATTAAGAACAAACCGCCCCAACGCGCCGGAAAATTGTTCTCGGAGCGTCGGAAAACGCGATCTGCGACCGGTGGAGGCGCGAAATTCCAACGGTCCGGAGACGTCATAGATGAGACCGGCGCGTCCTCCGAACTCGGTCTGAGCTCCCGGCTCCGAAAAGGTATAGGCTTCCGGGATGGATCGTGAATCCAGGTTGATGCCTGCGGAATACGTCGCTCTTCCGATCCGATAGTCGCCTTCGAAACCTGCATTCAGGAGAAGCTGACGATATCGCTGACGTGGTCCGGCATCGGTGCGTAGAATCGGATCGAAGCTGTACTCCGAGTCAATCTGGTCATGGCGGGTGTGTAGAGCTCCGGCGGAAAAATGAACCCCGGCACGATCAAAATCGCCGGCCAGAACGACTCGTCCTCCAATCGTAGCATCGTCATCATCCTCACGCTCCGTCGGCGTTTCGAATGCATCCGACGCATAGGCGACGATGCTCTGATCGAAGTGATTGAACCATACCGAGGTCTGATATGAGACCGGACGACCCTCGTGGGCTGGACGCCCCAGCGTCGCGATGACCATCCTGTTCGTCCAGTCCGGATATCTCCAGTAGCGCACGCCCCCCTGCGCCGGATCCTTATGTCCCTCCGGCGCGATCCCCTTCTCCGCATCGATGGCGAGCGCCGCAATGCTGACGGCCAAGTCGGACGGAAAGGTGTATTCAGCCCGGGCCAGAACGTTGAGTCTTCGCAGGTCGGTATTCGTTCTAAGATGAGGGTCCGTCTGGCTGAACGTCAGGCCGGGATCATCGGGCAGCGTCTGTCCATCACGCGCGAAATACCCGACGGCGGCCAGATAGCTGACCGACGACGACCGCCCCATATGCATCGCCTCAAACTGCCGCTCGCTTCCGGAGCCGACATGGAGACCTACCTCGGCATATCGACCTGCGCCGGCGAGGTCTCTCGATATGAGATTTACGGCGCCGCCCATCAAATTGGGCCCGAACTCGGATGAGACAGATCCTTTCGAAATGGAGATGCTTGCGAGGGCCGATGCCGGAATCATATCGAGATCGACTCGATTGTCCCAGGGGATATTGAGAAGCGCCCCGTCGAAATAGACGGCCAGCTGTCGCTCACCCGCATTTCGCATGTAGAGCAGCGACTCGCCGCGTGAATTCGTCTGGACATGAGCCGACGGGATAAGTCGTGCGAGCTCGGCAACGCTGGTTGCGTCACTCCGTTCTACGGCGATCAACCCGATGGTCTGGATCGTGTTCGCCGAACGGTGGCGCGCTGCGCGGGATCCAACCACAACGGCGCCGGGATGAAAGAAAGTGGTCGTATCACTGAACACGTGCAACGAATCGCCAATCCGAACCAGTCGCACCGTATCCGGTTTGGCCTCGTCCTGTGCGAGGCACTCGAGGTCCGCCGTCAGCACACCGAAAGCAACCAAGAAAGCACATCTGATCATCACTTGCCGCCCATACTGTCGGTTCTTCGCGGCAGCGAGATACGCGGTCAGCGGACAAACGTTCTGGCCTTCGAGAATCTATGAAAACCCTAAATCACCGTGTTCGGCGGCACAACGACATTCTTCGGAAGAATGACGATCCCGTCGCGAATCGAATAGAAGTCGCCGTCGTAATTCTGAATCCCCGCCTCGTTCTTGATGATACAGCCCTCTCCGATCCGAACGTTTCGATCAATGATCGTGTTTTCGACATGGCTGCCTGCTCCAATGCCTGGATTTTCGGGCCCGTCGATGGCACGATCTCGAAGGTCCCGCCCATGCCAGCTGTAGTAGTCGAACCCGAGCATGACCGTACGGTGAAGTGTCGTGCCTTCACCAATGAACGAGCGGATGCCGACGACGGAGTCTGAAATACGACTGCCCAGAATCACACACGCCTCGGCCACCAGTGAGTCGATGATCTCCGAGTGCCGGATTTTGGCAGGCGGGAGTATCCGAGGGTTGGTGTAGATCGGGGCTGAGGGGTCAAACATGTCGAATTCGGGCGACGGGCCGGTTAGACTCAGGTTTGCATCGAAGAACGAACGGATAGTTCCGATGTCGCTCCAGTAGCCGGTGAAGGGATAGCTGAAGACTCTGTGGTTCTGAATCGCATTGGGAATCAGTTCCCTCCCGAAATCGGTGAATGTCGGATTGCCGGCGAGCTCGTTGATAAGCACCGAGCTGTCGAAAATGTAGATGCCCATCGATCCGAGATAGACGCGACCCGCCGCCTTCATTTCAGCCGAAACCTGACTCTCGAGGCCACCGAGTTCGTCGATCGACGGCTTCTCCGTAAAACCGAGCACGCAGTCATTGGCATCCGTGTTGAGAATGCCAAGACCGGGAGCATCCTCGGCCGTCACAGGGATCGTTGCGATCGTGATCTCGGCCCCTTTTTCCACGTGATGCTTGAACATCTTCCCGTAATCCATGCGATAAAGCTGGTCACCGGAAAGGATGAGGACATGTGAGTGCCGGCGAGCAGAAAGATGCGGCATCGTCTGCCTCACTGCATCCGCGGTACCCTGAAACCAGTCCGTAGAGTGCGGCGTCTGCTCCGCCGCTAGAATCGTTACGAAACCACGCCCGAAACGATCGAACTGGTAGGCATGCGTTACGTGTCGGTTCAGGCTTGCCGAATTGAATTGGGTCAGCACCATGATTCGCGGAATGCCGGAGTTGATGCTGTTCGAGACTGGAATGTCTATCAGTCGATACTTGCCCGCCAAGGGAACCGCAGGCTTCGAGCGAAGCTTCGTCAAGGGGTAAAGCCGGGTACCGGCGCCCCCTCCAAGTATGACCGTAATGATGTCCTGCATAGGCCCCCCGCCATGTTGGGTTACGTTCAAATCGAATATAGTGCAGACCAGTCGGTAGGATGCGGGCGCGTTATCACGACAGACTGAACGGTGCGATTCGTCGCTGAGCGTTATTTTCCCGACTTAACGGGGGCCTGGCGTTCCGGGTCGACATGGCCGTTGATGATCCTGGTGACGAAAACTAACTGGAACGACCCGAACGAATAACGGTCTCTCATGACACTTCCATTTGAGCATAGGATCCGGACGTTCCTCATCGAGGTCGGGAGGTACGGTCTCCTGCTCTTCCAATCGTTCCGGTCCATCCTCGAAATTGGGACCTACTGGGAAAACCTTCTCATCCAGATGGTCCGTGTCGGCGTCGACTCACTGCCGATCGTCGCATTGACAGCCGCTTTCTCTGGAGCCGTGACGACGGTTCAGTCGGCCCACCAACTCGTCTCCCCTCTGATCCCCCGATCTGTAATAGGCGGCGTCGTTGTCCCGTCTATGGTCCTGGAGCTTGGCGTCGTCACTACCGCCCTCGTCCTGGCGGGACGCGTCGGGGCCCGAATCGCTGCCGAGCTCGGAACGATGCGGGTCACCGAGCAGGTGGACGCACTCGAAGTGATGGGGCTCAATTCGGTTGCGTACCTGGTCGTTCCGCGCGTGCTGGCCGGGGTGATAATGTTTCCGGTTCTTTACGCCGTCGCTTGTTTTGTTGGAATAAGCGGCGGACTGTTGGCGGGTTCGCTCGGAGGCTATATACCCGCACTCGAATTCATTGAAGGTGGTCGACAATTTTTCAGTGCGTCCGACGTCACATTCGGTCTGATTAAGTCGCTGGTTGCAGGATTCATCATAACGTCCATCTCCTGCTCCAAGGGATACTACACGACCGGCGGCGCGGAGGGCGTCGGCTCCAGTACGACACAGGCCGCCGTAGCCAGCTGCGTCATGGTCCTGCTCGCCGACTATGTACTTGCCATTATTCTACTATAGAACGTGATCGAGATTCGTCACCTGTACAAAGGCTTTTCTGGCACACCAGTGCTCGAAGATGTGTCGTTGACCATCAACGACGCGGAGACGTACGCGGTGATCGGACAAAGCGGCTCCGGGAAAAGCGTCCTTATGAAGAATATTGTCGGGCTGCTCAAGCCGGACAAAGGGACGATTCTCGTCGACGGCGTGGACACGTCGAAGCTCAATTATCGCGAGACACGTGAGTTGCGCCAGCATTTCGGCGTTCTGTTCCAGGGCGGGGCGCTATTCGACTCGATGTCAGCTTTCGACAACGTGGCCTTCCCACTTCGAATGATCACCGAAATGTCTGAACGCGAAATCCGAAAACGCGTCGACGAATGTCTCGAAACCGTGCACCTTGAAGACGCGGGACCGAAGATGCCGGCTGAGCTCTCGGGCGGCATGCAAAAGCGCGTTGCACTCGCCCGCGCGGTGGCCATGCGGCCGAAGTACATCTTTTACGACGAGCCTACGAGCGGACTTGACCCAAAAACATCAAACACTATTAACGATTTGATCAAAGACCTCGACACCCGACTTGGGATCACCGGCATCGTGATCACCCACGACATGCACTCGTGCCTTGAGATCGCCAATCGCATCGGGTTCATTCATGAGGGTCACCTACATTGGACAGGAACCGTCGAAGACCTCCACGCTGCCGACGATGAAGTGTTGCTCGATTTCGTCAAGGCCAGTGAATACCAAATCGGTCTCTGAGTTTCAACTTCCCGCGTCGAATCCGAATATAGAATGCAGACTAGAAACGCTTTAAAAATAGGTATATGGATCGTGATCGCTCTTGCGATCATTATCTTTGGCACGAAATATTTCCAGGGCGTGTCGCTGCGTGGTTCGTACCACGTAGTCGCGGAGTTCGATCGGGTCGATGGTCTGATCCCCGGCAATATGGCCCAGACGAAGGGGGTTCGAATCGGGCAGGTTCGTGACATCCGTATCGATCAAGACTCCGGGTTCGTGCTTGTCGAAATTGCTATCAACGAAGGCGTCGCTCTCAGAAAAGGGGCCGTGGCAAGCCTATCCGGACTTGCCGCGCTCGGTGACGTCAGGGTCGAAATCGATCCCGGACCGCTCGGGAACCCTCCTCTCCCACCTGGAAGCAGAATACCGAGTACGTCGGGCGGTGATCTCCTGGGTGACCTCTCGTCGCAGGCGGATACGTATCTCTCGAAAATTGAAACCATCCTCGGGAGCGTGGACACGACCACGGCGGCCTTGGGCGAGCAGATCGGCAATCCTTCCTCGGACCTCCGGAACACACTCCTTTCACTTCGTCACGTTTCGGCTTCGATGGCCGACGTGATGGAGAGCGAATCCGACAACCTGGCGCGCATGATCGAGAATTTGGAGTCGGCTTCGTCCAATTTGAAACAACTGACGTCGACCGATTCAACCGGGGCCGGTTTGCGCGAGTCGCTGGATGAAATGAATGCGACGCTGGCTTCGGTCAGGTCGCTGACGAGCAATCTCGACACCCTGCTGACCAAAATGAACACGGGCAACGGAACACTCGGGAAACTTGCAAACGACGTGGCGCTTTATAATCACATGGACTCGGTGGCCGTCAACCTCAATCTTCTACTCGAGGACTTCCGCAAAAATCCAAAGCGCTACTTGAAGGAGTTGAGTCTGATTGATTTCTTGTAGGTCCGGAGTCCGGAGTCCGGAGTCCGGGACCGGGGGTGTCCAGATCTGCTGCCTCGTATTTCGATCCGTCTGCGGTATCGGGGGCGCTCGGTGCGCTGTTCGATGTTCGATGTTCGATGTAATCGACAAGTGCTTCGCGCTCGTAAATCGACTGTTCGCTGACGTTTCCAGTTTCGCTGTTTGATGTTCGGTGTTTGATGTTTGCTGTTTGATGTTTGCTGTTAAATGATGCCTGACTACAAAGAATCGCTCGCCCTATTCCATGAATGGACGGAGTCCGAAAGCCTTCGGCGCCATGCCTATGCCGTCGAGGCGGCGATGGGATACTATGCGGAGAAGTATGGGGAGGACGTCGAGAAATGGCGGATCACGGGTTTGCTCCACGACATGGATTACGAGCGGCACCCGACCCAGGAGGAACATCCGTTCGTCGGTGTTGGGAAGCTGAAGGAGCTCGGATATCCGGAGGACGTGACCACGGCTATCCTGGGGCACGCTGCATACAGCGGTGTGCCACGGGAAACTCGTCTGGCTAAAACACTTTTTGCCGTCGACGAGTTGGCGGGATTGATCACGGCAATCGGTTATGTACGCCCGAACGGGCTTCAGGATTTGAGTGTGAAGTCGGTTCGCAAGAAACTGAAGGACAAGGCGTTCGCCGCTGCGGTCAGCCGGGAGGACATCCAACTGGGCGCTGACGAGCTCGGCATCGACCTCAGCGAACACATTGCGAACGTTGCCGCCGGCATGTCGCGCGAGGCGGAGAGGCTGGGGTTCTGAAGGGGGTGCGGGGTGCGACGTGAGACGTGCGGGGTGCGGCGTGCGAGAGCCTGCCCGGCGTAGCCGCGATGCGGCGTAGACGGGTGCAACGTGCGACGTTCCGTAGGGGCATGCCAAGCGAAGCGCGGCGTGCCCGTGAGTGCTAATGGCGGCACGTCGAATCTGATCTCTCAGTGCAAAGTCTTTGGCGAACGTTCCTTGGGAGCTAGCCGCATAGACAGACTGGACAAGTGCAAACGAGTCCTTCCAGATTCCAAGCTCTTCGTATTTTCGTACTCCCGGCAACTCTCAGTGGGTTTCTGCATATAGACACATGCATTGCGGAAATCATAACTCGGCCTCGCTGACCGACTCGAGCACGTGGCACATGGCACATGGCACGTTCACGCCGCACTCCGCACTCCGCCATGCACTACACTCGATAATGCTTGACCATCCACAATCAGAATTAAGCGCCGGTCCCCGGAATGAGGACGACATCCCCTTCCGCCTCGTGGCGCCCTTCGAACCCATGGGCGACCAGCCGCGTGCGATCAAGGAGCTCGTTGAGGGCGTCGAGCGAGGAGACAAGTATCAAACCTTGCTGGGTGCCACAGGAACCGGCAAGACGTACGCCATCAGCCATGTGATCGCCGAGACGGGACGACCGACGCTCGTAATGAGTCCAAACAAGACGCTCGCGGCACAGCTGTACGCTGAGTTCCGGCAGTTCTTCCCGGACAACGCCGTCGAGTTCTTCATCTCGTATTACGACTATTATCAGCCGGAAGCGTACATCGTCCATTCGGATACCTACATCGAGAAAGATCTCTCGATCAATGAACGCATCGATCGCCTCCGTCTGCGGGCGACGAGCGCCTTGGTCTCGGGTCGGCGCGACATCATCGTGGTTGCGAGCGTTTCGTGTATTTACGGTATTGGATCCCCCGATGAATACCGGTCGGAGATCGTTCAGATCAAACGCGGTGATACCATTCAGCGGAACAAGCTTCTCAAGGAACTGGTGGGGATATACTACGAGCGTCACGACCTTGACTTCGCTCCAGGGCATTTCCGGGTCCGGGGAGATGTCGTCGACGTCATGCCGGCCTACTATGAGGACGAGGCCTACCGAATCCAGTTCTGGGGCGACGAGGTGGAGAAATTGTCGCGCTTCGATCCAATCACCGGCGAGACGAAAGCGGAGGAGCGCGTGCTCACGATTTATCCAGCAAAGCTGTTTGTCACGCCCAAGGATCAGGTCGAACGCGCCATCGGCGACATCAAGGCAGAACTCGCGTGGCGACTGGCCACGCTTCGTGACGAAAACAGGCTGGTGGAGGCGCAGCGCCTCGAGCAACGTACACTCTTCGACATCGAGATGATGCGAGAAGTCGGGTACTGCGCCGGTATCGAGAACTACTCACGACACCTGGCGGGGCGCTCAGCCGGCGAGCGACCACACTGCCTGTACGACTACTTCCCGGACGATTTCTTGCTCGTCCTCGACGAGAGCCATGTAACCGTGCCGCAGATTCGCGGGATGTACAATGGCGATCGCGCGCGAAAACTCGTTCTCGTCGAACACGGATTCCGCCTCCCATCGGCACTGGATAACCGTCCCATGAAATTCGAGGAGTGGGAGGACCGGCACAATCAGGTCGTCTTCGTATCGGCCACGCCGGCAGACTACGAACTCGAACAAAGCGGAGGCGTCGTGGTGGAGCAGGTGATCCGACCGACGGGCATCATGGATCCCGAAGCGGAGGTGCGCCCTGTGGACAACCAAATCGACGATCTGATGGACGAGATCGGTGACGTCGTGAAACGCGGCGAGCGCGTTCTCGTGACTACCCTGACCAAGCGCATGGCGGAGGATCTGACAGAATACCTTGACTCGTTCGGGGTGAAGGTCAGATACCTCCACTCGGACATCGACGCGCTCGATCGTGTCGAGATTCTTCGGGATCTCAGGCTGGGCAATTTCGATGTTCTGGTGGGAATCAACCTGCTTCGCGAGGGACTCGACCTGCCCGAAGTTTCCCTTGTGGCCATCCTCGACGCCGACAAGGAGGGCTTCCTTCGCAGCGATCGGTCGCTCATTCAGACGGCGGGGCGGGCAGCGCGGAACGTGCGTGGCAAGGTGCTTCTCTACGCAGATACGATAACCGACTCAATGAGACGAATGATCGAGGAAACCGATCGCCGTCGCGCCATTCAGAGTGCCTACAACGAAGAGCACGGTATCGAGCCAAAAAACGTCTATAAATCGATAGACCAGGTCATGCAGGGCACCGTCGTGGCAGATCATAAAGGCATGTCAGACGAACAGATCGATTACTATGCCAAACCGGCGCAACCGACGATGGTCGCGGATCCCGTGATCAAGTACCTCAGTGACGATCAGAAGCGCGACTTGATTGAACAACTTCGAACGGAAATGAAGGAGGCATCCGAGAATCTCGAGTTCGAGAAGGCCGCCGAACTGCGTGACTCGATTGCTGAACTCTCGGAAGGTCTGGGTCGAACGTCCTAGGCCCGTGGTCCGAAGGGGCGGTCCCGAAGAAGATCTCGCCTTCAATCATACGGTCCGCAGCGTCCGGGCAAGCAAGCTCTCACCCGAGAGAGGTACCGGAATGTCACGCGAACCATTCACGAGTTCCGCAATAGTGGGAGCCACGTCGAAGGAGGACGTCACTCCATGGAATCCGAGGGGCAACGGCGTTTGAGCGAAATAGGCTACCCCATGAGGCCCTGTGTGTCCCCCCGTTCGACGATAAGGAACGGGTCCAATCAACCCGTGCTCAGGGTGTTTAAACCCATTTGAGGTCCCCTTCCAAACGATGGTCATATCGGCATCGCTGCTGTCGAGATCAAAAGGGTGATCAATCCTTGGCCGTTCGATATCTGCGACAATCGACTCTCCGGTGCGCGCATCTCGACACGCGTCCAGAAGGTTTGTCAGTTCCGTACAGGTCGCTTCATAATCCTCGACGGCGACTTTGCCCTGCGCTTCTCGCTGCGCGAGATTGATGCGGATGCGGCCATCATAGTAGGATGGGAGGGCAAATGCTCGCATCTGAGGCCAATACTCTCGATAGAAGGTCGTGGGCTGCCAGCTCACGCGATTCCCGCGTGCGTCCGGAGCCGGCTGCCCTGCAAACAAGAATTTGCGGATCAACCTGCGGCCCAATCTGACAAACCGGGCATCGGACCTTTTGGAGGGCGGTCTCTGGTTGGGATAGCATTCCTTGACGACGTCCCAGAGACCATTCGTGGGCACGGGGGATATGGCTTGAAGGTCGGCGGACCAGGCGTCCGGCACCCGGAGAAAACTTCGTCCAAACTCTTTGCGATAGAGCAGTTCGGGCAAGAGAATCATGGATTGCAGATCCGACAGGTTTGGACCCATACCTCCCATCGAAAAGACAACCACCTGGCAGTCGCCCGCTGCTTCAACAAGGGCGGCAACAAAACGATCGATGGCGCGATGAGTCTTGAGGATCGCTTTAGCCGCCTCCCCTGCAGAAGGATGGCCGTGCATGGGATGATCGGGATCCACACCGTGCCAAAGCCCCTCAAACGCAGAATGCAGTTCTCCAGTCACAGCGAAGAAGACGTCCGCATCCGGAAATCGCTCTTTCATGAGCCAAAGCGCTGCTTCCTGCCGAACTCGTAGCGCTTCTACCAGGGCATCCCCCATGTTTCGGCAGGCGTCCGCTGAATAGGCGGGGCATGCATAAACCCATTCCTGCCAGCCGTACAGACCGAATTTGGCCCGGAATTCCTCAAGTAGCCCTACGGGCCGCGATTGTAACCCTGTCCCCGGATCGTGCCCTCCCCAACCGACAATTCCCTCGACGTGCGAAGACCTACTCAAATCGGTATAGGGATTGTCAAACACGACGACCTTTCCATCAAGGGAGTCAAGGAACGTGTCGAATCGGGCTCCCTCCTGCCAGATCTCATAGGTGCTGGGATCGAACTCAATAGCAGACCAACGATGCGCATCGGACGGAGCGAGTCCCGACGCAACGTGCTCCCAAGCCAGTCCGATCCTCTGGGCAGAACCATGATCGAGCAGAAAGCCCGCACTGCGGTTGCGCAGGGCGTTCAGGGCCGGCATTTCTCCCGAATCCATAAGTGCGCGGGCATACGTGATGTCAAAACCGTCGAGCCCGATGATCAAGAGACGGGGACCTGCAGGATTTGTCATTGCAACGGAACGATTGGGTTGCAGGTGAGATGCTCGCCTGCGTTTGTACTGGGAAAGACGGTCAAAACACCAGACCTCTTCGATGCTATGAGGCCCTCCGGAAACGATTGTTCGAAGGTAGTACTTTTCTGTGAGAAGGCCCTTCTGGTCCGCGCCGGCTCAAAGGCGAGGCCATGGTTCGACTCCTCGAATCATGCTGGGTTCAGTATGAGGTGACTGAAGAGCTACTGGCCTGCGGCGGCGGTGACAGAGGCCTTGCAAACGTAATCTACGCTACGCTGTTTGGCGAGTCGCTGAACTGGCTTTTGTACGGTCGTTCAACGCCCGTCTCGGCACTTAAGCGTTGCACCGCCGAGACAAATGCAAGGTCGAACGAACAAGGGCAGAAGACGATCTGAAGGAATGCTTGATGCGTTTCCCACGTTAGCCCTAGAGTACGACACCATGGCAGTAGCAAACAATCCAGATGCAACTCCCCTCCTCTACTCCGAATTGGCGGACTGGTGGCCACTATTGTCCACACCGGAGGACTATGAAGAAGAGGCTGCCATCTTCAGAGACGCAATGATCGGGGCAGGTACGCGAACCGTCGAGACGTTGCTCGAACTCGGATGCGGCGGTGGCAACAATGCCTCGCACCTCAAGCGTGATTTCCGGATGACACTCGTCGATGCTTCTCAAGGGATGGTCGACGTCAGCAGGGCGCTCAATCCAGAGTGCGGACATCACGTCGGCGACATGCGAACGATCCGCCTCGACCAATCGTTCGATGCCGTTTTTGTTCATGACGCGATCATGTACATGGTATCTGAGGACGACCTGAGGGCCGTCTTCCGTACGGCCTACGACCATTTGTCTCCCGGCGGGGTGGCGCTCTTCGTTCCCGACTATGTGAAGGAAACGTTCGTGGAAACCACGTCTGCAGGCGGTCGTGACGAAGCATCGAGAGGCCTCCGCTACCTGCAGTGGATTTGGGACCCCGACGTCTCCGACACGACTTGTTATTCGGAATTTACCTATCTACTTCGTGACGCATCCGGTGTGCGGTGTGTCCACGATCGTCATACGTTCGGCATTTTCGCGAAGGATACCTGGCTTCGATTATTGTCCGAAACCGGGTTCCGAGCGGACGCTGTAGCGTATGTTTTGTCGGATTCCGGTTGGAAGGAGCCCGTCATGTTCTTAGGTGTCAAGCAGGCGCAAGATGCATAACCTGCAACAGAAGACGACCGGCTGCAGGCGAATGAAGGAGTCGAACCTGGAATGACTGAAGAAACCACTATCTGGCTGAAGCTCAAGATATTGGCAGGAATCGAAGTGGTCGGCTTTCTGATCTCGCTCGCGATTCCCGTTACACCCAGCAGGACGGGTAGGCCGTTCCACTGGCCTGCTTCGTGGACGGAGTATTTCGATAGAGTCGCTTTCGCGTTTGTGCTTGCGAATATCCTGTTCGCCGTGATATTTGTAGCCGGGTGGATCTATCTGAAGTTCCACCAGGGTCCGGAGTCGGAGGAACAGGGCTCGAGCCTTGACCGTGGAGGCGGAAACTCAGTCCGCGATGAACGATCGAGTGCTTCAAGCAATCTGAAGTCCGATGTCTCCGAGTTGGCGTCAAGGGGCGACTCAGGCCGCCTTGGAGATTACGGGAGCTTCGGGAGTGACAAAGGTTCACCTTCAAGTGAACGGTGATCTGTCAGGCGAGCGGTTCCCGCACCCCGACGAGCAATCGCTTCATATTCTAGCGATCCCCCATCCTAACCAAATCAAGAGTTGAATCCAGAAAACGCGAATACAAAGCTCGCCGGTCTCTATACGGCTGTGGTGGCAGACATCCTGGATGCCCTCGGCCTCAAGAACCAGTGCCTCGGTTCAGCGATCAGGGCGACGACTACGGCAGATCGAGTTGCGGGAAGGGTATTTACGATGAAGGCAGTCGCCGTGCACGCTGAGCCTACCGAGCCCTACAAACTGGAGATGCAGGCGATCGAAACGGCGGTCTCGGGCGACGTTCTCGTCGTCGATGCGGGAAACGATCGCACCTGCGGATTCTGGGGCGAGCTGCTTAGCACAGCATGCGTGGCCAAGGGCATTCGTGGAATCGTTATGAGTGCTTGCACGCGAGACCTCTGGGCTTTGCGGAAAATGCCCTTCCCTGTCTTCGGCATCGGCTCCGCCCCTGCCGACAGCAAAGGCCGTGTCGACGTCGTGACGATCGGGGAGCCCATCGTCATCGATGGCGTCACTGCTCGAAACGGCGATCTGGTTCTCGGCGATCCGGACGGCGTCGTGATCGTTCCCCGGGAAGTCGCACCGGAAGTCGTCGAACGCGCATGGGCGAAGGTCAGCGGTGAAAACACGGTCCGAGACGAACTGATGCGCCGGTGTCTCGGTGGCTGAAGTGTTCAGGAGGCACGGAATACTGTAGATAGCCCGAACCCCTGGCGAGTATGGCCGGGTGCGGTGGCCGCCGCCTGAGGTGAATGGAGCCCTCGAGGCGTCGAATGTAAAGATCGCGTTGATCCGACAGGTTCTACGATTCTCGTCTGGAAAAGACCTCAGTCGCAGGACTATATTTAGAATAAATCTAAATAGAGTGCACAAGACAGGTTACAGGATTGCGAACAGGCAAGTCGATGTTTCGAGTTAGGGGACTATGTGAAACCCCTGCTCTTTTGGCATGGGTCTTCTCAGTGGCGTGCCTGCTGACCGCTACACAGGCGGTCGGGCAAGACGCTGCCCCGAAGCACCGGGCTGAGTCACTCGACGGAGCCCGGCAGCTCGTACATATCCTTGACTACATGGCGCAGGACTATCCCAAGGCAGTCTCGGATGGTCGGATCGCCAATGCGGACGAGTACCGCGAGATGGTAAGTTTCGGTCGCGACGCCACCTCCCTCGTTCATGACTTGTCGACTGATGGCCGGGTGCAGTCAAACGCCGAACTGGATGCGTTGGTAGGGCGGTTTCAGTCCGGCATCGCAGCAAAAGCACCGGCTGATTCAATCGCATATCATGCACGGCAGCTTAGAATACGCGTGTTGGAGATCACCGGCCTGCCAACGGCGCCGATCGTGTGGCCCGATCTCGCGAACGCGCGGGCAGTCTATGAAACGGCGTGCGTTGCATGTCATGGGCAAGACGGCAAGGGCAACGGCCGGGTCGCCAATGGGCTTGATCCCAAACCCACCAATTTCGTGGAAGGCGACCGCATTGCGTCGCAGTCTCCGTTTCAGGTTTACAACACTATTCGGCTGGGCGTTGAAGGCACGGCCATGCCCGATTTCAAAGTGCTCAGCGAGAAGGAGTTGTGGAAACTGGCTTTTTTCGTGAAGGCCCTGCGTTACTCGGACGCAGACGTATCGACCACCAAGTCCGATTCTCTCGTTGCCGGTGCAGCGGACGTATCGCTCGAACAGATCGCCGCTTTGAACGACCGTGAGCTCGCAAACGCACTCATGGACAGAGGTCTTTCGCATCCGTCCTCTGCGGTTGCCGCGATACGTACGGGACGAGCAAAACCGGGACATTCGGCTTCGCTCAACCTCGCCAAGCAGCTGCTCGGAGACGCCCTCGCAAAGTACCGAGACGGCAAGACGCGCCCGGCGCGCGGCGATGCGTTGCGCGCTTATCTCGAAGGCGTGGAGCCTATCGAGCCGGCTCTAGCGGCCCGAGACGCCGCCCTGAAGGCCGGACTCGAGCGACGGATGCTTGCCGTCCGGAACCAGATAGAACGCGGCGCTGACTCAGAATCGGTTGCGCAAGCCGTTGCGGACGCACGGGGCTCGCTCGATGAAGCGGAACGCGTACTCGGCGAATCCCCACCGTCACTCTTCTTCTCGTTCATACTGGCGGCATCCATACTGCTTCGAGAAGGATTGGAAGCGTTTCTCGTCATCCTTGCGATTCTCGGCGTACTGCGCTCTGTGGGACAGAAGGAAGCTGTCCGCTGGGTGCATGCCGGCTGGATGTTCGCACTCGGGCTGGGAATCGTCGCCTGGTTCTTCTCGGACGCACTGATTCAGGTGGGAGCGGCACAGCGTGAAATCATGGAGGGCTTCGTTTCATTGATTGCCGTTGGTGTTCTGCTTTACGTCGGCTTTTGGATGCACAATAAGTCCGAGATCAACAAGTGGAAGGCGTTTATCAAGAAGCGCGTGAACCGCACCCTTGGAACGGGCAATCTATTCGGTCTCGCCGCGATTTCTTTCTTTGCCGTTTTTCGCGAGGCCTTTGAGTCGGTGCTATTCCTCTCCGCTTTGACGCTCGAACAGGGGACCGCGCACAGATCGGCGGTGGCAGGCGGTGCGGCGGCAGCCATTGCAGGCGTACTCATTTTGTCTGCGATACTGCTGCGGTATTCGATTCGATTACCCAGCGCTCGCCTCTTCAAGTATTCCTCGGCTGCGGTGGGCATCCTTGGCATCGTACTTGCCGGAAAAGGAATCCACGCCTTTCAGGAGGCGGGCTTCCTGTCAATGACGCCGACGCCGTTTTCCTTTCGATTTGAGCTGCTTGGCATGTACGCAACAATCGAGACGCTCGCCACGCAAATCGTTCTGCTCGTCGTCGTACTGATTCTCTGGCATGCCCCGAAATACATCGGCTTGCGGACTGCGGTCAGCTGACCTCGCGTTCCTTTCACTTGTACTTTGCGTCACCCGAAGTTCTTCTCGAAAGGGAACATCGGTTTTCGCCGATGCCGGTAGATGAGTTTCGTCATGTCTGCCCGAGTGGGTCCGGGGGTATCGACGTGGATGAAGCCGCCCTTGGCGATCGGTGCGAAGGCCGCCTGCGGCGCTATCACACCCTTTGCGACGATGAGCCTGAAGGACGCGGGATCCAGTCCGAACGCCGTCATTTGACGCAGACTGAAAGGCGGCACCCGTTTGGATGTGAGCATAACAGTGAGCGAGCGATCCGACGCCCCAAGTACTGCCGTTCGTCCCTGATCGAACGCACTGTAGCCGCCATGCCGTGACTCCCTTTCGGAAAACCGGCCATCGTGCAGCGAAAGAACGTCAAAGTCTGCCATGAACGGATTGATGGGGTCCCCTATCGCGAAATCCTCAATCCGTCCACCGATGCCGACATCGAATGCCTTCGCTGCGCCTGGGGCATCCGCTAGGCACGCAAAGGCTGGGCCGGCCGCGTGAAGGCGTATCTCATGAAGAAGCGCCGTCCCGTTTGCCGGTGAGCCGCCGCCGACGTTGTCGCCCATATCAAGGAGGACCACCGGCGTGCTGGAAGTCCCGAGGACGTTCTCGACAGCCTTCAAAGGACTCGTGAATCGGGGCTCGAATCGGTTTCGCCTCTCATAAATTTGATTACCTACCCGAGTCGAGAGATGCCGTGCGCGATCGCGATCGTCACCCGTCACGACGACGACCGACGATCCCATTTCGGGAACGTCTGCGTACGGGAAGCCAAGCACGATCGATACGGACAACACATCGTCAATCGCTGTTCGGACCCAGGAATACAGATCCTTCAAGGGCTGCTCTCCGGTATTCTGCGACTGGATATTGATCGCAACCGGTGGAAAGGCAGCGGCCTGGGTCGGTTTGATCTCACCGGAGAGCGTGCGAACCATGAGCGATGCCGCTCGGAGCCCCGTCTCCCGCTGATCCAGGTGTGGGTTCGTTTCGTAGGCAATCAGGGCGTCCGTTGCGTCCACCATCCGTTGGGACAGATTTGCATGCGGATCGATCGTCGCGATGTACGGAAGGTCGGGGCCGATCACATTCCTCACCTCTTCGAGCCAGAATCCGTCCGCGTCAGGAGCATTCTCCGCGACTGTGGCGCCGTGCGGAGCTGCGAGCAACCCGTCGAGGTGACCCGCACGATCGAGTCCATCCAGCATTCGGCGCACGAGCTCGTCAAAGGTCCCCGCCTCGATGACGCCATACGGGACAGCACGTGCGAGAAAGATCGGGACCGCCTCAATGCCCGCCGACTCGAGTCCTTCAAAAAAGCCCCCGACCTCGTGCGGAGCATCGATCATCCGATCCCGCACGGCAGCACCTTCCAACAATAAATCGTCGCGAAAGTGTTCGAGCGTCGTTGTGGACGCAACGAATGTGTTGGACTCCTGGAGCAGTCCGACGATGCCGACGCGACGCCGCTTCATCAACTTCCCAGATGGCTCATGACGATTTCCTCGAAAGCGTCAAACGTGTCGACTCGGGAGCAGTCGGGGGAAGATGAGAGGATGCGATCCTGCGATGCGGAGTCTTTGAAGCCCGATCCCGTTACGAGGCATACGACGCGCTGACCCGGATCGACCTCACCTTTTCTGATCGCCGTGACGGCGCCCGCAACCGCTACAGCCCCTGCCGGCTCCGCAAAAACTCCTTCTTCGCGAGCCAGGCGAGCCTGGACCTCGAACACGAAGTCGTCAGGTACAGTAAATCCGGTACCACCCGACGCCCTGCATGCCTTCAGGGTTTCGGTCCCGTCCATGACGTTTGCAACCTGGAGGCCACTGATCTCGGTCGTGCATTCGCACGCAGCCGCCGTTTCGAAGCCCTGACGGAGACGCGTCGCAATGGTGTCGTTCCCTTCGGGCTGCACGCAATGAACACGGGGACTGATTCTCGTTCCCAGAAATCCTCTAGCTACCGCCAGCGTCAGTCCACCGGCGCCCGCGGGACTGAAGACGTGTTCGAATTCGACACCCGACTCTACCAACTCGATCGACAGACTCTGCAGGCCCGCCATCCCTTTCGGCGAGTGGCAGAAAGCACTGATCTGCACCGTCGTCTTCAGCTTATCAGCGAGTGCCTCGAGTCGTTCCGTGACATCCTCGGTCACCGTGGCATCCGTGCCGAACCCCTTCAATCGTACGAGCTTCGCTCCATAGATCTGCATCTGTCTGAGCTTCGCCTGCGGGGCAGAATCGACGATCGCCAGCACGCAGGGGAGCCCTACGGCTGCCGAATACGCGGCAAGGGCGGCGCCGGTGTTTCCGGACGAACATCCAAGGCAGAGTGGAGCCGAGTCGGCTACAAGATGCGAAATGGCCGCGGCTGCGAAACGATCCTTGAAGGATCCGGTCGGATTGGACGTCTCGAGCTTGAAGTACAGATTTTCAGCGTTCAGCGAGGGTCCGATCGAGCGTGATCGAATCAACGGCGTACCGCCTTCGCCAAGCGAGATCCTACATCCGACCGGAGGGGGATCCGGCAGCGCATCAGCGTGAATCCAGATGCTCATCGGTGACTCACTCGAACTGTCCGGGCTGGATGCGATTCTTCAAGTGGCGCGGCATCCAGGTGTGGATGAGTCCGCCGTCCACAGTAATCTCGGTCCCGGTAATGTAGGATGCCCCGTCGCCGGCGAGCCAAAGTATGACCTCGGCGATCTCTTCAGGCTCCGCCCAGCGGTGCATCGGGATCAATTCTTCGGAGGCATTCCTGATTTCCTGGTCCAGTTCGCTATCGTCCGATTCTGAATCCGGATCGAAATACCGACCGATGTCTGTGTCCACTGCCCCTGGGCTAACGGCCAGGACCCGGATTCCTGCGCCTGCAAGCGCTGACGCGGCATCATAGGTGAGGCTCAACAGGCCTCCCTTCGCCGCTGCGTAGGCGGCGGCCACACCTTTTGGAATATGAGCCTCGACCGAGGCAACGTTGATCATGACGCCTCCACCCGCAGGCCGCATGTGCGGCTCGACCCATTTCATGAGAAAGGCCGGAGCGGTCAGATTTGTAGAAATGATACGATTCCACGCCTCGGGAGTGATCTGACGAATCGATTTCAGGTCTCGAGCCGCGCCGTTGTTGACAAGCACGTCAATACGTCCCCATTTCGCCGCGACGCGCTCGACGGCAGCTTCAAGCTTGTCGAGTGAGGCCAGATCGGCCACGAGTCCTAGCGCCTCATGGCCCTCGGCCTTTATACTTTCTACGACCCGGCCGAGGTCATCGACCAGGACGTCGAGTGCAACAACCGCGTATCCCGCCCGGGCGAATGCCCGAGCCGTCGCCGCGCCGATACCCCGCGCCGCGCCGGTAATGAGTGCAACCTTCATGCTTTTGACATTGTGGGATCCGCCTCCAGAATTACGGCAAGACTGTCACCCTTTTCCACCTCCGGATTCACGCGAAGGCAAATAACACGTCCGGTGCTGTCGGCTTGAATGGGATGACGTTTTCCGTCACTCGATCCCGTCACATGCCCGAGAATCGCTCCGGTGGTGACAGAATGTCCCAGCGCGACATACGCGGCAAAGACGCCGCGCGCCGGACTCGGATGGCGAATTTGGAGATGGCCGGACGAGGGTCGAGGATCCTCAATCACCCGCTCAGGCGATATCGACTGAGCCGGCGGCCTCGAAATGAGTCCGATCTGGTCCATGACGTTGTAGCATCCGCTCACGTAGGCTTCCACACCCTCGGTCGAACATTCGCCCGCCCCAAGGTATTCTGCATAGATGGCCGGTACACCGGCGTCGCGCGCTACCGACAGCGAGCGTCCGTCAAGGCTGCTTGACGTACCCCAGACGGTAGGAAGCCCGAAAACATTCGCCATTCGGCGTTGCTTGTCGAGAACAATCGGGTCGGATACGAGCATGTATCCGACCAGCGGTTCAACTCGCAATGCCTGCCCTCCACTGTGCAGGTCGATGTAGTAGTCGGAAGCACGGATCAGCTTCGCCAATTCGTACGCGACTCGCTCGGTGTGGACTTCCGTCGGGACTACCCGGAAACGTCCGCGCCAGATCGAGTCCGTCCTCTCCTACCCGCGTCGCCGCGCCCGTGGGCCGATTCATTCACGACCGGCACGACAGTTAGCCTTCCTGTCAATCTTTCGGGATCCACCTCACGTATCAACCGACGCAGCGCTTCGACACCCTCGTATTCATCTCCGTGGACCGCTGCCGTTACCAGCAGGTGCGGGCCATCCTTCGATCCAACTTTTTCGACGATCCTGAAGAGTCCCATGACTAAAGATCCAAAGGAAATGACGAGAGCCGTTCCGATCCCGACTCCGTAATGAGATAGTTATGTTCGAGCCGAATTCCGGCTCTCAGATCATCACCGTAGAGCGCCGGTTCGACAGCGATGACATCCCCGGGCCGCAGGACATCGTCCCATTCGGGATTGAGCCTGGGGACCTCGTGTGCATCGAGGCCAATGCCGTGGCCTAAATGATGCGGAAAGGCGTATCCCTTCCATCCATCCAGCATGGCCCGGACCTCGCTGTAGAGCGTTTTGCAGTCAAGACCCGGCTTCAGTTCGGCCTCAACGTATTCAAACGCTTCGAGGATACGAGCATGGGCTCCAGATTGGAAGTCCGTCGGCAGGCCATCTACCGCAAACGTTCGACACAGGTCAGATCGATAACCTCGCACGCCGACCCCGACGTCGTAGACAGCCAACTCGCCCGACTCGATCCTCCTATCTCGTGGGAGGCCCCCCGGCGACCCACTCTGGAAGTCATTGCCCCAGCCTGACAAAGGCTCGCCCACTTCCCGCAGCACGGTCGCGCACATGGCCGCATGCAGTTCCACCTCCGTGGGACGCGACGGTAGGAGGTTCTTCACCGTGGCGTAGGCGGCCTCGGTTGCGTCAATCGCGAAACGAAGCATGGCAACCTCATCGGGATCCTTCGTTCTGCGAACGTGCTGATACGCAATTGTGATATCTACGCATTCACCTCCGAACTCCCGCAAACCCCGAGCGCCGCCACCGATGGACTTCAGTCCTTGCAATAACGGATATAATACCCCGAGCATATTCCCGTCGATGTTCTCAACGAGCGTCGCGAGCTTCTGCGAAACGTAGTCAACCTGCTCATCGGCCGCAGGAGCGGGCAGCGACCCCTGCGGGGCCAGCAACGTCGTCGGACCATCGAGCCGGACCACCACCGAGACCCGTGTTAACGGCTGAGGATGCCAATATCCCGTCAGAGCGTGGACATAGCTCCGATTCGTGAACACAGCGGCGTCGAGACGCAATTCTGCCAGCAAAGACCGAAGACGATCCTGGCGGAGACGGCAGAGAGCAGGGTCTAGGACGGGTAGCATTTGATCATATCAAACATCGAACTATCAAACATTGAAAACTAGAGATCCAGGCGAACCGGAAGTACCGGCTATACGTCCCGGAGTCCGGAACCCGGAACTCGGAATCGGAACCAGGAATCTCGCGAAGATAGCGGATCTGGATATGACACTCTCCATCGCCGATGGATGCCTGGATTCTGGAAAACCCTATCTTCGCAGATAGAGTTCGAAGCTCACCAAACTGAGTCACGGTCATGAATGCCAAAGGATTCTTCCTCATTTCAGGCATCATCTTTGCCGCTATCGCCATCGTACACCTCGTCCGGGTATTCGCTGGCTGGCCTTTTGTCATCGGCAGTTTCTCCGCACCAACTTCGATATCAATTGGCGGAGTCATCGTCTTCGCGGCGATGAGCATCTGGGCGTTTCGATTGAGAAACGCCTAAGAGTGGCCGGCTGAACCCGCGACGCTCCGTTTATCGTTTATCGTTCAGCGTTTGGCGTTTAGCGATCGCAATCTCAACCCACCTTATCGTGACGACCCCGTCGCTCGTGACCTCGATCTCGTTGTAGCCCTCGCGCAATTCGGCGGATGGGAACGAGTAAATCGACCGTGGTGGTTCCTCGGCCGGATCCAACCCGACGATCGATAGATGCGCAGGTGCGTGTACACCGGACCATGTCGTTTCCTCTCCGTTGAGACGGACGGTCGGTTTGGAATCGGGATCATCCAGCACCAGCTCGATGTGGGCCGTCTGGTCGCTCGCGGGGGCGGGTCCGATGTGAATTCGAAACGTCGCATCACGCTCGGCAGATGGAAGCAAGCGCAGCGCCTTTGGATCCGTCGGAGACCACGGATCCGCTATCGTCAGGACGTGCCGGCGTGGACGACTTTTGAGGGCCTCGGGATCCCCGGCATCTCTGATGATCGCATCGTACTCGTTGCGCGGCCAACGTCGTAACGGGTTCGTGAAAAGGTTGAAGAAATAGACGGCGTCCGCCCCGCGACTCCAGGCGCTTACGAAGATGCCACGCATCTCATCCGGAGTCATGGTTCGGCGCGGGAGTCCACCCGAGTCGATGCCTTCTTCTATCGAGACGGCAACCTCCACCCCTGAACCGTCCAACTCTTCCTTCCAGTCCTCAACGGGGATGTCGCTGTTGGCGGACGTCCACCAGGGCGTAGCGACAATCATGTCAACCAGACCTCGCTTTCCCCAGGAGACTGCGTCCAGCCCATGCCTGCGGGACACCTCCGGCGACGTCGGTGCGCGTACGGCCAGGTACACGGAATGCCCGAGCCTTCGGGCTGCTTGCCCGGTCGCCTCTCGCACTTCCTCAACGAGGGTAGTCATCAACGCCGCACCGATCGCCTCGCGTCCGGGGCGGAAATAGAGTGGGAACCGGAGGAAATCGAGTTCCAATCCATCAAAATCGTATCGCCCGCACACCTCCCGAATGAGCTGCATGTAGTGTCCACGAACCTCCGGCACCTCGAAATCCAATCCGCCGTTTTCAAGATGCCACTCGGGATGGTTCTTCCAGAAGGATGAGTGGAGTGGATGATTCGGTTGATCCGGCAGGTGAGCATCGTTCATCCGAATGGATATCCACGCTCCGATCCCCCGCTCGTGCGCGCGCTCCAGCATCAAGCGCGGATAATCGAAGCCTTGCTCGTGGAAGATCCGCTGATTGCGAATCCATTCGACGTCGACGGAATCCGGATCGAGGCCCGTCCATCCTGCATCCCAAACCTTGCTCTCGTAGTTCGTCCGCTGATGGTTCACATTGACGAAGAGGTCCGTGACGCCGAGCGCGGCATGCTCATCAACGAACCTGGCGATCGTCCGCGGTTCGACCGGACCGAAAGTGCCGACATAGAACTCGGAACTGTCGAGATTGTAGATGACTCGCCGCCGAGGCTGGTCGGAGTCGCCGGCCGGCCCTGAACCGGACGCGCTCACCGCGATCAGAAGAAGCGCTATTGCTGCAGTTAAGATGTTGCGCATTGTTGCCGGCATGCAGAAATGCTCGACGGACCGGCCTGGTACTTCGTACTTCGCACCTCGCACCCTGCCGGACCATCCCCTCATGCTACGCGTATAAGTATTTTGTAGTCAAATATTTTTACAAGTAACGCAGGTAATCTCTTATGGCCAAACAGGAACCAGTCAAGCAGGAAGGAACCGTCACCGAAGCGCTCCCGAACGCACAGTTTAGAGTGGAATTGGATAACGGGCACAAAATCCTTGGACTCCTGTCGGGCAAAATGCGCAAGTACTTCATCCGGATTCTGCCGGGCGACCGCGTCGATGTCGAAATGTCCCCTTACGACCTTTCGAAAGGAAGGATTGTGTATCGGTATAAATAGGTCCGGCGTCCGGGGTCCGGCGTCCGGCGTCTCGAGGCCCGGAGTCAAGCGTCCGGGGTCCGAGAGCCTGCCCTGAGGCTTCCGAGGGGTCCGGAGGGTCCAAAGTCCACGCTCGGAGATCTTTCCAGGAGGAACGACACACTTAAGGTAGATCGGGAACGGCTTGGTTCCTGACAGCTGGGATACCCATTGACCCATCACTTCCCAATTCTGCACACCCAATTCCCAGTTCCCAATTCTTAATTATTAATTCTTAATTCTTAATTACTTACATACCCTCGCAGCTCATCGTACCGCTTCGATCTGCTCGGGCGTAAGGCGGCTCGTGTTTCGACGTGCGCAAGCAGGTGCGCCAATCGAAGCGCGGCACGTTTCTCTTCGACCTTTCTTGTCATTTCGACGACGTTCTTCTCGGTCGCTTTTTCGTTAGAGAATAGTTCGTTCAGTTCATGTTCTGCGTGAAGGTATTCCATTCCCAGCTCCGCAGCCTTGTCCGCCATGTTCTGCCGGATCGCCTCGATCTTCAGCCCGCTGTTCTTCGCTAATTCCGAGGGAATCCGCAAGCTGCAACACGTGTTTGGGTCCGGGATAGTGATTCAGCTCCGCGGGCTTGGCTAATCCGATGCCCCCGCCAGACTGAATCTCCTCGAATTCATCCATGGTAATGGACGGGAATGTGGGACTGTTTCTCGTCGGCGTAGTGCGAATGTCCCACATGGTCGTGCTGTGCATACAGGGGAACCGAGCCTGCAGCAACGACAATGAAGGCGATGATGGTGGAACGCATTGGATTGTCCTTATCGTTTTGGGTGTTCATCAATATCCGGCGAGAGTATACTTCGATCGTGACGCACAAGACTGTAACATCGGTCACATCTCGGAAGTTGTTGATCCACCAAAGATCATTTGAGGGATGAATCCATCCGCATTCAGTTCGGACGAACTCGATCTGCTCGCCTCTGTCGGACGAACCCTGCGGTTTGAGGCCGGGAGTTTCCTCTGGCACGAGGACGATGCGGCGCGTTACCTGTTCGTTATCCGGTCGGGAAGAGTTCGGATCATACAGTCCAGAGACGATCGGCAGCATCTGGTCCATGTGTCGGGACCGGGCGAAACCATCGGCGAGGTGCCACTCTTCGATGGCGGAGGATATCCAGCCAGCGCTGTCGCGGCGACGGAGACCGAGTGCCTGGTCGTGGATCGCGAGGAAATCCTCGCCCTGCTGCCTGGCCATCCTGAGCTCACATTCGAAACTTCTGGCGCGTCTCAGTAGAAGGGTGCGCCATCTCGTAGGCCGGCTGCGCCACCAGACGATCGGCACCGTCCGTTCCCGCCTTGCGGCTTCGCTGCTGGGCGCATCGAGCATCGCTCAGAGCACGGTCGTCGAAATGGGGACGCAGGCGGCCTGGGCCGAGGACATCGGCACGGTTCGGGAATCGCTCGCCCGGGAGATTTCAGCGTTAAGAAAAGAGGGTGTCTTGGAGCGCGTCGGCCGGAACAGGTATCGGATACTGAATGAGGGTCGGCTTGAGAAGGAAGCGGCCAGACCGGCTTAAACCGTCGTCATTCTCGCCGACGGGTGAATCCGGGAGATTTGGAAGTTGAAGGCACCAAGTACCACGCTCCAAGTACCACGCACCAAGCACCAAGCACCAAGTACCAAGTACCACACACCTTACAACCCCATGCGCAATCCTGACCTCGGTTTCTGTCTTACTTGCTGCGCAGCCACCGCCCAGAACGCCGACCCACCGAATTACTTCGATCCTGCGCGTTTCGAGGCGGACATCCGAGCTTTCGAGAAGGCGGACAGCACGTCGGCGTACCCCGACAGCTCCATCATCTTCTACGGCAGTTCAAGCATTCGAATGTGGCACGACTCGCTCGCGAGCGACATGGCGCCCCTGCCCGTCATCGGACGAGGATTCGGGGGCAGCACCATGATCGACGCCCTGAAGTACGCGGACCGCGTGCGTCATCCCACACAAACCACGCGCCGTCGTTCTCTACGAAGGAGACAACGACATCGGGGCATTCGACGTCGCGCCGAGTCGCGTAACGGAGCTGTTCAAGGAACTGGTCGACGAAGATGCACGCCGCGATTGCCTGAAACGGAGATCTACTTCCTGACCATCAAGCCTAGTCCGTCACGCTGGGACCACTGGCCCCAGATGAACGAAGCGAACCAGATGATCCGCGCCGTCTGTGACGCCGATCCCCTCCTCCACTACGTCGACGTAGCGTCCGTCATGCTCGGCGAAGATGGGATGCCGAAGAAAGACATCTTCCGCGAGGACATGCTGCACATGAACCGGAAAGGGTATGCGCTCTGGACGGAAGTTATCAGAAAAGCGTTGGGGGCGGAATGAGCATGGAGCATGGAGTCCAGCAAAGGTTATGACATTCCGTAGGGACAGGCCAGAGCGGAGCGGCGGCCTGCCCGTTGAGCGCGTAAGCAGATTCACCGAGTGACACGGTCCCCCTCCCCGAGAGCTTGCCTGGCGAAGCGTCCCGAAAGCATTCAGGATCGAAGACTCGGCCATTAGACGCTTGGCGACGCCGGGGACATTGCGTTGAAATGAGCGAACTGCATTATATCCGTCTCCGCAGTTTTGCAATTTCGACATTTTGAATTTCCTCTTGCATCCTGCGGCCGAATTTCTGCGTACGTCGATTCATCCGCCCCATACCAATTCTCCGTAAACGCATGAGATCATTGACGAGCCTGACGGTCGTTGGCGCCGTGCTGTCTGTCTGCCCGTCGCTCTTCGCCCAGTCCACGCTGCTCGAATCGGACTGGGATCATAGTGCGCGCCATGATTCCCTTCGCGTGCCGCCTCCAACGGCAAACGAGGTGACCGCCGTGTTCCTCGAAAACGCCCCGCGGATAGACGGACATCTTGACGACGCCGCCTGGGCTGGAATTCCTCCGATCACACGATTCATACAGGTCTGGCCGGATGATGGCTCGCCTGCCACTGAGCAGACGGAAGTCCGCGTTGGCTACGATCGCGACAATCTCTACTTCGCGTTCAAGTTCCACGACAAGCATCCCGATCTCATCCGAGCGAAAAACATGGAGCGGGGCGGCCGCAACGATCGCGACGACAACGCCTACATCGGCCTCGACACGTTTCAAGGACGGTCGCAATGCCTACCTGTTCGAAATGAACGCCCTCGGAACGCAGGACGACGCGACCATCACCGACGAGAACCTCACGATCGATAGTTTCTCGTGGGATGCCGTTTGGCGCAGCGAGACCGTGATCGACGATGAAGGCTGGTCCATGGAGGTATCGATTCCGTTTCGCCAGCTTCGTTTTCCTGAAGGTGACAATCTGGATTTCGGTCTGATGCTCTCGCGAACGGTCAACCGGAAGAACGAGCGGTCACTCTGGCCGCCGATCGGACTCGAATACGCCGGCTCGAGCTTCAACGCACTGGCCATCGTCTCGCAATACGGGACCCTCAAGGGGATCAAGAACGTCGCCCGCGGAAAGAACCTCGAAATCAAGCCCTACGTGATCACAGGGAGTCCAGGAGTCCCGTTCAGATCTCACTCAGGCGAAGACGACGACGGATGTTACGCAGGACGTCGGTGGAGATCTCAAGTATGGGATTACTTCGAGTCTGACTCTGGATTTGACTGTTAACACAGACTTTGCCCAGGTCGAGGCCGACAATGTGCAGTTGAACCTCACGCGTTTCAGTCTCTTCTTCCCGGAAAAACGGGAATTCTTTCTCGAAAGATCCGGCCTCTTCGAACACGGCAATTCCCAGACCACGCAGACCTTCTTCTCGAGGCGAATAGGGCTGGAGCAGCAGATACTCGCCGGCACTCGCCTGACAGGGCAGGTCGGACGCGTGTCGGTCGGCCTGATGAACATCGAAGAGGGCGACAAGATGAGCGACCTCCTCGGCTCCCGGTCGACGAACAACACCGTGGCGCGCATTCGCACCGATATCCTCCCTCGCGCGACCATTGGGTCGATCTTCACCAATCTGGAACAGGCCGGCCACTACAACCGGGCGGCCGGCGTGGACGCGAAGTACCGATTCGCCGGCTCCAGCGAGTTGTCGGGCTGGTACACCAGAGTGTGGGACTCCGACCCCTTGTTCGACGACGCAGCCGGGCACGCTCTCGCCCGGCTCGAGAACGACGTTTATGGAGCGCAGGCAACTTTCACCAGTGTAGGCGAGCACTACAATCCGGCGCTCGGCTTCGTCCGCCGCCGTGATATGCGAGAATACACGGGGCAGCTCATCTACCGTCCTTTCGTCACCGTTCCGGCTTTTTCTTTTGTCCGTCGTCTCTACGTCCAGGGTGATTACGACTATATCGAGGGGCAGGACGGCGGGAAGCAAACCACCGAGTTGACGGTTCGCGCACGAACCGAGTTCAGCGCCCGAGACTATGTCGAGTTGTTATTTGACCGCCAGTTCGAGCGCCTCGAGGAACCCTTCTTCATTCGTCCCGATGCGGAGATTACCGCCGCAGATTATGCTTTCTCAGGATTGACACTGACAGGAAACACCGACCAGAGTCGCCGGACGTTCGCGTATGCAAGCTTGGGCCGGGGCAATTTCTACGACGGAACGCGCACCGACATTGGAGGCGGCGCCGGCATTCGGCAGTCCCGCCATCTCACTGTTGAAGGCGCCGTCAATCACTCGATCATCGATCTGCCGATTCAGAACGGAGAATTCACGGCAACGCGGATGTCGCTCTCGACGCTGGCCGCCGTCAGTCGAAAGCTGTTCGCCAAAGCGCTGATTCAGTACGACAACTTCACGCGCGACGTCCAGGCAAACGTTCGCGTCGACTGGATCCACACGCCGGGCAGCGACCTCTTTTTCGTATTCAACACCTCCTATCACGTCACGAGTGACAACGACGACCTGTTCGATCCGCGCAAAGACGTGGTGTTGAACAATCAAGCGGGCGTGCTGAAACTGACTTATCTCGTATTGCTGTAGGTCGACGTCCATGGCTCCAAGGTTTCAAAGGTCAAAGTCAAGGTTCCAGGTCAAAGGTCAATGGCTTGCCCGACGAAGCGCAATACGTTGTGCGAAGGCGGGTCGAGGGTCGAAGGTCGAGGGCTTGCCCGAAGTAGGATGGGCATCCCCATTTTGCTTGAACATGGAATTTCAATTTTGATTAGGCTATTACAAGGAGACAGATCTCGAGCAGCTTCTCGATGTCTGGTATCGCGCCTCGCGAATGGCGCATCCATTTCTGACGGAGGAATTCCTTGAACAGGAGAAGACGGCCATAGTGAACCAGTAGGGCATGCTCGCTACATTGTACTCAACGTGAAGGGTCAAGCTGTCGTCTTAATCAGATTGAGGCACTTGCTGTGATGGAGTACGCGTTCACGTCCCAGGCTCGTGAGGCGGCCTGCAGCGATTGGTCGGGTTGCACTCGTTGTATTGGGATGTTTCATTCTTGCTTCGTGCGACTTCTTCGATTCCAGACGAAACATTGGTGACGAATGCGACCAAGGTGCGGCGGTACACCCAATCCCTGCTTCCTTCGACCGGCGGAAAGCGACGACTTTCTCCCGTTAGTACCTGGCTCTCAGTGGTTTTACTCGCTGGCAAGGAGTGACCACGCTGATACTCACGTAGAGAGTTGGAGCGGTACGAAAACCCTTGAGATCGCCGAAGCTATGTGTGGCGAGAGCAGCGCAACGTATTCGATTCGTCAGGTTAGCAACGTCATCCATAGACTTGTCGTCTATCCGGCAACTACGTCCGGGTAGACACGACCAGGTTGAACGGTCTTCCAAATGCGGAGTACCCGGATGGTACGATCGAACCCGACGCACTCAGTCCGAAGCTTTTTGACATGGAACAACACTATCGGGCGAGTTCTTCCGACAGTCTCGTTATGATTTCGACCTACTTGCGAGGTCATCGCAGACGAGGAAACAAACGTATAAGAAGGACATCGGGCTGATCGACTCATCCGTGTACCGGCGCCATTTCTCGGTGCATCAGCAGCATCAGGTGCGCCTCGGAGTCCATTCGCAGTCCAGACCCGGAATAACACCGTGTTGCCGCACCCTGACCAGGATCGGGGATGCCCGGAGTGGGTTGGTAACAAATCGCCTTCGACAGGTTCCATTCTGGGAACGAGGCGAGCGGAGACGGGTTCGTTAGCCGGCAGATCTCACAACCCCGTCCCACCCATGAAATCCTTCTCGGAATCCTGGCCTTGCTCTCACATTGACATTGACCTCGATTCCAATGCCCAGGAAGTCGCCTACGAAATCGCCTTCCCGAATCGGGCACATCACGAAGCCGAAGTGACGGCTGTTTTCAGCCACGTTCCGACAGGCAAGCCCCTGCAAATTCGCATGAGCCGGACATCACCTGGACGCTACGCCCTGCACGAGTTCGCCAAGAACGTCTACAACGTCCACTTCTTCGACGGCAAAGGGAACGTTCTGACGGCCCAGCGGCCGAACCTGCACGAATGGGACGTATCGGCGCACGACGGCACGGTCCGCATGGCGTATACGCTATATGGAGACCGGGCCGACGGCACTTATGACGGCATAAACAGCCGGTTCGTTCATCTGAACATGCCGGCAACGTTCGTTTGGGCGCGCGGCCTGCAGGATGCTCCCGTCACGGTTCAGTTCGACGTGCCGGAGCCCGATTGGGACATCGCCACGCAGTTGTATCCCGCCGGCCGTGAAAATGAGTACCATGCCCCCGATTTCTGGTATCTGATGGACAGTCCCACCCACATCGGGCGCATTTCCTGGCGCGCCTGGGATGTCAAAGAGGCGGACGGACATCACTACTCGATGCGACTCGCCCTCGATCATGATGGAACGGAGGCTGAACTCGACGAATTCGTGGCGCGAGTCCGAAAGGTCGTCGCCGAGGAAGATGCGATGTGGCAGGACATCCCAGACTACGATCCCGGGACGTACACGTTTATCGCCGTCTACCTCCCCTGGGCCGACGGAGACGGCATGGAGCATCGAAATTCGACGAGCATGACGTCGTCCCACTCACTGGCGGAGTCCAACTACGGCCAAATAAGCACAGTGTCACACGAGTTCTTTCATAGCTGGAACGTTGAAAGAATGCGCCCTAAATCGTTGGAACCGTTCAATTTCGAGGCTGCCAACGTATCTCGAGAGCTGTGGTTCGCCGAGGGTTTCACGAACTACTACACCGACCTGTTCATCCGAAGAGCGGGTCTTATTAACGACGCCGGGTACGGCCATGCGGTCTCCTCCGCCGTCAACGCCGTGACGAATGCTCCCGGTCGCAATTTCTATTCGCCGGTCGGGATGAGCATGCAGTCGCCGTTCGTGGATGCGGCGGTGTCGATCGACCCTCAGAACAAGGCAAACACTTTTATTTCCTACTACACTTGGGGCGAGGCACTCGGCCTCGGCCTCGACCTCACGCTGCGACGGGATTTCGGATTGACGCTGGACGACTACATGCGCGCCATGTGGGCGAAGTACGGAAAGAATGAGGTCCCGTATACGCTCGAAGACCTCAAGGTGGTGCTTGGCGAGCTGACGGCCAATCCCGCCTTCGCCAAAGATTTCTTCGAGCGATACATCGAGGGCCATGAGATTGTAGACTACGAATCGCTTCTCTCGGAGGCAGGTTTCGCCGTCGTCAAGGCTCGTCCCGGGCACGCCTGGTTCGGGGCCTCGTTCGAAAACGATCCCGATGGCGGCGCTATCGTGACAAGCGAGCCGCTGATGAATGGTCCGCTGTATGCCGCAGGAGTGGGGAAAGACGACCGAATCCTCCGAATGAATGGGCAGTCCGTAACGAACGCCGACTACGTCATTGCGGCGGCGGACCTTCTCGCGCCCGGCGACACGGTTAACATCGAATTCAGCCAGGCCGGCGAAATGAAAGAGGCCGCGATGATTCTCACGGAGGATCCGACGATTGCTGTCGTGCCCTATGAGCTGACCGGGCGGAAATCGACGACCGCGATGAAAGCTTTTCGGAGCAAGTGGCTCAGTTCGCTCGTCAAGAAGGAAGACTGATGGTCGGCACGCGCCGCTCCTGCCCCTCTTCGTTCTTTCGCAGATGACGTTCCAACCAGGAGGCGCGTCCAGCCGTCGGCTCGGCGAGATCCGTGTTCCATGAAAGTCAAATCCAACACTGCCTCATTACTGCCGGTTGTTCTTTGTCTGACGCTGCTTGCCGGATGCGATTGGGCAGACTTCGTCGGTCGACACCACCACGAGCGGGATCGTTTCTCCATGGGCGTCGCCCTTTCGCCGCGTGGACATACGAGTCATAGCACCGATCAGGACTGGGTGGATTTCTTCACTGACCATGCAGCCTGGGGTCGCATCATTGCATTCCATACGAATTGGCGGAACGACGTCACGACGGCAGGCCAGCCACCCGACCTCGCAGTTATCGGCGCGGCGGCGTCGACACAGTATGGCTTCACTCCGGTATTCGGAATCGGATGGGCAAACGGAGCGGGAGAACCGGACCTGACGAGTCAGTCCGACCCGCAAAACAACTCATGGACGAACGAGGAAAGCAGGTCGGAGTATCTCACGATGATAACCGACTTCGCCAAGGCCAATCATCCCCCGTTTCTCTTCCTTGGAAATGAGGTCGATTTCTATTACACGACGCATTCGACGCAGGAGTGGAACACCTGGCTCGAAGTCTTCAAGTCGGCCCACGATTCGGTCAAGGCCGTCAGTCCCGAAACGGTCGTTTACAGCACGGTTCAGTTCGAGCACCTGGTGGGCTTGGGACGCTACAATGGCTGGAGCAACGCTCCGATGTGGCAGGTTGTGGACGACCTGGTCAAATCGGGCGGACTCGACGCACTCGGTTTCACCAGCTATCCCTACTTCGAGTACGGGACGCCGGACGACATCCCTGACGACTACTACGACCGGATTCTGGACCACTGGGACGGTCCCGTGATCTTCTCGGAGATCGGCTGGCCCGGGGCAGACAACGACCCGTATCCCGGTGGCGAAGCTGATCAGGCGGCTTTCATCACGCGGTTCTTCGATCTTTCGTCGAGCCTTGACCTGCGATACGTCGTCTGGGTCTATCTGCACGATTGGGACGGGCAGGACAGCCAACCGGCGTTCCGGTGGATCGGGCTCAGAACGAACGATGGTAGACCACGGACTGCCGACGGCGTCTGGCGTTCGGAGGTCATCCTGCGGGAATAGCCTGATTCTTCGGGCAGCAAGGCCAGCCCTCATGGATTGGCTACAGACTCGCGCAAGATCGTCGCGCTGGTCGTTGGCGAAGCAAGCGAGAGACGTACAACCATGGTCGTGCGTCCTTACGACCGCACGACCATGGAAGCGTCAGGCTAGATTTACTCGCCTTTGCTATTTGGCCAGCGTAACCGTCTGGTTTCCTACGAATGTGTCGCCTACCAGGCGGACGATGTACACACCGCTCGGAAGTGCCTCTCCGTCAATCTCGACGGAGTGCATTTCATCAGGCGCCGGCGTCCCGCTGTAGAGAAGCTGCACCGCTCTGCCAGTGACGTCGTATAGCGTCATTGTGACGGGCACACGCTCTCTAATAGAAAACCGAATTGTCGCCTGTGGATTGAACGGGTTGGGATAGGCGTTCTCCAGGATGAATCGACCCGGCGTCTCGACGTCAATTTCCACGATTGGGGAGAAGTGGAACGATCCGTCGAAATCCACCTGCTTCAGCTTGAACGAATGCCGTCCGGGCTTGATGTCGTTCACACGGAAGCTGTAGTCCGCTCGATCGTTGGAATTTCCGACGCCCGGCACGAACCCGATTTCACGAAATATGCCGGCATTGACCGTGTGCTCAACTGAAAATCCAGCATTGTTGGTTTCACTTGCGGTAGCCCAGCGCAGCAGGATATCGCCGTGGTCCTCCAGTGCAACGAAGTCAGTCAACTCGACCGGGAGGACATCACATGCCGTTATCTGCGGATCGCAAACCGGAATGTCGGGCTGCCCATCCTTCACTGGCGAGTTGTGCGCAGACACAATCCAAATGGAAATGTCTTCTTCACCGCACACGCTTCGAGGAAACGCGATCTCATACTCCATCGGCCACTCCCAATTCGTGGCCGGATCGTAGTATGGATACCCATTCGTGAGGAAATTTAGAGGGGACTTATAAGTATCCCAGCTGGTTCTTGTCCCCCCCATGGTCACATCCCACGTCGAATGGTTCATGTTCCACATGAGAGAGCTGGCGGAATTCAAGCCAGGGGGCTCAGTGCCGTCTCCGGCATCGGTCGTATTGTCGGAAGAGAAATCGGCTTCTCCGCTGGCGGCCTGCCGGGGCAACTTATCGTTATCGCCGTCACCGAGGTAATCCTGCTTCCAGGTGTAGGAGGCAGCACCACACTCGACATGCCACTCGTTGTAATCCGAGTTGTACAATTCCTTCCAGGTTCGTCCACCCACCCAATTGACGGAATCGACATAGGCCGAGTCGGCTCCAGATCCATTCTTGGAATCTCCGAACACGTTGTCATTCGCCGTCGGATCGACGCGCATCAGCGCGTGAATGCTGTCTGCAGCGGCGTAAGAAAAGAGAATGCCCTTATTTGCATCCGCGACACCGTACACATTGTACTTCGCAGCATCACCGTCACCGTGGAAGCGGCCGTTCGTAACGGGCTGGCCCGAAACGGCCAGTGGAATCAGGAACAGCAGGGCGAAGATGAAGCGAGCCGTGGTGTGGATCGCGCGTAAATAGGGCAGGGTGCTCGCGCGCAACGCGCGAACAAAGGTTGTAGCGTTTAGCATGGAGGCTTGGAGGCTAGATCTAAAAAGACGCCAAGAGGAGGCGCCGTTGTCACGACGATACCGAAGGCAAGCCCTCGCGGCGGGCCGATTTAGAATCGCTGGCTAGTTTGTGCCCGCCAAAGAAAAGGATTGTGGTCTACTGGAACGAGCGTGTTGGAGAGCTCAGTTCCCTCGGTCTCGACCCAACAACCAAAAGATGTCTTTTAGTATCGTATTCGGAAGGGTAAGTTATCAACATTATATTTTGAATATTCTATGAACCCCATCTGGCCGGAGGCGGGTATCGGTGCCCTCACCTGATCCCTCGTGAACGGCTCCGAGACTCATCTCAGGCGCCTTCTCTTTCCAAATCGGCAACGAGTTCCTTCGCTCTTCCCAGCGCGTCGTCGATATTGCTGAACATGTTCGACTCACCGACTCGGTCGAGGAACCCTGTGCGCTGCATCGTTGTGAGCGGTTGCGCGTGAACGCCGGAAAGTATCAGGCGCGTCCCTTCCCTCCTTGTTCGTTCGAACACTTCCTCCAACGCGATCAATCCTGTGGCATCCAGGGTCAATACGCTTCGGAGTCGAAGTATCAGGACGAAGGGCTTCCTTTCGACTTGCGTTATGGCATCCTTGAACTTGTCTGCGGCACCGAAGAAGAACGGACCATTCACTTCAAACACGTCGACTCCGTTCGGGATGTCCTTGCCTCCGATTCGGTTGAGATCGTCCACTTCGTCCTCGTCTTCCAAAAGTCGTGTTACGTAACCTACCTGGGTGACGTCAGCCATGCGCCTCATGAACAGGAGCGCTGCGAGCACTACGCCAATCTGAATCGCCACGGTAAGATCGATCAGGACGGTCAACAGGAAGGTCGAAAGGAGCACCAGAATGTCGCTTCTCGGACCACGGAATAGTTTCACGAAGAGACGCCACTCGCTCATGTTGTAGGCGACGACCATCAGGATGCCGCCAAGGGTGGCCATTGGAATCAAAGATGCCAACTTTCCCAGAAACAGCATGATGAGAAGCAACATCACGGCGTGAACGATGCCCGCGATCGGAGTTCGTCCTCCGTTCTTTACGTTGGTGGCTGTCCGAGCGATCGCTCCTGTGACTGGAATGCCTCCGAATATTGGCGATACAATATTCGCAATACCTTGGGCAACGAGTTCCATGTTCGAGCGGTGTCTTCGCCCTGTCATTCCATCGGCAACCACGGCCGAGAGAAGCGATTCGATGCCTCCCAGGAGCGCAATAGAAATGGCCGGTGAGAACAGGCTCGTAAACGTATCCCAACTGATCATCGGGAGTCTGGGAGTCGGGAAGCTGGACGGAACGGCGCCGAATCTCGTAGCTATAGTCTCAACAGGCAAATCAGCCATCTGCACCAACGCGGTGGTAGCGAGCAGGGCGACGAGTGACCCTGGAACTCGATGGGTAAGCCTTGGCCAGAGGAGCATGATCAGGATGGTCAGCACACCGATCGCAAGGGCGTACGCGTTCACGCTCGGGAACGCAGAAGCATAGGCGGCGAGCTTCCCGGCAAATTCGCTCGGCACCGAAACCATCTGAAGCCCCATGAAATCTCGGAGTTGCCCGATCGCGATGATGAGCGCAATGCCTGAGGTAAATCCCACCGTTACCGGGTACGGGATATACTTAATGACCGCCCCAAGTCTCGCGACGCCCATCGCGATAAGCAACATCCCGGCAAGAACCGTCGCGACGGCCAATCCATCGAAACCATACTGCTGGACTATCCCGTAGACGATGACGATAAAGGCGCCGGTCGGTCCACCGATCTGTACACGGCTTCCGCTGAAGACCGAAATCAGAAACCCGCCGACGATGGCCGTGTACAGCCCTTGCTCCGGCTTGACGCCCGAGGCAATGGCAAATGCGATAGCAAGCGGCAGCGCGACGATCGCAACGATTACGCCGGAGACGATATCCTTCCACAACTGGCCTGGGGGATAGCCCTCCCTCAAGACAGTCAGAAGTTTCGGCTCGAGTTTGGAAGGCCCTGGCACAGAATTGAAGCGGCGAGCTAACGGGTGTCGGTCAGTCGGGTTTCTGACGAATGGGGAGGCGGATAATGATTGTGGTTCCCTCGCCTTCTCGGCTGTCGACGGACAGGCTGCCTTGATGACCGCCCGTCACGATATCGTGACTAACACTAAGACCCAGGCCCGTACCCGACCCTTTCTGCTTGGTCGTAAAGAACGGCTCGAAAATCCTGTCAACGATTTCCTCCGGAATGCCGGAACCGTTGTCTGAAACCCCGATTTCGACGAAACCGTCGGCTCGACGCGTCGACAATGTCATTTGCGGTTCGTACTCATGCCCCTTCGCTACGGCAAGATCCTCCATCGCATCGAACGCGTTGCCAATTACGTTGAGCAGCACGCGTCCCATCTCATGGCGGTTCAGCAGCATTTCGCCCACATCGTCTTGGTAGTCTCGATGGACTTCGCAGCGAAAATCCTCATGGAGTGACGACCGGCCCTGGTAGGCGATTCTCAGGAACTCGTCGACGAACGCATTCACATCGGTCGATTCGTGGCGTCCTGACCCTGCTCCCGCGTGCTGCATGAGCGCCGCCACAATCCGGTCGGCCCGCTTGCCATGTTGCACGATCACCGAAGCGTTGCGCTTGAGATCACTGATGAGCTCACCCGAGTCTTGATCGCTCTCAATGGCCTCTTCAAGCTCAAACATCAATTCTTCGCTAAGCGCCGCAAAACTGTTCACGAAGTTGAGAGGATTGCGGATCTCGTGCGCGATACCGGCAGCTAACTCGCCGAGCGAAGCCATTTTTTCCGCCTCGACCAGTGTTTGATGAGCCTTCTCCAACTCGGCCTTCAAGGACTCGATCTCTCTTCGCTGGCCCTCAAACGCCTCACGCGTGAATTCTTGTTCGACCACGTTGCGCCTCACAGATTGGATGAACGGTGATTCCGAATTGTAAGACTCCGTGAGATAAGATGGAATGGCCGCCGGTCGGTCATGGGATGCCGGCAAAGATAGAAAACGGAAAATGGAGGTTTCCCCCGCAGCTTCGGTCACGGAGAACAGGTAGTATCGTGAATTGACCGGGGTTCGATTCATTGAAGAGACGGCCGAGCCGATGCATCCTCCGTTCACGCCCGATCAGTTCTCCGATGTGCTGGTTGCCTACAACGAATCTGTCTGGCCGGCACAACTTGTCTGGGTCGCGTTGGCCCTTTTGGCCGTAGCCCTTCCTCTCCGTCCCTCGATTCGGTCAGATCGCGCGATTGCGACCATACTTGGCGCGATGTGGATCTGGATGGGTGTCGTCTACCACTGGATGTTCTTTGCACGGATCAATCCGGCCGCGATAGGGTTCGGCGGGGCGTTCGTTCTCGAGGGCGCCATGATCCTCATCTATGGCTTCAGGCGCGACGGTTTGCGTTTTTCGATCGACCGAAACGTCTACGGTGTGATTGGCTGGATACTGGTGTGCTACGCCCTGGTGCTTTATCCGCTCCTTGGTATCGTACTAGGTCATCGGTACCCGGAGCAGCCAACGTTCGGACTGCCATGTCCCGGCACGATCCTCACGATGGGCTTGCTTCTTTGGGGAAAGCCCAAAATACCATGGGTCGTACTTCTGATCCCGGTACTGTGGTCGATCATCGGATCGAGCGCCGTGATCCTCTTCGGAGTGATGGAAGATGCCGTGCTGCCGCTGGCCGGACTCGTGGGCGGTGGGCTAATTTTGTTGAAGAATCACCGATTCGACCGCGACTCCAGAACTTCAGGGCGCGCCGCCAAAGCGTCCGTCGTACCTGCCGCAAAGGAGTGAGCAGCACGAACCGCCACCAGACTCGAATTACCCATTGGCCGATGACTTTCCCATTCTCCATTGCCAACCCTCGCCCCAATCGTTTCTGTTACAAATGGTTAGTACCTTTCTATTCTTAAGCCGACCTCAACGGCAAACGGGCGCTGAAGGCCCACCCTTTCAGTGCCACACGAAAACGGAGGATTCTTGTGAGTAGAAAACATCGCACCGGCTCGAAGCTCAAGACGACCATTCTGCTTCTGATGGTCCCTGCCAGCTTCATACTAGCCCTCAATTTGTTCTGGCTGCGATATTCGACGACGCGTATCTCCATCGAAGGCCACGGTCTCGCATCTGTGCAGCTCAATATCAACGACGAGGTGATCGATCTCGGTAACCTGCGTCGCGGTGAATCGAGGTTTATGTTTCTCCCGAAATCTGAAACGGCACTGTATTCGATCACCTACAAGGACGGCGGTGTAATGCAGTCCGTCTGCAATCTGGAGGTTGCCGGCACAAAGCGTCACGTTGACGCAAAACTATACGGCGGACAGCAAGCGGCTTGTACCGTCGAGGAGCCGCTGTTTTCGGATCTGATGGTGAGGAAGTTTTTCTAGGTCCGTCGTCCGTCGTCCGGGGTCCGTGGTCCGGGGTCTGGGGTCTGGGGTCCGTCGTCCGTGGTCCGTCGTCCGTGGTCCGTCGTCCGTGGTCCGTCGTCCGGGGTCCGGGGTCCGGGGTCTCCAGACTCGCGGGGCCGTGGCACTGTCATGCCTCCTGACACAGCCGATCGCTGTCCGAGGCACTGACCGAACTCGATCAACGAATAGACAGCTGCCGAATGTGAATGCTCGTCCGTTCGGGGCAGGCTCTTCGACATCCTCGTCCCTACGTCGTCTTTCTTGCCTTAACGCGGTGCTTCTGCTGGTCGATGAGGACGGCACCGACGATGATCGCGCCGATGATGATCTCCTGAACAAAGTTGGGCACGCCCAGCATGTTGCATCCATTCCGCAGTACTGCCATGATGAGTGCTCCGATAATGGAGCCTACGGCGCTTCCCTCTCCCCCGTTGAGGGAGCCTCCCCCGATGACAACGGCCGCGATAATGTCGAGTTCGAGTCCAACCGCGGACGTAGGATCACCGACTGTCAGATAACTGTACTGCATCACGGCAGCGATGCCGGTAAGCAGTCCGCAGAGTGAGTAGACGATGACCTTGAAGCGGTCGACGCGAATACCGCACAGCCTGGCAGTCTGCTCGTTGGACCCGATTGCGAAGACGTACCGGCCAAGGATCGTGTACTTGAGGACGATCGCCGACACGATCAGCGCCAGCACGCAAATCCAGATGCCAGGTGCGAATAGCAGCCATGACGGCTCCGGATCGACCAGCATCAGCTTGTTCAGCCAGTTGGGGGGAGTCGGAACCGTCTGCTCGAGTGCGATCCATTTCGCCACACCGCGGGCAATCTGCATCGTCCCCAGCGTGACGATGAAGGGGACAATTTTGAAACGCGTAATCAGGAGGCCGTTAATGAATCCCGTAAACCCGCAGACGAGAATGCCCCCTGCGGCGGCCGCCAGGAGCACTCCGGCGCTGGTATCACCGCCGAATTCATTCATGATCGTGGCCACGACGACCGTTCCCAATGCGATTTGTGATCCGACGCTCAGATCAATGCCCTTGGAGATGATGACGTACGTCGTGCCAAATGCTGCGACTCCGACGATGACGCTCTGTGTCAGAATCGTCTTCAAATTGTAGAAGGACGTGAACGAAGAGGGCCCGAGAATCGCAAAGAGCAGGAATACGAAGGCAAAACCGATGAACGGACCGAAGTCGGACAGTGCGCGACGGAGCGAACCGGCAGCTCGCTTCGCTGCATCGGCTTTGGGAGGCGAACTTGGTTCTGCCATCACTCCTCTCCACCATGACGACCGGAGGTGGCATATCGGAGCACCTCCTCCTCGGTCCAATCAGATACGGGGCGCAGTTCGGACAGAACTCCTCGATGCATCACGGCGAGCGTGTCGCAAACACCGAATAGTTCCGGCAGGTATGAGCTGGTCATGACTACCGCTTTCCCCTGACCGGCGGCCTCATGAATCAAACGATACATCTCGGCTTTACTGCCGATGTCGATGCCCCGGGTCGGCTCATCGAGCAACAGCACGTCGCTGTCGTCGTGGAGGAGACGGGCAAGACACAACTTTTGCTGATTGCCGCCGGATAGTGTGTCCACCGATTGCTCCGGAGAGCTGCAACGAACCCCCAGCATCTGCACCCAGTGCCGCGCCTGACCACGTTCGGTGGCGAGATCGAGCCAACCACGTCTGGCGTATCGTCCAAGCCGCGAAAGCGTCAGGTTGGCGCGGACCGACAAACCGACGGCAAGCCCCTCTTCCTTACGATTTTCGCTCAGCAGATTCAGGCCGCTTTCAAGTGCCCGGTTGGGAGACATGGCGGTAATCTTGACGACGCCTTGAGAACCGATGCTCACTGTCCCGTCTTCTCCAGGACGAAGTCCAAAGAGGGTTCGCAGCGTCTCGGATCTCCCGGCCCCGACCAGCCCCGCGATGCCGAGAATCTCGCCGCGGCGAACAAAGAACGAAACAGCATCGGGCGTATCCAATAATCCGCTCACGTTGGCGGCCTCCATCAACCGCTCGCCGAATTGTCTCGAAGACGAGGGATATAATTCTTCGACACTTCGACCGATCATTGGAGGTATCAGGTCGTCGATCGAGAGTCCCTCAAGCGTTCCGGTCGCCGTGGTTTCACCGTCACGCAACACCGTGTATCGGTCGCCGATCTCGACGACCTCCTCGAGAAAATGACTGATGTAGATCACGGCAACGCCCGTCTCCTTCAGTCTCCGAACAACGTCGAACAGGGCCCGGGTGTCGGCCGCCGAAAGGGAACTCGTCGGCTCGTCCATTACGACGACGCGCGCTTTTGACAAGAGAACACGAGCGATCTCGACGACCTGCTGCTTGCCGATGCTCAGACTGCCGGCCGTTGCGTCGGGGTCGATCCCCGTCTGCCCCAAGGCGTCGAGCGTTTGACGAACGTCCTCTTTTCTCGGTCTAATCCACCCGAGTCGTGCGCTCTCCAGTCCGAGAGTCATATTCGCCATCACAGACAAATGCGGGGCGATCGTGAGTTCCTGATAGATCATACCGATCCCCGCCTCGCGGCCACTTCGCGGATCCGAAGGATGATAGGGATGGCCGTCGATGAACATGTGTCCCTCATCCGGCTGACTCGCACCGCTGAGAATCTTCATCAGCGTGCTCTTGCCGGCCCCATTCTCGCCGATCAGTGCGTGTACTTCGCCGGGAAACACATCGAGATCGACGCCTCGCAGCGCCCGCACCGGCCCAAACACTTTGTGAATATTCTTGAGCTGCAGCAGCGGGGTCATGCGTACGGTGGGCTGTGGGTTCTGCGGCCTTTACGCTATTTCAGCCAGGTCGAAAGGTCAGGATTGAGCAGTTCCTGGGCCTCCTCCGTCTCGATGTTTTCAGGCGTGATCATCATGATGCGCGTGTCGACATGCTTCTCGTAGGGCTCCCCGCGGAGCACGGCAACCGCAGTGTGGACGCCCGTGTATCCCATGTCGAACGGATCCTGAACGGCGAGACCATGAAGCTGTCCATCTCGCATACCGTCGAGGAGCGTCTCATTCGAGTCGAAGCCGACGAACTTGATCGATCCGGCCCGGCCGGCCGTTTGCAGTGCACGAAGCATGCCCTGCGTCGTCGATTCGTTCGCCGTAAAAATACCGTCGACTTGGTCGAAGCGATTCAAAAGGTTCTGGGAGACCTGGAGCGCTTTCTCGACCGTGGCGCCACCGTACTGGTTGTCCACCAGCATCTCGATCTCCGGGTAGTCCTTGATCACTTCGAGAAAGCCCTCTTCCCGATTGGTGGTGCTGGCCCCTCCTTCCATTACCCGAAGCATGATGACTTTGCCTTTTCCATCCAGGATTTCGGCCAGGCGGCGCGCGCACATACGACCGCCCTCCCGGTTGTTCGTCGCAACAAAGCTCGACTGCACGTCCGAGTCGAGATCGGAGTCGATGATGACTACCGGTATATTGCGCTTTACGGCGGCCTCCACATGTGGCACCAGCGCCCGCGAATCTAGCGGCGCGAGAACGATTGCGCTTATGCCACGACTGATGAAGTTCTGGACGACCTGGATCTGCATCTGTCGATCATCTTCACGCTGAGGGCCCTGCCAGATTACTTCGACCCCCAACTCGCTGGCCGCTTTGTTGGCGCCGGCATGGATACTTTTCCAGAATTGGTGGGTCGTCCCCTTGGGAATCACGGCGATTTGCACGTGATCGCTCGACGAACCTCGAGTACAGCCGGCAGCCACGAAGAGAAACAGGGCGAGTCCGAGGCGGGCGAAAAGCGATGACGTTCGCATGAGAATCTGTCGATTTGGATCAGAGTTCAGGATACCGCTGCTGAAAGTATGAGTTTCGGAGGATATCTGATCCCGGGAATGGGCAGTGGTGCGGGATTTCGCTCACTGGGAACGGAGGTTCGGAAGCTCCCGGTGAAACTCGGGGCATTGCAGCTCCGCGATCCACCCTTCTCCGAACGGATCGTTGTTCAGCAGTTGCGGTGCATCGGCGAGTTGGGCGTTCGCCTCAACGACCCTCCCGCCGGCGGCCGCCAGCACGACGTGCCAGCGCCCGTCCGCCGTGCGCACGCGGGCAAGCGGCGCACCCTGACGAATCTCCGCGTTGACCCTCGGGAGCACGATCTCGAGAACACTGCCCGCCGTGCGCTGGAAGAGATCGCTGGCTCCAAGCCGGATCAACGAATGCTCCTGCGGATGCGCCCATGCTTGAAGTCCGAGGAACAACAGGGAAGGATCAGCCGGAGGCAAACGCAACGCAGCTCCTTGCTCGAGCAGCTCTTGATGTCTATAGGCGCGAAGAACCGGACTCATGAGTTCCTCGTAAGTGAACGGTTTCGGAAGGAAATCGAAAGCGCCGTGGTTCAAGGCGGCTACTGCCTGGTCGGCCGTCGATACGCCCGTTGCGAGAATGACATGGAGGCTCGGATCGTGCTCGAGCACCGCATCCATGAAGTCGAGTCCTGACAAGCGCGGCAATTTCAGATCCACCAACGCAAGGTCGGGCGCCGCCGTCTTCGCCAAGTCGAGCCCACTCTCTGCGTCGAGCGCCGTGACCACATCGAAACCCTCGGCGAACAGAAGTCGCGCAGATGCATCGAGAACGACCTGCTCGTCGTCGATTACAAGTATCCGATGCTCAGGCTTCCCAGGCATGATTGTTGATTACGGTCAGACTACTGCCGGAATTTGACCCAAAACCGGAAGACGAATACGAAAGGTCGTACCCTTGCCGACCTCCGTTTCCACGTCGATTCGACCGCCGTGCTCTTCGATGATTCCCCAGACAATGGCGAGCCCGAGACCATTGCCCTTCTGGCCTTTCGTCGTGAAGAACGGATCGAAGATATTGTCGAGATCGCTCTCGGAAATGCCGCAGCCGGTATCGGATACCGTGATTTCCACAGCTTCGGTCGAACCATTCCCGTTGACGGACTTTGCACGAGTGGAGCGAACTGTTATCGTACCCCCTTCGTCCATCATTGCATCGCCGGCGTTGACAAAGAGATTGACGAAAACCTGCTCGAGCTGGTTAACGTCCGCCGGAATTTGCGGCAGCGTATCATCAAGTACAAGATTGATAACCGCTCGATGCATCGAAAGCTGATTCTGGACGATCGCTGCGGCCTGACGAATGATCTCGTTGGGGTGGACGAAACGCTTATCCGCAGTTGACTGACGCGCGAAATCCAGCAAGCCCTTCACGATCTCCCGGCAGCGTTTCGTTTCGCGGACGATCACTTCCAGATCCGCCTTCAAATCGCTGTCGTTCTCGGCCCGGCTCAGAAGAAAGCTGCTGTATGTGAGTACGCCGGTAAGCGGATTGTTGATCTCATGCGCGACGCCAGCGGCGAGCCGTCCGACAGAGGCAAGCTTGTCCGCCTGAAACAGCTGCCGCTGCGCCTCGGCCAGCTTCCGGGTCATCTCGTTAAACGACTCGGCGAGCCTCCCGATCTCGTCTTTCTGATGTATTGGAATTTCGTGCTCGAGGTCTCCCGACGCGACCCGGTGCGTCGCCTGAATGAGCCTATTGACCGGGCGAAGTACCAGCCGGCCGGTGAGCCAATAGATCAGAAGACTGACTACCAGGATCACCAGGAACGTCAGCAGGAAAATCTGCCTGCGGCTTGCCCGCTGCTCTGCATCGACAGCCGAAAGCGGCATGGTGATGTCAAGCACGCCCAACACCTTCTGATCGGATGAATGCGCATGACAACTGCTTTCCCAGCAGCTCGACTCGTTGTAAATCGGACTGATGATTCCAAAAACGCGTTCACCCTGGTCGTTCGAAAAGATCCTCGTCCGATTCTTCACGGGCACACTCTCCAGCGGCTGATCGGCTGCATGGCACGCGTAACATGCCTCCCCTCTTTTGTCGATAAAGCTACCGATGTCGGCTGTGTCCGTAGAGAGAATGATCTCACCTTCCTTGTTGAAGATGCGGACCTTATCTATCGACTCTTGTCGACCGATTGTGTTGATGATCTGGTGCAACGACGCACGACGGTTCAGCATCATGTCGTACCGCGTGCTGCTTTTCACTGTCTCCGTCAGCTGGTGCGCGTAGCCCTGGAGATCGCCGATTACGCGTCTTTGGTAGGACTCGAGGATCAGGTAGGAGTAGCATCCGATCGTGATCGTAGCGATACCCGCAACGGCAACGATCAGCTTATAGCTGATTCTTGAACCCATTACGCATCCTCGGTGGGGGCCCGCAGATAGCGGATGAAGAGGACCAGGAGAATCAGAAAACAGATGAGCAGGATATACTCCAGCCCCTTCGTTTCAAACAGATTAACATAAGTATATGTTTCCATTATACTTATTCCTCTCTAGAAATGAGTGGGGGACAACGCCCCGCGCTTGTAAACGGGCATCCGCGTCACCATGAAGCGGAAGACCCAGATTTCGACAAAGATGATCATCAGCGATACGACGACCTCCATCCAGGTCGGATAGTAGTGGACGGGTGCCCGCCAGTTGAAAGCGATGATCGTCACGTTCAGCCGGTTTACGATGATTCCGACAATCGTCAGGATGGCGGCAAAGCGTATGACCCCGAGGTTTCGCTGCCTCGCACCTACGGCGAACATGAAACACGGCACGAGGACGAGCCCGATCACCTCGAACATGTACCATGCTCCCCAGGAACTCGCCAGATAGATCCACTGACCCTCATGCAGGAAGACAAGCAGTTTGAAGAAGTAGTACGCGAACATGGTCACGGCAGCGCCGCGGGCCAAACCCACGATGATCTCATCAAATGAGCGCGATGTATCCGCCAGTTGGTCCTTGAACACACGTCGACTGATCGTGCCTTCAAGAATGACCATTGACAGGCCCGCGAAAATACTCGAGACGAAGAAGAGTATCGGCAGAAACTCGGTGTACCAGAGCGGATGGATCTTTGATTTTGCCAGCAGGAAGAGTGCGCCGAGCCCGGACTGGTGGAGCGAGGAAAGCGTCACGCCGAATATGACCGCACCGAGCGTCATCGCCGAAAGGACGCGCCTTGCCTTGGGCCTGTTCAGCCACTCCGCCACGGCAGGTGAGAATTCGATCGCCTCCGTGATCATGTACAGCAGGAAGTGCCACGCGACCAGAAACAGTACCGAATTGTAGCCGAAGGAATTGCCGATAATCGGATTGAGAATATTCCACGGCCTTCCCAGTTCAAGAATGAGCGCGCCGGCGTAGAACATGTACGCCAGAAGGCCATTGAGTACAGTCACGCGGACGATCGGCTTGTACTTCTCCACATCCATCACATGCGCGACGAAGGTGATCACATAGGCCCCCCCGGCAAAGGCCACGCCCGTCACGACGTTGAATCCTTTCCAGATTCCCCAAGGGAAGTCCTGAGACAAGTTCGTGACAGCGCCAAGGCCTCTCGTGAATCGGAAATAGAGGATTACGAGACCAGCAAGGATTACGGGAATCGAGATAACGTTGAAGACCGTCAGATACGGTCCGCGAGGCTTCAATTCTTCCAGGATGAAGCGGATGCCTCGTTTCTCGGTAGGCAGGGTTGCATTAGACACGCCCATCCTGTGCCTCCTCGCTTTCGTCTTGCTTGTTGAATTGAAGAGAACGGTTGGGCCCGCTCTCTTTCGCGATAGAATTCTTCCGATCGGCCAGCACGCTCAAACCGTACAGAAGCGAGGGCACCCCAAAGAACACGACGGGTACCGCATAGAGAAATTCCTTCGTGTACTCCGGATAGGGTGTCGTACCGAGATCGGTGCGGAAGCCGATCTGGTCAAACGGAACAGCAGCGAGGTAAAGCCAGCCCGTCCCGCCGACTTCGTGCTCTCCGTAAATCTGGTGCACGTACTTGTCGGGGTGACTGTAGATGCGCGTGCGGGCGATCTCCATCAATTCTCGCTTCGTCCCGAACATCAGTGCGTCGGTCGGGCAGGATTCTACACATGCCGGGCTCTTGCCCTCCTGGAGGCGCTCCCAGCACATGTTGCACTTCTGTATTTTCGGGTTCCACTCGTCGTATTCGGCCTTGGGAATGTCAAAAGGACAGGCAACCATGCAGAAGCGGCAGCCCATGCATTTGTCCGACTCCCAAATAACGGGCCCGTCCTTCGTCTTCAGCATTGCGTTGGTGAGACACGCAGATGCACAAGACGGCTGCCAGCAGTGCATGCATTGCTTCTTGACGAAGATCTCTCCCTCGTCCGTTTCATAGCGATTGACGACCGTCCACGACTGTTCCGTCGTCGACCGCTCCATCTCCAGAGCATTGTCATTTGCGACGTCGGGCACGGGGAAGCCATGCGCTTCGGCACAGGCCGCCTCGCAGGCCCGGCACCCAATGCAACGCGTCGTATCGGTAAGCACACCGACGAATTCTTTTTCGTCGGTCGCTCCCGAACCGGCGGAAGCCTGTTTCGCACCCGCCAACGTGGCACTCACGGTGCCCGCTATTTTCAAGAAGTTCCTTCGGTCCATGGTATTATCCGTGCAGTCGGATCTAACGGTCGGATGCGGGTGGTTGATAGGGCGACTTTTCGCCTGAGTGGCAGAAGGAGCACTCCCCACTCGCTTCAGGACCGGTTCCGATCTCGTGGCATTCCCAACACTTTTCGTGAATTACGACTTTCGAACTCAGCGTCTGATCGGCTATGCCGGCCGGGCGGTCGTGGTGACACTCGGAGCATGCGATGGCGCCTTCCCTGGGCGCTTCACCAGCACGATGGCAAATGTTGCATTTGATCCAGAAGTCCTTGAAGTAGTCATCATGAGGCGTGTGAAGGACTGTCGCCTTCACCTCGTGGTGACACTCCTGGCATTCGATTCCGAAATCGTCGATGTGCTCCAAGTGTGGGAAGACGACTTCACCTATCGACGAAGGCATTCGAAATTCGTCCGGGCTGCCGGTCGTGTCCGGTGCCACAGCCTGCACAGCCTCCTGGGCGAATCCCGGCAGCCTTGTTTCATCCTCGCTGGGCGCCACGCCGGTGGGTAGCATTGTATAGCTTGCCACTCCGAGGATGGCGGCGATCAAGAGCAAGCTTGTCTTCATTGGGTTTTCTCCTGTCCCTCCACGGAGGACATTTTGTTCGTGGAAGGGCTCCTCTCCGCGTTTCTTTGGGAGAACGCGCGCCACCTGATGCGGTCTTCGTCATTCTTGGTCTCTCCTGATTTTTCGCGCAGCACCTCAACCGCCTTGCGGAATCGATCAATCTCGTCTTCGTACCAGGCGATTGCATCGGCTCCAATGCGGAAGCCCTGGAGGTCCTCCGGCAAATGCGCGGGATCGATCGCGCATACCCATCCATCCTCGAACGGACTTTCATTCACCCGTTCCGGGTGCGACGCAAGTGACTCGTTCAGAAAAGCAACCTTGCCTCCTGCCGGAGACGGGAATGTCAGTTCGCTGCCTCCCCGGTGGAGCGTGAACAGCGAATCACCCTTTCCCAGTACCGCGCCGACATGCGGAAGGGTTACGCCTTCCACGATGCCGAGAAGTTTCTGGGCGAAGTCATCCACGCCAATAAGCAGCATTCCGTCCGGCTGAATGTTGATCCAGGTGTGCTCGGGCGCCACGAAGATCCCCGCAGGCACGTTGAAGTCGTGTTCGGATCGTGACAGGCCCCTTGACGGCGTCACGAGACGTACTTCGGGACGCGCTTCACGTTCGAGACGATCCTCACGCCGAATCACCAGCTTGTCCACGAACTCCACCAGTTCGTCGGCCGTGAACGGCTTCTGCACGTAATCCATGGCGCCGTATTTCATGGCGTCGACAGCGGATTCAATCGTCGCATAACCGGTGATCATCGCGACGTCGATTTCGGGCCGCATGTGCTTCACGGCCTTGACGACGTCGAGTCCATCCATGTCCGGCATCTTCAGATCCGTGAACACGAAGTCGTAATCACGTTTTCTGATGAGTCCGAGCGCTTCGGGACCGGTCTCGACGGTATCGACGGAATAGCCCGCCAGCACGAGAATCTTCCGGAAGCTGTCGAGTACGATGGCCTCATCGTCCACCGCGAGGATGCGTGCTTTCGGTTCGGCGACTTCGACCCGCTTAAGGCTGGTTGCCTCGTCGGTGTAGTCGAGGCGAAGGCCGATATCGAGCGCCTCCTGGCGCTGCCGGCGACGCTTCGTTTCATGAAAATGCCGGATCGTCAGTCGCGTCGCAATGTCCACGATCGCAAACACAACGATCGTCAGAATCACCAATAAAGGGACCATCGGTAACACCTCGAGCCTCAGGTTGCATTGTGTGACCCCGGCCAAGCGCTATTGCGTCCCGAGCCCCTTTTTCAGGGCCTGCCCAACAATACTCCCGGCACAGATAGACAGGTGCGGGGGAAATACCTACTGGACTGCAAGGATATTGTGGGGTGCTTTACCGGGTGAAAGCGGCGTTACGAAGCCTCGTCTGACCTGCTCGAATCGGCGACGACTACCAGAGAAATGCGTCGCACCTTCAGGTACGTGGCACTCCTCTCGGACATATAGATCTGATCACAGACCGGCTCATCTTGCGAAATTGCGTCATCAAAGGTATCAGAACACGCTCTTCGTAAATGCCGGCATTTGCGCGTCTGGTGACGAGTGTTGATATTCGCAGCCGGCGACATGATCCCCTCGAACGTCGCCTACTAGCCACCTTACCCTCATTTCGATGCGAGCACTCACACTGTTTGTTCTCACAGTCATCTTCCTGCCCCGGCCTGCCGAGGGACAGGATATAGAAGGCAGCCACGACCATCCCGCCCTCACACGCTACCCGGGCTCAACGATTCCGTGGTACGAGGTCGACAACTATCGCCCGTATCGAGTCGCAACGGGCCCCGTCACAGGTTACCGTCAGATCGACAACTGGATCGACACGGAGGGGCGGGTGACGCGGATATACTATGCGCTGGACGGAAGCGATCGGACATACAATGAAGTCTATCTCAACTACAAGAAAGCAGTAGAAAAGGCCGGCTTTGAGATTCTTGGCGCCGGACTGCACGACGCGAGCGCTCGCAGCGGAGATGTCGGCTCGAGGCGGTGGCAGGCTGTATTTTTCGACGCCAATCCATTCACTAAACCGGGACGCGTCGGAGAGATGACAAGCGGCTCGGCGACCTCAGGAGGGCGCGGATCGATTGTCGCCACCAAGGATCGCGCTGCCGGGAGGATCTATCTTGCCATCTCAGTCTACCAGTACAGCGATCAGACCGTGGGAACGCTCGTCGATATCGTTGAGGTCGAATCGGCTGAAACGGGCTTGGTCGCCATCGATGCCGAAGCTATCGGAGCGGGGATCGAGGAGCAGGGACGCGTCGTGCTCGACGGGGTCCTGTTTGATTTCGACAAAGCGACGCTTCAAGCTGCTTCGACCGCTGCCCTTGAGCAAATTGCCGCCTACCTCAAAGCGAATACGGATAGGTCCTTCTTCGTCGTGGGCCATACGGACTCGAAGGGCACGTTCGCCTACAATCAGGCGCTTTCAACCGACAGAGCTCGTGCGGTTGTCGACGCGCTCGCCAGGGAGTTCGGAGTCGAGCGCTCCAGACTCGAACCGTACGGTGTTGGTCCTCTCGCTCCGGTCTTCTCAAATGCTTCCGAATCCGGGAGAGACCGAAACCGGCGCGTCGAACTGGTGGAGCGTTAGCCCCGAAACAAACTGCCTGAGCCGCCTTCTCCACCTCCTGTTAGCGGCCCGCAAATCCCTCACTCGGCCGAGTCCGGTCACGGGCCCCGATCCACTTCCTTGTCAACGGTCGAAAGGATGTTTACATTCGTTGATTGAACCAAAATCCACCCTTACTTGAGTTGCTGAGAACCCCAGGTAGCGGCAACCACTTGTGAGACATTCCGTCACATGCCCGCCTTTGATCAGGATCGCGGCCTGATGAAGACGATTGCGCCGGCCGGAAGATCGGCCGCTTGGTTTCGCCGTCCCTCTGACCCGGAGGAGGCTGTGACGAACTTCTCAGCAACTTTCACCAATTAGGAGCAAGCAGTATGGCTAATCTGTCAGCAGAGAAGGTCCAGGAGTTGAAAAGTGGCGTGAAAGGCCGCGTCATTACTCCATCAGACGGCGACTACGACGAGGTCCGAACAATTTGGAACGCCATGATCGACAAGCGGCCGGCATTGATCGTGCAGTGCACTAACGCGGACGACGTCGCGCTGTCGCTGGCATTCGGACAGGAGAATGACCTGGAAATTTCGATCCGTGGTGTTGGCCACAACATCGCCGGCAATTCGATTTGCGACGACGGGCTGATGATCGACTTGTCTACCATGAGAGAAGTTAAGTGTGGACGCGGAGCGGCGCGCCGTGCTTATGTGGATCCCGGTGCCACACTCGGAGACTTCGACAAGGCAGCTCAGGCGCACGGATTAGCGACACCGGTCGGATATCAACTCGATCACCGGCATTTCAGGCCTTACGCTTGGAGGCGGCATGGGATGGTTGACGAGCAAGTATGGATTTTCGATCGACAACGTCGTGTCCGCGGAAGTCGTCACGGTCGATGGACGAAAACTCAAGGCAAGCGCGAACGAGAACCAGGATCTCTTCTGGGCGATTCGTGGGGGTGGAGGAAATTTTGGCGTGATCACGCGATGGGAATTCAAGCTCCATCCCGTTGGACCCGAAGTCACAGCGGGTTTGATCGTGTACCCACTGGCCCAGGCTGAAGCGGTGCTGAAAGATACCGTGAGTTCGCAGCCACGTGCGCCGCAGAGAATGACCGTTTGGGTCGTGTTGCGGAAGGCACCGCCCCTACCGTTCCTCCGGAGGACGTTCACGGAACGAAGTTGTCGTGCATGGCGGCTTTTTGCATTCCGGAAATGCAGAAGACGGCCAGAGAGCGCTGGCGCCGCTTCAAAGGCTCGGGACGCCGCACGGGGTGCATGTGGGTCCTGTGCCGTTCGCTGACTGGCAACAGGCGTTCGATCCGTTGCTCGAGGCGGATTCCGGAATTACTGGAAATCCCACAACTTTACCGAGCTAAGCGATGGCGCCCTCGACACGATGATCGAGTAGAGGCAAACCCTCCCGACTCCGCATTCGCGAAATCTTCATTGCGCACGTCGAAAGGGGCAGCGGAGGAGGTGGCGCCGGACGCAACGGCATACAGGCATCGAGAGGTGAGTTCGTCCTTAACGTCCACGCCCGATGGGAAGAGGCCTCAGAAGATAAGGCGATGATCGCTTGGGCCCGCGAATTCTTCGATGCGACCAAACCGTATGCCTCGGGAGGGGCCTACATCAATTTCATGACCGAGGAGAGAAGGAGGGCGCGTGGGACGGTGTACGGCGAAAACCTCGATCGCCTGAAGGCGATCAAGCGCAAGTACGATCCGAACAACGTGCTGCATTTGAATCAGAATATTAAGCCGTAGCGTCCGGGGTCCGGGGTCCGGGGTCCGTGGTCCGCGGGAGAGTCCCTGACCTAGTCCGGCGTCGAGGTGGCTGCGGCTAGGCCACAACAAATTGCGCCTCAAGCCTCATGGACAAAGCCAGAAATGTCGTTGGCTCAATAGAGGGGGAATATCGACGCTACAAGGCTCTCGGCGAGTCCGCCATGGCTCAGTTATCGGAATCGGAGCTGGCCGTGGCAGGATCTGGCGAGTCCAATTCTGTCGCGACGATCGCGTGGCATATTGCCGGAAACCTGGCTTCCCGGTTTACCGACTTCTTGACGACTGACGGGGAGAAATCCTGGCGGGAGCGAGACAACGAGTTCCTGCCACGGACTCCGTCTCGTGAGAAACTCACAGCTCACTGGGAGAAGGGCTGGGAGATGCTGTTCGAGACGCTCAAAACGCTGTCCGATTCCGATCTCGTTCGACTCATCACAATCCGAGGTGTTGCTCTCCCGGTACATGCAGCATTGCATCGGTCGCTGGCCCATACGGCGTATCACATAGGACAAATCGTCTACGTCGCGAAATCAATCCGCGGGCCCGTCTGGGAATCCCTGAGTATTCCTCCGGGTGGGTCTGAGGCCTACAACAAGAATCCGGATCGCGAGCGTGGCGGGCGCCCATCCGAATCGACAACCGGAGTCTGAGCCGACGAACAGAAAAGGTCATCTGTCGGTTACCTCTTGGTTACCGGCGCGGAGAAGCTCAGGCCTGCATCCGCCGGCCGTGAACCCGAGGCTGCTCACTCTCCGGCTTGTCATTAGACCCTGGCTAGCATATTCTTTGATTTCTGCCCTGCGTGCGATATCTCACGGCCAAAACTGCCCGAAATCCCATGACTGATCGAATCATTTTCGGCGTCCTCGCTTGTAGCTTTCTCGGCCTCACGTCTTTGTCGGACCTTGCCGCCCAGAGTCCCCCCTACCAGACCATCGCGTTTCAGGGTTTCCTGACCGATGATCTCGGCGATCCTTTGAACGACCCTGTTGACATCACGTTCAGCTTCTACTTGCACGAATTTGATTTCTACGGTGACGCGTATTGGAGGGAGACGCACCAGAACGTGTCCGTAAACGATGGCGTTTTCAATGTTAACCTAGGCTCCATCACACCGATGGACAATCTTTCCTTCGACATAGGCTACTATGTCGGCATCAGGGTCGGAACGGACCCGGAGATGACCCCGCGAGAGCCACTGAGGGCGGTGGCATACGCCATGAGTTTGGGGGGTGGGTTTCGGGTGGGACCGGTCGTCAGTTCTAGTGACGCGGCCAACGTTATCGGCGGCATCTCTTTGGCGGTCGACAATGTCGTCGGCGTGGCCGTCGGAGGCGGTGGAAACAGGAGCGGGCTCAATACCTTCCACATCGCGTATGGAAACTACGGTACCATCGGTGGAGGCTGGGGCAACCTGGTTGGCGGGAACAGAACCACCAGTACGGTTCCAACGGACCATCCATACGCAACCGTCGGCGGCGGCAAGGACAATGAGGCATTCGGCACGTATTCGACGATCCCGGGTGGATATCTCAATCGTGCGAATGGCCGGCTCAGTTTCGCCGCGGGCTATCGCGGCGTCGCGGACCATGCGGGAACGTTCGTGTGGGCTGATTCTACGGTCGGCGAATTCACGTCGACGGGCGAAGACCAATTCCTCGTGCGCGCCAAAGGAGGTGTCGGCATCCAGACCGCCTACCCGAGGGGCACGGTCTCTGTGACGAGACGGGCTCAGAAACAGGGCTTTCAGCTCGAGCTTCGCAACGAAGGCAGCATTACTGCGCCTAACTACGATGGAATTCGCTTCACGCAGGCGACGCTGCCGTCCGACACGCCAACGAATCTTGCGTGGATCAAGGCGCCCTATCAGAACTTCGGCGGGGCCGATATGGAACTCGGCCTTCGCTTCCACGACGAGCCCATCCTCTATCTCAAGAACATGGGAAATGTTGTCGGAACCCCGGTCCGCGTGGGCGTTGGCACGGCGTCGCCATCCGTCGAACTGGATGTCAACGGAGATATCAAAGCGGTCAGCTTGACGGAAACGTCGGATGCACGCTACAAGCGAGGCGTTACCGACCTCCCGAATGCACTCGAAACGGTTTCGAAACTGCGTGGCGTGCGCTACTACTGGAATCGGGAGGCGTACCCCGAAAAGACGTTTGAAGACGGGCCGCAGCTAGGATTCCTCGCTCAGGAAGTGAGAGAGATCGTGCCGGAGGTCGTGTCCGAAGACGACAGCGGCTCATTGAGCCTGGCATACGGGAAACTCGTGCCATTGCTCGTGGAAGCCATTAAAGAGCAGCAGGCACGGATCCAGGCACTCGAAGCCGAGATGTCGGAGCTTCAATCGACGCAATGAGCCGCCGGTGACCCGTTTACCGCCGGTCATGTCGATCTGCCTGAATCTCGTGCGGCCCGCCGACGTTTACCTCGTGTATAGCGTTGGGTCAGCAACGAGACACCCGGCCGGAGGAGGCCATGCGATCCCTACCTCAGCTTCTGATGCTCGGAATCTTTTTCGCGGGCTGTTCGGTTTTCGGTAGCGACCACGTTCCGCGGACGATGTCGTCCGGCGAGCTGCGTGCTACTCCGGAGACGGTAATCGTCGACGGCCATGAACTCGCCCTTCGGACCTACATGTGGCGGGATTTCATGCCGATATCCCCTCCTGACGGTAAGCCCTTGACGGCCATATTCTGGGTCTTCTCGGCGGATTCCTCAGCGCTTCCCGACGGACTCACGGTCGATGCCGCGTGGGTGGTCAAGGATGACGAAATTTGGGATGCTGCCCTGGTCGATGAGAGTTCGTCCGAGGAAGTGTCTTATCAGTTGGAGCGCGTCGCCCGGGACGGTCCGAAATGGGGACCCGGTGTCAAAGTCGAGGCCGTAGTTCGGTTGCGTGAGGCGGACGGGAAGACGCATCTGCTTCGAGCTTCGGGTCAAAATATCGAACGGACAGACTGAGAAGCACATCGAACGTCGAGTCCGACGGTGGATTTAAGATTATGAAGGAATGATGAACACCAGTGTACAGGTCTTTAGACCTGACTGGTTTTAAAACCTGTCAGGTCTAAAGACCGGACCGGTTTCCCCAACAACGCCGATCTGCCCATGTCTCGTCTCATAGGTTCGTATCTGGTCGGCCTCGTCATCGCGGGGTCAATGCTCGGTTGTCACTCCGAACCGCCGGTACCGACCACACGGTTCGCCGAAGCCGCGGTCAAGGGCACGACCCTCAAGTACGACGTGACGGGCGAAGGACATCCGCTCGTGCTGATACATGGCGGATTCGTGGACCGGCGAATGTGGGACGATCAGGTCCCAGTTTTTGCGCAAAGGTACAAGGTGATCCGTGTCGATCTTCGAGGATTCGAAGGGTCTCCGACGCCGGATGAGCCGTTCTCGTACGTCGATGACCTCGACGGGCTGCTTCGTCAGCTCGATGTGGGTCCTGTGTACCTTCTTGGTCTATCCCTCGGCTCCATGGTCGCAATCGATTTCACGATGGACCATCCCGAGGCTGTCGATGCCCTGATTCTCGCCAGTGCTCCCCTCCGTGGGATCAAGACGGAGGATCCGGAGGGGACGATGGAGAAGATGATCAACGTGATCAGGACGTTCCGACGAGGGGCAATCGATTCGACGGTGGCACTCACACTGCAACTGCCGGTCTTCCACCCCGCCAAAGAGGACCCAGAGGTTCAGCGCAAGATGGCAACGATGGTACGAGATAACTTCGGAAACTGGCTGCACTCGATGTCGCTGGTTCGATGGGATTCCGTAGCATCCGCCGATCGGATTGAGTCGATCAACGTTCCGACGCTCATCGTCGTCGGCGATCGTGACATTTCGAGCATCCAGGCGGCTTCCGACTCACTCCTTGCGGGCATCCCTGGCGCCAAACGAGTTGTCATCGAAGGCGCCAGTCATCACGTGAACATGGAAGCGCCCGAACTCTTCAACGAGGCCGTCCTCCGTTTCCTCAAAGTACTCCAATAGCTACCTTGCCACCCCACTGCCGTGAACGGGAAACTTACGCCCGCATAGAATCGAATCAGGATCGGGGGTCACTATCTAACTCAGGCGTCCATGTACTCAGTCGAACTTATTCGTGATTTCTATACGCACATGGAATGGGCCGACGGCGAAGTCTGGAGAGCTGTCGGAGACCTCGACCCCGACCTGTCCGACGAATTCCTGCACAGGGTCGCCCATCACCTTCACGCCACGCAGCAGGCTTTTATGAACTACTGGGCCGGAAGGAATGTGATGCCCCCGGACGCGAGTCAATTCTCAACGCTGGAAGACATTCGCTCCAACGCGCGTCCATTCTACGAGGAAGCGACTGTCTTCCTGACAAGTCTGGAAGATTCGGATCTGGAACGAGCCGCCGTCGTCCCATGGGCGAAGTACATCACCAGGCTCATCGATCGGGAGCCCGAGCCAACCATGCTCGGCCAGACGCTGTTCCAGGTAGCGATGCACAGCGCCTATCACCGGGGCCAGATAAATCGTCGTCTCCGGGAGCTGGGCGCCGAGCCGCCGCTCGTCGACTACATCGTCTGGATCTGGCAAGGACGCCCGGAGCCCGAATGGGAAGACGACACACGGGATACCAGATGAGATCGCCGACGTCCTGGAACTCGCTCCTTTCTCCGGGAGACGCGACGGACTACTTCTCGCGACGACCGTTTCCCCCGTTCGATCCGACAGCGGATGATTTCAGCTCGGCGAATGCTTTGTGGCTGGCCGAGCTTAGCCGTCTGGTCTACCGCCACGACATTGAGGAAGAGGATCCGCCCCCCAGGCCGACACGGCGAGAGATACTCGAGTCGGTGGGATTTCGACAGCTGTCGTTCTTCCGCTCGCCCGAAACGGAGACGCAGGCCATGCTCGTCCGCCGCGTGGAAGACCCTGTGTTTGCCGCACTCGTGTTTCGGGGGACCGAGCAGACGCTCAAGGATTTCGTTACGGATCTCCAAATGGGCGTCGAAGCACTCGTGAGCGACGACGTCGCTGTACATGAAGGATTCCGCCTGGCCCTCGACTCCGTCTGGCCGGAAATCGAAGAGGCCTTGGCGGACCTGTCATGTCCCATCTTCTTCACCGGGCACAGTCTCGGCGGCGCATTGGCCACGCTGGCGGCATCGCGGCGAGCCCCAAAGGCGCTTTATACGTTCGGGTGCCCTCGCGTAGGCAACAGCCGCTTTGTTAAGTCATTGGAAGGCATCCCGACCTTTCGCATTGTCGACGATTGGGACCTGGTCACGATGGTCCCTCCCGAAATGCTTGGTTTTCGCCACGGGGGCGAGCTCACGCGCGTCGTCGAACGCAGCCTGCGTTTCAGCCTGAACCCAGTCGCCTGGCTCAAGCTCATGCTTTCGCCTGCCAAGAGGCTGGCGGATCATGCGCCGGTGAATTATGTGGACAGGCTGTAAGTAATTAAGAATTAAGGATTAATAATTAAGTAATTGGTAGCAGGTGGGGGCTGGCGCATCTGTTCTCTCAGGTCCTTTCAAGAACTGTTGCGTCGACGGCTAGTTCAGGTCGCGAAGGGATTGTTCAAGCGCTGTCGCCGCATCCGTTCTCGCGTCTCGATACTTGACAATCACCGGCGCGTAAAGCGAAATGCCGTTTGTTCGGGCAAACGACGATGAGGCCGGACGCGACCCGGGCACCACCACGGCGCCTTCCGGAATCTCAAGTGGATTTTCACTCTCGGCGCGAAGGATACGCTCGTTCACCAGATCGAATACCGGCGTCGAACGACTCAGAATGACGCCCGGCGCCAGCACCGCTCCGCGGCTGCACAATGCACCCTTCGTAGATCCCGCATCCTCCGCCCACGAAGACGTCATCCTCGACGATCACGGGAAGCGCCCCTACCGGCTCCAGGACACCCCCGATCTGCGTCGCGGCGGATAGATGGACCCGCGCGCCTATTTGTGCACAGCTTCCGACAAGTGCGTGCGAATCGACCATGGTGCGTTCCCCAACGAACGCTCCGACATTCACGTAGGCCGGCGGCATACAGATCGTCCCATCCCCGAGGTGGGCGCCTCGGCGAACGGCCGTGCCGCCGGGGACGATTCGGATGCGACTTCCTTTGTCCAAACTTCCTGGGTGGTAGTGTGTCGACGTCAACGAAGGAAAGGTCGCCATGGCCGAAAGAAGTGATGCTTCCAAAACGAAACGCGGCCAGAATCCCGCTCTTGACCCACTGATGCACCCGCCACTTTCGATCCAGGGTCGGTGAGGCCGCACGAATGCCACCCGACTCCAACGCATCCAGGAAACGGTCGATTAACCGCCGGGCGTCGCCGGAATCCATCCCGCTTTGGTCGCGAGCCTCCAATCCCTCCACCTCTGCCCGGAGCGACTGGATCTCATTTTCTGTAATCGTGCCCGTCGTCGGTTCGTTCATGCAGCCAGTATCCTCAACCGATCGAGCGGTTCCAGCACGCGCGCCCGTTCCGACTTCATCGAGGGGAAGCAAGGGCAGTCGTACGCGATCGGTCATCATACCGAGATGCGACAGCATCGCTTTGATGGGCACGGGATTGGTCACAGCGAAGCACGCCCGCTGGACCGGCAGCAGATCAAAGTGAATCCGGCGCGCCAAGTCGAAGTCTCCTGCAAGGCCGGCGCGGACGAGATCCCCGAATCGATCCGGAAGAGCATTGCTGATCACGGACACGACCCCATCAGCGCCAAGCGCCAGCAATGCGAGAGTCAGCTCGTCGTCTCCCGAATAGACCGAGAAGCCATCGGGACGCATCCGCAGGATGTTCGAGATGTGAGCCAGATCGCCCGACGCCTCCTTCACCCCGACGACCGACGGTACATCCGCGGCCAGCTGGAGCACCGTGTCGACCTCGGCGCGAAATCCGGTCCGCCCGGGTACGTTGTAGAGGATAATTGGGCAAGTCGCTGCCGTCGCAATCTCCTGAACATGCGCGATGAATCCCCGTTGCGATGGTCGGTTGTAGTACGGTCCTACGACCAAGAGGCCGTCTGCACCCGCATTCTGAGCCCTTCGAGAGTAACGAACAGACGTCGCCGTGTCGTTCGTTCCGGTTCCGATGATCACCGGCGCATCGCCCGCAGCGGTTTCAACAGCAACGTCGACGATCCGGTCGCGCTCCTCATCCGCGATGGTGGGATTTTCACCGGTTGTTCCCAGGACGACCAGGGCGTCGATGCCCGCATCGAGCTGGTAGCGGATCAGCCGGCGAAAGGCGGTCTCGTCGAAGGATCCGTCCAAACCGAACGGGGTGACGAGGGCGGTCGCGGTCCCGCGAAAGAGTGGTGTATTCATGATCTATGCCTCTATGTAGTTTGCAATCTGGCTGGATGGCCGGCCGGTCCAATCGTCGACCATGTCATCCATGGTGAAGAAGCCGGTACGTCCCAGGAGCCACCTCGCTGCCTGCAGGGCGCCCATGGCAAACCCACGACGGGAGTGGGCCGCGTGGTGCAGTAGGATCTGGTCGTCGGGCGCTTCCAAGCGAACGGTATGCTCTCCGAACACGCGCCCGACTCGCGATGACGATACGTCCGGGCCTTCCGGCAGATCGAAAATGTCCGAGAGTTCATCGGACATCGAGTACTTCCACGGGAGCGCTTGCCGTATGTCCTCGACGAGAAGATGGGCAGTCCCACTCGGCCGATCGCGTTTGGCAGCGTGATGAACCTCGTGCACGGAAACATCAAAATCCTCGAGATGGGCGGCCAGCGCGAGTGAAATCCGCAACGCGCGACGCAAAATCGCCACACCGATCGAGAAGTTGGGACTGTAAAGGACAGCACCTCCGTTCGTCTCCACGTAAGTACGCATCCAATCGAGTTGGACGCCTTTCCCCGTCGTCCCAACCACGAGTGGAACACCCAACTCCACGCAGCGCTGCAGATGATCTTCGAGAACGATATCCGAAGAGAAATCCACGACCGCTGTCGCACCTGCCAATCCCGATCGACTTTCTATGGCAGAAAACGGCCGTTCCCTATCGAACTGTCTGCTGACTTCCCACCCAGCCGTACTCGCCGCCTCAATGACGGCTGAACCCATCCTGCCCTTGCCGATAACCGCAATCCTCATCACATCCTCCCTTGTTAGGTCCGGGAAGAAACGACGGGGTATTCCGCGGGTCTATTTTCTGATTAGAACTTTGTTATACGCGCTGTAATATGTTACAATTGTAACACTACCAGCCATGGACCAATGGGTTCAAAGCTGGTTTTGGACTTCCGTGAAGGAATGACGAATCCCAGTGTACAGGTCTTTAGACCTGACCGGTTTTAAAACCTGTCAGGTCTAAAGACCGGACCGGTTTCCCAAACCCCAACTTCATGACCACAATCTCCGAAGCAGTAACCGAGTTGGTCGAGGACAACGCATTCTTCCGTTTCGGCCTCTATCACCGGCTTTTGAACCTCGCCCAGGTAGCGAGATTCATTCGCCCCATGATTGAGGCACAGATCAGAAAGGCGGTTCAAACATCAGCCATTTCCATGGCTCTCTCCCGCCTTCAAAATGAGCTGACGGATGAGCCTGAGGCCGTGAAGACTTTTCGTGTCGATCGGATCAACCTCCACGCCAATCTCTGCGTGCTGTCGTTTCCAAAGGTCGATGCGATCCAATCGGCCCTGCAGGCCGTTTATGGGCACCTCGGCAACGAGGGCGCCTACATAACGTTCACGGAAGGTACCGCTGAGATCACGACGATCTTCGACCGGACGTACATGGCGTACGTTTTGGATCAGATGCCGGTCTCGCCGGTCGGCCGGCACGACCAGGTGTCGGGACTGGGCGTTCGGTTCAACCAGCGCTACGGCGATACGCCCGGACTGATCTACGAATTACTCCAGCAGCTCGCGGTGCAGCGAATCAACCTCGTGGAAATTGCATCGACCAGAACGGAGCTCAACATTTACTTGCATGAGAGCGACGTCAGACGAGCATTCGATTCGCTTTACGCGAGGTTTGTCGGTCGATAGCTGATCTGATTTGCATCTGCTTTGCGCGTTTATTACATAGAAATCCCACCCCATAAGCTTCCGTTAACACGGGCGCGGGCCGACGAGTCCCACCTCGTCCCGGCGCTTGGAAAACTGAACGTCTCGTGAGTCGACGCGGCGACATCCGAGAGGTGTTCAAGTCCAGGCCATTCGATGGTCTGAGGAATTTCCGTGCATGCCTCCGACATGCGCCGTGTGGCGTAAGCTCGAACGAATTCGCGCCATGAAGAAGCTGCAGGTCCATCTATTCGGCAAGCTGAGCATCCGGTACGGATCAGATCCAATGCCTCGGATTCGAATCGACGAAGGTTCAGGAGCTATTCTGCTACTTGCTCCTCCATCACGAGCACCCGCAGCCAAGGACGAGCCTCGCAAGCGTCCTCTGGGGAAACTTGTGCACAACCTCCAACTCGCGCAAGTATCTGCGAAACGCCCTTTGGCGTCTTCGAGCGGCGATCGGCGATCGACCCGGACTGAGCAATATGCTCGTCACCGACGACGAATGGGTCGAGCTTCGACCTGTCGATCAGCTCTGGTTCGACGTCGCCGAGTTCGAAGCGGCGTATCGCCTCTCCCGGAAAGCGGATTCGTTCGAGCTTCGCCCACACATCACAGCTATCGACAAGGCGGTCCGTCTGTACACGGACTGTCTTCTCGCCAACTGGAGCCAGGACTGGTGCGTGACAGAAAGGGATCGGCTTCACCGGCACTATCTCGCCATGCTCGACAGGCTCGCCGGCTTCCACGAACAGGATGGTGGATATGACGACGTTCTCCGGCTTGCCGAACGTCTCCTCGCATCTGATCCCGCTCACGAGCGCACACACCGGCGCCTCATGCGGGTCTACCTCAAGACCGGCGACAGAACCAACGCACTGCGCCAGTATTTTCGGTGTGTGGACGCATTGGACAGTGAATTGGGCGTCGGCCCCGGACCCAAGACACAAGCGGTTCTGGCAAGAATCCAAAATGGAGACGTGCCGGTCGTCCACCACTTCGGTCCAGGACGATTCAAAGGCGACGGCCTCCAACAACAGACAAAGGCCGCTTCCTAATCAAGCGCAGACGGGGGTACGGCTGCCCTCGCACTGCATCTTTCTGCGCCACTTCCAGGGGACGATTGCCGTCCACGTGATTATCCGGAAACGAAAGAGACGCCGTTGAGACACTCCGAAAGACGCATCGCGGCTATGTTCACCGATGTATGGTTTTGAGACACGCGGGACGAGAATTCGCAAACCTAAGGGAGAAGAATCATGGTCGTAACACACGAAGTCGGTTCGTATCGAGTACTGCTCATATCGGGATACTCTGGAGCCGGCGGCAACCAAGTCGGTTTTGTCTACTTCTACGAGCCGACGGGGAAATACATCGGGTACGTTGGGATCATCAAGGACGGCGCACCTCTTCCGGCCAATGTGCAGGGGTCGAATGGTGTTCTCAACATCTATTTCCACGAATCGGAACTCGTGGCACTCCTCGATACGCTGAGAAATGAAGCCCCCGTACACGTGAAATTTAACACGAGTCTCAAGTGGGGATCCGTGGGTACCGACAAAGAACCCGTCGGTGAAGAAGAGACTCCATGACGGACGCCGCTGAGACGCTCCAGCAGACGGTGACTGTCTATTATCCTCAATCCCACCACTTAACACAGCGTTACATCAATTCAAACCTTCAGAAAGGAGTGTTCCACCATGATTAATCTCGAGAGAAAAGAGACGAGCCCCACCGTGCGTGTCAGCATCCCCGCAAAAGTCGCCTACAACCTGGATTCGCTGAACAAAGGCATCGCAAACCTTATGGATCGACTCGGCCACCCGCAGTGCTTCTCGGGGGTCAACTGCGGATTCATGCTGGAAAGGGAGTTCGTTATCGATGAACGCGCCAAGATCAGCGCGATCAGCAGGGCCGATGCGCCGGCAGTCAATCCGGTGAGTGCGAAGCTCCCCGGCAAGGTTGGTTACAACCTGGAACTCGTTCAGAAGTCAGTAGCCAGCATCGTTGACCGCCTCGGCTGCGGAAGCTGCTGCTCGGGTTTTGACATCTTCTTCGATCAGGAGTTGAATTTCCTGTTGGGCAACGACGCCAAGGTCCTTGGCTGAAAAGTCCAGCCGGTTCAGCGCGGCGGACGAACTGCCGAGCCTCGGTGTCGGGATCACGTATTCGTCCGTCGTTGAGCCGCTAATCCGACGGCACGCCTCGGTGTTCGACGTCGTGGAGGTCGAACCGCAAACAACTTGGCTTCCGACCTCGGATCCCAAGAATCCGTACCGGATCGCCGACGGCACCCTGGACCATCTCGCCGCTCTCCCTGGGCGCAAACTGGTCCATAGCATCGGGACGCCCGTCGGCGGCTCGGTACGGCCCGACCCTGCGCAGTTGAAACTGCTGCGAAAGATCATCGAACGCTTCGACTCGCCCTACATCAGCGACCATCTGAGCTTCAACAAGACGCCGGAGTTCGCGACGGGATTTTTCCTGCCGCCGCGCCAAACTCTTGAGGGTGTCGAAATCGTGGTCCGCTCCATTCAGGATCTCCAGGAATCCCTGCCGGTGCCCGTGGCCGTCGAGACGGGGGTCAACTACCTCCGGCCTCGCCCCGACGAGCTACCGGATGGGGGCTTCGTCGCATCCGTCGTGGAAGGCGCCGATTGCGGACTCCTTCTCGACCTCCACAACATCTTTTGCAACGCCCTCAACGGTCGCCAACCTGTCGGGGACTTTCTCTCCCAGCTTCCCCTCGATCGCGTCTGGGAGATCCACCTCGCGGGCGGTATGGAAATGGATGGATTCTGGCTAGACGCGCATTCCGGCGCCATCCCGGATCCCCTCTTCGATATTGCAAAGGACGTCGTGGCTTCCCTGCCGAACTTGAAAGCGATCATCTTCGAAATCTTTCCATCGTTCGTTTCGTCGGTTGGAGATGACGTGATTCTGGCGCAGGTCGAGCGGCTGCACGACCTCTGGGATATTCGCAGTACGGCTCCCGAGACGCCGCCCCGCGTGAGTCGTCCGGTGAACGCCGATACCTTGCGGCCCGGTTCGTCACGGGACTTGTCGCAACCCGGCACCGTTTCGGCCACCTGGGAGCGCGCGCTCGGCGGGCTCGTCATCGGCCGACCCGGCTCGGAGGAAGATCTCATGACGCGCGAGCTGTCTGAGGATCCCGGTATCGAGATCATCAACAAGATGATCTGCGAGTTCAGGGCATCGATGGTGGTTGGCGTCCTGCGATTGACCTCCCGCCTCATGATGCTCGCGCTTGGTCCGGACGTCTTCCGAGTCGTCCTGGCCGATTTCTGGTCAAAATCTCCGCCTGAACTCTTCGCCTCGGCGGAAGCGCGGGAGTTTGCCGTCTATCTGCGCGACCTGGATCTGCGCGTACCGCAACTTGCAAAAGTGCTCGAATTCGAATGCGCCGTTCTGGAGACCATGGTGGATGAGACGGCGCGTGTCGTCACGTTCGATTTCGATCCCCTCCCGCTTCTTCGCGCGCTCGCCGAGGGGCGGCTTCCGGACGCACCCGGCTCGGTCGGCAAATTCGAGATCGAAGTCACTCCCGGATGGCCCCGTCGCCGCTTCGGGGCTCGATCTGGATGCGGTTCAGCAGGCCTTCCCTTATCATTAGGGTGTGAGCGATCAAAGTCTTCGCTTACGTGCTCCAGGCAATGATTCCGATTCCGGAATTGGAAATCCGGAATTAGGATGTAGGAAATAGCGCCGCAAAAGGTTCTTGACGTCGCCAGCGTCTACCTTTCCTTGGATGGCTTCTCGCGATGATATGACTGAGGCGCTTCGACGCGTCGTCGTCCCGGTTCTCAAAGAGCAGGGTTACACGGGCACGTTTCCCCACTTTCGAAGGATCGGCCCGGATCAAATCGACCTGCTCACCTTCCGCTTCGACAAGTGGGGAGGCGGATTTGTAGTCGAAATTGGCCGGTGCCGACCGGAAGGCTACACGACCTCCTCGGGCGAACATACCCCGCCGGATAAAGTCCGAACTGATGACTTGCACCCGGACGAGCGATTCAGATTGGGTGCTGCCGCAAAGGGCGAAGACCACTGGTTTCGATTCGACGGTCGAGACCGCGTCGATACAATTGCATGGGATGTAGTGACGGATCTCGATCAAGCCCATGAGTTGTTAGACCAGCCCCCGAGTGACGCGGAAGAGGAGGAGCCCGACAAATAGGTCGGCTTTCGATGTCGAACATCGAACCCCGAAATCTTCAATACGGAGTCGAGTATGCCAGGACATTCCGAACGCCACTTCGCCGAACGCATCGGATGGCTTCGCGCTGCCGTCCTCGGCGCAAACGATGGCATCGTGTCGACGGCGAGCCTCGTGGTTGGCGTGGCCGCTGCAAACGCGGCGCAGGCCGACATTCTCATTGCCGGCATGGCCGGTCTGGTAGCAGGCGCGATGTCGATGGCCGCGGGCGAATACGTTTCGGTCAGTTCCCAGGCAGACACAGAGAAAGCGGATCTCGCGCGCGAGCGTCTTGAGCTTGAATCCAACGAACCGTTTGAACGCCGTGAGCTTGCGTCCATCTACGAAGCCAGGGGACTCGAGCCCGGATATCGCAAAGCAGGTTGCCGAGCAACTCATGGCGAAGGATGCTCTCGGAGCCCATGCTCGTGACGAACTCGGGCTCAGTGAAATGCACAGCGCGCGCCCCATCCAGGCAGCATTGGCATCAGCGGCCACGTTTGCCGTCGGAGCAGGTCTGGCGGTGCTTCTGGCCGTATTCAGTCCGCCCGGCGTTGATCATCCCGATCGTGGCTGCCGGGTCGCTCGTTTGCCTGGCGGTCCTGGGCGCTGTTGCCGCTCGAGTCGGAGGCGCGAAGATGGCCGTCGGCGCTGCTCGGGTGACTTTCTGGGGCGTGTTGGCTATGGCGGCCACAGCCGGCGATCGGGACAATGTTCGGGACGGTCGTCTGAATCAAGAAGTCCGAGGTCCGAGGTCCGAGGTCCAATGTCGAGAGCATGCCCCGAACGGGCGAGCGTCGTTCGTCGAGCGCCAGGCTTTCGTTCTTCGAGCACGGAGGGGTCCGAGGTCCGAAGTCACTTTGCAATGTACCGAGTGCCGGTCTCGTAAGGCCAAAACGCACTCGACTGAGACACCGCGAGCCGAACGCTGACCTAGTCTCCAAACGGCACGAACTCACCGTTCCTGACGACGAGGGCTGACACAAAATGTTCGGCCGGGTCACCGGCCTCGTCGAAATATATCTGGCCGGTGAGTCCGGCATAAGCCTCGTCTGCCGTATCGATCGAAGCCAGATAATCACGGATCGCGGTGCGGTCTGTACCCGCTTCTCTGGCCGCGCGGACGATCATGCCAAAAGCATCGTAAGCGAACGGTGCGAATGCTCCCGGGGGTTGGCCGAAGCGGCTCTCGAAACGACTTTTAAAGGCAGACACCTCCGGGTTCGATTCGTCGTAGACGCGATGGATCGGCACGAGCACGCCCTCGGCGTTTGCACCGGCCTGCTCGATGAGAAGCGGCTCCTCCCAACCGCTCCAGATAATCGGCATGTCCGCTCCGGCTTGAGAACGCACCTCATTGACCACGATGACGCCCTCGTTGAGGACGCCCGCAGCGTAGATTGCTTCGGCACCTGCGGCGAGATCTTTCGTCACCGACGCTGCGATAACCGCTTCAATTTCCGGTTCGGTTTGCGTTCTCGAATAGGATGAATCACCTACGATTCTGAGCCCGATCTCATCCGCCTCGTCCACAAAGAACGTCTCGAGGTCCGTTCCGAAAGCATCGTCGTCGAAAATGACGCCCACACGACGCAATCCGAGTTCCCCTTTGGCATAGTCTGCAAGGAAAAGGCCTTTGTAGCCGTTGTGCGTGATGTTTCTGAAGGTCCACTCGGAGTTCGAAGCAATCGATGAAGCCGTGGATGCCGGCGTGAAGTTCACGATGTGCTCGTCATCGTAGACTTGCTGTGCCCAGAGCGTGGCGCTGGAGTTAAGGTGGCCTACCACGGCAACGACACATTCGTCGGACGCGAAGTCTTCAGCTCCCGACCGAACGACAGATTGGCTAACGCCGGAGCCATCGTCTCGAACCATGAGCTCGACATCGCGTCCGTCGACTCCGCCTTGCGCATTCGCATCATCTACAGCCAGCGACAGCGCTCGGAGAACGTTTTGACCCGTGCCCTCGGATCCGCCTGACAGAGGAAGTCCCACGCCGATAACCACGGTGTCGCACTGGGATGCGTTGTTGCTATCGCACGCGCTGAGCAAAAGCGACAAGATTGCGGTGATGACTATTGTTAGTCTCATTGGACGGTGGCTGAAGTCGGTTTCCTTGGCTAATCCCGTTCTACGCAGAACAGGAAGGTGGAGCCTTCCCTTAATTCCCACGGTAGCGCATCGTTCCCGAACGTTCGGTCAAACGCCCGCCGCTAAACGTCGAACGCAACAAGCGGTCGACGCTTTCTTATACGTACTTAGCGCGCAGCTATTTCCCAATGTCTCAACTGAAATGGTTTCACTTCCATGCTCACGACTATGAACAGACATCTTATGCTCAACACACGAGGTCCCGTCTTGCGACTCACCGCCATGGTAATCACACTTCTCGCGGTGAGTTCTGGTCAGCGGACAAATGCACAATCGATGGATGACCGACAGGCTGATCGTGACGCGATCGTCGCTACGGCTCTCAACTACGCCGAAGGGTGGTATGAGGGCAACGCGGAGCGCATGAAAGCGGCCGTCCACCCGGAGCTCGCAAAGAGGGCTGTGTTTCCAGGACCAGGGGGTAGGCAGGAACTCAATCAGATGGGCGCAATGACCCTTGTAGACAACACTGCGAGTGGCGCCGGCAAGATGACACCACCGGAGAAGCAGCTCAAAGAGGTCACCATTTTCGACATCTACGGCGACGTGGCGACCGCCAAGGTGGTAATGTCCGATTGGACGGACTACCTCCATCTCGCCAAATGGAACGGGGAATGGAAGATCGTCAACGTACTCTGGGAGCTAACCCCGGAGATGAAAGAGCGGATGGCTGGAAAATGACGTCGACAGTCTTCTAGTCTTCTAGTCTTCTAGTCTTCTAGT